>JBJHBI010000006.1:0-93780 GCA_050485405.1 Salinarimonadaceae bacterium
CGCCGGGCGGCGACGGTCAGGCGACCGACCCGTGCGACCGCGAGGAAAAAACGCAAATCGTCCCAATCGAAACGGCTCATGACTACACTCCAATGCGTGCGTTATTGAATTACGTAAATACGCACGTCGTTGAGAGCATTTGTCATATATATGTGCAGATATAGCAATAATATTGTTATGCCTGCCACGCGGCTCACCCATGCATGCAACGCAGGGCATTGGCGGGTGATCGCCGCCAGCCCCGCTTATGTTGCAATGCGGGAAGTATCTGACCTGCGGTCACCTTTCACGCTTGCATGGGTAGCGCTACGTCATCCGACTGGGGTTCTCGTGGCACATCGCTGGTATACCGGATGCGGAAGAAAAGTGCATAGAGCACCGGAACCGCGACCAGCGTGAGCACGCTCGCAAAGGCGAGACCGCCCATGATGGTCACCGCCATATTGGCGAAAAAGGCATCCCAAAGCAGCGGCGCCATACCGAGAATCGTGGTTCCCGCAGCGAGCGTCACCGGGCGCAGACGGCTGACGGAGGCATCGACCAGCGCCGAGAACCGCTCCTGCCCGGTGGCGATCTGCGCGTCGATCTCGTCGACGAGCACGATGGCGTTCTTCATCAGCATGCCCGACAGGCTCAAGAAGCCGAGCAAGGCCATGAAACCGAAGGCGAGCCCCGATCCGAGCAAGCCGAGCACCACCCCGCAGACCGACATCGGCACGACCAGCCAGATGATCAGCGGCTGCCGGATCTTGCCGAAGAGCAGGATCGAGATGATCAGCATCACGAGGAAACCGAGCGGCAATTGCCGGCCGAGCGACTCCTCCGCCTCGCCGGAAGCCTCGTATTCCCCGCCCCATTCCATGCGATAGCCCGGCGGCAATTCGATCGTCTCGATCGCGTCGATGATGCGCCGGCGCGCCTCGTCCGCCGTCATGCCCGGTACGGGGTCGGCCTGCACCGTGAGCGTGCGCATCCGGTCGCGCCGACGGATGAGCGTCTCCTCCGGCACGATCTCGAAGCGGTCGACGAGCTGCGCGACGGGCACATAGGAGCCGTCGGAGGGGCTCGCGACCAGCCGGTCCTGCAACTGGCCCGGATCGAGGCGTTCCCGGGCGGGCGGGCGTGCGATGATGGGGATCAGCTCCTCGCCCTCGCGATAGGTCCCCGCACGCAGGCCGGAGGTCGAGAACTGCATCATCTGGGCGAGATCCGCACGCCCCAATCCGGCGATGCGCGCGCGCTCTTCGTTGAAGACGGGGGTGATCACCATCTCGCGCTGACGCCAGTCGTGGCGGATGTCGATCAGCCCGCCATCGGCGCGCATGCGATCGGCGGCTTCCTCGCCCAGAGCCCGCAGGACCCGCGTATCCCGCCCCGAGAACCGCGCCTCGATGCGCGCGCCGTCCGCCGGCCCGAAGAACAGACGTTCGGTGCGGATTTCGGCATGCGGGTAGTCGACGCCGAGCTCCGCGCGCAACTGCGCCGCGAGCGGGTCGATGACTTCGCGATCCTTCACCCGCACGATCAGCTGGCCATAGGCCGTATTGGGCTGCTCCGGCACATAGGTGAGCATGAACCGCGCCGCACCGCGCCCGACGAAACTCGCCACCGAGACGACGCCCTCCTTCTCCATCACCCGCTCGGCGATCTCGTCGATGTCGCGCGCGGTGGCGCGGATATCGGTGCCCTGCGGCAGGGTGTAGTTGACGTAGAAGATCGGCGTATTCGATTCGGGAAAGAACGCCTGGTCGACGAACTGGAACGCCCAGAAGCAGATCCCCGTCAGCACCACCAGCGCCATCACCGTCAGGCCGCGCACGCGCAGGGCACCGCGCAGGATGCCGCGATAGATCCGGTAGATCAGCCCCGCATAGGGGTCGCGCTCGCTCGCATCCGGCGCGACCTTCAGCAGGTAATAGCCGAAGAGCGGCGTCACCGTGATGGCGAGCACCCAGCTCAGAAGCAGCGAGATCCCGATCACCGCAAAGAGCGAGAAGAGGAACTCACCCGTCGCATCCGGCGAGAGGCCGATGCCGGAAAACGCCATGATGCCGATCACGGTCGCGCCGAGCAGCGGGATCTGGGTGCGCCGCGCCGCCTCCCGCGCCGCCTCGCGCGCATTCTGCCCGCGCTGCATGTTGATGAGCATGCCCTCGGCCACGACGATGGCGTTGTCGACCAGCATGCCCATGGCGATGATCAGCGCGCCGAGCGAAATCCGCTCCATCTCGATGCCGAAGACGCGCATGAAGAACACCGTCCCCAGCACCGTGAGAAGCAGCGTCGCGCCCACCACCATGCCGACGCGCCAGCCCATGAACAGCATCAGCACGGCGATCACGATGGCGACCGACATGGCGAGATTGACGATGAAATCGTTGATCGCCTCGTCCACCACCCGGTGCTGCTCGTAGATCGGATGCACCTCGACACCGACGGGCAGCCGGTCCTCCAGCGCGCGCAGATGCGCCTCGACCGCCTGGCCGACCGCGACGATGTTGCTGTCGGCGACGCCCGAGACCGCGAGCGTGAAGGCCGGTTTGCCGTTGAAGCGCACGAGATGCTCGGGCATCTCGACCGGCTCGCGGGTGATCTCGGCGATATCGACGAGGCTGAGCTGCTCCGTCGTCCCGGGGCGCCCGACGCGCAGGCTCTCGATGGCGCGCACCGAATCGAAGCCCGGACGCACCGCGACGCGCAACCGCGAATCCCCCACCCGCGTGGCGCCTGCCGGTTCGGCGGCGTTCTCCGTCTGGATCGTGGTCAGGATCTGGTCGACCGAGAGGCCGAGCGTGGCGAGGCGCTCGTTCGAGACCTCGATATAGATCGCCTCCTCGCGCTCGCCGTCGGTGGAGACCTTCGCGACGTCGCGCACCGTCAGCAATTCGCGGCGCAGGAACCGCGCGACCTCGCGCTTCTCGCGCTCCGAGAATCCCGGTGTGGTGACGGCGTAGAAGATGCCAAAGACGTCTCCGAAATCGTCGTTCACGACGGAGGGCCCCGCCCCGCTCGGCAGTCCGCGCTGGGCATCGCCGACCTTGCGGCGCAATTCGTCCCAGACCTGCGGCAGCGCCGCGCCGTCATAGGTCATCTTGATCTCGACCTCGATCTCCGACATGCCGGGCATCGATTTCGAGGTGACGCGCTCGAGCTGCGGCATCTGCTGGATGGCGGATTCGAGCCGCTCGGTGACCTCCTCCTCGACCTCCGCCGCCGTGGCGCCGGGATATTCGGTGAGCACCACCGCCTGCTTGATGGTGAAGGACGGGTCTTCCAGCCGCCCCACGGTCAGGAGCCCCCAGATCCCGCCCAGCAGGCAGACGAGGACGATGATCCAGGTATTGACCGGCTTGTCGATCGCCGCGCGCGCGATATCCATGATGATCCCGCCTTCAGAAGCTCTCGAAGGGGCGCACGCGCAGCCCCTCGCGCATCAGATGCGCGCCCGCCGCGACGACCTGCTCGCCCGGCTCGATCCCGCCACGCAGGGTGATACGGTCGGATTCGACTTCGCCGAGTTCCACCAGCCGCGCCGCGACGGCCTGGCTTTCGGGATCATAGATCCAGACCCGGAAATCCCCCTCCGGCGACGTGTCCACGGCGGAGACGGGCAGCGTCATCGCCGCCTGAACCATCTCCTGCGCGAGGCTGACGCGCACGGAGACGGTCTTGCCCGGCAGGATCGTGCCGTCGAAGGGCTCTTCCAGCGCGAGCGTCACCTGGTAGGTCTGGGCGATGGCGTCGGGCTCGGTCGCGTGCTCGCGATAGGTCAGCGGCAAGGCCGTATCGGGACGCTCGGGAAAGACCGCCTCGATGCGGAACATCTCCGGGTGCGAGACGAGCCCGATCAGATTTTCCGGCACGTTGATATGCACCCGCAGCTCCGTCACGTCCTGCACGCGCACGATCGCCGTCCCCGCCTGCACGTTCGCGAACGGATCGGCGAGCCGGCGCGTCACCAGCGCGTCGAAGGGTGCGGTGATGGTGGTGTGGGTGAGGTTGCGCTCGGCATTGTCGAGAGCCACCCGGCGCAGGCCGTATTCGATTTCGGATTGCTCGAAAGCCGCCGTCGAGATCGCCTCGCGGGCGACGAGTTCGCGTTTGCGGGTGAGATCGCGCTCGGCGAGATCGTATTGCAGCCGCGCCTCGCGCAGGGCGAGTTCGTAATCGTCGGTCTCGAGCGTCGCGATGGTGTCGCCCTCGGCGAGCAGCGTGCCCTGCCGCACCGGTATCTCGGTGATGCGCCCGCCCACCTGGAAGGAGAGATCGACCGTCGAGACCGCATCGACGCGGCCGACGAAGCGGCGTTCGCGCAGGGCTTCCGTCTCCCCCGCCGTGATCAGCCGCACGGGTCGGATCTGCTCGCTCTCCTCGACCGCGGCACCTTCCTGGCAGCCTGCGAGGCCGAGGCCGGCCAGCGCGACGAGGGCGATGGCGAGCGCGAGCCCCGTCCTGCGCCGCCCCGAAGGCCGCGCGTCGGATCTGGAATTACCGTAGAGGAAATCAGGTCTCATCACGAAGTGCCCTCCCCGGAAGTCGTCTCGCTCGCCGGCCCCGCCGGCATCGCATCGGCCATCGCGGCGAGCCGCGCGATGAGCCTCTGTTTCGTCGTCTCATCATGGGGGGCGATGCCGAGAATGTGCTGGAACATCATCCCGTCCGCCGCCGCGCAGAGCAGGTAGGCGTGGTCCGGATCGGCGCATTCGGTCGTGAGCCGCTCCATATGGTCACCGATGCAGTTGCGCAGCGGCGCGAGCAGTTCCGGGTTCTGCGCGCCTGCCGCGAGGATCGCCATGGCGACGGGCCGATCGACATCGCACATGGTCGAACAGGCGGTGATGATCGCGCGCAAGAGCGCGTTCGGCCCGCCCGCGAATTCCGCGCGATGCCGCTCGACCTCGGCGGAGAACTCCCCGACGAGCCGCTCCAGCATCCCGGCGATCAGCGCATCCTTGCCCGGAAAGTGATAGAGCACCCCGCCCTTGCTCACCCCCGCCTCACGCGCGACCGCATCCAACGTGACATGCCCCGCCCCGTCCCGCGCCGCGACGCGCTGCGCCGCATCGAGAATACCGTCCCTTGCTGTGCCGCTTTGCTGCATGAATTCCCGCCTTGGTCTTAACGCCCCGCCCGGCGTGTGACGCGCCGGGAAAGTGATTCGCCCGGTCGATTCGCGATCTGCACGCGATGAGCGTCGGATAGCCGACGAACTTTACCGACCGGACGGTACAGTCCGACAGGAGATAACCCGGGCAAGCGTTGCTGGCAAGGGGGATGATGCGGGTTTTTACGGCAGTGCAGCGACGATTTGGTTTACGCAGCGGTGAATGGAGTGGATTTTTTGGGGATGGGGGATTGTGGGGTGCACCCTTCCCCCATCCCCCAAAATCCCCTATCACCCCCTGAGCGCCCCATCACACGGATACCCCTCCCATGCGGCTTCAGGCTTCTGCGCTTTCTCGGCATGATGATCTTGCTCACGCGTTCTTCACGCGGGTGGCGCCTGTCGAGGATCGGGGGGTTTTGGCGCGGGAGTTGGGGGTGTCAGTTGAGGGGTTCGTCGGGCTGAAGCAGGTGCATTCGCCCGAAGTCGTCACCGTCGAGGCGCCCTGGCCGGATGAGGCGCGGCCGTGCGGGGATGCGCTGGTTACGCGGCGGTCGGGGGTGGCGCTCGCCATCGCCACAGCCGATTGCGGGCCGGTGCTCTTCTATGACACCCGCGCGGGCGTGATCGGCGCGGCGCATGCGGGCTGGCGCGGGGCGCTGGCGGGGGTGCTGGAGGCGACGATCGCCTCGATGGAGGCGCTCGGGGCACGACGCGGCGATATCGTCGCGGCACTCGGCCCCACCATCAGCGCGGCGAATTACGAAGTCGGCCCCGAACTCGTCGCAGCCTTCCGCGAAGCCGATCCCGGCCATCAGCGCTTCTTCACGCCCAATGCTGCAGGCCGCGCGCAATTCGATCTGCCCGGATTCATCGGCGCCCGGCTCGAATCCGCCGGCATCGGCGCCTTCGAGGATCTCGCCCGCTGCACCTATGCGGACCCCGAACACTTCCACTCCTACCGCCGCCACACACACCGCCCGGAGCCAAACCACGGCCGCCTGATCTCGGCGATCGCCCTGCCCGGCTAGCGCATCATTCCTTGATCCCCACCACATCCGGCGTCTCCCAGGCCAGATGCTGGCCGCCATCGAGGGCGAGCATCTGACCGGTGATCGACGGCGTCGCGGCGAGGAAGAGCACGGCCTTCGCGATCTCCTCCGGCGTCGAACCCCGCTTGAGCGGCGTCGCCTCCACCTGCTTGCGGAAATCCTCATCGCCCTGGCGCGTATTCGAAACCGTCGGCCCCGGCCCGATCCCGTTGACGCGGATGCCGCGCGGCGCGAGCGCCTGCGCCATGGTCTGCGTCGCCGTCCACAGGGCGGATTTGGTGAGCTGGTAGGAGAAGAAATGCGGCGTCGGCTTCCACACCCGCTGGTCGAGCAGGTTGACCACGAGCCCGTCCGCGCCCTCCGGACATTGCCGCGCGAAATCGCGCACGAGGAAGGATGGCGCGCGCAGGTTAATGGCGAAATGCCGCTCCCATTGTTCGGGATCGAGATCGGTCAGATCATCCGGCTCGAATTCGGATGCGTTGTTGACCAGCATCGTGAGCGCCCGCCCCAGCCCCGACGCCGCCTCCGGCACCAGCCGCGCCACATCCTGCGCATCCGCGAGATCGCCCTGCACCGCGCAGGCGCGCCCGCCCATGGCGATGATCTCCCCGACGAGCGCATCGGCCTCGGCGCCCGAGCGCCCGTAATGCACCGCGACCGCGTAGCCCTCCCCCGCGAGCGCGAGCGCGATCGCCCGCCCGATGCGCTTCGCCGCACCCGTCACCAATACCGCCTGATCCATCCTCGAGCCCCGATCATTCCCGTCCGTTCGACCGTATCAGCTTACGCGCGCGGGCGGCAGACGGATGCGACGACGCCCGGATCGGGGCGGGATCCGGGCGTCGGGATCGTAGGGGCCAGATGCTGCTTGTCACGGCATGAGGTTATCGCACAAGGCGCACCGTACGATCTGTCTGGAGGATTTCGGGGCAGGAGACGATCAGGCGAATATCGTCGAAATCCGCATCGGTCCACTGTCCGTGGCGGGGATGGCCGGGCGGATACACGGGTCGGTCTTCCCAGCCGAAATACATATACTGCCCTTCCTCACAGGCAGCCGTCGCCTGCTCCGGCGTACGGTGGCTATGCGGGAAGGGGATGACGCCGCCCTGCGTCTCGACCTTGCACTCGTCCATCGTGCGGCAATGCACCGTCTCGATCAGCCCGACGCCCTCCATGTCGATTTTGTCGAAGGTGTGCCCGTGGCGGACGCGATAGCCCTGGATATCATGTTCCAGAACACGCGTATTCGGGTTGAGCACCGAGTCGGTATAGTAGAAATAGACTTCGCGCGACGGATCGTCCCACGCATTCGGGCTGGTGCGCGCGCCACGGACGTTGCGTAGCTTGTAGGAAACGTGCTCACCCGCACCGCATTCCGGCAGATCCGCATCGTAGACCGTCGTCGAGGAATTGTCGGCGATGGCCGTAAACTGTGTGCGGAACTCGTCCGGATCAGCATTCGGCTCCGCCGCCTTGATCGGATCGTAGCAATACATGTAGATGCGGTTGTAATCGCCCGCTTCCGGATCGAGCATCGACATGTCGGGCGGCAGCACGCGATAGGTCGGCGGGATGCGGTGGACGACGGTGATCACATCCGCCGTAATGAAGCGCGGCATGCCGGGCATCCCTGCGAGCAGCGACGAGCGCAAATCCGCGGCGATCGTGACCTGATAATGCGCGCCGTCGAGCCAGGAGCCCTCCATGCGCACATCCACGAGATTGTCGCTCAGCTTGTCCCGCAGATCCTGCTCCGCCGTCGCGAGAATGACGGTGTGCGAACCCGGATTGCCGGCCCGCGCGACGGTGATCGCGGTCTGGTCGGCAAACAACCGCAATTCCTCGCGAACCGCCGTGGCCCGGCTGTAATCGAGCGCTGCGCCCGCAAATCCCATGATCGGGACGAGCGTCAGCCCGAAGATCATGGCTACGTTGCCGCGCGTGTCAGACAAGAAGCGTTTCATTTCGGCGCCTCCATAACGTTGCGGCAAGCGTAGGAATAATCCGTCAAATGCTTGTTTCGACGATCGTTAAAATTTGAAACACACAAAATAAATCCTCGATCTCCCAAAGTTGATCACAGCTTTTCAATGTATTGATATCGCCATCACTGTCCCATTTCAGCGCACCAGGAATGACGCCTACCGCATTCGCGCCCTCGAGCAGCGCCAATTGTACCAGCACAAACCATTATTGCCCCAGAATGACACAAGTCCGCGACAATCGCACATAGGCCGCATTTTTGTCGGATCCGCCGCGCGGCGACCGGGGTTTTCGCCGCTTCGCGAGCCCCACGCCTGCGCAAGCCGCCCGCGAGACGGAAACCATGCGTGGCCGAGCGCGTTGCCCCAAGGAAGAAAGGAGAGACGTCATGCGCAAGCGCCTCATCGTGGCCGCGCTGGTCTATCTTCCGGTCAACGCGGTTCTGTTCGGCCTCAAGCTGGTGCCGATCCTGACGATCCCGGCCCTGACGGCCCATGCGACGACGCTGATTCCGATTGCCACGGCAGCAACGTTCATCCTCGCGATCCCGATCGCCTGGTACATCGCGCCGTATCTGCAATCACCGGCTTTCGCGGATATGCGCCGGCGCGCGGGCGTGCGGTTCAATCGTAATCCCGCGGAAGCGTCGCAGACTGTTCTGCGTGAGAAGGGCGCCGAGGAGATCGGCACGGACCAGATCGTCGGCCCTCACGAAATCATCACGCCGCAGCGCAAGTAAGCGCGCACAGGCAAGCGCACACGAAAACCGGGCGGGGATCGGCTTATGGATCCCCGCCCGGATACGCTGACGCCGCAGACTTACTCTGCGTCATGTGTGATATGCGACCTCAATCGGCAAAGGTCGCGTAGTAGTCCGGCACGCTCCATTCGAAGTCGAGGAACTCGGCCTGCGCGATGAAACCGTCCGGCCCCCAGTAGATATCCGCCAGCGCGTGGAAGTCCGGCTCCAGGATGCGCTTCGCCGGCACCACCTGTGAAGCCCATTCCAGCTGGGAATCGACCAGCCGCTTGAAGGCGGGGTTCGTGGTGTAATCCTCTTCGAGGATCCGGTGCCAGACGTCCAGACTCTGCTCCAGCACGTCATCGGGCGTGCGGCGGAACTCGACCCCGGCCTCGGCCATCTTGTCCATGTGGAGCTTGTCCTGCCGCTGCTGCTTCTGCTCCCAGCGCAGCATCGAGACCTCGGTGACGAGTTCATAGATATGCTGCAGGTCTTCCGGCAGGCTCTCGAAGGTGTTCTTGTTGATCAACACCTCACCCACCGTCACGACCTCGTGGTAGGCGGGCGCGTAGTAGATCTGCCAGATATCCTGGAAGCCGAGCGCGAAATCGATCCAGGGACCGACGAACTCTGCGGCATCGATGACCCCGCGCTCGCCGGCCGGCACGATTTCGCCGCCGGGCAGCGTGATCACCGCGACGCCCATCCCCTCGTACATCTCCCCGGGAATCCCCGGAATGCGCAGGCGCAGGCCCTGCATGTCCTCGACCGATTCGATTTCCCGGTTGAACCAGCCGAGCGGCTGCGCGCCGGAGGAGAGCAGCGGGCGCCAGAGCACGTCGAGGTCGAGATGCTCCTGGAAGAACCAGTTCACCTCGTCGAGGCCACCGCCCTGATAATACCAGCCCCACATGTCGGACCAGTCCATCCCGAACGGCCCTGCCGGACCGGAGGAGACCATCACGGCGGCGCGATCCTTGCCGACCCAGAACCCGGACCAGGCATGGGCGCCGTCGATCACCTCGTCATGAGTCGCGTCGAGCACCTCGAAGGCCGGCACGATGGCGCCGGCGGGCAGCGTTTCGATATTCAGTCGCCCGCCCGAATAGCGCGCGATATCCTCCGCCCATTCCTGAAAATGCAGGAATTGCGGATCACCGGCCGGATAGGCCGACTGGAAAGTCAGGTTGAACGTCTCCTGCGCGAAGACGGAGCCGGGCGACAGCATCAGGGCGCCGACGACGGCCCCTCCAAGGACACTCTTGCGGACCATTAACATACCTCCCCATTTACTTGCTACGGTGCAGCAAATCATTTTTGCGCCGCAATATTCACGGCGCTGACGCTACGGTATCATGGAGAAAATATGTCCGCACGTACGAAAAGGAGGCAGATCGCAGTGCCGTGCCGCACGAGGCCCGATCGAATACTCTGGCTTGACGTAAATGCTGAACCGTTCCAGCGACTTGGCCCGGACAGCCCGCGCAGGCTTTCGTGAACCGTGGCGGTTCTACTATGTGAAACTCTTGTTCGACAGGGCGAAAAACTGATCGAAGACCTCGCGGGATTGCCACGCATAGGCGGATACGATGCCCGCATAGGCCGCCGAAGCCCGCGCCTCCAGTCCCGCGCGATCGTTCACGGTCACCTTGCCGCGCGCATAGGTGATGATGCCCTCTCGGGAGAGATCCGTACAGACGCCGTTCACCGTCGCGCGGCGCAGCCCGAGCGCCTCGGCGAGGCTCTCCTGGGTGATCTGGATCGTGTCGCCATGGACGGAATCATGGGCATGGAGGAGCCGACGCGCCACGCGCTCCGGAGCATGCCCCAGAGAATTGCAGGCCACGCTCTCCATCAACTGCGCGATCAGCGACCGCCCATAGAGCACCATCGCCGAATAAAGGCAGGGAAAGCGGTCCAGCGCCTCCTTCATCACCTGTACGGGAACCCAGGTCGCGTTTCCGGGGATACGGATGACGGAGCGGCTGAGCATCGTGCCGCCGCCGAGTATCATGGAAAGCCCGAGCATTCCCTCGGGGCCGAGCGCCATCTGTTCCGCGACGCGCCCGTCATCACGAACCGCGATCAGCGAGATCTGGCCGCAATGGGGGAAAACCGCGTGGGTGAGCGCATCCTGCGGCTCGAAGATCACCTCTCCGGGATACATCTCCCGCGTCAGGGACCGCGCCTTGAGGAATTCCTGCGCATCGGGGCGCAACAACGACAATATCCGGTTTTCGCAATCGAAGTATTCCGACAAATCGAACTCCTGCCCATACCGACGACGAGCATTCCGACGAAGTACATGCCGAAATACGATATGCCCGAACGGCTGATCGGGGCCGGCACCCGCCTCTACTTCTGATAAAGCGTACCGCTAAGTTATGCAACCAACAAACCATAGTCCCACCGCAGCCTGCCTATACGCGCCGCCGTCACCGGACATTCCATGCGCCGTTTCGTGTCGCTTCAGTGTGCAGATGAGGCCCATCGCAATGGCCCCGCGCGCCATTGCCCGTTCGACAGACGCGGCTGGACGGTTTATCTGGAAACATTATGGTCTGACGCATTCCCCGGAATGAGGTCGCATCCCGGATACCGATCCCCCGGCGGAACGGGCCTTTGGCCGATCCGTTGGGTTTCGAGGTCGAGAGCAAACGAGAACGAGCGTTCTAAGGAGTGATACGCATGAGCACGCAGAACGGGGCCGAGCTGCCCGAACGCGAAGCGATGGATTTCGACGTCGTGATCGTGGGCGCAGGACCCGCCGGGCTCGCAGCCGCCATCCGCATCAAGCAGATCGCGGCCGAGGCCGGTGAGGATTACTCGGTCGTCGTGGTGGAGAAAGGTGCCGATATCGGCGCGCATATCCTCTCCGGCGCCGTGATCGATCCCAGCGGCCTCGACGCGCTGCTGCCGCAATGGCGCGAGGATCCCGAGCGCCCGCTCGAGACGCAGGTCACCGACGACCAGTTCCTCTATCTCGGCCCGGCGGGCGGTATCCGCCTGCCCAATTTCGCCATGCCCAAGCTGATGAACAATCACGGCAATTTCATCGGCTCGCTCGGTGAGGTCGCCCGCTGGCTCGCCCCGCAGGCCGAGGCGCTGGGCGTCGAGATCTATCCCGGTTTCGCGGCGGCGGAAGTTCTTCATGACGCCGATGGCCGCGTTCTGGGCATCGCTACCGGTGACATGGGCGTCGATCGCGAAGGCAAGCCCGGGCCGAACTTCACCCGC
The DNA here is from genome assembly GCA_050485405.1 of Salinarimonadaceae bacterium. Taxonomy (GTDB): domain Bacteria; phylum Pseudomonadota; class Alphaproteobacteria; order Rhizobiales; family Beijerinckiaceae; genus Saliniramus. Next base: position 12,125 of record JBJHBI010000006.1, read on the forward strand.
GGCATGGAGCTGCGCGGCAAATACACGCTCTTCGCGGAAGGTGCGCGCGGCCATCTCACCAAGCAGCTGATCCGCAAATTCGATCTCGATGCCGGGCGTGAACCGCAGAAATACGGGATCGGCATCAAGGAGGTCTGGGAGGTCTCGCCCGAGCAGCACCGCCCCGGCCTCGTGCAGCATTCCTTCGGCTGGCCGCTCGACAACAGCACCGGCGGCGGCTCGTGGCTGTATCATTACGGCGAGAATCTCGTCTCCGTCGGCTTCGTGATCCATCTGAATTACGAAAATCCCACGCTCTCGCCCTTCGACGAGATGCAACGCTTCAAGACGCATCCGATGATCGCGCCGACCTTCGAGGGCGGCAAGCGAATCGGCTACGGCGCGCGCGCCATCGTCGAGGGGGGCTGGCAATCGGTGCCGAAGCTCGCCTTCCCCGGCGGCTGCCTCGTCGGCGACGCGGCCGGCTTCGTCAACGTGCCGCGCATCAAGGGCAGCCACAACGCCATCCATTCGGGCATGCTCTGCGCCGAGCATCTCGTCGCCGCCCTGCGCGAGGGACGCGCCAATGACGAGATCGCGAGCTACGACGAGGCATGGCGCAGCTCCGCCGTCGGCGACGATCTGAAGCCTGTGCGCAACGTCAAGCCGCTCTGGTCGAAGTTCGGCACGCTCATCGGTATCGGCCTCGGTGGCCTCGACATGTGGATGAACCAGATCTTCAAGGGCTCGCCCTTCGGCACGTTGGCCCACGGCAAGCCCGACCACGCCACGCTCAAGCCGATCGATCAGGTCAAGCCGCTGAGCTACCCAAAGCCCGACGGCGTGCTGACTTTCGACAAGCTCTCCTCGGTCTTCCTCTCCAATACGAATCACGAGGAAGAGCAGCCCTGCCACCTCACCCTGAAGGATCCGAGCATCCCGATCGCGCAGAACTTGCCGAAATACGGCGAGCCGGCGCGGCTCTATTGTCCGGCAGGGGTCTACGAGGTGGTCTATGAGGACGAGGCGAAGAAGACCAATCCGCGCTTCGTGATCAACGCGCAGAACTGCGTCCACTGCAAGACCTGCGACATCAAGGATCCCGCCCAGAACATCAACTGGGTCACGCCGGAAGGTGGCGGTGGGCCTGTCTACCCCAACATGTGAGGCGGCTTTCGCCCGGATTGTCCGGGCGTGGCAACCTTACACCTTGAAGCGGCGGGGCGATGGGGCCATGCTGTCGCCACGGATTGCGGTCAGAGCGTATCGGGCCCGTCGCGCGCGGCGGGTCGGTGATCGAGACCGGTTCACCCGCGCCGGCTATGCCGGAACCCAGGAGTTTTCGCCCCCGTGTTCGCCCGCTGCCCGTACGATACGACCGTTCCGTTCCGACGCGCCGTGATTCGCGCGACGACGGCACTCGCGCTCGCCCTTGCGATCGCCTTCGCCCCCGGCACCAATACGGGTCTCGCGCAGGAAGGCCCCCGCCTCGAAGATCTTCGCGAGATCCCCTCCCCGGCGCGCAGCGTGTCGGGCAATTTCCTCGCGGCGCATGTCGCGGGGTTCTCCGGTGACACGTCGGCTTCGGCCACGTTCTACCGCCGCCTGTTCGACACGGTATCCGACGATCCCGCCCTGTTGGAGAACGCCTTCGTCGCTTTCCTGGCAGACGGCGACATGACCTATGCCCTGCGCGCCGCCGACCGCATTCTCGAGATCGATCCGGGCAACAGCCTGGCCCAGCTCGCCCGTGCCGTCGGCGATATTCGCGAGGATCGCCACGCCGCCGCGCGCTCGCGCCTGGATCGGGGCGGGCGCGGCAGCGCGGCTGATCTGACCGCGACGCTGCTCCAGGGCTGGGCCTATGCGGGCAGCGGCCTCGAGGAAGACGCCCTCCTCACCATCGACCGGCTGCAGGGTGAGGGTAGCTACGAGATCTTCCGCCTCTATCACGGCGCCCTGATCGCGAGCCTTCTGGGCGAGACCGAGACCGCCCGCGAGCGTTTCGCCGCGGCGATCGAGGCGCAACCGCGTGCATTGAGCATCGTCGATTCCTATGCGCGCTTTGCGGCCCGCGACGGACGCGAGGACGAAGCGATCGCAGCCTATGAGCGTTTTCTCGAAACCTTCCCCCGCCATCCGGTCGCACGCGCCAACCGCGATGCCCTGCTTGCCGGCGAAAACCTCCCGCGCGCCGTGTCGAGCGTCAACGAAGGCGCTTCCGAAGTGCTCTACGGTCTCGGCTCGGTCGGCATCGGTGATGGTGACGATCTCGTCGCGCTGATCTACCTGCGTCTCGCCCTCCACCTCGCACCGGCGCACGATATGGCGCTCGCGACCCTCGCCGAGCTGCTCGAAGCGCGCGAGCAATATGCGGCGGCGATCGAGACCTTCAACGCGATTCCAGCGAGCTCACCGCTGCATACGGGCGCGCAGGTCGATATCGGCATGCTGCTCGAACGGCTCGACCGCAAGGAGGACGCCGTCGCGCATCTCGAAGCGATCATCGCCCGCGACGACCAGAACCGCGACGCAATCGTCGCCCTCGCCAACATCCAGCGCATGCGCCGGAATTTCACCGATGCCGCCGAGACCTATACCCGCGCCATTGATCTGATCGAGACCCCCGATTCCGGCGACTGGACGCTGTTCTTCTTCCGCGGCGCCTCGCTGGAGCGCTCGGGGGAGTGGGAACGTGCGGAGGCCGATCTGAAGAAGGCGCTGGAGCTCGTGCCCGAGACCTCGCCGCTCGGTGAAGCGCAGATCCTCAACTATATCGGCTATTCCTGGGTCGATATGGAAATCCGGCTCGATGAGGGCTACGCGAAGATCCAGCGCGCCATAGAACTCGCTCCCAATGACGGGCACATCATCGACAGTCTGGGCTGGGCCTATTACCGGCTCGGTCGCTACGAAGACGCCGTGCGCGAACTGGAGCGCGCGATCGAGCACCTGCCCAACGACCCCGTGGTCAACGACCATCTCGGTGACGTCTACTGGCGCGTGGGCCGCAAGCTCGAAGCCCGCTTCCAGTGGGAGCGCGCACTGGCCAACGACCCGGAAGACGATGACCGCGAAATGATCGAGCGCAAGCTCGAAATGGGGCTCGAAGAAGCCGAAGCCTATTCGCGCAAGAGCGAGGCCGGGGAGGTCACGGGCGAGGCGCGCGAGGGTGGCTGAAGCCGGGTTGCGGTGCGGCGCGCGGGCGAGCGGTTTCGCCCCCGCGAAGATCAATCTGATCCTGCATGTGCGCGGGCGCCGCTCCGACGGCTATCATGATCTCGAAAGTCTCGTGAGCTTCGCCGCGACGGGCGATCACCTCACCTTCGACCCCGACGCGACGCCGCCCTTGCGGCTGAGCGGCCCGATGGCTTCCGCACTCGCACAAGGCCGAGCAGACGAGGGTTCGGACAATCTCGTGATCCGCGCCCATGCCGTTCTGTCGCGCTATCTGCCCGATATCCCGAAAGGCGGCTTCACCCTCGACAAGCATCTCCCGATCGCATCCGGAATCGGCGGCGGCTCCGCCGATGCTGCGGCGGCGTTGCGCCTTCTCGCCGATCATGCCCGTATCGCACATACGCATCCCGCCCTGTTGCAGGCCGCGGGCGAAATCGGCGCGGATGTTCCCGTCTGTATCGCCGGGCGCAGCCGCGTGATGAGGGGCACCGGCACCGAACTCGGCCCGCCGCTCGCCCTGCCCGCTTTCCCGGCCCTGCTCGTCAATCCCGGGATCGCCATACCGACACCGGCGGTTTTTCGCGGCCTCGCGCTCGACCCGGGGCAACGATTCACGCCGGCGGGCGACGATGATGACGCGCTGCCTTCTGCTCCCGGAGAATGGCCCGCGCCGGATGATCACGCCGGATGGATCGAACGGCTCGCCGCCGGGCGCAACGATCTCGCCGGCCCCGCCGAGGCGATCGCCCCGGCCATCGGCGCCTTGCGCGAAACGCTCTCGGCCCGCCCCGGTTGCCTGGTCGCGCGGATGTCCGGCTCGGGTGCGACGGTATTCGCCCTGTTCGCCGACGTCGCCGCCCGCGACGACGCTGCTGCGGTGCTGCGCGCGCGCCATCCCGATTACTGGATTTCCGCGACGTTCATCGGTGGAGACGGCCCGGGCGTTCAGGCGGGCGCCGCGACCTGCTGAGGCACGCTCACCGGACCACCGGCCTGCCCGGCCTCTTCCCCGAGCGGCTCCAGCCCCTGGAGGCTGCGGATGCGCGCTGCTTTCGCCTGCGCCCGCGCCGCCGCTTTCGCTGCGGCTTTTTCCTGTGCGATCAGGGATTTGACGTCGGTGATGCTCGCGAGGATCCGGCGCGCCTCCTCCCGTGAGCAGTCGCGGAAATTGCGCAGGGCGCGATGCGGTGTCGTGGTCGAGGCGATCTGCTTGAGGCGCGAGCAGACGAGTTTCAGGAAGGCCCATTCGTCCATTCCCGCCGCGCGCGCCAGCAACACCACCCCCCGCTCATATGAGCCGCAGATGAGATCGAAGGCGAGCCCGTCATCGATCCCCGCCGCATCGGCGAGCTTGCGCGCAGCGCGCGGCAGTGAACTCGGGCGAGTGTGCTCCAGAATGAGTTCGGCGAGCTGGCGCTCGGTTTCGAGGGCCGCCTCTTCCTCTACCGTCATCCCCACAGGAGGCGGCTCGCCGAGCTGTGGGTCCTCGTCGGCGCTGAAGCCGGAGACGAGCAGGCGCGCCTTGTCCTGATCGACACAAGAACCCCAGAAGCGCGCGATGTCGTCCTCGGGAATATCCCAGCGGTGACACAGGGCCGCGCGGATGCCGTCATCCTCCGCAGCCATCGCTGCGACCTCGGCGAAGCCCGAGCGATCGAACCGGGCCTTGCGGTTCCGCGCGCAAGCCGCGATGGCCTCCTGGTCGCCGCGCTCCAGAAGCTTCGCGCAGGCGCCCGCATGCAGATCCTCGCGACGGGCAAGATCACGCAATTCCTCCGCCGGCGCATCCGCGATCAGCCGGGTGAGCGCATCCTCGGGCTGCGGTGCGCTCGGGGGGATTTCGTTATCGCCCGATTCGCGCGCCTCGCGGGCGATGGCGAGCTGGGCCAGCGCCAGGATCAGCGTACGCGGCGCATGCTCGTGCGACGCCATCCGCCGCGTCGCCTCGCCGATGATGCGGGCGCTGCAGAACTGCGCGACATTGATGATCATGTCCATGCAATCATCGCGGCGCGGATCGGAGAGCTGCGGACCGCGCTCGATCAGCACATCCACCAGCAGGTCGAACGCACGATCATAGCCGCCGCCCTGCCTGACGAGCAGTTCGAGCCGGCTTTCGATTGTTTCGTCCTGCTGCGCGATATGCTCCATTGTATATTCCGTTTGCCGCATCGCCGAAAGGATGCGATCGATGCTGGAATCTTCGCGCGGAAAGTTTACATTCTGCTTAAACGTTGCTTTCGCAATCAATGGAAGCAAGACGCAGCAACGGGTTGAGCATGAAGATCGACGAGTCCCTGCCCTTCGTTCCCGTCGCGATCGCGGTCCTGACCGTGTCGGATACGCGTGATCTCGCGCAGGATCGCTCGGGCGATACGCTCGCCGCCCGCATCGAGGAAGCGGGCCACAGGCTCGCCGGGCGCGCCATCGTGCGCGACGAGGTCGAGGCCATCCGCAAGCAGGTTTCCGCCTGGATCGCCGATCCCGCCATCGACGCGGTCATCACCACCGGCGGCACCGGTTTTACCGGGCGCGACGTCACGCCGGAGGCGATCGAACCGCTTTTCGAGAAGCGGATGGAGGGGTTTTCCGCCGTCTTCCACCGCATCAGCTACGACAAGATCGGCACCTCGACCCTGCAATCACGCGCGACCGCCGGCGTCGCGAACGCGACCTTCGTCTTCGTGCTGCCCGGCTCTCCCGGCGCCTGCAAGGATGCCTGGGACGGGATCTTGCGCGCGCAATTCGACTACCGCCATCGCCCGTGCAATTTCGTCGAGATCATGCCCCGGCTCGACGAGCATCTCAAACGCGGCAAATTGCGCGGCGCCTGACGCGCCCTCACTCGGCTGCGGCGAGATCGCGCCCGGGATGGGGCTGGCGCAGGATCTGCGCCTCGATACCGGCGATGCGCGGGCGGCGCGCCGTCGCACGATCGAGCCTGGAGCGGTGCACGATGTCGCCGGCGCGGATCTCCCGCGATAACCGGCCCACGCGCTCGCGCAGCCAGCTGCGCCAATCCGGCGCGCGACGCGCGAGCCGCCCGATCGGGTAGCCCTCGCGCTCGGCGATGAAGGCGAAGCGGTCGACAGCGCCGATCCAGCCCTCGAGCGGGATATCCCCGGCTTCGAGGCACATGAACCAGTCCCGACGCGCCAAAGCGGCGCCCGCAGCCCATGGATCGTCGCCCGGCCCCACCAAGACCCGGCTCGCGCCGGTCGCCTCGATGATCAGATCGATCGCCGCGCTTTCCTGCTCGACGATGACGACCGCATCGGCCACAACGCCCTCCGCGACCCCCGTGACGAGGGCCGAGAGTGTCGCCGCCAGCGCTTCTGGCCCGGCGCGGGAATGAACGAGTGCGCTCAACATTGTAGACAATTATAAAGCAAAGCTCGCGCATTGTCTCGTGCTGCACTGCACAAATCGCGCGCACGCGCCGAAAGTCGCACTCCCGCCCGGCCTCACGAGCCGATATCGACGCCGAGTACGTCGGCGAGCATCGCGGCGAAGACCGGGGACGCCGTGGCGCGCGCGGCTTCGAGGGCGGGATGCGGATCGAGGGTCGTCATGAAGGACAAGTCGAGCATCGACATCATCGATTGTCCGTCCTCCTCATAGAACGCAAAATGCCCGCAGGGCATCATCGCCATCGTGTGCAGCCCCGCCTCGACGATATCCGGCCCGATCTCGGGGTAGCAGATCTTCAATGCCGTAACCCGCCCGCCGGCGAGGCCGAACTCGGCCAGAAACAGCCAGTCATCGTTCATCTCCGTGTAGGAGCGGACAAGCGCAGAGGCTTCCTGCGGCGGCTGGTCGAGCTGGCGCACGATGAACATTCCCGCGTCTGCGCCGTCGGTGGCTATGGCCGGCGGGGCGGTAAGCATCGCGGTGGCCAATGCGCCGGCGGCCATGATTTTCGTAGCAGTGTAGTGCATGATGTCCTCCCTCCGATGAGATCGTCCTGGCTGCAGCCACGCGCCCTCCCTCGTTCGCGTATTTTGCAAGTCAACGCGATCCGCGAGAAACGCGCTTGAAGAAAGCCTGTCGAATTTCGGGATTCGGCCGGAGGTCAGCCGCTTGCCGAGGCGTCGTTTCTTCAGGAAACCCTCAGATTTTCTCCTGATCTCCCGCAAGCCCCGGATCAGCCGACGATCTATCCTTCCCGCTTCGATGCATCAGAGCGAGAAAAGGAGCAGATCATGGCTGCTCGGAACAATCTGGCGAGCAATCCGGTCGAGCCCGGGGATACGGAGTTCGTCCAATTCTGGAACGAGGTGCTTGCGCCAAAATTCATCCGCTTCCGGCATATTCTGGTCGACGGCCTCACACGCCACAGCGAGGCGGTGTTCCCGCGCCTGCCCGTTCGCGAGGGTGATCGGGTTCTCGATGTCGGCTGCGGCTTCGGCGATACCGCGATGAAGCTCGCGCAGATGGTCGGCCCCGACGGTGAGGTGGTCGGCATCGATTGCTGCGACGCGTTTCTCGCCGCCGCCGAGGCGGATCTGGCCCAGACCGGGCTCGGCAATGTGAAATTCATGCGCGGCGATGCGGAAGTCGCGTTGCCCGAAGGCGCGTTCGACTTCGTTTTCGCCCGGTTCGGCACGATGTTCTTCGCCAATCCCGTTGCCGGGATGCGCAACATGCGCAAGGCGCTCAGGCCGGGCGGACGCATGACGCATATCGTCTGGCGCCACCCGGACGACAACCCCTGGCTCTCGATGGCCAAGGGCGTCGTATTGAACTACCTGCCTGCACCCGGCGACGGCGCAAGGACCTGCGGGCCGGGCCCGTTCTCGATGGCGGACGAGGAAACCGTGCGCAAGATGATGGAGATCGCCGGTTACGAGGATATCCGTTTCGAACGTGTCGATGCGCCGGTCCTGGTCGGCCAGAACGTCCAGGATGCGATCGAATTTCAGCTCGCCATCGGACCCGCCGGAGAGGTTTTCCGCGAGGCCGGCGCGACCGCCGAGCAGAAACGCGAGGAGATCGAGACCGCTCTGGCGGCGGCGATCCGGCAACAGACGCGCGCCGAGGACGGTATCGTCATGGACAGTTCCTCATGGGTGATCACCGCCCGCAATCCCGCCATCTGAGAGTGCCGCGGGCGGGAGCATTCGCGTGATGCGGGAAAATCGGTTACCCTGACTTGTGTCCGGCTATGCCGGGCAGCGGCCTGAGCCGTGCGCTACGCATCACAGTGGGGCGCTCATGCAGGATGGCGAGCAGGACATTTCCGATGCGTCCGTGATCCGGTTCGCCGGGTTCGAGCTCGATCTGCGCGCTTTCGAGCTCCGCCGCGACGGCGTTCCGGTCCCGATCGAGCCGCGCACCTTCGACCTGATCGCCCTGCTGGCCCGCAATGCCGGGCGGACCGTGACCCGCGACGAGATCTTCGCGACGATCTGGCATGATCGCATCGTCTCCGATGCCGCGCTCAGCAGCCAGATCAAGGCTGCGCGGCGCGTGCTCGGCGATGACGGGCTGAGCCAGCATCTGATCAGCACCATTCATGGCCGGGGCTTCCGGCTGCGTATCGCGCGCGCCGGTCATGCGGGTAGCCTGCCTGAGCAAGCACCCGCGCAGGCGACGGCTCCACCCCCGGAGGATGCGCTACCGCCGGATGCGCAGCCCGCGCGCCCCAGGCGGCCCACCCTCGCCGTGTTGCCCCTGAGCAATCTCGACGAGGACGGGCGCGGCAGCGTCATCGCGCAGGGGCTGACGGAGGATCTGATCAGCGCGCTCTCGCGCACGCGCTGGCTGCGTGTCGTGAGCCGCGCGCCGGTCTTCGCCGTCAGCCGGGAGCAAGACGACATCGCCGATATCGCGCGGGCGCTCGATGCCCGCTATCTCGTGACGGGAAGCCTGCGCCGGGCCGGCGGGCGCGTCCGCGTGACCATGCAGGCGACGGATGCGCAGACCATGCGCTGTCTGTGGTCGGAGAGTTTCGATCGTCCCATGGGCGACATCTTCGATCTCCAAGAGGAGATCTCCGCCCTCGTCGCCGCACGGATCGCGACGGAGCTGGGGATCAGGGAGCAGAAGCGGGCCGCCCGGTTGCCGCGCCGGAATCTCGGCAGCTGGGAGATCTACCAGCTCGGTACGAGCGAATTCTATCGCTTCACCCCGGAGAGCAACCGCCGTTGCAGGGAGCTGATGCGTCAGGCCATCCGCCTCGATCCCGAATACGCCGAGCCCTATGCCCGGCTCGCTTATGCGATCATTCTGGAAGCGGTCTATTTCGAGGGCCCCGTCGACCGGGCGCGCCTCGACGAGGCTCTGGCCCATGCCCGCGAAGCCGTGGCGCGTGACGATCTCGATGCGAACGCCTATTTCGCCCTCGGACGCGTGCGCCTCGCCCGCTGTGAATACGCGCTCGCCATAGACGCGCTCGAAACCGCCGTCTCGCTCAATCCCTGCCACGCGCTGTCCTATTGCGGGCTCGGCGATTCGCTCGCTTACGAAGGCGAGATCGACGCCTCCCTGCGCATGTTCGACAAGGCGCTCGCGCTCGCCCCGCATGACCCGTTTCGCTGGGCCTTCATGTCCTATCGTTCGCTCGCCCATCTCTTCGACGGCCAGTTCGACGAAGCGGCGCAATGGGCGCAACGCGCCGCGAATCTCCCCAATGCGCATTACTGGTCGAAGGCCAACCTCGTCTCGGCCCTCGGGCATCTCGGAGCCGGCGAGAATCTGCGCTTCGCGGTCTCGGCTTTGCACGAGGCGCGCCCCGGCTTCTCATGCGCCTTTGCGAAGGAGCGTCTGTTCTACGTCAAGCGCGACGAGCAGATGGAAACCTTCCTCGAAGGCCTGCGCCGGGCCGGGATTCCGTGAGCCGGATCAGCCCGGCTCGGCAGGTTCGCGCGGAGCCCCGCTCAGCCCGAGACCGTCACCGCCTCGGCCAGGTCGCGAAACTCCTCGTCGCGCCCGTCATCGGCGAGCCACATCCCGATGGCGAAGCTGCCCGGCCCGTCGAGCACGGTCAGCGGGTGGTGCCAGATATCGGCGCCGAAGACGATCCCCTCCTCCGGCCCGGCGATGAAAGCCTGCATCCGCTTGATATCCGGCCCGCCATCCTCGCCATGCGGCGCCACCACGACGAGCCAGCGCGCGACCTGCATCGGCACGAAGCTCTGCGACGAGAACTCATGCCGCTCCATCAGCTTCACCGCGAAGGGAAGCACCACCGGCTCCACCACCCGCGCAATGCTCAGGCTCGCCCGCGCCTCAGGCCGCAGATTGACGAGCCCGTCATCGAAATAATCGCGCCCGGCTGGATCAGGCGCGCGCAGGACGGTGCCGAAGGGGGCGAAACTGGCGGAATCGAGGGGCTGGGCTTTGATCATGGGGAGAGTTTAGCGGGGGAATTTCTGGGGGGATAGGGGGATGCGGGCAGTGTGGCTGCCCGTCATCGTCACGTGCGAGCGATCCCCGAGAACAGCGCGATCCCGGCATCGCTGTCGCGCCATATCTCCGCCACGCCTTATCTCTGTCGCGCCTTGCGGTTGGCGTAGCGCTGATCGCGTGCGGCCTTTCGCGCGGCCTCATCTTCGATGACGCGAGAGACGCGGTCTTTCTCGGCCTTCGCGTGAACTGCGGCTTCGGCTGCGGCGGCGGCCTCGATCTGCATCTGCTCGTCGCGCTTCAGGCGTTCCTTCTCGGCGCGGCGTTCTTCCCTGGCTGCCGCGATCGCCTTGCGCTCTTCCTGGCGTGCGAGCCGGGTCGGCTCGGCGGCTTCCTTTGCGGCACGATAGTTCTGGAGGAGAGCGGCCTTCGCATCGGCAGCGGCGCGGCGGCGATCGATTAGATCGTTGTCTCTGACGTTTTTCAAATCTGGTTCCGTTTCGGTTCTGGGATGCTGAGCTCAGCCCTTGGTGGTTCGTTTCGACAGGAGCGCGGCAGTCGCCTTCGCGCGATCATCCGCTTCCTTTGCGAGGCGGGCATTCTTCAGACGCGACGTCTTGTCCTCACGCGCCTCGGCGATCGTGTCGAGCTCTTCGATGGCGCGGGTGCGCGCGAGCAACTGGGATTGCACCTTCGTGAAGGCGGTCTCCGCCTGCTGGCGGGGCTTCGACTGTTGCGTCATGATCGTTCCTCCGGCTCGCCCGATGACGAGCGGCAATAAAAAAGGCCAGGCAAATGCCTGACCTCTCTCAGTCTCGTACTCTCGACAGTGCCAGTACATCCGTGGTCAAAGGAGAGCCGATACTGAATTCACGCAGCCTGCAGATTGCAAGCCGACATCTTGCCGGACTTACGGTCCTGCTCCAGCTCGTAGCTGATCTTCTGGCCTTCGACGATTTCGCGCATACCGGCGCGCTCGACGGCCGAGATATGGACGAATGCGTCAGCACCACCATCATCCGGCTGGATGAAGCCAAAGCCCTTGGTGGAATTGAACCATTTAACTGTGCCGGTGACCATGACGATCCCTTTCATAACAAGTATTGACGACCGCCACGCAGGAATGCGTCGCGGCTTAGGGTAACGATTTTTGAAAGGGAGGTTCGTCCAGGCGCGATGCCAATCGCGCGATAACCAAAGCTCAGCAAGCAAATATCGATGGGAACTTATCTAGACGCTGCCTGATGCAATGTCAACCGTTTGTTTTTCTTGGCGGTCGGTGGACGGGGCGGGATGGGGCGGGGGGTGTGTCGGGTTAGGCGTGCGCGGGGCGATCTGTGTCGCGGAGGAAAGGCGGAGGGCGGGAAGGTGGCGGAATCGAGCGGTTGCAGTTTGGACATGAGGGGAGTTTTACGTGGAATCGGGGCGCTTCGGGATATTTGGAGTGAGAGAAACAGGGCATGTGACTCCTATTGCGGTCAATTAGGCGCCTCAGGTTAGCTCCTGAAAACTGTCATCTGGCGATTCGGGGGATCAGTCCGGGGTCGGTCTCGGGCGGGAAAAAGCTTTACAGGTCACCAGCAGCTAATGGCTGCTTTGCGCCCAAAGCTGCCTATCGGCACCTCTGCGCAACTTTTCATTACGCACAAACCACGTATATTCCGGCTTGAGAATCGCACGGAGTCCGCTATGCCGTCCATTGACGAACTTTTGCCACTAGTCGCCGAAGCGCGCGAGGATCTGGCTTCGGAATACAAGAACTGGCTCAATCTTACTAAGACCAACCACAAGGCGGTTCTCGCCAAGGCTGCCATTGCTATTGCCAATCACGGCGGTGGCTACATTATCATTGGCATGCGGGATGAACGTGCACAACTCGTATCCACAATACGCGCTGACGAGATCCCTGCCACAGATCAAGATGCGGTGAATGCTGCAATCCAGCGATTTGCGACACCAGAGTTTCATTGTGAGGTGTACTTTGTCCCGCATCCCGAAACAAACGTCCTCCATCCCGTGATTGTTGTACCCGGTGGCATGACCGAGCCCGTAATGAGCAAGCGTGACTGCGAAGACGTCATCGCACAAAACCGAGTCTATATCCGAAAACCGGGCCCGCGCAGCGAGGAGCCTCAGACCGGCGAAGAATGGCGCGCACTTCTGCGCCGTTGTGTTCAAAATGGACGCGAGGACATGCTGGATGCCATTAGGGCAATTGTGTCAGGTCGTGTCGAGCCAATAGCCCATTTACCAAACGCAGCAGCCGAACTGCACGACTTTGTTGTAGGAGGACGCGACCGCTGGGAGGAACTCGCCGCTGATCTTCCCAAGAATGATATGGCAAGGTTCCCACACGGCTACTACGAAATGGCGTTCAAATTAATTGGGGCTGAGCCGGCTCCAACGCTCTTAGAACTGCGCAGGCGCCTTCAGATAGCGCAACGCATTCGCCTGACTGGCTGGACAACTTTCCTCGAGATGAACCGTCCCGAATGGGCGCCGTACCTGCATGAGGATTTCATTGAAGCTTGGGTGGGTCGGAAGGTCGATCGTGATTCGCTGCGCACGTCAGCACACTGCGACTTCTGGCGCGCTTCGCGCGACGGCAAACTTTACACGATCCGTGGCTATTCCGAGGACGGTATACCCAACAAGGTACAGGCCGGCACAGCGATTGATCTGACCATGCCCGTCTGGCGCGTCGGCGAAGGACTGCTGTTCGCGAGCCGTTTTGCCGAAACATTTGAGGGGGTAGAGTCGATCGCCATCGAGTGCACCTTTACCGGTCTGAAAAACCGATATCTGACAAGTGTAAATGGAATGCGCGCCATGTTCGACGACCTGTATTCGCGTACAGACGCCGTTACTCTGGTTGGCCAGCCCTCCGTACAGCAGGTGCGAGATAATATGACCGAAGTGTTACATACTCTGCTTTCGCCGCTTTACGAGCGATTCGATTTCTTCGAAGCTCCATTTGAATTGTTCGATACGGAACTCAACAAGCTGCGGGGCGGGCGCTTTTAAAATTACGTGTTTAATTCAAAGATTTCATTAGATTCTGCCTTTAGAACAACAAACCGTTACGATGAGAGCAATGCCTTAGCAGCAACAAGGAGCTTGTCAGGAGCCGTCAAACGCCTCTTTGCCGAGCCTCCCCCTCACGTCCGCTCCACAAAACTATCCAGCACCATCTTCCGCCCCGCCTTATCAAATTCCACCGTCAGCTTGTTCCCGTCCACCGCCGCAACAGTACCCGGGCCGAACTTCATATGAAGCACCCGCGCGCCCGGCTCGAAGGCTGATTCCGTGCCGGTGGACTTGGCGACGAGTTCGCCTTCGATCACCGTCGGGCCCGATCGCCCGCCGGCGCCGCCGCCCCCGCGCCATCCGGCGCCGCCCGCATCGCTGAAGCCGCTTGCGGATTTACGGTTCTGGGCGCGTTGCCAGCCGGGGGTCTTGTAGCTGGAGGAGAAGCTTTCGATCTGATCGAAGCGCGAGCCGCCCCCGCGCCCCCCGAATCCGCCTCCGAACCCACCTCCGAACTGGCCCGAGGCCTCCGTCACCTCGACCGATTCCTCCGGCAATTCGTCGACGAAGCGGCTCGGCACCGTGGCGTTCCACATGCCGTGGATGCGGCGGTTGGAGGCGAAGAATATCTTGGCGCGGCGGCGGGCGCGGGTGAGGCCGACATGGGCGAGGCGGCGCTCTTCCTCGAGGCCGGAAAGGCCGCTCTCGTCGAGGGCGCGCTGGTTGGGAAACAGCCCCTCCTCCCAGCCGGGGAGGAAGACCGTGTCGAATTCGAGCCCCTTGGCCGCGTGCAGCGTCATCAGGCTGACGCGGTCCTCGTCATCGGCCTCGTTGCGCTCCATCACCAGCGAGACATGTTCGAGGAAGGAGAGGAGATCGGGGAACTCCTCCATGGAGCGCACGAATTCCTTCAGGTTCTCCAGCCTGCCATGGGCATCGGCGGATTTGTCCTTCTGCCACATGTCGGTATAGCCGGATTCCTCCAGCACCACCTCGGCCAGCTCGTGATGCGGCATGTTCTCGCGCATGGCGCTCCAGCGCTCGAAATCCGCCATCAGATTGCGCAAGGTGTTGCGCGGCTTGGGCTTGAGCTCGTCCGTCTCCACGAGGAAGCGCGTGGCCTGCATCAGCGAGACCTGCGCCGCGCGGGCATGATTGTGCAGGATCTGCAAGGTCGCATCGCCCAGACCGCGCTTGGGCGTGTTGACGATGCGCTCGAAGGCCAGATCGTCGCTCGGCGAGTTCACGCAGCGCAGATAAGCCAGCGCATCGCGGATCTCCGCGCGCTCGAAGAAGCGCGGGCCGCCGATGACGCGATAGGGCAGCCCGAGCTGAACGAAACGCTCCTCGATCTCGCGCATCTGCGCCGAGACCCGCACCAGCACCGCTATCTGCGACAGCGCATGGCGGTTGGCATGCAGCGCCTCGATCTCCTCGCCGATGGCGCGCGCCTCCTCCCCCGAATCCCAGGCCCCGGTGACGGTGACCTTCTCGCCCGGCTCGTCCTGCGTATGCAGCGTCTTGCCCAGACGCCCCTGGTTGAAGGCGATCAGGTGCGAGGCGGCGGAGAGGATATGCCCGGTGGAGCGGTAATTACGCTCGAGCCGCACAACGGTGGCGCCGGGGAAATCGTGCTCGAAGCGCAGGATGTTGTCGACCTCCGCCCCACGCCAGCCATAGATCGACTGGTCGTCATCGCCGACACAGGCGAGGTTCTTGCGCTTCTGCGCGATCAGCCGCAGCCAGAGATACTGGGCGACGTTCGTATCCTGATACTCGTCCACCAGCATGTAGCGGAAGCGGTTCTGATAGAGTTCCAGAATATCCGGATTGTCGCGCCACAGCCGCAGGCATTCGAGCAGGAGATCGCCGAAATCGGCGGCGTTGAGGGTCTTCAGCCGCTGCTGGTAGAGCGTATAGAGCTCGCCCCCGCGCCCATGCGCGAAGGCCCCGGCCTCGCCGGCGGGCACCTTGTCGGGGCCGAGCCCCCGGTTCTTCCACGAATCGATCAGCCCGGCGAGCTGGCGCGGCGGCCAGCGTTTCTCGTCGATCCCCTCGGCCTGGAGGATCTGCTTGAGCAGCCGCAGCTGGTCGTCGGTGGCGAGGATGGTGAAATCGGAGCGCAGATCGACGAGCTCGGCATGCCGGCGCAGGATCTTGGCGCTGATGGAATGGAAGGTGCCGAGCCAGGGCATCCCCTCCCCCACCTCGCCGATCAAAGCGGCGATACGCTCCTTCATCTCCCGCGCGGCTTTATTCGTGAAGGTGACCGAGAGGATCTCGAAGGGCCGCGCCTTGCCGGTGGCGATCAGATGCGCGATCCGCGTGGTGAGAACCCGCGTCTTGCCCGTCCCGGCGCCGGCGAGCACGAGAACAGGCCCCTCCGTCGCCTCGACCGCACGACGCTGCTCGTCGTTCAGCCCTTCCAGATAGATGGCGCGGGGCGCAGCCGCAGCGCGGGCGCGCGCGGAAATCGAACCGCCGGGCGCGGGCGGTACAGTCTCGTGATCATCGGGCCGACTCATGCGCCGAACATGGACCAGAACGCGAACGTCGTCGAGTCGCTCCGCCCCCGATCGCCGGGGATTTCGTCAGGCGCCTTTACGTCAGCCGCCGCTCCCAATCGAGCGCATGGCGCACGATCGTCTCGAGATCGGCATATTGCGGGCGCCAGCCGAGCAAAGCGGGGAGCTTGTCGGCACGCGCCACCAGGGCTGCGGGATCGCCGGCGCGGCGCGGTGCTTCGGTGACGGGGAAATCCGATCCCGAAACCCGCTTCACCATTGCGATCACCTCACGCACCGAGAAGCCGTGGCCGTAGCCGCAATTCAGGACGAGGCTGTCGCCGCCGCCGCGCAGATGGGCGAGCGCGCGCAGATGCGCGTCGGCGAGATCGGTGACATGGATATAATCGCGCAGGCAGGTCCCGTCAGGGGTGGGGTAATCGGTCCCGAAGATCGACAGGCCGGGGCGCTTGCCGAGGGCTGCTTCGCAGGAGACCTTGATCAGATGCGTCGCATTGGCGGTCGACTGGCCGGAACGGCCCTGCGGATCGGCGCCCGCGACGTTGAAATAGCGCAGTGCGACATAACGCAGCGGCAGGGCGTGGGCGGCATCGGCGAGCATCCACTCGCTCATCAGTTTCGAGCGCCCATAGGGGTTGATCGGCACCGTCGGCGTCTCCTCGCTCACGGGCGATTCGTCCGGCTCGCCATAGACGGCGGCGGTCGAGGAGAAGATCACCTGCCCCACCCCCGCAGCCTGTACGGCGGCCAGAAGCGCGCGGGTCTTGACCGTGTTCGCCTCGTAATATCCCAGCGGATCCGCCACCGAATCCGGCACCACGATGCGCGCGGCGAAATGCGCGAGCGCGCTCACACCGTGCTGCGCGACGATGTCTGCGACGAGCGCGGCATCTGAAACGTCACCGACGACGAGCGGCACATCCGGCGGGACGGCGTCGCGGTGGCCGGTCGATAGATCATCGAGCACCACGACGCGCTCCCCCGCATCGCGCAGGGCGAGCACCATATGGCTGCCGATATAGCCGGCACCGCCGGTCACCAGGACGCTCATCGAAACTCTCCGCGGTTTCACGGGTTCATATCGTGCAAGCGGCGCCTTAACATGGTTGACCATGATGCGGTACCGGTTCGACAATCTAGGGACGAATGATCACACGTTCCTTAACGGAAGATGCGGTCGTGACGCATGACGACACAACGCAAGACAACAGAGGGTGGAAAATTCATGCAGCCTGTGCGCAAGGCCGTCATTCCAGTCGCGGGTCTCGGCACCCGTTTCCTGCCCGCCACGAAGGCGATCCCCAAGGAAATGCTGACGGTCGTCGACCGCCCCGTGGTCCAGCACGTCGTCGATGAAGCCCTCGCGGCGGGGATCGAGCATTTCGTCTTCGTCACGGGGCGCAACAAGGGTCCGATCGAGGACCATTTCGACATGGCCTACGAGTTGGAGGCGACGCTCAAGGCGCGCGGCAAGACGGCGGAATACGATGCGCTGATGGCGGATCTGCCGGCGGCCGGCGCGACGAGTTTCACCCGCCAGCAGGCGCCGCTCGGTCTCGGCCATGCGGTCTGGTGTGCGCGCGACATCGTCGGCGACGAGCCCTTCGCCGTGATCCTGCCCGACATGCTCTCGCGTGGCTGCATGAGCCAGATGCTCGCGGCTTATGACCGCCATGGCGGCAACATCATCGCGGTCGAGGAAGTGCCCGAGGACGAGACCCACAAATACGGCATCGTCGCCGTGGACGAAGCCTATCGCGACGCGGATGCCGGGCGCACCTATCGGATCACCGGCATGGTCGAGAAACCGCCCAAGGGCGAGGCGCCCTCCAATCTCATCATTTCCGGTCGCTATATCCTCCAGCCGGAGATCTTCGATCTGCTGGCCGATCAGGGGCCCGGCGCCGGCAACGAGATCCAGCTCACCGATGCGATGAAACGTCTTTCCGAGCGGCAGGATTTCTACGCCATGCGCTATGACGGGCGCACTTTCGATACCGGCTCGAAGATCGGGTTTCTCGTCGCCAACCTGGCCTATGGGCTCGAGGACGAGACGCTCGGCCCGCAATTGCGCGCGGAGATCAAGGCGCTGCTGAAGGGCTGAGACGGCTTACTGCCGGACGGGCAGCGGCGCCACGGCGGGGCCGGAGAAGGCGCCGATACCCGGCCCAGGCACGGTCTCCTTCGCGAAGCCGAGGGCGAGCCCCGCATCGCGCACGCCGACGAACCCGGCGGGCGCTTCCCGGCCCTGAGGCTTGGCCTGGGCGTAACGCACCGTTCCGTTGTTCACCACAGCGTGGCGGACGGCATCGTCGACATGCGGCTCTTCCACGAACAGCACCCGCCAGCTCGCGCGCGGATCGCGGGCGGCGGCGACGAGATCGCGGGAGGCGGCGCTGCGCCGGTTCGTCGACGCGGTTTCGGTAACGGCACGGCGCGGCGCGGGAATGGGTGCGTCGAGCGCAGCAACGGTGATCGGTTCTTCGATCGGTTCTTCGCGGACTTCGTCAGTTGCGGCGGGCGCGTCCGCGGATTGCGCGATTTCGCCGCGCAGGCCGAGCTGGGCCAGCGGATCGGCGGCATCGCTCGCCGTGCCCGTGGCGGCGGGATCGGCGAAAGCGGTGACCAGCGTACCGATCGAATCGAAGGAGGCGGGCCGGCGCGGCGGGATCGGCATCGCGTCGAGGCTCGCAATGGAGGCCGGCAGGCCGCCGGTATCGCTTTGCTCGGCGATTCCGGTATCGATCACCCGACCCTCGGCGGCGTCGGCGGAGACGATCGCCTCGGGGCCCTGCTGCCAGACCATGGTCGGGCCGAGATTCTCCGGGCGCGGTGCGGGCAGAGGCGGCGCTTGCGCGACGGCGGTATTGCTTGCGGCCGCGGGTGCCTCGGGTGCCGGGCTGGCTGCAGCGGGACGGGGTGCGGGCGGCGGAGGCGGAGGCGCTTCCGGCAAGCTCGGCGCGATGTTCTGCGGGGCCTGCGGAGCTTGCGCGACAGCCACGGGCGGGGCCGGAGCGGGCGCCGGAGCCGGGGCGGGAGCGGCTCGCTGCGGACTCGGCGCAGGCGCGCGCGCGGGCAGCGCATCGGCTTCCGCCATATCCGTTTCGCTCTCCTCGGGAATGCCGAACAACGCCCGCCAGAGGCTGCGCCGGCGCGTCGGAGCTTCGGCGACCTGCGTGCCGGTCTCGCCCATCACGGTTCCGCCGGCTGCGAGAATCTCCCGTCGCGCCTGATCGAACCCGGCCAGGGGCTTGCCGTCGGCGGGGATATGGACGGTGCGTTCGTCGGGGAAGAGGCCGACGAGCTGGCGGCGGTTCATGCGCGGCCAGTGCCGCACGCCGCCGGTATCGAGATGAACGAAGGGCGTGTTGGCGCGCGGATAGTAGCCCACACCGCCGCGCTGCATGCGCAGACCGATGGTGCGGATACGCTCGGCCGGCACGTCCGGAAGGTAGAAGTCCACGGCCCGCCCCAGCGTGTGCTGGCTGTTCTCCGCGACGTTGCTCGAGCGCTGGCGCAGGGCCTGATTGGTCTGCGGTGCGCGATAGGCGGAAACCACATGGACGGGCTGGCGTGATCCGGTCGAACGATGGACCTCCCAGAGAAGGTCGTACAGGCGCGGATCCATCTCACGCGCTTCGTTGCGGCGCCAGTCGCGCATCACGTGATCGAGCTGGCGCAGGCCGCCTGCATCGTAGCGCCCATGGCGCCTGAACGTGACGCTCACCCGTTCGCCGGTATGCATCTGGATGATATCGAGAGTTCGGGTGTCGCCGTTGGCTACGGCATCCTGCGTGCCACGCGTCAGGGCCACGAGTACCACGAGTGACAGGGCCACCACCATGACGCGACGCGCGCCGATACGGCCGAGCAACGTTCTGATCCGCCCCGATACCACGATCTCTACTCGCCTCCCGCCACCGGTCGTGCGCCACCCGAGCAAATCCGCGCACCCGATTCTGCTATTCCCGACATTCGAACGGAAACATTAACGCGACGTAAACCGTGTGCAACCGGCGCATGGGGAATTCCCGTGCGGGCGCGCGTTCTTCATGCGCCTTGATAAGGCAAAGTTCAACCCCGGTCACGCCGTGCCGCACAAACCGGTCCCATCCGGCCAAAAGACGAGGCGCCCGGCAGCGTCTAGCCGCCGGGCGCCAGTAATCGGTGATCATGATTCATGTGCACGTATCCGGCGTCCCGGCGGCTCGAAATTGCGCCGGGACACTTTGGATTCGGCTGTGATCACGCCGCACGCTGATCGAAATTCGTGATCTCGATGCGACGCTCCCAGGTCTCCGTGATCACGATCGACTGCGGCAGGAAATCGCCGAGCTGAAGCTCGCGCACTGGGTCGGCAATATCCGCGATTACGGAATTCTCCGGCTCGGAAACCTCATCGGGAGCATTCTCGTACTCGGCACTCTCGTACTCGGTGCTTTCATACTCGGCACTTTCGTACTCGGATTCATCGTACTCGGTGCTCTCATACTCGGCATTGTCGTACTCGGCGGCGTCGTAGTCGTCGCTCACATCGTCGCCATTATCGTAATCGGCAGCCTCGTACTCGGCATTATCGTAGTCGGTATCGTGATGATCGGCGCTATCGTACTCGGCAGGTGCCTCGCCATTCTCGGCGGGTGCCTGACCATGCTCGACCGGCGGCTGGGCATATTCCGCAGGCGCTTCATTCACCTGCTCCTCACCCTTGTCGAGCCCCACGACGGCCCTCTCCAGAGCCGGAGCCAGGACTTCGCCGAGCGGGGTACGCATCAGGTCGAGGAACGCATTCTTGAAATCTTCGCCCTGGAGCGAGAACAGCTCCTGCGTGGCTTCGGTGACGTTGGCGGGCGCATCCATGGAGGCCAGCGTCCACCTCACGTCACGACCCAACGAGTGGGGTGCATGAGCCACGGCATTGAGGTTGTCGGCAACTTCATCGAACGGAAAATGCCCGCCCACGAAATCGGACTGGTTCTCCGGGGGCATCGTGGTGAGTTCGATGTCACCCTGGCCGGTGATCACGGCATTGATGTTGTTGATCTGACGCTCGGAAAGCTCACCCTGCTCGTTCAGATACCAGTCGTCGGAAGCGCTCCGGACGCCCTGAGGAGCCGGGGGCGCCTCAGTTGCAGGAGAGGACTCCTCCACACCTGCGGGAGGCGTCTGCTCCGTATATGCGGGAGGCGCCTGCTCGGTGTGAGCGGGATCCGACACGTTCTCGCTGTGATCCCCGACCGGCATGGTCGTCATATCGCCCTCACCCGAATCCACCCCGGAATCGTAGTGCGGTGGCTGCTGTCCGACCGGATTGCCATCGTTGGGGGAACTCGTCATGCCCGGGGAAGACATCAGCATCTGGAGCTGCCCCACGAGATTCGAAAGCGCTTGGATCGTTTCGAACATCGCCGACATCAACGGCATCATGTTGAAGCCGTTCATGCCGAAGCCATTCATGCCGAATGACTGGCCGCTTATGGGCGTCGGATTCATCGACGTCAGACCCATCTGCCCGGGGCTCGTGAGGGGACCCGGGACCATATTCATGACCTGAGGCGCGACCGCACCGAGATTGCCACCCCGATTACCCAGTCCCTGCCTGCTCATGGCCGATGAGAAGTCCGTCTCATCAGCCAGGCGCCTCGGTTGGCCAAAGGGCATCAAACCAAAATTGTTATTACCGATTCCCAACATGACACAACTCCCTCGCATTCAAAATATATGAACAAACCATTAGCAGGGATAATTCATACTTTCAATAGATACTACATAATATTATATTATCATTAAACATAATAACAATGATAATTTTAGCAGAGAATGGGCATGAAAGGCGGTCGGGCGCAGGGCCCGAGAGGACGCCGCGCAGGAACGCCGCAAGCAACGCCACAAAGGGACGCAGCAAGGGGGATGCCGGCGCTGGGGAGGTCGATCGGGCGGCAGTTTCGCGTACCGGCGCAGCTCAGACCAGAAAAGCGTCTTCATTCGCGCGGATGGATGCGCGTGCGGCGAGATAGGCCGTGACGGCGCCGTCGCGCTCCAGACGCGGACTGACGAGGTCGCCCTGGACGTAGTGACAGCCCCACCGCATCAGCTGATCGAACTGGGCCTGTCGCAAGATTCCGCTCGCAGCGCCCTGCAGGCCGAAACCGCGTGCGAGCGCGAGGATCGTCTGCGGCAGATCGGATTCGGCGCCGGGCCGGTCGATCCCGGCGATCAGCCCCTCCCCCATCCGCACCACATCCACCGGAAAGCGGCGCAGCTGGGTCAGCGAAGCGTGCCCCGAGCCGAAATCTTCCAGCGCGATGCGCATCCCCGCCTGCGACAGATAGGCGAGGCCGTTGCGGATCACGTCGGCGGAGCGATCGTGCAATGCCTGTTCGGGCAAAGCCAGCTCGATATGGACCGGCAGAATGCCCGCATCCCGCAGGATCGTCTCGATCGCCATGGGACGCTGGGGATCACGCAGGATCGCGGCCGAGACCGGCAGGCTGAACAAGCCCGGCTCGTAACCTTGTGCGACGAGCCGCCCGCGCATGGCGATCACCTCGGCCAGCATCCGGTCGAACAATCTGCCGGCGAGGTTGCTCGCCTCGGCGACGGCGAACAGATCCCTGCCCGCCACCTCGCCATCGGCATGATGCCAGACCGGCACGACCGAGAAGCCCACGTGATGTCCGTCGGATGTCGCGATGAACGGCGCGTAGGCCGAACGCAACGGCGCGGTCATGCCATCCTGCGCCGGGTCGCTGCCGCCGCAATCCGTTAGGAGCCGCTCCAGGTCGCGCGCGAGGCTGCGCTGGCGCAGGGCCTCCCGGCGCAACTCGCCGTCGAACACACGCCATGCGTCGCGCCCCTCGCCCTTGACGGCGTATAGCGCGGCATCGGCGCTGCGATAGAGATCGTCGGCCTCCGCCCCGTCACGCGGGCCGATCGCGGCGCCGATACTGACGGAGGGGTGATACTCGCGCCCCGCGAGATGCACCGGCGCGCGCAGCGCCCCGATCAACGCTTCGAGCCGTCCTTCGAGCGCCGCCCCGTCGCGGATATTCTCGATGATCAGCGCGAACTCGTCCCCGCCCAGACGCCCGGCGCAATCGCGCCCGCCTTCCGTGGCGGCGAGCCTCTCGCCGATCGCCCGCAGCAACGCGTCGCCCGCCTCGTGGCCGAGCGTGTCGTTGACGTCCTTGAAACGGTCGAGATCGACACAGACGAGCGCGATACCGCCGCCCTCCTCCGCCTCGCCCGGATCCTCTGCGGCGAAAATGGCGTGGGCCTGAAGCGCGCCGCGCAATTGCTCGTGGAAATGGGTCCGGTTCGCCAGCCCGGTCAAACCGTCGTGCCGGGCGAGATGGGCGTTGCGGGCTTCGTCGCGAATGCGTTGCGACGCCTCGATCACGGTGCCTTCATAGAAGGCCGGATTGCCGTTTGCATCGCGCACGACCCAGGCATTCTCCGAGACCCAGATCCGCCGGCGCGATCCCGTGGTGATCACTTCCGAGACGAAATCCGTGACTTCCCCATAGGTATCCATCAACCGCTTGAACTCGGCGCGTCGACCCGGCTCGACATACCATTCGTTGCCGATATCGCTCACCCGCGCGATCAGATCCTCCTCGCTCTCCATGCCGTTCAGCTTGACGAGAGCGGGATTGGCGCGCACCTGCGTGCCGTCGAGGCTCGACCGGTAGACGCCGATCACGCTATTGCGGAAGAGACTGTCGCCGTCCCCCGCATCGAGCAGATCGCGATCCACCTGACGGCGCAACCAGTCCGGATCGCTGTAGAGGCGCAACTCCGCGCCGTCGGGAAGCGGATGGCGGGAAACATGTCGACGCGCGCCGACCCGTCCCAGGCCGATCGCCGCCTCGCGCGCATCGAGCGCGGCGCGGTCCTGATCGCACTGATGCGGCGACCCCGCCCAGCCGAGAATCTCGATCGCGCGCTCGTTGCACAGAACCAGCCGGTCATCGGCGCCGATGACGATCACGCCCTGCGCCATCGAAAGCAGCAGATGCGGAAGGATCTCGTGCGGTGACGGTTCGGGCGCGCCCTCCGTCAGACGCGCTGCCTCCGCACCGTTATCCTGTTCGCAAGCGCCCGCCTGGATATGTGGGGCAGCCATTGGCTTCGACTCCGCAAGCACCGATCGGTCGGCTGGCGGACAATGTCCCACGGCAAAGGTTATAATCCTGTGAAGGCTTCCCTAGGGGAAAGAAGTATCCGCCTCCAGCCGCAGATGCAGGATCGGATAGGGGCGCCCGCAGGCATCGAGGCGCGAGCGCCCGGCGGGCGTGAAGCCGAGCCGCGCGTAGAATGCGCGTGCGGGCCAGTTCTGCTCGTTCACATCGACCCGCACCGCCCGTAGCCCGCCCGTCACGCCGCGCCATCCGGGCGGCTTGCGCGCATGCGCGACGAGCGCCCGCCCGATCCCGCGCCTGGCGTGATCGGGATGGACGAACAACGCCTCGATATGCTCCGCAGCCATCCCCATGAAGCCGAGCGGCTCGTCCCCCGCTCCTGCCGCGACGGATATGCGTGCACGCGGCAGATAACGCTCGCGTACGAGTTCGGCATAGAATTCCCGGTCGGCCGGCGCGATGAAATCATGCGTCGCCGCCACCGCCGCCTCCCAGATCGCAAACAGATCCTCCGTCTCACCCGGATACGCACGACGAATCCGCCCGACGGCTTTCTCTTGCGGCGTCATTTCAGGCCGCCCATCCGAAACCGGCCGTCTCGCCGCGATGCAGCGCCTCTGCCTGCGGCGTGAAGCCTCCGTCGTCGTCATGCAGGACGAGCGGCGGGTTGATCCGCAGGGGCGTGCGCACCTCCTTGATCGCCGTGATCAGGATCCGCGTCGCCGACGCATCTGCGCGGGGCAGAACCGGCGTCAGCACGATCGCACCCATCCGGGGCGTCAGTGCCGAGAGGCAGGAATCGAGCTTGTCGGCGCGCTGGATCAGCGCGAGCCGTCCGCGCGGGCGCAGAGCGCGTATCGCGGCGGCGAACCAGCGCGCATGGCCGCCCTCCCCCGTCACATGCGCCCGCGCCCGCCCCGCATCCGGGGAAGCCTGCGCATCCCGCGCCTCGAAGAAGGGGGGATTGGTATAGAGACGGTCGATCCGGGCATGATCGAGGACCGGTCCGGCCAGAAGATCGGCGCAGACGACGAGGCTGTCACCGGCCCGCCCGTTTGCGATCACGTTGAGCCGGCACAGATCGGCCTGTTCGCGATCGCGCTCCACCATGACGAGGCGCGAGCCGTCGGCCACGCTCATCGCCATCAGCCCGACGGCGCCGCTCCCCGCTCCGAAATCCGCAATGGTTTCTCCGCGCGCCGGGGTGAGCGCGGTGGCGAGCAACACGGCATCGGTGCCGGCCCTGTGTCCGCGCGCGCTCTGGATCAGCCGGATGCGCCCGGAAAACAGCGTATCCTGCGAATAGGCGCCGGGTCCGGATGCCGTCATCGGGTGGTCCATCAGGGTGGATCGCGCAATTCGTCGGCGAGGCCAGCGGCGAGCAGCAGCCGGCGCGCACCATCCGCCTCGTCCTCCACCACGAGGAGGCGGCGGGGAATCGCTCCGATCGACCCTTCGAGCACGCTCATATGCGTATCGACGAGCAGGACGTTGAACCCCGCATCGGCGAGCAGGGATTCGGCATAGGAGAGCAGAACGGGATCATTGGCGCGAATCAGTTCGACCATCTCGTCTCCATACATGCGGAAGCCCGGCCCGGATGCCCGCGATCAGCGGGGCGGGACGCGTCTCCGGCAAACTCGGCTTGCAGCGCTGCGGTGCACACACGCGTTGCTTCTCCCGGCGCCGCGTGGCAGTTTGCCCACGGCGCGCGGGCCCTCACGCCCCTGCGGCACTTTAGAGAGGATAACACGGGTTGGAAAGGCGGCGCGATCGCCTTAACTCCCGTCAGGGCCGGTCGGGCCTGCAAGCCGAGGATGGAGCGCGTGGGCGTCGTCGTACCCTTCGAAGACAAAGCCGAACCCGGGATCGGGCGTCTCGTCGATCTGACGAAGACCGATATGGAGCGCGTCAACGCGATGATCCTGTCGCGCACCGGCTCCGAGGTCACCATGATACCGGAAGTGGCCAACCACCTGATCTCCTCGGGTGGCAAGCGGCTGCGCCCCATGCTGACGCTCGCCACCGCCCAGCTCGCGGGCTACGAGGGCGCCGGCCACGTCAAGCTCGCGGCGGCGGTAGAATTCATGCACACGGCCACGCTCCTGCACGACGATGTCGTCGACGAGAGCGACATGCGGCGCGGCAAGGTCGCGGCGCGCATCCGCTGGGGTAACGAGGCGAGCGTGCTCGTGGGCGATTTCCTGCTCGGCCAGGCCTTTCGCATGATGGTGGAGGTGGGCAGCCTGCGCGCGCTCGAGATCCTCTCCGGCGCCGCCTGCCTCATCGCCGAGGGTGAGGTGATGCAGCTCGCCGCCGCCAAGAATACCGAGACCAACGAGGACGAGTATCTCGCCATCATCCGCGGCAAGACGGCGGAGCTCTTCGCCGCGGCTTGCGAGGTCGGCCCCGTCATCGCCGAGCGCCCCAAGGCGGAGGCAGCCGCCTGCCGCAGCTACGGCATGAATCTCGGCATCGCCTTCCAGCTCATCGACGACGCCCTCGATTACGGCGGTGCCTCGGCCAATCTCGGCAAGAATACCGGCGACGATTTCCGCGAGGGCAAGATCACCCTGCCGATCGTCCTCTCGTTCCGCCGCGGCAGCGACGAAGACCGCGCCTTCTTCCGCCGCACGCTCGAAGAGGGCGACATCCGCGACGGCGACCTCGAACAGGCCATCGCCATCATGAAGAAATGCGGCGCCCTCGAAGACACCGTCGAACGCGCCCGCCACTACGGCGCCATGGCCCGAGACGCCCTGGCCATCTTCCCTCAGGGCGAGATGAAGAACGCGCTGGTGGAAACCGTCGATTTCTGCGTCTCGCGGGGATATTGAGGGGTCAAGTCGAGGCGGTGAATACCGGTGAGCAACCGCCGTCATGCGCCCTTGGGAAGGAAGCGCTCGCCCTCCGTGAAGGCTGCACTGCGGCTACCTTCTCCCGCCGTGGAGAGGGTAGGACGCGCTGCATCGATGGCTCAACATGAGGCGAAAGCGCTCATGGCCGAAAAGGCTCGCACCTGACTTGCGATTGAACCTTAATCCAGTAGCGACTTGAGTCTCCGCCGTTTGTGATCTGCCCCTTTCGAACTGGACGGTTCAGAACTCGAGTTTTCCGCGGCAATGCCCCCTGGCTGGGAGGAGCGGAAGACGATGAAGGCATCGAATTCTTTCGGACGCGCAGAAAGCGTTCATTGTGAAGCAGGCGCGGACGGGATCCCTGTCGCGGAAATCTGCTGCCTGGCGGGGATCAGTCAGGCAGCAGATTTCAACTGGAGGAAGAAGTACGATGGGCTGCTTCCGACCGATACGACGCGGTTGAGGCAGATCGAGGACGAGAACGCGAGCTGGGGGCGCAGACGTATGGTGAGTGGAACGCGTCAATCCGTCGGGCGTGACGGACCCTGGAATTCGACACTTCGACATATCACTACAGGTCTAGCCGCCGCGAACAGCCCGGCATCGACGTTCGCTTCAGGGACATCTGTCTGACACGGGTGCACTATGGCTACCGGCGCGCATACCTGATGCCGATGCGCGAAGGCCGGGACACATCAACATGAAGCGAACCTTGAGTTCAGTTCTTGGTTGCCTCCATGAAGTCCAGCCGTTGATCAATCATGCTCGCGCACGTAATGCCCGGGCGTGACCTCGATCAGGGGACGCGAGGATGTGGCGTAGCCGATCGGGCGCACAGGGCTCTTGATTTCCTCCGTCATCAGCCCGCGCCGCTCCCTGCGCTTCTCCGGATCCGGGATCGGCGCGGCCGCGATCAGCTTCTGCGTGTAGGGGTGGCGAGGATTGCCGAGCACGGCCTGACGCGGTCCCATCTCCACGATCTCGCCCAGATACATCACCGCGATGCGATGGCTCACGCGTTCGACGATGGCGATGTCGTGACTGATGAAGAGGAAGGCGAGGCCGAGCTCGCGCTGGAGATCCAGCATCAGGTTGATCACCTGCGCCTTGATCGAGACGTCGAGGGCCGAGACACTCTCGTCCGCCACGATCAGGCGCGGCTCCACCGCGAGTGAGCGGGCGATGCACAGGCGCTGGCGCTGTCCGCCCGAGAACTCGTGCGGAAAGCGTAGCGCGTGTTCCGGCAGGAGCCCGACCTGTTCCAGCAATTGCTCGACCCGCGCATCCGCATCGGCGCCCTTGGCCAGGCCATGCACGGTGATCGGCTCGCGTATTGCCGCGCCGACGGTCTTGCGGGGGTTGAGCGAGCCGAAGGGATCCTGGAAGATCATCTGCATGCGCTTTCGCGCTTCGCGCATCTGCGCGGCGCCGGCCTCCATCAGCTCCTGACCCTCGAACCTGATCGACCCGCTGCGCGGTTCGATCAGACGCAGGATCGAGCGTCCCGTCGTCGACTTGCCGCAGCCGGATTCGCCGACGAGCGCGAGGGTCTCGCCCGCGCGCAGATCGAAGGAGACATCCGAGACGGCATGAACCTCACCGACCGCTCGCCCGAACAATCCGCCGCTGACCGTAAAGCGCGTGACGAGGTTCTCGACTTGCAGGATCGGCTCGCCGCGTTGATCCGGCTCGTCGGCTTCACCGGCGAGTACGATCTCGCCTTCGAACGCCGGTGCCGCGGACACTTCATCCGCACCGTCCCTGAAGGCCGGGAAGCGGCGCGGCAGTTCGGTATCCGCCAGAGTTCCGAGTTGCGGTACGGAACCGAGCAGCTTGCGGCTGTAGGGGTGGCGTGGATTGGCGAAGATCTCCTTCACATTTCCTGTCTCGACCATATCTCCCTTGAGCATCACCACGACGCGATCGGCGATTTCGGCGACCACGCCCATGTCATGGGTGATGAACATCACCGACATGCCGATCTCCTTCTGAAGCTCGCGGATGAGCTCGAGGATCTGGGCCTGGATGGTGACGTCGAGCGCGGTGGTGGGTTCGTCCGCGATCAGGAGCTTCGGTTGGCAGGCCAGTGCCATCGCAATCATCACCCGCTGACGCATGCCGCCGGAGAAGGTGTGGGGAAATTCGCCGAGACGCCTTTTCGCATCGGGAATGCGAACCAGATCGAACAGGCGCAGCGTCTCCGCGCGGGCCTCGGCGTTGTTGAGCCCGCGATGGCGGATCAGCACTTCCGAAACCTGCGCTCCCACGGTGAGAACGGGGTTGAGGCTCGTCATCGGCTCCTGGAAGATCATGCCGATGCGTCCGCCACGGACGTCACGCATCCGTTCTTCCGTGAGTGCCGGCAGGCTCCGGCCTTCCAGGAGGATATCTCCCTCGATGCGTCCGGTATGCTCTGGCACGAGCCGCATGATCGACAGCGCGGTGACGCTCTTGCCGGAGCCGCTCTCGCCGACGACGGCAACGGTCTCTCGCTCGGCGATGTCGAAGCTGACGTTCTTCACGACGGGGGACCATTCCCCGTTCACGCGGAAGGAAGTGGTCAGATTGCGTATGCTGACGACCGGCTGCATCACTGCTCTCCCTTCAGGCGCGGATCGATGGCGTCCCGCAGACCGTCGCCGAGGAGATTGAGCGCGAAGACGACGACGAGGATCGCGATCGAGGGGAACAGCACGAGATAGAAGCTGTCGAGGATGTTCTCGAAACCCTCGCGGATCATTCCGCCCCAGGTGGGTGTCGGCGGGCTGACCCCGAGGCCGATAAAGGCAAGCGATGCCTCGACCCGAATCGCGGTGGCGAGCCAGAGCGATCCCATCACCAGCACTTCCGGCAGGATATTGGGCAAGACGTGCCCGAACATGAGCCGCAGGTCGGAATAGCCCAGCGCCCGACCGGCCTCGATGAATTCGCGCTCCTTGATGGCGATGGTGGGCGCTCGGGCGATCCGGGCGAAGGGCGGGATAGCGGTGAGCGCGATGGCGATGATCAGGTTCTCGACGCTGGGGCCGAGCATCGCCACCACGATCAGGCCGAGGATCAGCGTCGGGAAAGCGAGCAACACGTCGTTGGCCTGCATCACGATGATGTCGATCTTGCCGCCGTAATAGCCCGCGACGAGGCCGATAATGGTGCCGATCACCATGGCGATACTGATGGCGACGATGCCGATGGTGAGCGAGATCCGCGCGCCCCACATGATCCGGGACAGGATATCGCGGCCGAATGAATCCGTTCCGAAGAGGAATTCCTCACTAGGCCCTCTCAGGCGGTTGAAGACGTTCTGATCGAGCGGGTCATGCGGCGCGATCACCGGCGCGAGGAGAGCCAGAAGGCAGACGAAGACGAACAGGCCCAACCCGATCCAGGAAGTCTTGTTGGTGTTGAACGCCTTCAGGAGCCCGGAACCCGCTGCGGTGGCGGTTGTCCAGAAATAGCTACGTTGAGCTTTCGCGTTTGCTGCACTCATTTGTATTTGATCCTCGGGTCGATCAGGCCGTAGGTCAGGTCGGTCAGAAGGTTCACCACCACGACGATCAGCGTGTAGATCACCATCATCCCCTGCAGCATGGTGTAGTCGCGCTGGTTGAGCGCGCCGACGATGAGGCGTCCGAGGCCGGGCCGGTTGAAGACGATTTCCGTCAGCACGGAGTTGCCGATCAGGATCCCCAGATAAAGCCCCACGACCGTGACCACGGGAATCATGGTGTTGCGCAGGCAGTGACGCCAGATGATCGTGCCGAAGGCGATGCCCTTGGCCTTGGCGGTACGCACGTAATCCTGCCCCAGAACCTCGAGCATGGCCGAGCGCGAGACGCGGGTGATGTAGGCCGCCATGATGAGGCCGAGATTGATCGCCGGCAGGGCGAGATCGTTGAGCCGTGCGCCGAGCGTTTCACCCCGCCCGGTACTCATCACGGGGAACCAGCGCAGCGTGATGGCGAATGCCAGCAGCAACAGGATCGCCGAGACGAAGGCGGGGAAGGACAGACCGAGCAGCGAGGCCACGCGAATGGCGTAATCGGGCACGCTGTTGCGACGGATGGCGGACCAGACGCCAAGAGGAATGCCGATTACGGCCCCGAGAATCAGAGCGGCCACGGTGAGTTCGATCGTCGCCGGCAGAACATTGAGGATTTCCTGGATCACCGGGCGCCCGGAGACCATCGAGCGGCCCCAGTCACCGGTGAACACGCCGGTCATGAATTCGATGTATTGCATGTAGAGCGGCTGATCGAGACCCAGCCGCACACGAAGCGCTTCGATCGCGGCCTGGCTGGCCTGATCGCCCAGAATCACCTGCGCTGGATCTCCCGGGAGAATCCGCACTATGAAGAAGACGATGGTGAGCACGCTCAACAACGTGATCACGGCAAAGCCCAAACGCTTGAGGACGAAACTTCCCATGCGGCCTCACAAGATTCGGGCAAAAGTCGCCCGTTGGATCGAAGGTTGCGTCACGACGGAGGTGTGACCGGGCCGAAGCCCGGTCACGTATCGGGCGTTCAGCGGGTGAAGCGCGATTGTTCGGTGACGGCCGGGCTCAGATTGAGAGAGCCGACGACCTCGTGGCCGAGATCGAGACGATCCGTCCAGGCCCAGAGCTGCATGTTCTGGAAGATCGGAACCACGCAGACCGCGTCCATGATGTTGTACTGAGCCTCCGCCCAAAGTTCGAGCTGGCGATCCGGATCCGGCTCGATCCGCGCCGCCTCGATCTGCTCATCCGCGACATCGCAATGCGAGAAGTTGGTGATCGAAGTCGGTTTGCCGGGTGAAGCATCCGAATGGCTGAACTGGGTCAGATAGGTATCCGCAACCGGGAAGCGGGCGGCGGAATAGTGGATAACCTGGCTGAGATCCTCGCGGATCTGGGCGTGGAAGGTGGCGTGCTCGACCAGATCGATATCGAGCGTGATCCCCGACTGACGCAACTGTGCCTGAACCGCTTCGATGGTCGCGAGCATGCCCGGCAGCGTCGTATGGATAGCCTTGATCGTCACGCCGTCGGGGAAGCCCGCTTCGGCGAGCAGTTCCCGGGCGCGTTCGGGGCTGTACTCATATTGCGGGATTTCCTCGGTGTAGCCGAGATAGCCCTCCGGCACCGGCGAGATCGCCGGCAGGGTAACGTCGCGCCCCTTGAATTCCACCATCGAGTCGCGATCGATGGCATGGGCCACGGCACGCCGCACCCGCACGTCGTCGAGCGGCGCGGACTGCATGTTCAACATCAACTGGGACATTTCGCCGGGACGCATGGTGACGACGGTCGTGTCGGGAACCTGGGCGATGCGCTCGATCCAGGTCTGGTCCTGACGGCCGTAGAGCATGTCGATCTCGCCGGCCTGGAAGGCGAGGTCACGGCTCGAATCGGAGGGGATGTATCGATAGACGATCTCCTCGATATGCGGCTTCCCGCGGAAATAGTTTTCATTGGCTACAAGCCGCACGAATTGCTGCGGCTGGTATTCGGCGAATTGCCAAGGACCCGTGCCGACCGGCGCGCGCTCGAATTCGTCTCCCAGCTCTTCGACCGCGGCTTTGCAGACGATGTTGCCGCCATGATAGGCGACCAGCAGGCCGAGCAGGCTGGGAACAGGATTCGACAAGGTAATGGTGACTTCGTACTCACCCGTCGCTTCGACGGATTCGAAAGCGCGGTAGTCGCCGGCGAAGGCGGATGTGTCGGAATTGGCCGCGCGCTCCAGCGAAAAGACCACGTCTTCCGCCGTCAGCATGCCCCAATCGCCGTGGCAAGCGACATCCTCACGCAGGGTGAAGGTCCAGGTCAGGCCGTCATCCGACGAGGTCCAGCTCTCCGCGATATCCGGCTCGATATATTCCGGGCTCGCCTGACCGGGTGCGATCCGCACCAGGCCGTTGAACATGTAGTGCAGGAGGCCTTTGTCCGGCGTGGTCGTCGCCACGTGCGGATCCAGGCGCCCGGCATCCGAACTGCCCATGCCGATGGTCAGCGTCGTTTGCTGTGCATAGGCGCTGCCGGCGAACAGCATCGCCGAACAGGCCAGGGTGAAGGTTGATAGTCTCATGCTCCGGTTCTCCTCTGTGACTTTCGTTTCTTTATGTTGCGCAAGATCATGCGCCGGCGGCGCATGCCTGCCGCCCGTCAGAGCGTGTCCTCGAGGCGACAGTTCACGAGCACTTCCGCAATGCTCGCGGTATTCGGCAGCGCGATCACGGTCTCGGCCAGATGGGCGAGATCCTCGGGCGCGATCATGTCGCTGCGCGAAACTTTCGTGACTTCGGCGGTGAGGTCGGTCGCGACGAACCCCGGGCACAGCGCCGTGGCGCGCAGACCGTCCTCCCAGCCGATCCGGCGGGTGCCGTGTGTGAGCGCCATGAGCGCGAACTTCGTCATCGCATATGCGATATTCTCGTTGCGCACCCGCTTGCCCGAAAGCGATGCCACGTTGACGATACGGCCTGCCCCGCAGGCGCGCAGATGTGGCAGGCAGGCACGGGTGAGGAACAGCGGTCCCTTCACATTGGCCGAAATCAGCGCGTCGAGTTCGTCCTCTTCGCCCGCCTCGATAGTAAAGCCGTTGCTGGTACCCGCATTGTTGACGAGGCCGTCGAGCCGCCCGAATCTCGAGAGTGTCTCGTTCAGCCAGAGCGCATGGCTGTCACGGTCCCCTGCGTCGTACCGGCATGCGACAAAGCGCGGCCCGGTGAGGTGCGAGAGCGCTTCGGCGAGGCTGCCCGGATCACGCGCACCGGCGCTGACGTTGTAGCCGCGCGCATGAAGCTTTTCCGTGATGGCACGGCCGATCCCTCGGCTGGCACCGGAAACCATGATGGTGCGTCCTTCAGGCGCGAGCATGAGCGAACTCCTTCCGGGGTATCGAGGCGAACCGTTCCGGTGCGAAAGCGGCAAGCGGCACAGTATTCCGTCGGCCGGTGATGAGGTCGCGCACGATCTCGCCGACGAGAGGCGCCAGGGCGAATCCATGCGCCGAGAAGCCGAAGGCATGGATGAGCCCGGGGATATGCGCGCTTGCCCCGATCACCGGCAGACCGTCTTCCACCATGCCCTCGAATCCCGACCAGCTGCGCAGGACCGGCGCATCGCGCAGATGTGGGAACAAGCTGACCGCATTGGCCAGATTGGCCGCGATGCGTTCGGGCAATACGATGCCGCGCATGGATGCGGCGTCCTCGCTGCCAACGATCCGTGCTTCGAAGGCACCGCCGAGCACAACTGCGCCTGCTTCGGTCTGCTTCAGTGAGAGTTTGCGGCCCTGGCTCCCGATCACGGGGGTGACGAAAGGCGCGACCGGGGCGGTCACGATCATCTGCAGCGCACTCGTACGTATGGGAATCTGCTCTGCGGCGGCGAAGCTTCCGCCCCAGGCTCCGGCGCAATTTGCAACAGAGCCGCCGCGGAATTCGCCGTGAGCGGTCATCACGGCGATACCACCCGTATCCGCTTGCGCGAGCCCCTCGACGGCGAGGTCCTCGCGAATATCGACGCCCAGAGCGAGACAGGCCCGGCGATAGGCATGGATGACCTTCAGCGGGTCGGCGAAACCATCATCATCGACGGCCAGCGCGCCGAGGCAGTGACGGGCCATGGCGGGCACACGCTCGAACAGGGAATTCTGCCCGATCATGCGCTCATGCGTCCAACCGGCCGATCGGGTGCACACGGCACGGGCTTCGAGGGCAGCGAGGGCTGCTTCGTCCTCCGCCACACGAATCTGGCCACTGGCCGTGAAGCCGATATCGGCCCCGAGCTTTTCCGAGAGCGCCGCCCAGAGCGGCAAGGCGGCCCGCGCAAGCGGGATCTCGGCGGGGTCGCGGTTCAGACTGCGCACGCCTCCGGCGCTGGCCGACGAGGCGTGCCGCCCGCAGGTCTCGCGCTCCAGGACGATCACGGACAGCCCCGCCCGGCGCGCCTCGAATGCACTGGCGAGCCCGATCAGCCCACCGCCGATGACCACGAGATCAGCTCTCATGCGCGGCCTCCGGCTGTTCGAGATAGTCGCGCAGGAGCACGGGTTTGAGCGGCGCCCGGATGCGCAATGCGCCGGTCGCATCCGGCGTCTGCCCCGTTTCCTGCGCGACGAGCCGGGTCAACGGATTTCCGCAGGTGCGCCCCTGGCAAGGTCCCATGCCGCAACGGGTGAAGGTCTTGACCCGGTTTGGTCCACTGGCTCCCAGTTGCACTGCCCGGCGTACGGCGCCGACCGTCACCGCTTCGCAGCGGCAGAGGAGCGCCTCATCGACATCCGGACCGGGGGGCGGCAGGGCTGGATAGAGCGCATCGACGAGGGGGCGCACGGCGCGCTTCTTCTGGCGCAGGCGCCACAATTGCGCGATCGCTTCCCGGTGATCATGGGCATGATCGGGCCGCAGCCTCGACGCAGCGGCATGGCCAGCGAGACTGCCGGTAATCTCCGCCAATTCCGCGCCGCCGATTCCCGCCGCATCGCCGGCGATCCAAAGCCCTGGCAGGGCGCTCTCGCCATCCTCTTCCAGAACCGGTGCGAAAGCAGCCCTGGTCTCGTCCCAATGATGCTCCAGGCCGAGCAACCGGCTGATCTGGGTGTTTGGAATGACCCCGTCATGCACGGCGAGCAGGCGCGCCGGCAGGCTCATGTCGCGGTCGCCGGAGCGAAAATCGACCCGCGTCAGCGCGCCGCGCGCATCGCCCTCGGCGCGCAACGCCGTCACGTGACGATAGACCGGGATGCCGGAAAGGCGTCGGCGCATCGAGAGCATCATCCCCTGTGCCACGAGGGCGGGATCAGAGATGAGCGCGACCGGGAGATGGCGCGCCGCGCGCCTGCGAGCCCCCGGTGGGGTCATGTCGAGTATGGCGGAAACCCGTCCCCCGAGGCTGCGGATCTGGGCGAGTGCGAGCAGCAGCAGAGGACCCTGTCCGGCGAGGATGATCCCCTCGGAGGCCAGCACGAGGCCGGATTGCTTCATGGCGATCTGCAGGGCG
Source organism: Salinarimonadaceae bacterium (assembly GCA_050485405.1). GTDB lineage: Bacteria > Pseudomonadota > Alphaproteobacteria > Rhizobiales > Beijerinckiaceae > Saliniramus. Next base: position 48,168 of record JBJHBI010000006.1, read on the forward strand.
CCGATACCCATCACCCCCGGCTTGTGGCTGCCGGGAAACACCATGGCGCGTTCCTGCGCGCCACACGCGACGATCACATTGCGCGCAACGCTATGCTGCAACACCGGCGCATGATCCGCATCACGGCGCAGCCAGGTGACGACATAGCCGCCCTCGTCCTGGGCGACATCGATGAGCGTCGCGCCCGCATGATGGCGCGCGCCGGAGCTCGCAAGACGCTTGAGCGCGCGCTCGGCGCGGTGATAGCCGGCAGCGAAGATCCGGCGCGCGCCTTGATCGTTGAGGATTGCCCCTGCGTTACGCCAGACCTGACCGCCTGCCGAGGGCTGCTCGTCGAGCAGCATTACGCTGAGACCGGCCCCGGCGGCGATGCTTGCAGCCGCGAGCCCGGCGGGCCCGGCACCGATGACGATCAGATCATGGGGGGCGGTGGCGGAGCTCATGCTTGCGCTCCGCCGTTCTCATTCGTTGCAGCGACGTCGTCACGCAGGCTCGTGCGCACCTGCATTCCCTCTCGCACCGGGGTCAGGCAGGCCTGGACGCCGGGGCGTCCATCGACCTCGCAAAGGCAGCCGAAGCAGATCCCCATCAGGCAGGCGGGGCTGTTCAGTGCGCCGGTCTTGGCGTTGCGCGCAAACGCGGTCAGGCCGCCGGCGATCAGTGCGGTGGCGAGGCTGTCGCCGGGACATGCCGCGAGTGGCTCGCCATCGACGTGAATGGTAACCGCCTTCGCAGCCTCGTCGGCCCGCCGGAACAGGCTACGGGAGAGATTGCTCATGCCGCCTCCTTGAAACGATCCTGCGAAAACGCCGGATACGTCTCGTTCAGCCGCCCGGCCATGATCGCCTGTGCGACCTCGCCGGCATGGGCGGCGGCAAGCGTCACGCCACTATGGCAGGTGATGAGAAAAGCGCCCGGATGGCTTTCCGATTCCTGGTAGATCGGCAGCCCGTCGGGCGACATCACCCGCAAGCCGCCCCATGAGCGCACGAGGGCGGCATCGGCGAGTGCGGGAAACATGCGCATGGCCCGGCGCGCGATCTGCGTTGCAGTCGCCTGGGTGGTGCCGCGATCGAAGCCCACCTCCTCCTTGCTGTCACCGATCATGATTGTGCCGTCACCGGTCTGGCGGATGGTATGGCAGGCCATCGGGATGATTTCCGGCAGGCGTTCGGTGACGAGAATCTGTCCGCGCTGCGGGCGTACCCGTGCGTCGAGGCCCAGCATCGGCGCGAGTTCGGCATTGCCGAGCCCCGCTGCCAGAACGACCTGCTCAGCTGCCAGTGTCTCGGTCTCGCCCTCCAGCAGGAATCCGACCGGCTTCTGCGGCACGATGCGCCGGATCTGCTGCGGCACGGTGGTCACATCCGGCGCCAAGGCTGCCCGCAGGGCGCGCAAGGTGGAAAGCGGGTCGGCATGGCCGTCATGCGGGCAGTAGGCAGCACCGGCAACGTCGGGGCCGAGGCCGGTAAACCAGGTATCCAAGGTCTTGCGATCGATGATCCGGGTATCGTTGTCGCCGCCTGGCTGGTTGTGCATGCGCGCGATCGTGCCCGCGAAAGTCTCGAGTTCCGCCTCACCGAGGGCGAGCTTGACGCCGCCACTGCGACGGTATTGCAAATCGATGCCACCGGCTTCGGTCAGTTGTGCCGCGAAGTCTCCCCAGGCATCGGCGGAGCGGCGGGAGAGCGCAGCGTAATCCGGCGCGCCGAGCCCCTTGCCCTGCACCCAGACGAGGCCGAAATTCGCGACCGATGCGTGGAAATCATCCTGTGTTCCATCGCAGACGATGACTTTCGCGCCGCCACGGGCGAAGCCGAGCGCGAGAGCCGAGCCGACCAGCCCGCCACCGATCACCGCGATGTCACAGGCACTACTCATCCGTGCAACGTCAGGGACGCCGCACTTCGCGCCCCCTCCCCGAAACGATCAAAGGCAAAAGCTGCGAGATCTCTGTCCTGCCCACGTCCGAGCAGCAGATCACGCATGACGCGCCCGATCACCGGACCGAGACAGAAACCGTGGCCGGAAAAACCCGCCGCCACATGGAGGCCCGCGATCCCCGGTACGGGACCCAGCACCGGCAGGGCATCGGGCGTGAGGTCGATCACGCCGCCCCAGAATTTCTCCACGGGCGTCGTGGCGAAGGCAGGCAGCACCTCGGCGACGCGCATCAGCATGCGCGAGAGCGTCGCCGCATCGGGACTGGCGCGTGGTCGGCCCTGATCATCATGCATCAGTTGCCGATCCCAGGGCAGGATCCCGGAAGAAACCCGCAGCCTCCCATCCGCCTGCTGGCGCGCTGCGACATCGGCGCCGGCAGTGCCGAGCACCTGCTCGAGACATGGGGCGACAGGCTCGCTGAGCGCCACGGTGACCAGAGGTGTACGCAGCGGCAAGTCGAGGCCCAGCGGCGCGAGCAGAGCGCGCGTCCCGATCCCCGCTGCGACGAGACAGGCATCTGCGCCGAACGGTCCGGCATCGGTCGAAACCGCACGAAAACGACCGCCTGCACTCTCGATTCCGATCACGCGCGTGCCGAAGCGAAATCGCACTCCGAGCTTTCTTGCCGCCGCCAGATACGCATGTGCCACGAGCAGAGGCTCCGCCTGGCCGTCGCTGGGGCAATACGATGCGCAGACGATTTCCTGAGACAGGGCCGGCGCCAGCGCGCGCAGGTCGCCGCCCTCGACGAGGCTGATATCGAGGCCGGCGGCGGCTTGCTCCGCGACCAGCGCAGTGATGCGCCCAGCCTCCCCGGCATCGCGGGCCAGCCTCAGATTACCGCTGCGGCGATAAACAGTCGGGGCGCCGAGCATCTCGTCGAGCTCTGCCCACAAAGCGACGGCCTCCCGGGCGAGAGGCAATTCCGCCGGGTCGCGTCCCGATTGGCGTACGCCGGCGAGAGTCCAGCCCGACGCCATCGCGGCGGGGCCATAGGTATCGATCAGCGTTACCTCGGCACCGTCTTCGGCCAGCGCATGAGCGGTAGCGAGGCCGGTGATTCCGGCGCCGATGACGATGATGTGCTCCCTGCTCATGCGGCCCCCCGGGCTGAATGCACGGCTGAGGCGCCTTTGAATCGGGACAGCGCGTAGCCGCTGGCATCGACGACGGTGTCGCGTCCCGTCGCCATCTGTGCCGCGAGCAGGCCGATGCCGGTGCCGAGGCCGAATCCATGGCCGGACAGGCCCGTGGCGATGACGAGACCGGGAATCTCCGGCACATGGTCGATCACGGGCACCTCGTCGGGCGTCACGTCGATCATGCCGGCCCAACTCTCGACGGGGTGTGTCTGTGCAAGCTGCGGGTAGAGCGCGCGCGCCGATTCCATGACGGAGTTCAGGAGTTTCTGATTGGGCTCGGGATCGAGAACGCGTACTTCCTCGAAGGGGGAGCGGTCATCATCACCCCAGCGGTGATGCCCGAGCGGGCCGAAGAACGATTTACCCACCGCCAGATCGACGATTCGCCAGCGCTTGCGCAAGACCGGGAGAAAAGCGAAGAGATGGCGAAACGCGGCCGGGATGATCTCGAACTGGGCCGCGCCCGTGCGTCCGATCGTATAGCCTCCGTCGACCCGGCGGCGGATGGAGGCGCCTGTGGCACCGATCGCGCCAGGGGCGATTTCCGGTGCCGGAGCCGTGCGCAGCACCGAGGACCGGATCGCGAGTTGCGGCAGGGAAAGGCCGAGATTTTCCATGAAGGGGCGCGACCAGACGCCGCCCGCCAGGATCACCGTCTCGCACGACACCGTACCGTGCTCCGTGACTACGCCGCTCACGCGCCCGCCCGTACGCTGGATCGAACGCACGGCTGTGTTCTCGCGGACATGCGCGCCCAACGTCGCCGCGCGCCGCGCGAGGGCGGGGACCGCGAGGCCCGGCTCGGCTTGCGCATCGTCGGGAGTATGGAGAGCTCCGCGAAAACGTCCGGCGCTGTCGCCGAGCAGGGCCTGCATCTCGTTGCGTGAGAGCATCCGCGAGCCGATCTGGAAGGTGCGGGCGTGTTCCAGCCAGTCTTCGCGCTGTGCGAGTTCACCTTCGTCGGCGCAAAGATAGGTGCAACCGGCCTGGCGGAAGCCGATATCCGTATCGAGCGCTTCGGCGTGGCGCCGCCAGAGGGTCTGCGCCTCGATCATCAGAGGCAGCTCCCGCGGGTCACGGCCCTGCTTGCGGATCCAGCCCCAGTTGCGAGAGGATTGTTCGGCAGCGATGCGGCCTTTCTCGCAAAGGAGGACGGGCACGCCCCACTCGGCGAGCGTCAGCGCCGCCGCGACGCCGGCTACACCCCCGCCGATCACGACGACATCGACGCGCTCCGGCAGACTTGCCTGCTTGCCGTCCCATGCGGGTGTGATCCCGCTGATCCCCTGCTTCCCCGCCACGCGATGTCCCCCTCGCGTTTGACAAGACCAGATGGTGCGGGATGATTTACAATAATGCAAATAGCAGATACTTCCGCTTCCATACAAAATTGTTATGATGTCCCATGCTCAGTCAACGCGCTCTAGAGGCTTTCCTCATGGTGATGCGCTCGGGATCGATTTCCAGCGCTGCCGCCGAACTCTCCGTCAGCCAGCCTGCCGTGAGCCGGCATATCCGCGACCTCGAAACGGCGACCGGGCTGCACCTGTTCGACCGGATCGGCAACCGGGTCAGCCCGACGGAGGCGGCGCATGCGCTCGCGGGTGAGGTCGAGCGGGCCTTCGTCGGTCTTTCCGAGATCGAGATCGCCGCGCGCGAAATCCGGCGGGGCCGTCGAGATCGTCTGAGGCTCGCCGCCATGCCGGCCCTGTCCATGAATCTCCTGCCCGATGTGGTCGCCGACATGAAGCGGGTCGGCGCATTGCCCGATCTGGAGATCCTGTCTTCTTCGACCCAATCGGTGGCCCGCCTCGTCGCCCGACGCCAGGCGATACTCGGCTTCGTCGCGCCGATCCTCGAGACGCCGGAGATCCGGCTTCTTACGCATGAGCGTGTACCGTTGCGCTGCGTCATGCGCAGTGACGACCCACTGGCCACGCGAAGCTTGATCAACATGGAAGATCTGACGGACCGCGATTTCATCGCGCTCTCGATCACCACGACGACGGGGACGACGCTGGAGCAGATTTTCGCCCGTATGGATCATCCGCCACGCATCGTCATGCGGGCGCGGCTGTCGCCCGTGGTCTGCGGGCTCGCCCTGCGCGGTGTTGGGATCGGCATCGTCGATGCGTTCTCCGCTCGCGATCACGAGGCGAAAGGCGGTGTGAGCCGGCCGCTGGACATAACCGAGACCTTCGGCTTCAGTGTGATCACCGCCCGCGCCGGTGCACCGCATCCCGCTGCGGAGATGTTTCTGGAGCATCTGCGGGAGCGGGTCGCCGGCTATAGGGATATATAACGCCCCGCCGCATTGGCACAGACTTGGGCAGCACACGAGGCCGAATGGATATGCGCCCAGCAGGATCATCGGGCACTCTCGAACGGCTCGCCGCATTCGCGCTCGGATGGCGCACCGAGGCGATGCCCGCCGAGGCGTTCGAACGCGCCGGTGATGTGGTGGTGGATTGCATCGCCGCAGCAATCTGCGGAGCGGATGACCCCGGCGCGCGTGCGGCGCGGCTTGCCGCGAAACGGGGCTTCGGTGCGGGCACCGATCAGATCTGGTTCACGCGAGACAGCGCCCCGCCGGCGGCAGCTCTGATGGCGAATGCGGCATCGGCCAGCATCCTCGATCTCGATGATGGCCATCGCGCCGCTGCAGGGCATCCCGGCGCCGCCATCGTGCCTGCGGTGCTCGCGGAAGCGGCGCGCCTGCGGGCCACCTCATGCGATGCGGCAGCTGCGATCATCACCGGCTACGAAATTGCCGTTCGCATGGCCGCAGCACGGGATTTCTCCCGTCTCGACACCATGTCGAGCGGGCGCTGGGCGCATTTCGGCGTCGTTGCCGCACTCGCGCGTTTGCGCGGCCTGCGTCCCGAAATCCTGACGGAAGCCCTCGCCATTGCCGGGATTCATGGGCCGAACCAGTCGGCTTCGGGCTATTCGACGGTCATGGGCAGCCATACCAAGGAGGGCATTCCCTGGAGTGCGCTCAACGGTGTGCTCGCCCTCGATCTCGCCGAATCCGGCTATACCGGCCCCGTCGATCTCGTCGAGCACGCCGATTATTACGACGCGTCCGCACTCGTTGCCGGACTCGGGAGCGAGCCGCGCATTCTGGGGACCTATTTCAAACCCTATTCCTGCTGCCGCTGGGCGCATGCTCCGATCGACGGGCTGCTCGACCTCCAACGCCGGCACGGCATCGTACCCGAGGCGATCACGCGGATCGAGGTCGCGACTTTCACGCGGGCGCTGGCGCTTGCGAATGCCACCGCGCCGCAGACCTTGCCCGCGGCACAATACTCGCTGCCCTTCACGATTGCGCTGGCCGCCTTGCGCGGAACCGATGCGCTTGCGCCGATGCGCACGGGCAGCCTGGCCGACCCCGCCGTCATTGGGCTTGCGGAGCGCGTCGTGCTGCGCATAAATCCTGATCGTGAGGCAACCTTCCCACGTGAGGCGGGAGCATGCATCACCGTCGAGACGCATGATGGGACCTACAGCGTTTGTGTCACGCAGCCGAGAGGTGAGCCGACCAATCCGATGACGCGTGCCGATCTCATGCACAAACTCGTCGCCGTCAATCGCGGCAAGCCGCTCGACGGAGTACTCGACGCGCTCGGGCGCTATCTGGCCAATGCAGGGGATGCGCAGGCGCCGGCGGCGCTCCTGACCGCGCTCGCTGATCCGGCATTGGCTACGCCTCAGCCTGGCTCGTAGCGAAACTTGCGCAGATCCACCGGGGCATGGCCGAAATGCGCCTTACAGGCGCGCGAGAACTGGCTCGCACTGGAAAAACCGCAGGCGAGAGCGACTTCAACCACCTGCATTCGCGTCTGACGCAACAGGGCGCGGGCGCGCTCGAGGCGCAGGGCGCGGTAATGCGCCATCACGCCGGCGCCGATCTCCTTCATGAAACGCCGTTCCAGCTGACGCTGGCCGATTCCCGCGCGGCTCGCGAGTGTCGCAATGGAAAGCGGGTTTTCGAGATGGGCGCTCATCAGCGCGAGTGCCGCCGCAACCGGTCGGCTCGGCGCGGGCGTGTCGAATCCGCCATTGAACCGGTGATGCCTGCGCTGCGGACCGGAGCCCGGACGCGCGCCGTCCTGTATGAACCATTCGCTGACGGCTCCCGCCAGTTGCGGGCCGTGATGGGCGTCGATCTCGGCCGCCATCATGTCGAGCGCGGCGATGCCACCGGCACAGGTCAGGCGTTCCCGGTCGATCTCGTAGAGGGTGCCGGTCATTGCGAGATCGGGAAAATGCTCGCTCATGGCCGGTTGGTGTTCCCAGTGAACGGTGCTGCGAAAACCCTCGAGCAATCCCGCCCGCGCCAGCAAGAATGGCCCGCCGGAGACGCCCCCCATTCGGATCCCCGCCCTTGCCGCACGGCGCAGGGCCCGCAGTACTGCTGCATCGTCGAACGTCACCGGATTACCCCCGGCACAGACGAGCAGCGTGTCGAGCCCCAGTGCGTTCATGGCGTTGGTGTCGCGAATATCCGCATCGCAAGCGATGGTGATGCCGTTCGACGCGCGGGCCGACCCGCCGGCATCACAAGCCAGATGACGCCAGCCATAGAGCGACTGCCCGGCAATCACGTTCGCCGCGCGAAGGGGCTCGATCGCCGAGGCATAGGACATCAGTGCGAAGCCCGGTACGAGCAGAAATCCGTAGACACGTGCAGGCGGCAATGCGTGCAGGGCCAGTGCTGCGTTATTTTCGTGGTCGTCGCCGGTAATCGACATGGGAATGCCGCGAATTGCCAAGAACTGAGGCAGGGTGACTGGCAACCTGCCTTTAGGTCAAGAGGCGGGGACCGGGCAGGCCGGGTTTTCCTTTCCTCGCCGCTTTCCGTTCCGGATCGCATCATGCGCTTTTCCGTTCTCCAGGTCCTCAAGCAAGGCCTTTCCGGCGATCGTGGCTGGGGCCGGCAATGGCGCGATGCGCAGCCGAAGCCACGCTACGACGTCGTCATCGTGGGCGGGGGTGGCCATGGCCTCGCCACGGCGCACTATCTTGCGAAGACCTATGGCGTGACCAATGTCGCGGTGCTGGAAAAGGGCTGGATCGGTGGCGGCAATGTGGGTCGCAACACCACCATCGTGCGCTCGAACTACCTTCTGCCCGGCAATCTCCCCTTCTACGAACTGTCGATGCAGCTGTGGGAGGGACTGGAGCAGGATCTGAACTACAACGCGATGGTCTCGCAACGTGGCGTGGTCAATCTCTACCATTCCGACGCCCAGCGCGATGCCTATGTCCGGCGCGGCAATGCCATGCGCCTGCACGGCGTCGATGCAGAACTGCTCGATCGCGACGCCGTGCGCGCACGGCTGCCCTTCCTCGATTTCGACAATGCCCGCTTCCCGATTCATGGCGGGCTCCTGCAGCGGCGCGGTGGCACGGTACGCCATGACGCGGTGGCCTGGGGCTATGCCCGCGCCGCGGATCAGCGCGGGGTCGATATCGTCCAGAACTGCGAAGTTACCGGAATTCGCCGCGAAAGCGGTCGAGTCACTGGGGTCGAGACGACGCGCGGCTTCATCGCCGCCGGCAAGATCGCTCTCGCGGCAGCTGGCAATTCCTCGAAAGTGGCGGCCATGGCGGAGCTGCGCCTGCCGATCGAGAGCCATGTCTTGCAGGCCTTCGTCAGCGAGGGTGTGAAGCCGCTGATCGATACGGTCGTCACCTTCGGCGCCGGGCATTTCTACATCAGCCAGTCCGACAAGGGCGGGCTCGTCTTCGGCGGTGACATCGACGGGTACAATTCCTACGCGCAGCGCGGCAATCTGCCCGTCATCGAAGACGTGATGGAATGCGGAATGGCGCTCTGGCCGGGGCTCGGGAGGTTGCGGCTGCTGCGGCACTGGGGCGGGATCATGGACATGTCGATGGACGGCTCGCCCATCATCGACGCCACCCCGGTCGGGGGGCTCTATCTCAACGCCGGCTGGTGCTATGGCGGGTTCAAGGCGACGCCGGCATCGGGGCTGTGCTTTGCCCATCTGATCGCCCGTGACGAGCCGCATCCGGCGGCGACCGCCCTGCGGCTCGATCGTTTCGCGCAGGGCCGCGTCATCGACGAAAAGGGCGCCGGCGCCCAGCCCAATCTGCATTGAGGAACCCGCCATGCGAATTCCCTGCCCGTATTGCGGAGAACGCGACATTCAGGAGTTCAGCTATCTCGGCGATGCCACGCGCCGCCGCCCGGATCCGGATGCCGGCGAGACCGCCTTCGCCGATTACGTCTACCTGCGCGACAATCCCGCCGGCCGGCATCGGGAATTGTGGTATCACGCAAGCGGCTGCCGCGCATGGCTGATGGTGACGCGCGATACGAAAACCCATGCGATCGAAGCGGTCGCGCCGGCGCGTGACGCTGCCCGAGGGGCCGACCTCACCGTGGCGGAGGCGCAATCGTGAGCGGTGCGCCTCGCCAGCCGCTTCGCCTCGCCGAGGGGGGCCTGATCGACCGCTCCCGCGTGATCGATTTCCGGTTTGACGGGAAGAACTATCATGGCCATCCGGGCGATACGCTCGCCTCGGCGCTGCTCGCCGGCGGGGTCCGGCGCTTCGGGCGTTCGTTCAAGTATCATCGCCTGCGCGGGGTGATGACGGCGGGGCCGGAGGAGCCGAACGCACTGGTGACGCTCGGCGAGGGCGCGCGGCGCGAGCCCAATACCCGCGCCACGACAGTTCCCCTCCATGAGGGCCTCGTCGCCGAGAGCCAGAACCGCTGGCCGAGCCTCGACTTCGATCTGCTCGGCGTGAACCAGTTCCTCTCACCGTTTCTCTCGGCAGGCTTCTACTATAAAACCTTCATGTGGCCGCGCGCCTTCTGGGAGCGCGTCTACGAGCCGTTGATCCGCCGCGCGGCAGGGCTGGGACGGGCGGCTGACGGGCCCGATCCCGATCGGTACGAAAAATCCGTTGCCCATTGCGATGTGCTGGTGATCGGTGCGGGCCCGGCCGGACTGATGGCGGCGCTTGCCGCCGGGCGCACCGGTGCCCGGGTGATCATCGTCGATGAGGACGAGCGCTTCGGCGGACGGCTCCTCTGCGAAGCGGACAGGCTCGACGGCTTCGCTGGACCAGCCTGGGTGGACGGCATCATCGCCGAACTGGCCAGCCTCCCCGAGACGAGGATGATGCCGCGCACCACGCTCTTCGGCATTTACGATGGCGGCGTGTATGGCGCGGTGGAGCGCGTCGCGGATCAGCGCGACGCGGATCAGCGCGACGCGGCGCCGTCACATTCCCCACGCCAGCGCATGTGGCGGATCTATGCCCGGCGAACGATCCTCGCCACCGGCGCAATCGAGCGCCCCATGGTTTTCCCCGGCAATGACAGGCCCGGCGTGATGCTGGCGGGGGCGGCGCGCAGCTATCTCACGCGCTATGCCGTAAAGCCCGCCGAGGCGCCGGTGATTCATACCAGCAGCGACGACGGCTGGCGCACGCTCGATGCGCTCATCGCGGCGAAGACGCCCCCGGTGGCGATTATCGATAGCCGCGAGACGATCGATCCGGCGCTGGTGCAGGCGGCCAAGTCCGCCGGCATCCCGCTCCATAGGGGTGCCCGGATCGTGAGGGCACAGGGGCGTGATCTCGCCGGGATCAGCATCCGCACGGCGTCCGGTGCCGAGCAGAACCTCGCCTGTGACGGGCTGTTCGTCGCCAATGGCTGGAATCCCAATTTCGCCCTGGCCAGCCATCTCGGCGAGCGGCCCGTCTATGACGAGGAGATCGCGGCCTTCGTGCCCGGAGGTACTCCTCCCGGCATGAAGGTGGCGGGCGCGGCGGCGGGACGGTTTGCGCTGGAACAGGCATTGACGGACGGTGCGAGGCTGGGGATCGAAGCCGCCACGGAATGCGGCTTTGCCGGCGCGCAACCAAATCTGCCGGTGATCGATGCACCGAGCGCCGGCGCGCATACGCCGATCTGGCAGGCACCACTTTCCGGCAAGCATGCGAAAACCGCCTTCGTCGATCAGCAGAACGACGTCACCGCCGCCGATATCGCACTCGCTCATCGCGAAGGCTTTCGCGCAGTGGAGCATCTCAAGCGCTATACGACGCTCGGCATGGCCACCGATCAGGGCAAGACCTCGAACCTGCCCGGCCTTGCGATCATGGCGGAGCTCAGCGGGCAGGGCATCGCACGGACCGGAACAACCATGTTCCGCCCGCCTGCAACTCCCGTCGCCATCGGCGCGCTCGCGGGGCCGCATCGCGGAAACCGTTTCCGCCCGACACGGCGCACGCCCGGCCATGCTTGGGCGCAGGAGGCGGGGGCGGTCTTCGTCGAATCCGGCCTCTGGCTGCGGGCGCAGTATTTCCCGCGCGAGGGCGAGGCCGACTGGCTCACCAGCGTCGATCGCGAGGTGAGCGCCACCCGCAGCGGCGTGGGGGTATGCGACGTCAGTACATTGGGCAAGATCGACGTGCAGGGCCGCGATGCCGCAACCTTTCTCGATTTCGTCTATGCCAACCTGATCTCGACCCTGCCCGTCGGCAAGGCGCGCTATGGGCTGATGCTGCGCGAGGACGGCTTCATCTTCGATGACGGAACGGTGGCGCGGATCGGTGAGAACCATTTTCTCGTCAGTACCACGACGGCCAATGCCGCACGGGTGATGCAGCATATGGAGCTCTGCGCCCAATGGCACCGCCCCGACGACGATGTGCGGCTCACCTCGATCTCGGAAGCCTATGCCCAATACGCGCTGGCGGGGCCGTGCGCACGGGATGTGCTGGCGGCGATCGTCGATGAGCCAGATGCGGTTTCGGCGGAGAACCTGCCCTATCTCGGCGTGCGCGATCTCACGGTCGGCGGTGGCGTGAAGGCGCGGATCTTCCGGCTCTCGTTCTCCGGAGAACGCGCCTACGAGATCGCCGTGCCCGCGCAATACGGGGATGCCGCGATCCGCGCGATCATGGCGGCGGGGGAAGCCTTGCGCATCACGCCCTACGGCACCGAAGCGCTCGGGGTGATGCGTATCGAGAAGGGCCATGCTTCCGGGCCGGAACTGAACGGCCAGACCACGGCGCATGATCTGGGGCTCGGGCGGATGCTCTCGAAAAAGAAGGATTTCGTCGGCAGGACCATGGCGCTTCGCCCGGCTCTGACCGATCCCGAGCGACCTCGCCTCGTCGGCATCGCCCCTCTCGATCCGACGCGGCGTCTGCGTGCGGGTGCGCATGTTCTGCCATCGGGCAAAACGATAAATGCCGCGCATGACCAGGGCTGGGTGACATCCGTGGCCCATTCGCCGGAATGCGGCCACTGGATCGGCCTCGCCATGGTGCGATGCGGACCCGAGCGCACCGGCGAGACCCTGCTCGTGGTCGATCTCCTGCGTGGCGAAGAGATCCCCGTGCGACTGTGTGATCCCGTCTTCATCGACAAGGAAGGAGTGCGTCTCCATGGTTGACGAAAATCCAGCCGATCGCGATGCGACACAGCCGCTATGGAAGCCGCTCGCGGCTCTGCGCGAGCTTCCTCTCGCCATGGCCAGCGACTCGCCTTGCGAGCTCGATGACGACATCTTCATCGCGTTGTGGAATCCGCGCGTCATGATCGGTCTTTCCCCGCGACGCGATGCCGGCGATACCGCCCTTGCGCATCTGGCGAAACAGGCAGGACTGACATTGCCGGAACCAGGCTACGCCAGCCGGCGCAGCGGCGAGAGACTGTTGTGGAGCGGGCTCGATCAATGGCTCTTCATCGGCGAGGACGCGGCATGGAGCGAGACGCTCGATCGCGATCTCGTCGCAGTGACCGATCAGACCGGGGCTCGTGCCGTGATCCGCATAGCCGGCCGCGACGCTGCCGATGCCCTGGCCAAGGGCTGCCTCGTCGATCTGCATCCCCGCGCCTTTCCCGACAATGCGGTCGCGATCACCGCGATCGCCCATATAGGTGTCATCCTGTGGCGAGAGGGTAACGGCTTCGCGCTGGCCACGCCGCGTTCGAGCGCGCAGGATGTCCTGCACTGGCTCACCGCATCGGCGGCGGAGTTCGGCCTCGACTGGAACTGAGCCGCCGTGCGTTGCGTGGCGCTTCAGCTCCAGGGGAAGGGGCTGGCGGAGACCGGGTGCAGTTCGCCCGCCGCATAGCGGCCCATGCGGAACGGTCGAAGCAGCGGGCTCGACGTCCCGAGGATCTCCTGCGCTACCAGTTCTCCGACGCCGATCATCTTGTAGCCGTGATTGCTGTCGGCGATGACGTAGCAGTTTTCGCGAAACACGTCGAAGACGGGAAAGCTGTCGGGGGTGAAGCAGCCGAGCCCGCCGGAATGCTCGTCGCGGTAGCGCACCGCCTTGCCCTCGAAGCGCTTGTGACAGAAGGCGAGCGCCGAGGTCCACATGTCGCGGAAGGCCGGAGAGGCGATGAATTCCGTCGATTGCGGGCCGTAGGGATCGAGGGCGATGGCCTCTGCCGGTTTGTCGACCTTGTAGGGCATGGCCCCTCCCTGGATGCCGCCGAAGGCGAAATCGGGCTTGTAATAGATCCCCCACATCCGGTCGGTGATCAATTCGCCGGTAGTGTCGGAATAAAGTGGCGCATCGGTATCGACATGCAGCACGGGAGGAAGCTTGCCGTCATTGGTGACCAAGAGATCCGGTGCAACATCGAGCACGCCCTCCTCCAGTTGCCAGAAACGCCACATCGGAATTGCCTCATGCAACTGGCCCTGTGCATCGCGCATGCTGATCGTGGCGGGCAATTCCAGCATCGCCCAAAGATCGCGGATCCAGGGCCCGACCCCGATCACCACGTAATCGCAGCTGATCACGCCCTGATCCGTCTCGACGGCGCGGATCGCGTCGCCTTGCGAACTGCGCTGGAAGCCTGTTACGGCGACACCCTCGAAGATGCGCACTCCGGCATCGCGTGCTTTCATGGCGAGGCCATGCATTGAGGCGATGTTATTGGCAAAGCCGCCGCGTTTCTCATGCAGGACCGAGGTGATCCCCCTCGCTTGCCAGTCGTCGAAGAAGCCTTTCATGTAACGCTCGGATTCGTCGGCACCCTCGATGAACGTGCTCTCGTAGCCGATCGCCTGCTGCTCGGCATGGATGCGCGCCACACCCGCGCGCATCGGCTCGGGCGAGATCTGCATGTAGCCGACAGAATGGTATGCATAGGCTCGTGGATCACGTTCCCAGACCTCGACGGAGTGGGCCATCAGCGCCCGCATGGCTCCCTGGAAGTAGTTGTTGCGCACGACACCGCAGGCGATGCCGCTCGCGCCGGCTGCAATGCCGGCCTTGTCGAGAATGACGATGTCCGCCTGTGCGCCGCGCCCGCTCGCATGCAGTTGCTCGGCCAGATGATAAGCGGTGGACAGGCCGTGAATACCGGCGCCGATGACGACGTAGCGGGCGTGGGACGGGAGCGACATTCGGATCTCCATGTCGTGGTCTCCGGGCGTTTGTTTCGCGCGGAGATCAAAAGCGGTGTCCCGATAGTGCGCCCCCTCGGACCGCCCCGTATGCAGATTTGCGTCAAAGAAATACCAATCCGGGTCATGCGGCTGCGCTTTGGGGCGCTTTCCAGCTCGACGGGATCATGCCGAGCGCTCCAAGTGCTTGCCCGGCGCATCATTCTTTCCGGCAACAGGTATCGAGCTGATGGAATGACGCTCCAGGCCGCTACCAAGTGGGCTCAGGCTTTCACCAGGACAGGCCAGCCTTTCGAATTGGCAGACAGCTGCTTCGACCCCGGCGTCATGTGCTGCATCGAAGTCCTCCGCCGGCGATCGCTTTCACACACCGAAAGCGAAGATCACGCCGAAGCCGCCGGCCAGCGCCGCGATCCGCAGAGGCCATCCCTTGACCGTCCCCACCACGCCGGCACTGATCAGGGTCAACCCGGCGAGGATCTTGACGAGCGCCAGCACGGCACTGCCCGGCTCGGCGGCCAGTTGCAGGAGAGAAGGATTGGCCACGAAGGCCATGGGCACGACGAACAGTCCTATTCCGACCGACATCGAACGCATGGCCGTTGCGAACCATGGCGCACGCGCAATACCCGCGGCGATGAAGACGTTGCCGCAGACGGGCGGGGTGATCGTGCACAGGAGTGCGTACCAGAAGACGAAGAGATGCGCGTAGAGCTCCGGCAATCCGAGCTCCACCAGGGCGGGGCCTGCGACGGATACGCAGATCAGATACGCCGCGGTGGTCGGCAATTCCATGCCGAGAACGAGCGCTGCCAGTCCGGTCAGCAACAGTGCCACCCAGAGCGAATCGCCGGAGACCGAGAGGATCAGCGCCGTGATCTTGATGCCGAGCCCGGTCATGTTGAAGACGCCGACGATCAGCGAGGCGCAGATGATGATCGCGGCGATATTGGCCACCTGCGCCGCGGCGTCCTCACTCGCCGACCAGATGCGCGCCGCCCAGCGTCGCAGCCTGAAGGCGCCGGTCGAGTCGATGGCGAGCAACATGAACATCGCCATGGCCGCGTAGAAGGCGGCATAAGGCGCGGTGTAGGAGGTGAAGGCGAGAACGTAGACGAGGATCGCGAAGGGCACCAGAAAGAACGGAACCGTTCGGGAGACGAAGGCCCAGCCCGGCAGGGCATCCCGGCTCAGGCCCTTGAGATCGTACTTGATCGCGTATTGGTGGATCGCGACCCAGGCCGTGGCGAAGAACAGCAGTGCCGGCAGTGTCGCCGCCACCATGATCTCCGCATAAGGCATGCGCAGCAACTCGGCCATCACGAAGATGCCCGCTCCCATCAACGG
This sequence comes from Salinarimonadaceae bacterium, assembly GCA_050485405.1. Classification (GTDB taxonomy): domain Bacteria; phylum Pseudomonadota; class Alphaproteobacteria; order Rhizobiales; family Beijerinckiaceae; genus Saliniramus. The sequence goes on from JBJHBI010000006.1 coordinate 64,021, forward strand.
CGGCATGATCTGCCCGCCCGTCGATGCCACGGCTTCCGTTGCTCCGGCGAGGGTGCGCGGATAGCCGAGCCGGATCATGGCTGGAATGGTCACCATGCCGGTCGAGGCGGTATTCGCGGCAGCCACGCCGGAGATCGAGCCGTAGAGCGCGGAGGAGACCACGGCGATCTTCGCGGCACCGGCACGCAGCCGCCCGGCGACCTGTGTCGCCAGCGACATGAAACCCGTCCCTGCCGTACCTGCGGAGATCAGGGCGCCGAGAATGATGAAAGGCGCGATCGTCTCCGCAGAAATCCCCGTCAGGTTCGACCAGAGCCCGCCTTCGGTGATGATCAGAGTCCCGAAGAAGTAGCCGTCCGGGAGACCGGCATGGCCGAAATGTCCGGGAATGTGTTCACCGAAATAGCCGTAGAGCAGCACGAGGAGGGCCACCAGCGGCAAGACCCATTTGATCGCGCGGCGTGCCATTTCCAGCACCACGATGATCAGACCGATCGCGACGAAGAACTGCACCGTGGTGAACAACGAACCGTATTGCCGCGTCAGCGTGGCATGGTTCCACACGATATATCCCGCACAGAACAGGCCGAGCGCGACGAAGACCGGACCCGACCAGCGCTCGAACCGGTTCGTTGCAGGAGCGATCAGGAAGATCCATGGCAGCGCCAGAATCAGATGGACCGGGCGGGTCACCAGCACGGGGATCAAGCCCGAAAAGACGAGATAGAGGTGGAAGCCGACACTGGTCAGCGCCAGAGCCAGAATCACCCAGGCGCGCGGCGAAACGGCGGAAAGCGGGCCGGCCAAAGGCGATTCCGCCGGGATGCCGCGCTCCTCGGCGAACATGAGCGTCTTTTCGGACATGAAGTTTAAACGCGGTTTGAGAACAATCTGGACACGGGCGCGCCTGCCGTCCGTGGATGACGACCGGCACGCCCGCGAGGTAACCGGATCAGTCGCGGCTCGGCATCGTCACGCCGATTTCCTCATAGTAGCGTGCGGCACCGGGATGCACGTCGGCCCAGAGATATTGCACCAACGTCTCGTCCACGCCGTCCCACCAGGGCTGGTCACCGGCGAGCCGGTCCTTGTTCTCCCAGAACGTCCTGACGATGGCATAGGCAGCGTCGTCCGACATGGCTTCGGTGCCATAGGCGCCGACCGGCACGCCGACGGTATGCACAACTTCGTCCTGACCACGATAGGTGCCGGCGGCGATCGTGATCGGCCCGGAATTCGCATCGAGCTCGAGTATCCGCTCACGCTCTTCATCCGAGAAGGAAATGATGTTCACATCCATGGTCGTCGCCAGTTCGACGAGGCCGGGGACCGGATGCGCAGAACATGTGGAATAAGCATCGATGCGGCGATTGCGCATGGCGTTCGCGGCAGCAGACAATTCGATATCGGCTGTGTTGATCTCGTCCGTGAGACCGAGCGCGTCGAGCACGGCGCGGGTACGGCCTTCACAGAACGTCCCGGTGCCGCCGGGCACGACAGTCTTGCCGGCGAGATCGGAAACCGTCTCGATACCGCTATCGGCGCGCGCCACGATCTGGAGCGTGACATAAGGCATCACAAAGAGAGTGCGGGCGGTATCGAAAGCCTGATCCTCGAACTGTCCAGTCCCCTCGGCAGCCGCCCGCAACAGGCTGGGAGGCGTCGTGAACAGGAAGTTGCCCTGCCGAACCCGCGATTCCATCACATTCTGCACCGAACCCTGGCTTTCTTCGACAGTCGGCGAGAAATCGCCGGTCTCACGCAGCAGCTCGGCGAGTTGCACCATCATCACGTAGTAGGACGAGGTGGATGATGCAGATTTCAGCGTGATGCGCTCCTGCGCCTGCACATCCGCCACACCCACGGCAAGAACAGTTGCGACAGCGCCCAGCAACCCCATGCGGATCGACTTCATTGTATTCCTCCCGGAAATTCTTGTTGATCATTACGACGCACAAACGCCAGCAGAGCATCTTGGCCGCCACGCCCGCGAAAGCCAACGGCTTTTTTCTGAAGGCAATAGTGTAGAACGCGCGCGATGTGCCGGATTTCGCATGGAGGGAGGCTATCCGATGCGGTCGTCGGTCGGGTTCGCGCCACTCATGATTTTGCGGAATTCCATTCCATCTTGGCGGGGGCGGGCGCTTCATGCGGTGTACACAGGTGGCTGATGCGGGCATCTCCAAGCCGCCGCGCCTGAGGCAGAACGCACGGGATCGCGTTTTCCGGAGTGTACTGGACCCTGATCGAGACCTCGAACACCTCCCTCAGCAAACTCTCATCGACGATGTCGATCGGCGGACCGTCTGCCACGATGCGCCCGGCCCGCATCACCACGAGACGGTCGGCGTAGGTGGCGGCGAGGTTGAGATCGTGGAGGACAGCGACGACCGCCACGCCCTCGCGGGCGAGTTCGGCAGCCGTATCCATGACGGAGAACTGATGGCACAGATCAAGGCTCGCGATCGGCTCGTCGAGGAAGAGGACCTGCTCGCCGGCCACTCGCGCTCCCGCTGCCAGTTGAGCCAAGACCCGCGCGAACTGAACGCGTTGCTGTTCGCCGCCCGATAGCGTCTGGTAGTCGCGCGCGGCGAGATGGGCGACATCGGCGCGGGTGAGCGCGGCGACGAGCAAGGCCTCCGTCGTGCGTGCGTCGAGAGGCCGACCGATGCCGTCGACCCCGACCCGCACCACATCGACGACGCTGAACGGAAAGGCGAGCGCTTGCGCCTGCGCCATCACGCAGCGCCGGGACGCGAGGCGCCAGGCGGGCCATTGGCCGATCTCGATCCCGTCGAAACTCACACGCCCGGAGCTTGCCGGGATTTCCCCCGTGAGCAGCTTGAGCAGGCTCGTCTTGCCCGCGCCGTTGGGGCCGACAATGACGACGAGTTCGCCGGCGGCGATGCGCAGATCCACATCGGATACGAGCGCCCGCGCCCCGCGGAGAAGTGAAGCCTTTTGCGTCTGGAGCAGGGTCACGACACGATACTCCGATTCCCTCGCAGGAGCAGCCAGAGGAAGAATGGTGCGCCGATCGCTGCCGTGACGATGCCGATCGGCAATTCCGAGGGCGCGACGACGATTCGAGCGATGACGTCCGCCCCTGCGAGCAATGCGCCGCCGAGGATCGCGCAGAGCGGCAGCAGCAGGCGGTGATCGGGGCCGATCGCGAGGCGCAGGAGATGCGGGACGACGATCCCGACGAAGCCGATCACCCCGGCCACGGCAACGCTCGCGCCGACGGCCGCAGCCACGAGAAGGATGATCGTCGTCTTCAGGCGCTGCACGTTGAAGCCGAGGTGATAGGCCTCCGCTTCGCCGAGAGCGAGCGCGTTGAGGCCGCGCGCGAGGATCGGCGTCACCAAGAGGATCGGGAGAATGATCGGAACCACGACAGCGAGTTTCTCCCAGGTCGCGCCGCCGAGGCTCCCCAAGGACCAGAAAGTGAGGTCGCGCAGCTGACGGTCATCGCTCGCAAAAGCGAGAAATCCAGTGAACGCCCCCGCCAGCGCTCCGAGCGCGATGCCGGCGAGCAGCATCGTCGCAACGGAGGTGCGGCCATCGCGGGTCGCGATCGCATAGAGTGCGAGTGTCGTGGCGAGGCCGCCGACGAAGGCGCCGACCGGGAGAAGCGCGAAGGGGGATGCCCCGAGTATCGGCGCGATCCAGCGCTCGCCGAGCACGATCATCACTGCCGCGGCGAGCCCGGCTCCCGCAGAGACACCGACGATTCCCGGATCGGCCAACGGATTACGGAAAAGCCCCTGCATCATCGCACCCGCAACGGCGAGCGCAGCTCCCACCAGAAGTCCGAGTGCGAGGCGCGGCAGGCGGATGTTCATCACGACGAGGGCATCGCGCGCCGATGCGGCGTCCGAGCCGAGAAGGATGGCGACAACGCGGTGGGGGCTGATCACCGCCGCGCCGACTCCCAGCGAAAGGATGGTGACCGCAGCGGCGCACAGAAGGAGGCCGCACGTTGCGACGATGTTGCGCCGACGCTTCGCCGTGAGCGCCTCGGAGAGGATGCGAGAATTGTCCAGGGAGACGCTCATCGCCGCGTCTCGCGCGCGGTAAGACCGGCCCTCGGATAGAGCGCATCCATCAGGTCCATCATCGCTTGCGGCATGCGCGGGCCGAACCCCAGAAGATAGAGCCCGTCCATCGCGATCAGCCGCCGTGTCGTCGCCGCCGGGGTGGCGGAGAAGGCGGGTAGCGAGAACACGTCGTCAGCGGAAAGCGCGTGGTCGCCGTGATTGATCGTCAAGATGACGTCAGGGGCGGCGACGATGATCGCTTCATCGGTAATCGGTTTGAAGCCGTCGATGTCGTGCGCCGCGTTTTTTCCGCCGGCGAGCCGGATCGCAGCATCGGCACTTGTATTGCGCCCGCCGACCATGGCCCGTCTGTTCTGAATCGAGAGCACGAACAGCACGCGCACGGGCCGTTTCAACCCGGCGCGCTTCGCATCGAGCTCACGCAAGCCCGCCGACACTTTCTCCGCCAGCGCCCACGCTTCTTCGGGCCGTTCGACCAGCGCACCGATCCGCGCGATGCGTGCCAGCACGCCTTCCCCACTCAAATCCTCGGAGACGGTATCGATGGCGACGCCTGCTTGTGCGATCAGCGCCAGCGCATCCGGCGGCCCCGCCGCCTCGACGGCGATGACGCGGTCGGGGCCGAGGGAGAGGACCCCCTCCGCCGAAAGGGCGCGCACATAGCCGATATCGGGATTGTCGGCCAATGCCGCGGGCGGATGCAAGCTCGTGGAATCGACGCCGACGAGGCGCTCCTGCGCGCCCAGCGCGTAGACGATTTCCGTTACGACACCGCCGACGGCGACGATGCGATCACCTGCCGCGGCGGGAGTAGCGATGAATAGAAAGAGCAGCAAGACGAGGACGGCAAGTCTGTAGCGTTCGAGTGACTTCATGGTTTCGTTCACTTCGTGAGGATGAGGCGGTCTTTGGAGGTGATGCGCAGGCGGTAGCGCTCGCCCTTGTGGACGATCACGAGTTCCCGGAGCGGGCCGAGCAGGTCCTGGGTCTCGACCACGCGCGGTTTCGGCGGAGTGGTGGAACCGCCGCCACCCCCCTCCACTTTAGAACGTATAAAATCGTCCTGATTTAGTAATCCCATGTATTTTCCTCTTTGAAATCGCTACAAAGTGGCGATTGATAAATTGTTGTTGACGTCCTTATGGCTTTTTATTAACAGGCGTCAAGACGTCATCGATGGGCGGTGGCGTAACAGCCAGCCAGCACCGGCGTGATCCCGATGGATGTGCCGCGCGAGCCAGCCAGATCCAGAAAAATCGAAAGACTCGGGGCTCGCGATGCGTATTACGTTGCGTGGATTGATGATGTGCGGTTCGTCGCTGGCGGCGATTCTGCATACGGGTGTCGCACTGGGGCAGGAGGCGATCCTGCTGGACGAGATCACGGTGACGGCGACCAAGCAGGAAGAGCGGGTGGTGGACGCCCTTGCCGGCGTCAGCGTCGTTCCGCGCGGCGAGTTGCGCACCCAACAGCCGCAGCGCATCGGGACGGTGCTTTCGACCGTCCCCGGCGTCGCCACACAAGAGAACCCCAACGATCCCGCGACCTCCGTCAGCATCCGCGGCCTGCAGGATTTCGGACGCGTTGCCGTTACCGTCGACGGGGCACGGCAGAACTTCCAGCGCTCGGGGCACAATGCCAACGGCTCGTTTTTCCTCGATCCCGCCTTCGTGCGCATGATCGACGTGACTCGCGGCCCTGTAGCCAACATCTACGGCTCCGGCGCCATCGGCGGCGTCGTCTCCTTCGAGACCGTACGCCCGGACGATATCCTGCGCGCAGGTGAAAGGGTCGCGCTCGAACTGAGTGGAACCGGGGTCCTCGGCAGCCAGGGCGGCAGCTACGGCAGCGCGATCGGGGCTATGCGCCCCACGGAAGCCTTCGGTGCGCTCGTCGGCCTCTCCTACCGCAAGCTCGACGCATATAACGATGGCGGAGGGGCTCTCGTACGCGACAGCGGTCAGGATCTGCGTTCCGTAATCGGAAAGGTCGAAATCGCGCCGGGCGACGGGCACATGCTCACCCTCGGCGGACAGCTCCAGCGCTTCGATTTCGCCAATGGCTCCGGTACAGCGCGCGAGCCGCGCCGTGACAACGAGGTGACCACGAGCAATCTCGTGGCGCAATATCGCTTCTCGCAGCCCGGCAATCCCTGGCTCGATCTCTCCGCCTCGGCCTATGTCACGACGACCGACACGCAACAGGTGTTGGCGGAGGGTATCCCGGCCAGACTCGGGGAACGCCGCTTCTTCAAGATCCGCACCACCGGCTTCGACATCCACAACACTTCACGCTTCGATCTGGGGCCGGCGCAGTTCGCCCTGACCTACGGCGCTGATCTGTTCGAGGACCGAGTGGAGACCTTCGACCCCAGCGGCAGCGGCTCGGCGACGACGCCGTCCGGTCGCCGCACTGTCGGCGGGGGTTTCGTGCAGAGCAACGCGACCATCGGCATGTTCGACGTGATCGGCGGCCTGCGCTTCGACCGCTATGCGCTATCGGGTGGCGCGCATAGCGCGAGCGGGCAGCGCCTCTCTCCGAAGATCACTCTCGGGTTCCGACCGAACGACGGCGTGCAGTTCTATTCGACATACGCGCAGGGCTACCGCGCCCCCTCGATCACCGAGACGCTGGTCTCCGGGCTACATCCTGCGCCCGCGGCATTCACCTTCCTGCCGAACCCGAATCTACGTCCCGAAGTCGGCAAGACACTCGAGGCGGGGATCAATCTCAGCGCCGACGGCGTCTTCATCGCCGATGACCGCTTGCGCGGCAAGCTCTCGGTGTTCCGCAACGACGTTTCCGATTACATCGAGAGCGTCTACAACGACCCGGGCGTGCCCTGCGGCGTACCGGTTCCGGGTGCCTGCGCGAATACCACCTTCACCTATCTCAACATTTCCCGGGCGCGGCTCACCGGCCTCGAAGGTGAGGCCAGCTACGACGCGCGCAGCTGGTTCGCATCGCTGTCGGGATCTTACGTACGCGGTGACAATCGCGTAACCGGACAGCCCCTGCAATCGGTCTATCCGGGCCGGATCGCCCTCGGTTTGGGGCTTCGCTTCTTCGACGAGAAGCTGACGCTCGGCGGTCGCGTCACCCATGTCGCGGCGCAGACGCGGCTTCCGGCCGATGCCGCAGATCTTGCGAGCCCTGCGCATACTCTCGTCGATCTCTACGCCTCTTACGCCTTCAACGACGATGCACGCGCCTTCGTCACGCTCGAGAACGTCGGCGACGTCCGCTATCGCCGCTTCCGCGACGGGGACAACAGCCCCGGCTTCGTCGCCAAGATCGGCTTCAGCACCCGCTTCGGCCGCTAACCGGCTTCATCAGGAGAAACCCATGTTCATTGCCATGAATCGCTTCAAGGTCGCCAAGGGCCAGGAGGAGGCGTTCGAAAATATCTGGCGCTCGCGCCGCACCCGCCTCGACGAAATGCCGGGCTTCGTCGCCTTCCATCTTCTGCGTGGCCCGGACCGGGAGGATCACACGCTCTACTCCTCTCATACGACCTGGCGTAATCGCGACGATTTCACCGCCTGGACGAAGTCGGAGCAGTTTCGGGAATCGCACCGCAACGCCGGCAAGAACAAAGGAGTCTACATCGGACATCCGGAATTCGAAGGCTTCGAGGCTGTGCTCTCGCAGGAGGCTCCCGCTCCGACGCGGGCCGCGGCGGAGTAGACGGATGAGTGAGGCAACTTTCGCCGCACACGCCCAGACGCGTCTCGAGGAGATCCGCGCGCGGCTGGCAGCTCATCCCGGCGGTGTCCTCGAGACGGTGGCGCGCGAATTCGATGCGCCGCTGCAGATGGTGCTCGAAGCACTTCCCAAGAAAGAGCGCACCTTCGTTTCCGGAGAGAACTTCGAGCGGATCTGGACTGCCTTGGCGCATTGGGGCGAGGTCCTGTTCATCGTGCATACGAACGACATCGTCCTTGAATGTACCGGCTCGCTACCCTCCGGAAGCTTCGGGCGCGGATTCTTCAACATCCATGGCGAAAGCCCGATCGCCGGACATATCCGTGCTGAGAACTGCGCGGCGATCTACTTCGTCGACCGGCTCTTCCATGGTCGTCGCTCCTGCTCCGTGCAGTTCTTCAATACGGCTGGCGAAGCCATGTTCAAAGTCTTCGTGCGCCGCGACGCGAGCCGCGAACTCCTCGCCGATCAGGTCGCCGCCTTCGAACACCTGCGTGACGTGGGGAATTCGCGATGATCGGACTGAATGGCGACACGCCCCAACACGACCTGTCGCCGTGGGGGATGTTCATGGCCGCCGACATCGTCGTCCAGGCGGTGATGATCGGGCTCGTTCTGGCATCCGTCGCGACCTGGACGATCTGGCTGGCGAAATCCATGCAGCTCTCTATTGCCCAGCGGCGCGCACGGCGGGTGCTCGACATCGTCGCCGGCGCTCAGACGCTGGAGGCCGCCGTAGAGGCGACGTCGAGACGGAAGGGGCCCGCGGCCGCGCTCGTGCGCGCAGCCTCGCAGGAGGTCGCCCGCAGCGAGGGCACCCTCGCCGATGCGGGTGGCGGGGGGCTCAAGGAGCGCGTCGCGTCCCATCTTACGCGCATTGAGATCGCGGCAGCGCGGCGGATCGCGAACGGGACGGGGATCCTCGCCAGCATCGGCTCCACCGCTCCCTTCGTCGGCCTGTTCGGCACCGTGTGGGGAATCATGAACGCGTTTATCGGGATTTCGCAGGCGCAGACGACAAACCTCGCGGTGGTCGCTCCGGGCATCGCGGAGGCGCTTCTGGCGACGGGTCTCGGCCTCGTCGCGGCGATCCCGGCGGTGATCGTCTACAACGCGTTCGGGCGGACCATCGGCGGCTACCGCGCGCTTCTCGGCGACGTTGCGGCGGCGACGGCACGACTCGTCAGCCGCGACCTCGACCGCAGGGCGCAGAGCCTTCCCAAGCGACCGCTGGCTGCGGAGTAGGCGATGGCAGGCGGCATTCACAAAGGGTCCGACGAAGACGACCTGCCGATGGCGCACGAGATCAACGTCACGCCCTTCATCGACGTGATCCTCGTCCTTCTGATCATCTTTATGGTAGCGGCACCGCTGGCCACGGTGGACGTGAAGGTCGATCTCCCGGCCTCCACGGCCAGGCCCGACACGCATACCGACGCGCCCGTCGTCGTCACGCTCGACCGGAACTCGGCACTTTTCGTCGGGGAGACCCTCGCTGCGCCCGAACGCTTCGCCGCTTTGCTTGCGGAGGCAGCCGAGGGCGATGCGCAGGCGCGCATCTTCATCCGTGCGGACGCGGTTACGCCATATCGCGAGGTGATGGGGGTGATGAACCTCGTGCGCGACGCCGGTTATCCCAGAATCGCGCTGGTGGGCCTCGAAAGTACTCCCTCCAAACAAGAGGCCGCTCCACAATGACCCGGCAGACGGTACCCTCAGGGCGCCTCCTCTCGTTTGTCGGATGGAGCTGCGCCGCCCTTCTCGCCGCCGGCGCGCATGCTGGGATCGGGTTCTGGCTTTTGAAGGCGACCGCGCAACCAATAGCCGCTCGTGACGATGCGGGCTTCGCCATCGTCGAGATCGCCGAGCTTCCCGCAGTACCGGAAGCAGACCGCGAGGATCTTCCGCCTGCCCCTGAATCGGCCTTCCAGGAACCTGCGCCGGAGCCGCTCGACGAGCGGTTCGACGAAGCACTGGTCGAGGCGGAGCTTGCGAGAGAGGCGCCCCTTCGCGAAGTATCGGAGCCCGAGGAGGCTGAAGAGGAGGTGGTGGAGACGATCACCGATCGGGCAGCAGAGCCCGGCAATACGCCGCCGCTGGTCGATACCGCCCCCGAGCCGGAAGAAGCCCCTGAACAGGTCGCCGAGCAGGAAGCCGATCCCGTTCCCGCGCCGGAAGAGCCTGAATTGCGAACGGAAATGCTTCCCGCTCTCGCCGCGCCGCTGCCCCCGGCGCGGCCTCCGGATCTCGCGCCTGCGCCCGTCCGCCGCCAAGCTCGTCCGCGCGCGGCTTCCGTCGATTCCGTCGCAGGTGCAGCGCCGGTGGCTCCGGCCCCACAGGCGGTCGCCCCGCGGCCAGGCCGCAATGCTGCGAGCGCGAGCGACTTGCCACCATCCTGGCGGGCACGGCTCGCCGCGCATCTCGAGCGCCACCGGCGCTATCCGCAGGCGGCGCGCGCCAGCGGGCGTCAGGGCGTCGCGCATCTTCGCTTCACCATCGACCGGGCCGGCAATGTACTCGACCACCAGATCGTGCGCACCAGCGGCTCGGCGGATCTCGACGACGCAGCCATAGCAATGGTGCGTCGTGCGTCCCCTGTACCGAGCCTCCCCGCCGGCGCTCCCGACAGACTGAGCCTGACCGTTCCCGTGCGGTTCGAGGTTCGGTGAGGTTTCTGGAGTGGAACGAGCGAAATTGATCCAGTGACAGGTGAGCTACTCCCCATCGGTTTGACAAGTTTCCGACTGATTCAAGCTACTATCTTCACCGGCTCATCGGTTTCTTTGGTGTTGAAGCAGACTACGGTGGGCGGAGATTTCGCGTGCTCAACCTCGTTGATGACGTGAGGCGCGGCTAGTCCGGCATCATCGTGTCGGATCACGGCACCGCGTACACCTCGAACGCGATCCTCGCCTGGGCGACGGAAACCAGCGTCGAGTGGCGCGACATCGAGCCGGAGAAGCTAATGCAGAACGGCTCGAGCGAGAACTTCAACGGGCGCAGGCGAGACGAGCTTCTCAAAGAAACGCGGTTTCCGGGAATGGCGCATGTTCGCAAACTCATCGCCGAACGGGTCGCCGACTACTATGAGATCCGGCCCCATTCCTCCCTCGGCTACATGATCCCGGCAGCGTTCGCGGCTGGCGGCGGGAGCGATCTCAGATCGCGACGCGGTCCAGTATTTCCTGCCGCGTCACCTCCGAGGCCGGCTTCGATAGGACTACCTCGCCCCGATTGAGCACGCAGAAATTGTCGGCGAGGCCGTAGGCGAAGTCGAAATACTGCTCGACGAGGACAATTGCGATCTCGCCTTCGGAGCGGATCAGTTCGATCACCTGCCCGATCTGCTTGATGATGTTGGGCTGGATGCCCTCGGTCGGCTCGTCCAGCAACAGGAGCTTCGGTCTCGCGATCAGTGCGCGGGCGATGGCGAGTTGCTGCTGCTGGCCGCCCGACAGGTCGCCGCCGCGCCGGTCCCGCATCTGCGCGAGGACCGGAAACAACTCGAATATCCGTTCCGGGATGCGGCGCTCGGAGCGCGGCAGGCAGGCGAAACCGGTCTCCAGGTTCTCCCGCACGGTGAGCAGCGGGAATATCTCGCGCCCTTGCGGGACATAGGCGATGCCCGCGCGCGCGGCCTGCGCGGCGGAGGGGTGGTCGAGGATTTCGCCGTCGAGCGCGATCATCCCGCCGGAATAGGGATAGCGCCCGGCGATGGCGCGCAGGAGTGAGGTCTTGCCGACGCCGTTCGTGCCCATCACCGCCGTCACGGCGCCGCGCGAGGCTTCGAGTGACACGCCCCACAGGATCTGCGAGGCACCGTAATGCAGGGTCAGGTTTTCGACTTTCAGCATTTGCTAGCGCCCCAGATAGACATCGATCACCTGCTGGTTTCGCGTGACGTGATCGAGCCCGCCCTCGGCGAGAACGGAACCCTCGTGCAGCACGGTCACGCGGCAATCGAGCCGCCGCACGAATTCCATGTCGTGTTCGATCACGACGACCGCCCGTGTTTTTGCCGCGCGCCTCAGGAGATCGGTCGTGTGTTCACGCTCGCCGGGCGTCATGCCGGCCGCCGGCTCGTCGACGAGCAGCAGGCGCGGATCCTGGGCGAGCAACATTCCGATCTCGAGCCATTGCTTCTGCCCGTGGCTGAGAAATCCAGCCTGGTCGTCGAGCCGCCCGGCAAGGCCCACCTCCTCGGCCAGTTCGAGGATGCGCGCGTGGTCACGGCCCGTGGCGCGCCATCCGAGTACGGAGAACGGGCCGCGCGCGTTCCTGAGCGCCATGGCGAGGTTGTCGCGCACGCTCTGCTCTTCGAACACCGTGGGTTTTTGGAATTTTCGGCCGATTCCGGCCTGCGCAATCCGGCTTTCTGAAAGCTTGATGAGATCGACGCTGCGCTCCCCCCACAAGACCTCGCCCGAATCGGGGCGCGTCTTGCCGGTGACGATGTCCATGAAAGTAGTCTTGCCGGCGCCGTTGGGGCCGATCACAGCGCGCAGTTCGGGCTCCGTGATCGTGATCGAGAGGTCGTTGATCGCGCGAAACCCGTCGAAACTGACGGATACGCCCCGCAATTCCAGAAGCGCCGCCATCAGCTCTTCCTCACGAGATGGTCGAACAGGCCGCCGATCCCCTTCGGAAAGAAGAGCGTCACGGCGACGAAGCCGAGGCCGAGGAGGACGAGCCACCAGTCGGTCCAGACGATGCGATAGAAGCCCAGATCGATGTTGGGCGCCCCGCCGCCCGTGAGCCAGCTCGAGAGCAGCGACACCGACGCCGCCCCGATCACCGCGCCGTAGAGCCGGCCGCGTCCGCCGATCGCGACCCAGACCGCGAGGTAGATCGAAGCGATGGGTGCGATCTCGGCGGGATTGATGATCCCGGCCTGGGGATAATAGAGCGCGCCCGCGATACCCGAGACGATCGCCGTCGCGGTGAAGACGAAGAGCTTGTAGCTCTCGACATCATAGCCGAGGAAGCGCACACGCGCCTCGTTGTCGCGGATGGCGCGGATAACGGAGCCGAACTTGCCCGAGACGATCCAGGCGAAGAGCAGGTAGCCGAGCCCGAGCGCAAGAGCCGAAGCCCAGAAAAACCAGACGGAGATCACGGACTGCGGCACGTCGAGGAATCCGGGGATGTTCTGGAGGCCCGACAGACCGTTGTTGCCGCGCAGCCCCGTGTCGTTTTGAAAGAGGTGGAGCGAGAGCGCCAGCGTCATCGCCTGCGTGAGGATCGAGAGGTAGACGCCGGTCACCCGGCTGCGGAAGGCGAGCCATCCGAAGACGAGCGCCAGCAGCCCCGGAACGAGCACGACCAGCGCGAGCTGCGCGGGCAGCGAATGCGCGAAGCTCCAGATTACCGGCAATTCGTTCGAGCCGACGACGCCGAATATCTGCGCCGCGACCGCCTCCGACACCTCCGCCGGCGTCGGCGGTACGGTACTCTGGGCGAGGGAGTCGCGGATCACGATCTCTGTACGTGCATACATCAGCCACATGCCGATCATGTAGCCGCCCAGCCCGAAGAAGGCGAAATGCCCGAGGCTGAGAATACCGCAATACCCCCAGACCACGTCCATCGCGACAGCGATCAGGCACAGGCATAACGTCATGCCGAGAACCTTCACGAGGTTCGTGGACATCGCACCGATCCCCATCCCCTCCGAGAGAATGGTGATGCAGGTGGTGAACAGGGTGAGGATCACGATGAACCAGCCCGCCGACGGGTTCTCGCGCAGGAAGCTGCGGCGCGGTGGGGCGGCGTCGGCGCGCGGGGCGTTGTCGAGCGACATGCGTTCAGTCTCCGGCGGCGCGGCCCTTGAGGGCGATTATGCCCTTGGGGCGGAATTGGATGAACAGGATGATGAACAGCACCATGTAGGTTTGCGCTGCGAGGGTGTTGGCCGGATTGAACCACTCGATCCCCTTCTGCAGCGCGCCGATGAGCGTCGCGCCCACGAGCGTGCCGAACACGGAGCCGACACCGCCGACGACGACGGTCATGAAACTCTGGACGATGTAGTTGGAGCCCATTTCGGAGGTGACCTGCGCCACGAGCCCGATCGCGAGGCCCGCGATACCTGCGATACCTGAGCCGAGGCCGAAGGTAAGCATGTTGATCCGGTCGGGTTTGATGCCCATGCTGGCCGCCATGCCGGGATTCTGGGTCACGGCGCGCACCTCGAGCCCCAGCCGCGTGCGGTTCAGGATGAAGAGCAGCAGGACGAGGAACATGCCCGCCACGACGAAGATCGCCACCCGGATCGACGCGACGGAGACGACGTCGTTGATCTGAATGGCGCCGGCGAGCCAGTCGGGCGCCGTCAGGGGACGGGCCTGCGTGCCGAATATGTTCTTGGCGAGTTGCTGGAGCGCGATCGACACGCCGAACGTCGCCAGAAGCGTCTCGAGCGGGCGCGAATAGAGGCGCCGGATGACCAGACGCTCCATCGCGACGCCCGCGATGAAGGCGACGAGAAAGGCGAGCGGCAGGGCGACGATCAGTGAGGCGGTGTAGTTGGGAATGAAGGTCTGGACGACGTAGCCCGTATAGGCCCCCATCATGATGAACTCGCCATGGGCCATGTTGATGACCCGCATGACACCGAAGGTAATGGCGAGTCCGATCGCCGCGAGGAAGAATATGGAGGCCAGCGAGAGCGCGTCGATCGAGATCGAGACGAACTGCCAGAACGAAATCGCGGTCCGTGAGTTTTCGAGCGCCGCGCGCGCGGCGTCCGTCACGGCGGGATCGGGCTCGACATAGACGTCGAAGAAGACATGGGCCCCGACGGCCGCCTCCATATCGGCCCGTGTGACGAGCGGCGCGACGGTTCCCGCCTCCACCAGCGCTGCGTAAGCAACGCGGCGCATCTCATCCGTATCGAGCTGGTGGACCGGCACGCCGCCCACCGCGCCGTCGACGACGTTGGCGCGTAGCGCATCGCGGATCGCGTTCCGACCGGGAGCCGGCGGAGCGAGACCAGCGTTGGCGAGCGCCGTGTAAGCGGCGGCGACGTCGAGCCCGTCCCCGGGCGTGCGGATGCGCGCGACGTTGGCGTCCGGCGGGATCGCCGGTGCGAATTCGGCGCGCGTCGTCAGGATCTGGTTGAGGACACGGCGCGCCTCGGTGCTGATGTCGCCCGCGAGCCCCTCGATGGCATCTACGCGTATTGCGGGGTCGTCGGCGAAGCGGGCGTTGAGCAGATCGAGCAGGCGCTCCATCCGAACAGCGATCTCGCGGTCCTGCTCGGCCTCGCGCGCAGTTTCCAGCGCTGGGATCTGGTCCGGTTCGGGGTTGCGCGCGATGGCAGCGAGCGCGGCGAGACGCCTGCCTCGATCCGGGTTGGTCAGCTCGAAGCTCACGAGGGCCGTGTCGATTTCGCGGCGCACCCCGGCATTCGGTCGGATCTGGTTGATGTCGCGGCTCGGGACCAAGCCGACCTCCGCGCCATCGTCGATATCGATCAGGACCAGGTTCCGCTCCGGGGCCTCGCGGACGTAGAAGAACAGCCCGTCGCCGGGCCGCTCGTAGACCTCGCGCTCCGCCCAGCGGCGCAGAAACGTGGCCGTTCCGGGCGCATCCGCCTCCCGCAGTGCCTCGAGCACTGCGCCGACGCGAGCGCGCGAGGGATTGGCGACATCGGTCTGAACGCTTTGCAGCGCATCCTGCAGGGGAGTCGCGGTGTCCGTCTGGGCGGCGACCGGAGGGGCCAGCACGACGAGGCACGCGAGCAACCAGGCGATGCGCAGCATGAGTGGTCTCTTTTACGCTGGGAAGGAACGGCTGGTGGAGGCGCGCGGGCGAGCCGCGCGCCTTTCGAGGCTCTCAGTAGTTCGAGGTCAACTGAACGCAGGTCTGGGCCGAGGTGTCGAACATCCCGCAGCCCAGTTCCTTCCAGTCGCTGGTGAGGTTGGCGCTTTCCGCGAGGAAGGGCGACCAGGCCTCGCCGGGGATCTCCCCGGTCTGGCTGATGACGTCAAACTGGCCGTCAGCGCGGATTTCACCGATCAGCACGGGCTTGGAGAGGTGATGGTTCGTATTCATCACGGCCGTACCGCCTGTCAGGTTCGGAAATTCCTGTCCCCACATCGCTTCACGCACGGCGTCGACATCCGTGGTTCCGGCAGCCGTGACGGCGTTTACCCACATATTGAAGCCGATATAGTGCGCCTCCATCGGATCGTTGGTGACGCGGCTCGTGTCACCGATGAACTCGTGCCAGGTCGCAATGAACTCCTCGTTTGCCGACGTGTCGACCGACATGAAGTAGTTCCAGGCCGCGAGATGGCCGACGAGGCGCGAAGTGTCGAGGCCGGAGAGCTCTTCCTCGCCAACCGAGAAGGCGACGACCGGGATGTCGTCAGCGCTCACGCCCTGCGCCGCGAGTTCGGTGTAGAAACCGATATTGGCGTCGCCGTTGATCGTGGAAATCACCCCTACCTGCTTGCCACCGGCGCCGAGCGCGATCACGTCGGAGACGATCGTGGACCAGTCCGCATGGCCGAACGGGGTGTAGTTGACGAAAATGTCCTCGGCGGCGATTCCCTTGTCGAGCAGATAGGCTTCCAGGATGGCGTTCGTCGTGCGCGGATAGACGTAGTCCGTGCCGAGCAATGCGAAGGATTCGACGCCGAGCTCGTCGAGGAAGTAATCGACCGCCGGGATGGCCTGCTGGTTCGGCGCGGCGCCCGTATAGAAGACGTTGCGCGAGCTTTCCTGGCCTTCGTACTGGACCGGATAGAAGAGAAGCCCGTTCAGCTCTTCGAGGACGGGCAGCATCGCCTTGCGGCTCACCGACGTCCAGGCGCCGAAGATCACGTCGACTTCGTTGACGGTCAGGAGCTGGCGGGTCAGTTCGGCGAAGAGCGGCCAGTCGGAAGCCGGATCGACCACAACGGCCTCCAGCTCGCAGCCCAAGACGCCGCCCTCTTCGTTTTGCTGCTCGATCAGCATGAGCATCACGTCGCGCAGCGTGGTCTCGGAAATCGCCATGCTGCCCGAAAGGGAGTGCAAGACGCCGACCTTGATGGTGCAGTCCGCAAGCGCCGGAACTGCGACCAGAAGCGTTGTGGCGGTAACCGTGGCGAGGAGTGATTTCTTGAACATTCGGTCCGGCTCCTTTGATGCGCCCGCACTCAGAATATGCTGATCAAATTACTTTATTTGATCAGTCGAAAGTCTTCTTTATTTGGGCATCTATGCTTCGCGCGCCCGAAGAATAATCTTCGCCAGCATGAACACTTCGAACACGCTTCTGATTTAGGAAATCAGCAACGTAAATATCATTCTGCTACTTCGGCGGTGTCAATTGGGAAAATTCGATCGGTCGAATATTTGTGCTCTTTTCCATAGAAAGCACATTATTTGGGCGAATTTGCTGCGATCTGCTGCGATATATAGCTTTTGCCTGGATGCAACGGATCGCCGGCATGCGCATAGGACGGATCCTACTGTCCGGAGGGATTGGGCTGGGGCGCCAGGGCATATGGACCGCGCAGTACCGTTTCGAGGCTGGAGGCGGACCCATTTCTCGCAATGGCCCTACGCGGCGATTTTGGTCTGGCACAGTTCACGAACCTCGCGCTCGAGGCGCTTCAGACGACTGCGCTCATCACTCGTCTTACCCGGTTGCTTCACTTCTGAACCGGGAGACGTCGCCGTACAATTGGAGCGAAAAACCGAGCGCCGAATGGGAGTGAACCGCCCCGGAACCGCTCCGGCAAACCCGGGGCAGTTCAAGATCGAGGACACGCTGGTGCGCCAGGAGGCACCGGCAGATATGGCATTGTTGCGCAATATCGCGGCTGTGGTGAACGCCTGATCCGACACTTTCCCACCCCCTCCCCCCTATTTTTCCCCAATCGCCCGGAAAGCGCTTGTAGCCGTCAAATCGATCTGCTAGATGCTGCGCCGCGCCCCGGGAAAACGGGGCTGCGTTGCGGCCGTGGCGGAATCGGTAGACGCGCTAGCTTGAGGTGCTAGTCCTCGAAAGGGGGTGGAGGTTCAAATCCTCTCGGCCGCACCATCGAAACGGATCGGGGCTCTCGGAAGCCGGATCCGCCGCCCGGAAACCGGGCGTCACTCTTCCCGACATCTGCGCGCTCAGCGCGCGACGAGATTACCTTCGTAATCGATGAAATCGTGCCCCGGCTGCGCCTGCCAGGCGAAGAGACCGTATTCACCCAGACTCGCATCGCCCTGTGCATCGAAGGCGACGGGGCCGATCTCGCTCATCAGCGGGGCGCCGCTGCGCAGATATTCGGCGATGGCGCGCGCATCGAGAGCGGGCACTTCGTCGAGGGCCTCCTCAATGACGCGCAGCGCAACGAAACTCATAAGCGCGGTGCGTCCGCCTTCGAGCCCCGTCGCGTCGAGCGCTTCCTGGAGGGGACGGTCGTACGAATCATGCGGCAGAGCCGCCGTCATCAGCGCGCCCCTTGCGGCGTCGCCCGCCGATGCCGTGAATTGCGGCGAGATCGCACCCTCGCCGGTGACGAAGGTCGCATCGAGCCCCGCAGAACGCATCTGGCGCAGAATGATACCCGCCTCCTCCGCCATGCCGCCGTAATACACCGCGTCGATCTGCGCCGTGTCGATCTGCCGGATCAGCGCGCCGTAATCCGAGGCGCCGGGCTCGATCCCGACATAGAGCACGTCCGAGAGACCGAGTTCGTTCATCACCTGCCGGGTGCGGTCGGCGAGGCCCTTGCCGAAGGCGGAGCGGTCATGGACGATCGCGACCCGCGCGCCGGCATATTCCGTCGCGAGATAGCGCCCCGAGACCTGCGCCTGGGCATCGTCGCGCGGGGCGAGGCGAAACAGGTTCCACGCCCCGTCCTGGGTGAGCACCGGATCGGTCGCCGTCGGCGTCAGCATCAGGATCTCCGCGCCTGCATAACGCGGCGCGGCGATCGAGGATGTGCCCGAGGTGAAATGCCCGATCACGGCGAAGACACCACGCCCGATCAGATCATCCGCGACGGCCTCGACGCGGGTCGGATCGGCCACGTCATCGCCGATGACGATCTCCACGAGCCGCCCTCCGAGCCCGCCACGCGCATTGATCTGCTCTGCCGCTCGCTCCACACCCTCGACCATCTGCGCGCCGTAGGCCGAGAGCGGCCCCGACATCGGCCCCGCCACACCGATCAGAGCCGGCTCGGCCCGCGCCGTGCCCGCAGCGAGGATGGCGAGCGATCCGGAAAACATGGCGGCACGAAACAGGGCGGCGATACGCGGCATTTTCGGGCTCCCTTTCGTCGTTTCACGAGACTAGGCTCTGACGGGCGCGAGGCCAAGGCGGCAAAGCGCGCAAAGCGGAGCCATCAAAGCGGAGCCCTTTCATGTATCGCCTGCATTACGCCCCCGACAACGCCTCCCTCCCCGTGCGCCTCCTGCTCGAATCACTCGGCTGCGGCTACACCACGAGCCTCGTCGATCGCGCCGCGCGGGCGCAGGAGGGCGCGGCCTATCGGGCGATCAATCCGGCCGGCAAGATCCCGGCCCTCGAGACCCCGCAGGGTGTGATCTTCGAAACCGCCGCGATCCTGCTCTGGCTCGAGGAAGCGCATGACGGGAACGCACCCGCACCGGGTGCACCGGGGCGCGGCGATTTCCTGAAATGGCTCTTCTTCACGTCAAACACCCTGCATGCGGATCTGCGCCTCATATTCTATCCGCATGACAGCGTCGGCGAAGACCACGCGCTGCAGACCAATCTGCACCAGCACGTCACTCGCCGTCTGCACCGGCATTACACCATCCTCGACGCGGCGGCGGGAGCCGGGCACGCATTCTTCGCCGCGAAGGCGCCGACCGCGCTCGATTTCTACCTGGCTTCGTGCATGCGCTGGTCGGCGCTCTATGGACCCGGCGGAACCGAGTGGTTCTCGCTTTCCACCTACACCAACCTGCATCGCCTCGCCGTCATGCTGGAAGAGTTACCGGCGGTGGAGCGCGCCGCCGCCGCCGAGGGCCTCGGCCCCACCCCCTTCTCGGCGCCTCGGCCCTGCGATCCCCCGGAGGGCAGCGCCTTGTGACGGGATGACTTGTGAGCGGATGACTTGTGACGCCCCGGCAAATCGCGATAAGCCTGTCGTGAACGCCGCCGGCAGAGCGCTATTGGGGAGGATCAGGGCCGCCATGAGTTCAGACGGCACGACCAGTGCGGGCGCGGCATCGCTCGCGCAGCAGATCACGACCACGATCCCCCTGCGCGATGCGAAGACCGCCCGCGCGCGGCTTGACGAGCTTCTCCAGAAAGCCGGCGATGCCGAAGATGCGGCGATGGCACAGACGCTCGGCGCATTATGCGGCGAGGCGCCGGTGGCCGGGCTGGTCATGGCGCTTTTCGACCATTCTCCCTTTCTCTCGCGCCTCGCCTCCCGGCCTGAGCGCCTGCTGCCGCTGCTGCGCGATCCGCCACAGGAGAGCCATGCCCGCATCGTCGCCGCCCAGCGCAATCTCTTTCGCACACAGCGCGAGGGTGGGATCGATCTCGATGCGGCGGGCGAAGCCTTTCGCAAGGCGCGCGCCGAACATGCGCTGCTGGTGGCCCTCGCCGATATCGGCGGTGTCTGGAGCGTCGACGAGGTCACCCGCGCCCTGTCGGAATTCGCCGATGCATCCGTGGCCGGGGGTATCGATCTGTTGCTCACCGAACTCGCCGGGCGGGGCAAGATCACGCTGGCCGATCCGGATGATCCGGGCCCCGGCTCCGGCATCGTCGTGCTCGCGCTCGGCAAGCACGGGGCGGGCGAACTGAACTATTCCTCCGACATCGATCTCGTCGTGTTCTATGATCCGCAGGCGCAGTCCCTGCCCGATATCTACGAGGCGCCCAAACTCTATTCGCGCCTGGCACAAGGCCTCGTGAAGCTGCTCAGCGAACGCACCGGTCACGGTTACGTGCATCGCGTCGATTATCGGCTGCGCCCCGATCCGGGCTCGACGCCCGTCGCGATCGGCCTGCCCTCGGCTTATTCATATTACGAGACCGTCGGCCAGAACTGGGAGCGCGCCGCCTTCATCAAGGCGCGCCCGGTCGCGGGCGACATCTCGCTCGGCGAGGATTTCCTCAAGGATCTCGCACCCTTCATCTGGCGCAAATATTTCGACTTCGCGGCCATCGCCGATGTCCATGCTATGAAGCGCCAGATCCAGGCGGTGCGCGGCCATGCCGAGATCGCGGTGGCGGGTCACGACATCAAGCTCGGGCGCGGCGGCATCCGCGAGATCGAGTTCTTCGTGCAGACGCAGCAACTCGTCTTCGGCGGGCGCCGCCCCGATCTGCGCGGACGCCGCACCCTCGACATGCTCGACCGGCTGCATGCCGATAACTGGATCAGCGAGGAAGCGCGCAGCGAACTCGCGAGCGCCTATCGCTTCCTGCGCACCATCGAACACCGCATCCAGATGGTCGCCGACGAGCAGACCCAGCGCTTGCCATCGGACGAGACGGCGCTGACGGATCTCGCGCAATTCGCCGGTTTCAAGACGCTCAAGGCCTTCTCCAAAGCGCTGACCGACCATGCGCGCAACGTGCAGAAGCACTACGCGCTACTCTTCGAGGAAGGCCCCGAGCTCGCCTCGGAAGCCGGCAGCCTGATCTTCACCGGCTCGGAGATCGATCCCGAGACCATCGACACGCTGGAGCGGCTCGGCTTCCGCGAGCCCGAGCGCGCGGCTGAAACGGTGCGCGGCTGGCATTTCGGGCGCCGCTCGGCCATCACCAGCTCCCGCGCGCGCGAGGTCCTCACCGAACTCACCCCCGCCCTCCTCGCGGCTCTGGGCGGCACCGCCGATCCCGACGGGGCGCTCGCGCGGCTCGACGACGCTTTCGGCAAGATGCCGGCTGCGGTCGAACTGATGATGATCCTCATCAATCACGACCGACTCCTGACGCTCTTCGCCGACCTTCTCGGCACCGCTCCGCGCCTGGCCGAGACCGTGGCGCGGCGCCCGCATGTGCTCGACGCGGTGATCGACCCGGCCTTCACCGATCCCGTGGTGGACGAGGCCGCGATCGCCGAGCAGGTGCGCGACATTATCGGCGATCCCCCCTCCTTCGAGGATTTCCTCGACCGCACCCGCGATGCCACACGCCAGCTCAATTTCGTCGCCGGCGCGCGCATGCTTTCCGGCGTCTTCACCGCCGAGCGTGCCGGCGCGGCGCAGGCCGCCGTCGCCCAGGCCGTAATCCAGGCCTCGTTCGAACGTGTACGCGCGGCCTTCGAGGAGGATTACGGCAAGATCCCCGGCGCGCGCGTCGCCATTCTCGGCCTCGGGCGGCTCGGCGCGCGCGATCTCACCGCCACCTCCGATCTCGATCTCGTGGTGCTCTATGATTTCGATCCGGAAAATCGCGAAAGCGACGGGCGCAAGTCGCTCGACGCCGCCGTCTATCACCAGCGCCTGACCCAGCGCCTCGTCTCCGCGCTCACCGCGCCGACGCGACGCGGCGCGCTCTACGAAGTCGATCTGCGCCTGCGCCCTCTGGGCGGCAAGGGCCCGGTGGCGAGCCAGTTCCGGGGCTTTCGCAATTACCAGGAAAACGAAGCCGACCTGTGGGAGCACATGGCGCTCACCCGCGCCCGCGTCGTCGGTGGTGACGCCGATTTCGCGCCGCAGGTCGAAGAGGTGATCGCGCAAATCATCGCCTTCCCCCGTGATTTCGCGGAAGTGGCGCGCGAGGTCGCCGCCATGCGCAAGCTCATCGCGCAGGAAAAAGGCGAGGACGATCCGTGGGATCTGAAGCTCGCCGCCGGCGGCCTCACCGATCTCGACTTTCTGAATCAGGCGCTGATCCTCGGCCATGCCGCACAGCATCCCGATCTGATCCACTGCCTGCCGGCACTCGTGCTCCAGCGCGCCGGTGAGCTCGGCCTGATCGCGCCCGAACACGCCACCGATCTGTCGAACGCCCAGAACCTGCTCTCGCGCATCCTGCATTGGGAGCGCCTGACGATCGAGGGCCGCTTCGACCCCAAGACCGCCCCACCCCCGATCCTGCGCCGCCTCGCAGCCGAAGCCGGCGTGCCCGATCTCAAACGCCTCGAGAAAGAACTCGCCGATACCCGCAAGATGGTCCGCAAGCTCTTCCTGTATTACCTGGAAGCCTGACCGGCCAGATCGCTCCCGTCACCGATAAAGCGCCACCCCGTATGGCGGCAGTACCACGCCGTCATCGGCCGCTTGCGCCTCGAAACCGCGCAGCCGCACGGGCTTGTCGAATGGTGCCGGTGCGCCGTCGCCGAGCATGCCCGGCGTCAGATGCTGTGGTTGCGGGCTCAGGTTGAACAGGCAGAGGATATGTGCGCCGTCCTTTTCGCGGAAGAAGGCGAGGATCGGCTCGGGCGCGTCGTGGAAGCGAACGGCGCCCTCGCGCATTGCCGGTTCGTTGCGCCGCCAATGCAGGAAGCGCCGCACGCGCGCGAACCCGGAATCGGGATTCTCGGCCTGGATGTCGACGGCACGCAACTGATGCTCGGGCGGGATGGGCAGCCACGGAGTGCCCGCGCTGAACCCCGCCTGCGGCGCGCCGGCCTGCCAGGGCATCGGCGTGCGGCAGCCATCGCGGCCCGGCTGGTCGGGCCAGAAGCGGATGCCGTAGGGATCGCGCATTTCCTCCGGCGCGATATACGCTTCGGTCAGCCCGAGTTCCTCCCCCTGATACAGGCATGAACCGCCGCCGAGGCTCGTCACGAGCGCTGCGACGAGCGCCGCTCCCGCATCAGGATCTGCATCGAGCCCCAGCCGCGACACCGCGCGCACCACGTCGTGATTGGCGAGCGACCAGCAGGGCCAGCCCGAGCCGATCGCCGCCCCCACTTCCTCGACGACCCGCCGGATCCCCGTCGCGGTGAAGGGCGCCGAGAGCAGTTCGAAGGAATAGGCCATATGCAGCCGCCGTCCCGCCTCGGTATAGGCGGCGGTCGTCGCCATCACGTCACGATCGGGGCCGATCTCGCCGAACATCGCCGCCCCGGGATATTGGTCGGTGAGCCGGCGCAGCTCTTCGAGGAAGCCGAGATTCTCCGGGCGCGTCTTTGAATAGACGTGGTCCTGATACGCGTAAGGGTTGGTGCGCGCGAGACCGGCCACGGCGCGATCCTGCGAGAGGGGCGGATTGTCGCGTAAGGCTGCATCGTGGAAATAGAAATTCACGACATCGAGCCGGAACCCGTCGACACCGCGATCGAGCCAGAACCGCGCCACGTCGAGAACCGCCGCGCGCACCTGCGGATTATGGAAGTTCAGATCGGGCTGCGCGGCGAGAAAGTTGTGCAGGTAATATTGCCGTCGGCGCGAATCCCATTCCCAGGCCGGCCCGCCGAAGATCGAGAGCCAGTTGTTGGGCGCCGTGCCGTCCTCTTTCGGATCGGCCCAGACATACCAGTCGGCCTTGGGATTGTCGCGGCTCGCGCGGCTCTCGCGAAACCAGGGATGGCGGTTCGAACTGTGCGAGAGCACGAGATCGATGATCACGCGCAGGCCCCGCTCATGGGCAGCGGCGATTAGCGCATCGCAATCGGCGAGCGTGCCGAAGATCGGATCGACATCGCAATAATCCGCCACGTCGTAGCCGAAATCCTCCATGGGCGAGACGAAGAACGGCGAGATCCAGATCGCATCCGCGCCCAGATCCGCAACGTGATCGAGTTGCGCCGTGATCCCCGCGAGATCCCCGATTCCGTCGCCGTTGCTGTCGAGGAACGAGCGCGGATAGATCTGGTAGACGACCGCATGGCGCCACCAGTTCGGGTCGTCGGGGCTCAACTGTGTCGCCATACGGGCTCCCTCTCGCGCGATCTTCATTCTTCAGGAAACGACGGCTTCGTCGATGCGTTGCATGATCGCGGCGTGATCGGGCGGATCGGCTCCGGCGCGCGCGCAGGTCAGTGCCGCCGCACTCGCGGCATAGGCGAGCGGAAAACGCATGGCATCCGCGCCGCAGCAAGCGAGCGCTGCGCGATCGAGGAGCCCGTCGCGGGCGAGCGCGGCGAGAAACGCCGCATGGAAACTGTCACCGGCCCCGACCGCATCGACCACGGTGACAGCCGGCGGCCTCACATCCAGAGTGAAGCCGCGATGGTGCAGCCGCGCGCCCTGGCTCCCATCGGTGACGATCGCGACGACCGGGCCGGTATCCACCCCGATCACCTCTTCCCCAAACCCTTCCGGCGTCCCGAATCCTGCGACGAGATCCGCCGAACTCGCCTTGACGATGTCGGCGTGGCGCAGGCAGCCCTCGAAGGCGTCGCGCCATGTCGCATCCGGCGGTGTCAGGGCCGGACGCAAGTTCGGGTCGAGGCTGATCAGGCGCCGTCCCGCCTCGCGGGCGACGAGGGCGCGCAAAGTTTCCGCGGAGGGCGAAAGCGCGATCGGGAACGAGCCGATCACGAGAGCCCGCACGGGCGCGTCATCGGAGAGATCGAGCGCATCCGCCGGCAGGTCGCGATCGGCGACCATCTCGCCGTAGAAGCCGTAATCAGGCTCCCCGGCCACATCGCGCATCACGGCGACGATGCGCGTGGGATGCGCACTCTCGAGCGCCGAGGCGACCGCAACGCCCTCCGCCTCCAGCCGCGCGCGCAACCAGCGCCCGAACGCATCACGGGAGAGACCACCGAGAAAACCAACCTCGAAACCGTTCGCCTCGCGCAGCCGGGCAAGGCCCACGGCGCAATTGAAGGCGGATCCACCGGGGACCGGACGGGCGGCGAGATCGGCGCCCTGCGGATCGACGAAGAGATCGACGAGCGCTTCACCACAAACGCGTATCATGAGCAACCAGGCGATGAACGAGGCGGTCTGACCCGCAGGACATTACGATCGCGAGATTGTGCATGAGCCCGCCCGAACCTCAAGCCCCGCACTGGTGTCGCACTGCCATTCGCCTTGCTGCAATGCGCAATAACAACAAGGAAAAATTCTACCCAACCGCAGAAAACCAACTTGATATTATCCAGGGCCAGAAACTCTCTCAGATTATGCTGCAATGCATCAAACTTAATCGGACATAATTGCTTGTATCCCGAAAATTTTATCCATTCGTCACGCCTTGCTCCGATCGATCAACAAGCGAGGACATGCCGCCCTCGCCGTTGTACAGGTGCAAGTCGGTTCAAATACGCAAAAATCCGCATTGCCGCATTGACACGGGCAATTCGATGGAAGACCGTATCAGCAATCTAAAAGCGATCGGTGACGGAGATGCGCTCTGGAGATAGTCGCACCTCTTCAGGTTCCCGGCGAAAGAACAGGGAGGTTTTCGTATGAAGAACAAGCTTTGCGCCGGCGTGGCCATCGCGGCGATGGCTATCGGCACTGCTGGCATGACCGGTAGCGCGACCGCTCAGGAACTCGTCTTCACCCCGGGCGAGGACGAGCGGCTGAACTGGTCGAGCTTCGAGGAATTCGCCGAGGCGCATGATTTCTCCGGCGAACGGCTGACGATCGCCGGCCCGTGGACCGGCCTCGACGCCCGCCTCGTCGAGAGCGTCCTGGCCTATTTCGCCGAGGCGACCGGAGCCGAAGTCGTCTATTCCGGCTCGGACAGCTTCGAGCAGGACATCGTGATCTCCACCCAGGCGGGTTCCGCGCCCAACATCGCGGTCTTCCCGCAGCCCGGGCTCGCATCCGACATGGCCGCACAGGGCTTCCTCGAGCCGCTGGGAGACGAGACCGCCGAATGGGTTCGCGAGAACTATTCCGCCGGCGAATCCTGGGTCGAGCTCGGCACGTTTGCCGGCCCAGACGGCGAGGAGGCGCTGTTTGGCTTCTTCTACAAGGTCGATGTCAAATCTCTGGTCTGGTACAGCCCCGACCAGTTCTTCGAGGACGGCTACGACGTTCCCGAGACGATGGAGGAGCTCAAGGCGCTGACCGAGCAGATCGTCGCGGATGGCGGTACGCCGTGGTGCATCGGCCTCGGCGCCGGCGCCGCAACTGGCTGGCCGGCGACCGACTGGGTCGAGGATCTGATGCTGCGGCTGCATGATCCGGAAGTCTATGACGGCTGGGTCGACAATTCGATCCCCTTCGACGATCCGCGCGTCGTCGAGGCGATCGAGGAATTCGGCTGGTTCGCCCGCAACGACGATTTCGTCGCCGGTGGCGTCGCCGCCGTGCCCACCACCGATTTCCGCGACAGCCCCGGCGGCCTGTTCACCTTCCCGCCGGGCTGCTACATGCACAAGCAGGCGAGCTTCATCCCGACATTCTTCCCCGAGGGTGCGGAATACGGCTTCGATTTCGACTTCTTCTACTTCCCCGCTTACGAAGATCGTGATCTGGGCAGCCCGGTCATGGGTGCCGGCACGTTGTTCGCGATCACCGACGATTCGGAGGCGGCGCGCGGCCTGATGGCCTTCCTGCAGACGCCCATCGCGCATGAGATCTGGATGGCGCAATCGGGCTTCCTCACGCCCTTCCTGGAGGCCAATCCGGAAGCCTATGGCGACGATTCCTTGCGTGCCATGGGCGAGATCCTGCTCGAAGCCACGACTTTCCGCTTCGACGCATCCGATCTGATGCCCGGCGAAATCGGGGCCGGTGCCTTCTGGACCGGCATGGTCGATTTCACCACCGGCGCCGATGCCGAGGATGTCGCGCGCATGATCCAGGAGCGCTGGGACGCCATGCGCTGATCCGCCTGACCGTGGCGAGACTTTCGCTCTCGCGTTGCGCGGGCAATCCCGCGCAACGCCGATCCGCCCTGCATCACAACAAACAAAGCAGGTCTCCGGGAGGAAAAGCGTCATGACACCGATGCTGCAGGGTCTGTTGACGATCACGATCGGCGTCGGCGCCTGTGTGGGCTATTTCTACGCGGCGAACCTGTTTCTCGACAAGGTTCTCCTGCCCGCACGCGGCCCCAATGCCGGGCGCAACATCAACCGCGCGAACCGCATCAGGCCCTGGATATTCCTCTTTCCCGCCCTGTTCGTGCTCGGGCTCTATCTGGTCTACCCGGTCGTCGGGTCGTTCTACCGCTCATTGTTCGATCGGTCCGGGAACGACTTCATCGGCCTCGGCAATTACGTCGCGCTGTTCAATTCCGGAGCCTTCCGTCAGAGCGTGTTCAACAACCTGCTCTGGATCGTCGTGGTGCCGGCCTCGGCGACCTTCATCGGGCTCGTCGCGGCCCAGCTCACCGACCGGCTGAGCTGGGGCAACATCGCCAAATCGATGATCTTCATGCCGATGGCGATCTCCTTCGTCGGCGCATCGCTGATCTGGAAATTCGTCTATGCCAACAATCCGGATATCGGCCTGATCAACGCCCTGCGCTTCGCGTTCGGCGCCGAGCGCAGCGTCGACGTCATCCAGATTCCGTTCTGGAACAATTTCTTCCTGATGGTGATCCTGATCTGGATCAAGACGGGCTTCGCCATGGTGATTCTCTCCGCCGCCCTGCGCGGAATCCCCGAGGAGACCATCGAAGCCGCGATCATCGACGGGGCCAGTCCGTGGCAGGTCTTCTTCAAGATCAAGGTGCCGCAGATCATGGGCACGATCGTTGTCGTCTGGACGACGATCACCATCCTCGTGCTGAAAGTCTTCGACATCGTCTACACGATGACGGGCGGCAATTTCGGTACTGAAATCCTGCCCAGCTACATGATGAGCTACATGTTCCGCGACGACGGGCGCGCCACGGCGGTCGCCTTCGTCATCATGATCCTCGTCCTGCCGGTCATGATCTGGAACATCGTTCAGACGCGACGCGAATTTCGTTGAGGAGGCGGGATAATGGATTCCATCGCCGGTAGAAAATCGCGCCTCACCTGGGCCGTGAACATCGCCGTGGTGCTGCTCGTCGTCATCTGGCTGATCCCGACCATCGGACTATTCGTCTCCTCATTCCGCGACCGGGACCAAATCTCGCAATCGGGTTGGTGGGTGGCGCCGTTGCCGGTGGAGCTCACCTTCCGCAGCCGTGTCGATCCCGATGCACAACGCGAGGTGAACGGCACCTTCGTGATCGAAGGCAACGTCTTCGCCGATCCGGCCAATGCCACGCGCTTTCCCGATGCGCGCGGCGAGGTGGTCAATTTCGGCATACGCGGCGCTGCGCCGACGGAGTTTCCCGCAGGCTCCGTAGCGGAGCTGCGCACCGGGGGCACGCTCACGGTCGAGCGCGACGGCACCTTCCTCGTCGAAACCCCCGACGCCTTCGGTCCCCGGGGCCCGACAATCTATTTCGAAGCGCGAACACCGCCGCAATTCACCCTGCGAAACTACTGGACCGTCCTCACCGCCGACGGGATGGACCGCGCCTTCGTCAACACGCTGACGGTCACCATCCCCGCCACGATCATCCCGATCCTGATCGCCGCATTCGCAGCCTATGCGCTGGCCTGGATGCGCTTTCCGGGGCGTGCGCTCCTGATCGCCGGGATCGTCGGGCTGCTCGTCGTGCCGCTTCAACTCGCGCTGGTACCGCTGTTGCGGCTGCATACCAGTATCGGGATCGGACAGAGCTTCATGGGGATCTGGCTCGCACATACCGGTTTCGGCATGCCGCTCGCGATCTATCTCCTGCGCAATTACATGGCCGGCCTGCCGCGCGACATTATCGAGAGCGCACGCGTCGACGGTGCCACCGATTTTCAGGTCTTCACCAGGATCGTCCTGCCATTGTCCTTCCCGGCGCTGGCCTCCTTCGCGATCTTCCAGTTCCTCTGGACCTGGAACGATCTCCTCGTCGCGAAGGTGTTCCTGCCGTCGGGGCCGGATTTCCAGGTCATGACGGTGAAGATCGCCGATGACCTGCTCGGCTCTCGCGGGGGCGACTGGGGCATTCTCGCCACCGCCGCCTTCGTCTCGATCGGCGTGCCGCTGGTCGTCTTCTTCACATTGCAGCGATACCTCGTGCGAGGTCTGCTGGCGGGTTCGGTCAAGTAGAAACGGCGCGGTGCCGGAACGACAAGAGGGAGCGTTGGTCGATGGCGGAGCTGAAACTCACGGGGGTCGAAAA
>JBJHBI010000007.1:0-87995 GCA_050485405.1 Salinarimonadaceae bacterium
GTGCCCGCGCTGAAATACATCCAGGGCCCGACGCTCGACATGGTGCGCGACGCGCTCACCTCGCAGAAGGCGCGCGAGCGCGGCCTGTTCAACGAGGCCTATCTCGACCGCCTCTTCGCCGACCCGACCAGCGCCATAACTCCCCTGCGCGGTTCGGAACTGTGGCAGGTCGCACTCCTCGAAATGTGGCTGCAACAGCATGATCTGTGAGCGAAAATCGCTTGCTGGGCACAATGTCTCTCCCCTCGAGGGAGGGACCAAAAACAGGGTGGAGCCGGGTGACGAAGCCCGGTTCGACGACACGTTCAAGCGCCTGACGAGAGGGTCGACATGACCAGGACGCGTTCAACCCGGTCGGAACGTTCGCTGCGGCGCGAGCGCGACCAGCGTCGCCAGCCGGCCTATGCGGAACCGGATATGGGGATGACGCCGCAGCCCAACGCGATCATAGATTGCGGCTGGGGGCGCCTTCTCTTCGGCCAGACCTTCGATGATCACGAGGAGCTCGTCGAGGCCATGCGTGGCGAGCGACCGGATCGTCGCGACATCGCCGTCTATGTGCGCGATCCGCATGTCGCGCTCGCGACTGCTCCGCAGGAGATGTTCCTCGACCCCTCCCATACGTTCCGCCTGCACCTGTCGCGTTACCGTACGTCCCGCCGCCGACCGGGGGGCTTCTTCATCCGCCGGCTCTCATCGGCTGCGGATGCCGAAGCGGTGAACCGCATCTACGCCGCGCGCAACATGGTGCCGGTGCCGCCGGAATTCTTCTGGTCGAAGCGCGACAGCCGGGCGATCACCTATTTCGTCGCCGAGGACGAGGCGACGGGGCAGATCATCGGAACCGTCACCGGGATCGACCATTTCCGCGCCTTCGGCGATCCGGAACACGGCTCGTCCCTGTGGTGTCTCGCGGTCGATCCGCAGGCCATGCCGCCGCGCATCGGGGAATGGCTGGTGCGCCATCTCGCCGAGCATTTCAAGGCGCGCGGGGCGGCGTTCATGGATCTCTCTGTGATGCACGACAACGAATACGCGATCGCGCTCTACGAGAAACTCGGCTTCGAGCGCGTCCCCTTCTTCACGCTCAAGCGCAAGAACTTCATCAACGAGAAGCTCTTCGCGGGTCCCGGCCCAGAGGCGGAACTCAATCCCTATGCCCGCCTCATCATCGACGAGGCGCGCCGGCGCGGCATCGATGTCGAGGTGACGGATGCCGAAGGCGGCTTCTTCCGCCTCGTCTATGGCGGGCGCTCGATCCATTGCCGGGAATCGCTGTGCGAGCTCACCACCGCCGTCGCCATGTCGATCTGCGACGACAAGGCCGTCACCCGGCGCGTCGTCGAGCAGGCCGGGGTCAGCGTGCCCGAGCAGCTCGTCGCCGGTGACGAAGCGTCGATGCGCGAATTCCTCGAACGCCACAAAAGCGTCGTGGTGAAACCCGCACGCGGCGAGCAGGGACGCGGCATCGCCGTCGGCATCGAGACGATGGAGGAACTCGAAGCAGCCATCGCGACAGCGCGCAACTATTGCGACCGCGTGCTGATCGAGCAGCGCGTCACGGGTGAGGATCTGCGCCTCGTGGTGATCGATTTCCGGCTCGTGGCCGCTGCGGTGCGCCGCCCCGCCCAGATCGTGGGGGACGGAAGCACCAGCATCCGAGAACTCATCGAACGCCAGAGCCGCCGGCGCATGGCCGCGACGGGGGGCGAATCCTCGATCCCCCTCGACGGCGAGACCGAGCGCACGGTGGCTGCGGCGGGCTATGATTTCGATACCGTGCTTCCCGAGGGAACGGCACTCAACGTGCGCCGTACGGCCAATCTCCATACCGGGGGAACGATCCACGACGTCACGAGCCACGTCCATCCACGGCTCGTCGAGGCGGCGATCCGTGCGGCGCGGGCCATTGACATTCCGGTGGTGGGGATCGATTTCATGGTGCCCTCGCCCTATGAGCCCGAATATGCTTTCATCGAGGCGAACGAGCGGCCTGGTCTGGCGAATCACGAGCCGCAGCCGACGGCGGAGCGCTTCATCGACCTGCTCTTTCCGCTCTCGATCCCGGCCGCCGTGCGCCAGGCGGCCTATCTGGAACGCAAGGACAAATGCAGCGACTGACGATCGATACCGACTATCTCCGCGAGCGGCTGGCCAATCTGCTCGCGATCCCCTCCCCCACCGGTTACACCGACAGCATCGTCAGACATGTCTGCCAGGAGCTCGAGAAGCTCGGGCTCGGCTACGAGCTGACCCGGCGCGGCGTGATCCGCGCGATCCTTCCCGGCCACGAGAAGCGTGCGGCCCGTGCCCTGGTCTCGCATCTCGATACGCTGGGCGCGCAGGTGATGCAGCTCAAGGATAACGGACGGTTGGAACTGGTGCCGATCGGCCATTGGTCGGCGCGCTTCGCCGAGGGCGCGCGCGCCACGATCTTCTCCGACAAGGGCGCCTATCGCGGCTCGATCCTGCCGCTCAAGGCATCCGGGCACCGCTTCAACGAGGAAGTCGATACCGCGCCCGTCGGCTGGCAGCATGTGGAATTGCGCGTCGATGCGATGTCGCGCGACCGGCGCGATCTCCAGCGGCTGGGGATCGATGTGGGCGACATCGTCGCGATCGATCCGAGCCCGGAATTTCTCGATAACGGCTACATCGTCTCGCGCCATCTCGACAACAAGGCCGGCGTCGCCGCCATGCTCGCAGCTCTCAAGGCGCTGATCGACGAGGGCGAGAAGCCGCCGGTGGACATCCACTGGCTGTTCACGATTGCCGAGGAGGTCGGCGTCGGCGCCTCCGCCGCACTCACGAACGACGTCGCGGCCATCGTCTCGGTCGATAACGGCACGACGGCGCCGGGGCAGAATTCGGATGAGTTCGGCGTGACCATCGCCATGGCGGACCAGACCGGCCCGTTCGATTTCCACCTGACGCAGAAGCTCGCCAAGCTCTGCAAGGACAACGATATCCGCTACCAGAAGGATGTCTTTCGCTATTACCGCTCCGATTCCGCATCCGCCGTCGTCGCCGGCCACGAC
This sequence comes from Salinarimonadaceae bacterium, assembly GCA_050485405.1. GTDB lineage: Bacteria > Pseudomonadota > Alphaproteobacteria > Rhizobiales > Beijerinckiaceae > Saliniramus. The sequence goes on from JBJHBI010000007.1 coordinate 3,039, forward strand.
GTGCGCGCCGCGCTGATCACCTTCGGCGTCGATGCCTCCCACGGCTACGAGCGCATCCACATGCATGCTTTGCGCTCGCTGGCGGAACTGATGACGGCCTATGGCGCGAGCCCCGTCGAGATCATGCGCGACGTCCACGAGATCAAGAAAGGCCTCGGCGGCTTCACCCGCCAGCCCATGTCGGCAGCCGATGTCGACGGTATTCTCGAAGAGGTCGAGCACCTCGTCGAGGAGGAGGTCAACCAGGGCGCAGGCGGGGTCTAGCCGCCCGCGCGCGGAAAAGCTCGTCAGACCTTGCGGTCCTCGTGCTCGACTTCAGGCGGCGGGGCCTCGTGCTCGCGCTCCTGCGCACCGCCATAGGCGCGCAGGCGCAGGGCATCCGTGGCACTGACGCGGGTATTCTCGTCATCCGATGACGTGGCTGCCTTCGCATTGTTGCGCCTCGCCTTCGCGAGCAGCAGGGCGCGCTGCATGAGGCTCGCGAGCATTCCGTGCCGGTGACTGCCGGTGCGGGTCTCGAGCTGGAGGGCGGCGGCGCGCTCGACCTGCTGAACGGCGGCGTCACGCGGCAATTGAGTGCGCACGGCGGCGGCGGACATCGGCGCATCGGAGCGCTGCAAAGCCGCCTGAGACGAAGGCGGTATAGGTTTGGTGAGGCCGGAAAACTCCATACCGCGCCCTCCGTAACGGCAGTCATGACCGGACTGCCGGAGACGATGATCCTGTGATCATGCGACGCAATGATGAATCAAACGTTAAGAAAAGGTGAACGGCTGTTACGTTTCAGGCCACCTCACCGTCCCGCGCTCAGCGCCCCTCGCAGGTATCGAGACCGCGCTGGAAGGCCATCCCCCTGCGGAACTCGTAACGGATGTTGATGATGTTCATCGATCCATCCGCGAGGAAGTTCCTCTGGATGGTGATGAGGTCCGGCGGAGAGCGGTCGAAATCGATGCAATACGAGCCGACGACGTCGAAGACCGGACGCCAGCTCCCGCTCTGCGACAGGGTGACGTAGGTGCGGCAACCCGGCTGCGTGCACACCGCGCCGGGCCTGAACCCGCCGCAGGGGAAGCGGCTCTCGTCGACTACGATATCGGGCATGCCGTCGCGATCGAAATCGGCGAAGCCGACCGCATCCATCGGGTCCCCGGGCGTGCCGCCGACGAGGGAGCAACGGCGCGAGAGATCGAAGAGCTGGTTGCGGATGCGCTCGGGCAGATCGTTGAAGCCGAGCCGGTCATGCGCATGCGTCACGGGAGCCGGAAACAGCATTCCGACGACGATCAGCACCATCCAGGGCAGGCTTCGCAGCGACATGCTCCGAGCATGCGCCGCACCCGTTAAAACTTTCCTTGCGACTTCCGCTTCAGCCGCGCGCCGGTGCCGGGGCGGGACGCGTGTAGCGCAGGAGCGCGCCATAGGGGATCAGCGCGATCAGGGCGATGGCGAGCTTCACGAAATAATCGACGATCGCGAGCGTCTGCCAGGGCAGCGCGATGCAGCTGTCGGCGATACCGACCATGGCGAGCATCTGCGTGATGGTGGTCTCGCCGATCACCGGCCCGCAATGGAAGGCGAAGGAGAAGAAAATCGCCGTATCGATGCCCGACGCGATCACCGAGGAGACCAGCGGCGGCAGCCACCAGGCCAGGCTGCGCAGGCGGTTGAACACGCCGATATCGATCAGATGCGCCACGAGGAAGGCCGTGCCGGAAGCGATCGCGATGCGCGGCGTGGCGAAATATATCGACAGCGCCACCGCGATGGCGAAACCGACATAGACCACGCGCCGCGCGACCGCCGGGCCGAAGCGCCGGTTCGACATATCCGTCACGAGGAAGGCGAAGGGATAGGTGAAGGCGCCGAAGGTCAGATAATCCTGCAAACCCCAATACTGCACCGGATGCTGCACCAGAATGTTGGAGGCGAGCACGATCAGCGCCATCACGGCGATGGCGAGGAAGAACGGCTGACGATCGGCGGGGGCGAGCATGGCGAGCGGCCTTGGTGGTTTGTTTACTGGGGAATGTGCGGTTCGTTTAGGCCCGTGAGCCGATGGATGCAAGCGCCGCATGCATGCCCCGGCGCAGCCCGCGGGCATGTAGCGGGCTTGGAGCGGGCTGGGAGAGTGACCAAAGGCGAAATCCGTGCGGGCGTCGCACCCCTTGCACCCGTGGCGCGAATGTGGCTCGAATCGTGGAAGCGCGGGAATCGCCTCGCATCATCGCCGCCGGAAGGCGATCCGCCCGACCTGCACAGCCGAAGGGCCCGCAATGGACGTATTCGAATACCACCGCCCCGCCACGATCGCGGAACTGACCGGCATGCTCGCGAGCAATGACGCCCGCCCCCTCGCCGGCGGCACCGATCTGATCCCGCAGATACGCGAGGGACGGCGCAAGGTGGCAGCGATCGTCGATCTCAAGCATATCGGTGAATGCACCGCGATCACGCCCCTGCCCGATGGCGGGCTCGCCATCGGCGCTGCCGTCGCCGCGACGCAGGTGGCGCGTGACGCGCTAATCGCACACGCCTATCCCGGCATCGCCGCCTCGGCGCTCCTTATCGGCAGCTACCAGGTGCAGAACCGCGCCAGTCTGGGCGGCAATATCTGCAATGCAGCCCCCTCCGCCGATGCGGTGCCGCCCCTTATCGCCCATGGCGCGCGCGCCGAGATTGCCGGCAAGGATGGCCTGCGCGAGATCCCGCTCGAAGAGATATTCGCCGGACCCGGGCGCACGCATCTGGCCCCCGGCGAGGTGCTCACGCGCATTCTCCTGCCCCCGGTGATGGCGCGATCCGCCTCGCATTACCTGCGCTTCACCCCCCGCCGCGAGATGGATATCGCGATCGCGGGGGTGGGCGGCTTCGTCACTCTCGATGAAGCGGGGATCGTCACGAAGGCCCGCTTCGCGCTCGCTTCCGTCGCGCCGAAACCGATCCGCGCGCCCTCCGCCGAGGCGGCGCTGATCGGGGCCAAGCTCGATGACGCGGCAATCCATGCAGCCGGAGAAGCCGCGCGCGGCGATGCAAGCCCGATTTCCGACACGCGCGGCTCGGCCGATTACCGGCGCGAACTCGTCGCCGTCCTGACCCGGCGGGTGCTCACGCATTGCCGCGACCTGATCGCCCGGCCCGAGGAGACAAAAGCATGAAGAAGATCGCGATCACCGCGCAGGTGAACGGCGAAGAGGTCACGAGCCTCGCCGATCCGCGCGACACCCTGCTCGACTGGCTGCGCGACCGCCTCGGCCTCACCGGCACCAAGGAAGGCTGCGGCAACGGCAATTGCGGCTCCTGCACCGTCATGATCGACGGCACACCGGTCAATGCCTGCCTGATGCTCGCCGTCGAGGCGCCGGGGGCGGATATCGTCACCATCGAGGGATTGAGCGATGGCGGGGAATGGCGCGATCTCCAGGAGAACCTCGCCGCGATGGGCGGGACGCAATGCGGCTTCTGCACGCCCGGCATCGTGATCTCCGCCGCCGCCCTCCTGCGCGACGATCCCGCGCCGGACGAGGCGGCGATCCGCTATGCGATCGCGGGCAACCTCTGCCGCTGCACCGGCTACGACAAGATCGTCCGTGCGGTGGAAAGAACCGTCGAGCAACGTCGCGGCGCGCCGCAGGCGGGGGAGTGAGACCATGGATGTGAAGAGCAAGACCCGCCACGCGGATGCCGTCCCCGCCGATCCCTCCATCGGCAAGCCGCTCGCGCGTGTCGATGGCCGCGAGCGCGTCACCGGTCGCGCCCGCTATGCCGCCGATATCTCCCGGCCCGACATGGCGCATGCAAAAATCCTGCGCTCGCCGCACGCCCATGCGTTCATCAAGCGCGTCGATACCAGCGCCGCCGCAGCACTGCCCGGCGTGCTCGCCGTCGTGACCGCCGAGGACTTCCCCGATCTGCCGCAGGGCGCGAGCATTCCCATGGGCGAGACCGGCTACGACATGTGGGGCGTCTCGCGGCTCAACATGGCGCGCGGCAAGGTGCATTGGGTCGGCCAGCCCGTCGCAGCCGTCGCCGCGCGCGACGTGCATATCGCGGCGCAGGCGCTCGATCTCATCAAGGTCGAATACGAGCCGCTCGACGCCGTGACCAGCATCGCGGAGGCAATTCGCCCCGACGCGCCGGTTCTGTGGGACAATCTCATCACCAAGGGCCTCGACGAGACGCCGCAGCAGCCCTCCAACATCGCCTCGCGCACGGTGATCAGCCGCGCGGATGCGCCCGCTGCGATCGCCGGCGCCGATGCGACGGGGCGCGTCGCGGTGACGATCGACACGGCGCATCAGGGCTATATCGAGCCGCAGGCCATGGTCGCCGAGATCACGCCGGACGGTTTCGCCACGGTCTATACCTCGACGCAGGGTCAGTTCACCACGGAGCTGATGATCGCGCGCATGCTCGACTGGCCGATGTCGAAGCTGAAGGTCGTGCCGATGGAAGTGGGCGGCGCCTTCGGCGGCAAAATCTCGATCCATGGCGAGGCGCTCGCGCTCAGGCTCGCGCAGAAATCGGGGCGCCCGGTCAAGCTGGTGCTCTCGCGCGAAGAGGTCCTGCAGGGCGGCTCGGGGCCGACCATGGGCGCGATGATGGAGATCACCGTCGGCGCCACAAGCGATGGCGGCATTACCGGCATCCACGGCGTCTATCATGTCGATTCGGGCGGTCTGCCGGGGCTCAACCCTTCGCTCCTGATGCAGGCTTCCGCCGCGATGTACCAGACGCCGGCGCTACGGCTAGAAGGCTACGACGTCGTCACCAACAAGCCGCGCACGGAAGCCTATCGCGCGCCCGGCGGCATCCAGGGCGCATTTGCCATGGAACAGGCGATGGACGAGCTCTGCCTCGCCCTCGACATGGACCCGCTGGAATTCCGCCGCCGCAACGCCGCCGTCACCGGCTCGACCATGCCGATCGGCACCCCCTTCCCCGCCATCGGCCTCACCACGATTCTGGACGCGGTCGCCGAGCATCCGTGCTGGACGACGCCGCTGGAGCCTGGCGCGCATCCGCGCGGGCGTGGTCTCGCGCTCGGCTATTGGCGCGGCACCTCGATGACCTCGGCCTGCCACATCACCATCGGCGGTGACGGTCGCCCGGTCGTGACTATGGGCGCCGTCGATATTTCCGGCACCCGCACCACCATGACCCAGGTCGCGGCGGACCAGTTCGGCATCGCTCCGGATGACGTCTACGTGCAGACCGGCGACAGCAAGACGGCGGGCTATTCCGACGGCGCGGCGGGCAGCCGCGTGGCCCGCACCATGGCCGCAGCCATCGTCGAGGCCTCGCGCGACGTGATCGACCAGCTGCGCCCGCGCGCCGCGCGCCTTCTGCAGAGCGAGCCGGAGAATCTCACCTTCGCTGAGGGCGCCTTCCGCGTCTCCGGCGGGCCGGGCACCTCGATCAGCCTCGGCGAACTGATGCAGGAAACGCTCACCGAGGGCGCCGTGATCGGACGCGGCACCTCCACGAAACTGCCGCTCGGCGTCGAGATCGGTGCGCATGTCTGCGATGTGGAGGTCGATCCCGAGACCGGACAGGTCACGATCCTGCGCTACACGGCGTTTCAGGATGTCGGCAAGGCGCTCAACCCGATCGCCGTCGAGGGCCAGATCGAGGGCAGCGTCGTGCAGGGGATCGGCTGGGCGCTCACGGAGGGTTACGATTACGGCCCCGACGGGCGGCTGCGCAATGCGAGCCTGCTCGATTACCGCCTGCCCACGGCTTTGGACGTGCCCGATATCGACTGCGTCATCATCGAAACGCCTGTGCCGGACGTTCCCTATGGGTTGCGCGGCGTCGGCGAAGTGCCGATCGTGCCGGTGGCGGGCTGCGTCGCCAACGCCATCCGCCGCGCCGTCGGCGTGCGCACCGGGCGGATGCCGATGACGCCGGAGCGGCTGCTCGACGCGATGCGGGCGAAGGGCCGGGGCTGAGGCCCGTCCGAAAGGAGCGCATATCTTGCCGGCGAATATCCGCTTCCCCTTCCTCGATCATCCCGGCCTCCTCGCCTTCGCCCATCGCGGCGGCGCGCTGGAGCGGACCGAGAACACGCATGCGGCCTTCGATCACGCGGTGGCGCTCGGCTATCGCTATATCGAAACCGATGTGCAGCTCACCCGCGACGGCATCGTCGTGGTCCATCACGATGACTGTCTGACGCGGCTGATGGGGCGCCCGGAGCGGATCGACGCGCTCGACTGGGCCGATCTCGCGCAACTGCGTTTTCCCTGCGGCGCGCGCATCCCGCGCCTCGACGAGACGCTGGAAGCCTATCCGGAGACCCGCTTCAATCTGGAGCCGAAATCGGAGCGCGTGGTGGAACCGATGGCGGATATCATCCGCGCGGCGAATGCGCTTTCGCGGGTTTGCGTGGGCTGCTTCGATCCCAAGCGCACCATGCGCCTGCGCCGGCTTCTGGGCGATGAATTATGCTGGTCGCCGAGCCATGCGGGTGTGGCGGCGGTTTGGTTCGCCGGATTCGGCCTGCCGCTTCCCGTCCCCGCCTATCCCGCCCTGCAGATCCCACCCTCGTTCAAGGGTATACCGGTGGCAACGCGCCGGCTCGTGCGCGCCGCCCATGCCCGCGACATCCAGGTCCATGTCTGGACCGTGGACGATCCCGATCAGATGCATGCGCTGATCGATGTGGGCGTGGACGGGCTGATGACCGACCGCCCCACCCTGATGAAGCAGGTGCTCGAAGAACGCGGATTGTGGGTGTGATTCAGCCCTGGGATCTGAGTCAGCCTTGGGGTCTGAGTCAGCCTTGCTTTCGCGGCGCGCGGGAAAACGCCATTTTCTGATGAGAGAGCTTATCGCGCGCACCCATCCAGGCATAGGCGAGGAGCGAGGGCTCCCGGTCGGACACGGTGATCCGGTGCAACTGTCCCGGCGGGTTGAAGATCAGCGAGCCCGGCGCGTACACGCCCTGATGGTTCTCCGAAACCGCGCCCGAGAGGCAGACATAGCTCTCCGTGATCCCGTCATGGGCATGGGTCGGATAGGTGCAGCCGGGAGCGAAGAGGACGAGGCCGAGGATCACCGAATCGCTGTAAATCGGCGCATTCGGCCCGGCGATCTCGGCATAGGCGAATTTCCGCGACAGCCCGCGCGGCACCTTGTCGTAGCCGTATTGCCAGTTCAGCCTGGTGCGCACCGCGTCGATCGCGCGAATCACCGGTGCATGCTTCTCGACGCGGCCCTCGTCGAGGACACGCCGCAGATAGGCGGTGACGGGCTTGTCTTCCGGCACCGCGAAACGCAATGGCGCATTCGCCTGCATCAGGACGCTGATGCGCTCGCGCACAGCGCGCTGATGGGCGCGGATCTTGTCGCTGCCGCCTGATGGCAGAAAGCGATAGAGCTCATAGAACTCGCGCAGCAGATAGTACCAGTTGGGATGATCGCGAATGCGCGCGGGCTCCGGCGCCGCGCTCGCCTCATCCGCAGGCGCGGCGAACCCTTGCGCAGCTGCGCTGGGCTCTTGCGTCGGCTCGCCCTGCCCCGTCCCCTCCGTCATGGCAATCTCCGCTACCTTGATGCGCGATGCTGACGCAAGGGCGCGAGGCGGTCAACGCAGTTTTCGGGACTTGTGAGCGCCCGCTTATCGCGTTAGCCAGTGAAACGAATAAACCCACCCTCACGCACCAGCCACGCGACAGCGATCTTGAACAAGCGCAACGACGAGATCACCAATCCCGAAGCCACCGCGCGCCCGGTCAGCGCGCGCTATCAGGCGCTGGTCGCGACCGGTGCGATCGAGCGCGATCCGGCCCAGACGGGGCTCCTCGCCCGCCTCGACAAGCTCGCCGTACAGCTCAACGAGAAACGCCTCGCACGCAAGAGCAGCGCGCTCGGCTGGCTGTTCGGGCGACGCCCCGCCGCGAGCGAGCCGATCGAAGGGCTTTACGTTTGGGGATCGGTGGGGCGCGGCAAGACCATGCTGATGGATCTCTTCTATGAAAGCCTCAGCGTGCGCCGCAAGCGCCGGGCCCATTTCCACGCTTTCATGGCCGATGTCCACAGCCGCATCCACGCCTATCGCCAGGAACTCAAGGCGGGGCGAGTGAAGGGCGACGATCCGATCGAGCCGGTGGCGAAGGCGCTCGCGCAGGAAGCCTATGTGCTGTGCTTCGACGAGTTCACCGTCACCGACATCGCCGATGCGATGATCTTGGGGCGCCTGTTCAAGGCCATGTTCGCCGAGAACGTCGTCGTCTTCGCCACCTCGAACGTGGAGCCGCAACGGCTCTACGAAGGCGGGCTGAACCGGGCGCTTTTTCTGCCCTTCATCGACATGATCCACGCGCGCATGGGCATCGTGGAGCTCGATTCGCGCACCGATTTCCGGCTCGAGAAGCTCGCCGGCAAGCCCGTCTGGCACGTGCCGGCGGATGATGCGGCGCGCGCGGCGCTCGACGAATCCTTCCAGCGCCTCACCGGGCGCAAGCGCGGCGAGCCGATGACCGTGGCGGTGCGCGGGCATCCGCTGAAGATCCCGCAGGCCGCTTCCGGCGTGGCGCGTTTTTCTTTCGCGGATCTCTGCGCGCAGCCGCTCGGCGCCGCCGATTACCTCGCCGTCGCGCAGGATTTCCACACGGTGATCATCGACGCGATTCCGCGCATGCATCTGGAAAACCGCAACGAGGCCAAGCGCTTCATCACCCTGATCGATGCGCTCTACGACAACCGCGTGAAGCTGCTCGCTTCCGCCGAGGCCGAGGCGCACGAACTCTACGATGCGCAGCACGGGCGGGAGGTGTTCGAGTTCGACCGCACGGTCTCGCGGCTGATCGAGATGCGCTCGGAGGATTACCTCGCGCTGGCCCATGGCCGCCCGGATTCGCGCGGCTCGGACGATACGACCGGCCTCGTCGAAACCTGAAGGCAGGCTCAGAGCGTTATCCGACCTGACCGAGTCAGGTCGGCGCTCTGAATAATTGTTTGACGCATCATTTTATCCATCAACCGGTACCCACTTGATGGAATGATGCGCTAGACGACGCGCAACCGCTTGCCGAGCAGCATCGCGCTCCAATCCGCGCGGTTGGCGAGGTGGCTCAGCATGATCGAGCCACCCATCCCCACCACGATGAGCGCGATCACGTAGAGCCACAACGGCAGCGCGATGTTCCAGCCGACGAAATCGACGACGGAGAAGAACATCGGGTGCGCGAGGTAGATCACGAAGGAGGCCTCGTTGACCTTGCGCACGAGCGGCGGCGCCACGAGGCCGAGGAGCTTCGGCATGGCGAAGAGCAGCGCGAAGGTGAAGAGCGGAATGACCCAGGCTTCCTTGGACGAATATTCGATATCGTGCAGGAAGGTCACGGCGAGAAGATAGGCGAGGATCGCGACGAGCCAGATCGGCTGCGAAAAGGTCGCGATCAGGCGGTTGCGCCGGATCTCGGGATAGACCTTGACGATCAAAACGGCGAGGAAGAACAGGTAGATCCAGCCGATCGGGTTGATCCAGTGCAGATAGCCGGGCGGCTCGATATCGTACCAGCGGAAATAACCCCACCAGGCCATGCTCATCAGCGAGGCCGGGATCAGCCAGCGTTCCGCCGGCAGCCATTCCCAGAGGCGGAAACGGTTATAGACCCAGAAGAGTATGTAGAACTGCATCGCCACGACGAGGAAATAACCGTGCCATCCGGCGAAGAGCAGATACTCGCGCAGATATGCCACGTAACTCACCTCGGCCCCGCCTAGCGAGACGCGGATATATTCTGCGGTGAGATAGAGAAAGCCGTATACGAAATACGGCACCATGATGTATTTCAACCGCTTGACGAGAAAGTCGTGCGGGACGTCTTCGCCGTAGCGCATCGAAAAAAGAAAGATCGATATAAAGATGAAGATCGGCGTTCCCAGTGAAGACGGGATGCGCAGGAGGTCGAGAACGGTGTTTTCGACGTAATAGAGTTCGATTCGGTCGATCAGATGGAAGGTGAAGACGGCCAATGCGCCGTAGAAACGCAACCAGTAGATTTCCTCGATACGCTTCAACCCGCCCTCCCGCCCGGATCACCGATGCGAGACGACAACGCGCGAGAAACGGTCTGGTTTGCCCCAAGCGCTGGCAAATTTTCATACAGCGCAGCTACTGCCCCGCCATAGTCCTCACAACCCGCATCTCCGCATGTGAAAACGGGGTCGCGGCGTTTACCGCCACGACCCCGCAAATTCACAGGTGAGGCGCCAAGCGCGCTCATGCGCCGCGTGGCTTATCATCTCCGGCGCCCGGAACGGATCCGAACCGCTGCATCAGCGGGGCGCGAGGATCATGATCATCTGCCGGCCCTCGAGCTGCGGCTCGAGTTCGACCTTGGCGAATTCCTGGGTCTCTTCCTTCACCTTCAACAGCAATTTCAGGCCGAGATCCTGATGCGCCATTTCGCGCCCTCGGAAGCGCAGGGTGATCTTCACCTTGTCGCCATCCTCGAAGAAGCGCTTCACGTTCTTCATCTTCGTCTCGTAATCGTGCTTGTCGATACCGGGACGAAGCTTGATTTCCTTGACCTCGACGGTCTTCTGCTTCTTGCGGGCCTCGGCGGCCTTTTTCTGCTGATCGAAGCGAAACTTGCCGTAATCCAGGAATTTGCACACCGGCGGTTCCGAATTCGGTGCGATCTCGACGAGGTCCAGGCCGACATCCTCGGCCATCTGCAGGGCTTCCGCGAACGGGACGACACCCCGGTTCACTCCCTCTTCATCGATCAGCTGCACCTCGCGAACGCCGCGGATGTCGCGATTGGCGCGCGGCCCTTCCTTTTGCGGGACCGGCATGGCTCTCATTGGTCGGCGAATGGCTGTCTTCTCCTCTGAACGGGTTCAAGCACGAAATCCCTCCCACAATCCATGCGGAAGGCCGGGCCGGAAACCCACATTGCATCGATCCGGGAGTGTTTGCGCAAATTCGAGGCAAGTCAAGCCATTGCCCGCGCCATCACGGATAAAACACCCGCAGCCTACCCGCGCACCAGCCAGATGATGACGATGCCGGCAATCGCGCAGACGATACCGACGGTGCGCATGCGCTCGCGCGGGCTCTGCGACGCCTCGTACATGGCGCGCCGCACGGCATCCGGGAACGCGGCAAAAAGAATGCCCTCGACCGCGAGAACGAGGCCGAGGGCTGTAATCAGATCCCACATGCGAGACGCTTGCGGGCCTTATTCGACCGGCGCGGCGAGCGGACCGAGGGTCCCCGTCGCTTCGGCAGTCGGGACTTCCGGCACGGACGGCGCCTGCGTGATCGGACCTTCCGGATCGACCGGGAACGGCGGCTGGATATCCATCCGCTCACGCCCCATCGGGCTCGCGAAGAACCGGAAGAAATCCGAATCAGGCGAGATCACCATCTGGGTCTGCGCCAGATCGTTGCTCGTGAGCGCCTGCTCATACGCCAGCATCGAACGATAGAAGGCGAAGAAGTCGGCGTCACGCCCATAGGCCGCAGCCAGGATGCGGTTACGATCGGCGTCACCGGCACCGCGCAGCTCTTCAGCCGTACGGTTGGCCTCCGCCTCGATCACGATCACGTCGCGATCGGCCCGCGCCTGGATGGCGTTGGCACGCTGGGCACCCTGTGCGCGCAGATCCGCAGCTTCACGCTCACGTTCGGTCTGCATCCGGCGGAACACCGCTTCGGAGTTCGCCGTGGGCAGATCGACGCGCGTGAGGCGCACATCGACCACCTCGATCCCGAGATCGGCGGCCTGCCGGTTCACGGTCTCGGTGATGCGGTCCATCAGCTCGACACGGCTGGTGCGGATGATCTCCGGGAAGGAGGCATTCGCCAGCGTGTTACGCATTGCGGCGTTCACGAAGGACTGGAGCCGCGCGTTGGCGTTCACCTGGTTGTTGACCGTCTGATAGAAGCGCAGCGCGTCCCTGACGCGGTAGCGCGCGAACGCATCCACCTCGAGGTTCTGCCGGTCGCTCGACAGGACGGTCTGGACCGGCAAGTCGAGATCGAGCACGCGCCGCTCGACGGGGAGCACCACGTCGACGAAGGGCGCCTTCATGTAGAGACCGGGCTCGGTGATCACCTGACGCACGGCGCCGAAGCGCAGCACGACGGCCTGCTGGGTCTGGTGAACAGTGAACAGCGACGCGTAGAGCAGCACTGCGGCCAGACCGAGAACGATCAGGATACCGGTACGGACGACGGGATTTCTCATTGGGAGCCTCCCTGCGCACGGCGCTGGAGTTCAGGCAGCGGCAGGTAGGGGATGACGGCCTGCTGGCCATTCCCGTTGCCGTTGCTCTGATCGATGAGGACCTTGTCGGTGCCCGCGAGCACACGCTCCATGGTCTCGAGGAAGAGACGCTCACGCGTCACGTCCGGTGCATTGACGTATTCGTCCAGGATCTGGGTGAAGCGCGATGCCTGACCCTCGGCGTCGTTGACGACGCGCTCGCGATAGGCTTCCGCCTCCTGGATGATGCGCGCGGCGCGACCGCGAGCCTCGGGAACCACGCGGCTGGCGTAGGTTTCGGCCTCGTTCTGGAGGCGAACGAGATCCTGCTGGGCCGCGTTCACGTCGAAGAAGGCTTCGCGGACCTGTGCCGGCGGCACGGCGGCCTGCAGCTGCACGACGCGGATGGTGACGCCCGCACCGTAATCGTCCAGCGTCGCCTGCATGATCTCCTGGACTTCCTGCATGATCTCGCCCTGCTCGATCGTCAGAATGGCCTGAATGTCACGCCGACCGATCACCTCGCGCATGGAGCTCTCGGCGACGGCCTTGATGGTGCCCTCGGGGTTCTGGATGTTGAAGACGAAGTCTTCGGCGCGGGCCGCATCGATCTGCCACTGCACGTCGAAATCGATATCGACGATGTTCTCGTCGCCCGTGAGCATCAGGCTCTCTTCGAGCACTTCGCGCGGACGCTGGCCCTCGGCACCGGAGCGGTAGCCCACCTCGATGCGGTTGACCTGCGTGACGTCGGGCTTGATCACCTGACCGATCGGGAAAGGCAGGTTGTAGTTCAGGCCCGGCGCGGTCTGGCCGACATAGGCGCCGAAAATGAGATTCAGGCCGACCTGGTTGGGTCGGACCGTGTAGAAGCCCGTCAGCAGCCAGACGACCACGACGCCGATGAGAACGAGGGCGATGCCCCTGCCACCCATCGAGCCGCCGCCGGGCACCATGTTCTTGAGACGATCCTGGCCTTTGCGCAGGATCTCTTCCAGATCCGGCGGGGTCTGTCCGGGACCACCACCACCTTGCGGACCGCCGCCCCACGGGCCGCCGCCGCCACCGCCGCCGCTGCCACGGGGACCCCAGGGTCCTCCGCCGCCACCGCCGCCTTGATTGTTCCAGGGCATACTACGCTTCCCTCTTTAATGCGTAATTTTGGAAACCATCGCGCCGCTCGCCCGTTATCGTTGCGGAGGAGAGTATCGCGCCTGTATCGGAATTGGGGGTTTCTGCCCCCGAAGTCAACCGAAACCGGGCGTTCGGCACCGTTCCATATCGATGAAGGAGAACGCGAATTCGTCATCCGGGCCGGACGAATGGTCACTTTTTCGAATGACACGGAATTGTGTCGAATCGAAGTCGGGAAAGTGCGCATCACCATCTGGCGTGGCGTGAACGCGTGTCAAACGAAGCGTTTGCGTGAACGGCAGCGCCTGACCGTAGACCTGCGTTCCACCCGCCACGATGACCTCCTCGACGCCCATCTCGCGCGCCAGATCCCGCCCCCGCGCGCATGCCGCGTCGAAAGACCGCGCGACATCGACACCCTCGACCGAAAAGGCCGGATCGCGGGTCATGACGATCATCCGGCGCCCCGGCAGCGGCCGCCCGATGGATTCGAACGTCTTGCGTCCCATGATCATCGGCTTGCCGAGGGTGATCTCCTTGAAACGGCGCAGATCGCTCTTCAGCCGCCAGATCAGCCTGTTGTCGTCGCCGATCACGCCGTTCTCGGCGACCGCGGCGACGATGGTGAGCGGGATCGCGGGCGTTTGCGTCATGATTCCAGCTCCTTGCTGCCCGGCGCCGCACCGGCGGCCAGCCGCTCCAGCGCCTCGCCGGTGAGACGCTGCACGGTCCACTCTTCCATCGGCTTCGCACCGATCGCGCGATAGGTTGCGATGGCCGGGGCGTTCCAGTCGAGCACCCACCATTCGAGCCGGCCCAGCCCCTCTGCGACGCATCGCCGCGCCAGCCCCGCGAGCAGCGCCTTGCCGATGCCGCGCCCGCGCAGGCTCTCGCGCACATAAAGATCCTCCAGCCAGATGCCGTGACGACCGAGGAAGGTGGAGAAGTTGTAGAAATAGAGCGCGAATCCCACCGGTTCGCCATCGAGAAAGGCGAGGTCGCAGAAGACGCGGGGGTTTGCGCAGAACAACGCCGCGTCGAGCTCCGCCTCGCTCGCGCGCACCTCGTGGGCGAGACGCTCGTACTCGGCGAGTTCACGAATGAACCCCAGCACGAGCCCGGCCTCACCGGGACGGGCGCGGCGGATCGTCAGCCCCTGAACGTTATCCGGCATCCCTACCCCGCTGCTCAGACCGCCACCGGCGCGCGTATCGCGGGATGCGGATCATAGCCTTCGATGCTGATATCCTCGAAGCGGAAGCCGAATATGTCGTCGACGCCCGGCGCGAGGCGCAGGCGCGGCAGCGGGCGCGGCTCACGGGACAGCAATTCGCGGGTCTGTTCGAGATGATTCGAATAGAGATGCGCATCACCGAAGGAATGCACGAAATCCCCCGGCTCCAGCCCCGTCACCTGGGCCACCATATGCGTGAGCAGTGCGTAGGAGGCGATGTTGAAGGGCACACCGAGAAACACGTCCGCCGAGCGCTGATAAAGCTGGCAAGACAACTTGCCGCCGGCGACGTAGAACTGGAACAGGCAATGACAGGGCGCGAGCGCCATCCGGTCGAGATCCGCCGGGTTCCAGGCGCTGACGACGAGGCGGCGGGAATCGGGATTGCGGCGGATCTCGTCGATCAGCCACTTGATCTGATCGACGGCTGCACCGTCGGGATTGGGCCAGGAGCGCCATTGCTTGCCGTAGACCGGGCCGAGATCGCCGTTCGCGTCCGCCCATTCATCCCAGATCGAGACGCCGTTTTCCTTCAGATAGGCGATGTTGGTATCGCCGGCCAGAAACCACAGCAATTCGTGGATGATCGAGCGCAGATGCAGCTTCTTCGTCGTGACGAGCGGGAACCCCTCGCCCAGATCGAATCGCATCTGATGGCCGAAGACCGAGAGCGTCCCGGTTCCGGTGCGGTCACTCTTCTCGTGGCCCTCGTCGAGAATGCGGCGCAAGAGCGCGTGATATTGCTGCATGGTTCTCCTCGTCGCCGCGATCCTAGCCGCAGCCGCGACGCAGTGCAGTCTCGCATCGGCGGCTATCCACAAGACAGTCGTTATGACGACGGTGCCGGCTCCCTCGCGATGCGCCCGCGCTGTCGATACGGGTTGCACAGCGGCGGCGTTTTGGCCGATCGTTGAGCAGACCCCGTGGGGGCAACCGAGGGCATGCGCCGGCCATGATCGTCGATATCGTCACGCTGCACCAATTCTACCGGACCCCTCTGGGTCAGGTGGCGCAGCGTTTCGTGGCGCGGGCGCTGGTCGAATTCATCCGTGGATCCCTGGATTGCCGGATGGTGGGGCTCGGCTATGCCGCCCCCTTCCTGCGCCCGGCGATCGCGCGCTGTGAACGCGTGAACCTGTTCATGCCGGCGCGCCAGGGGGTGTCGCACTGGCCGGCGGACGAGAAGAACCTCGCCTGCCTGGTCGAGCCGCTGGTCCTGCCCGCCGTCGACGGCGCCTATGAGCGCGCGGTGGTTGCGCATCTTCTGGAGAATGTCGGCGATCCGGACGAATTCCTGCACGAGATCTGGCGCGTCCTCGCTCCGGGCGGGCGCATCGCGATCATCGTGCCGAATCGCCGGGGCGTCTGGGCGCGCGTCGATGCGACGCCGTTCGGGCAGGGGCGCCCCTATTCCGTTTCGCAGCTGGGCAGTCTGTTGCATCGCAACGGCTTCGACGCGCAGGTCTGGACCGAAGCGCTCTACGTGCCTCCGATCCCCTCGGAGCGGTTCCTGCGCAGCGCCGGTCTGTGGGAGCGGGCAGGCCTGCGGCTGCGGGCGCCCTTCGCGGGGGTTCACGTCGTGGAAGCGACGCGCCAGGAGCAGCGCCCGATCCCCGTGCGCCAGGCCAGCCGGCGCCTGCGCCTCTCCCCTCGCCTGTCGCCGGCGCCCGCGCCCAAACCCGCTGGTGCGGCGCTTCCGCGTTCCGACGTCACGCGATCTCACGACGATCCGCATGGCGGTCTTCATGGGAATCGCCCGGCTGCGACCCTATCTTACCCACATGATGCCCGGCCCGGGAGCGCCGCCGGGGCGATCAGGGGATGGAGAGGCGACGAGGTCACCCGATGAGCCGAGACAAGCGGCCCGACAACCCGCTCGATGCGCGCCTGCGCGAACGACGCCCCGGAACGACGCCGGCGGGCGGCGGTGCGGTCGACGCGTTCCTGCGCGAGGCGAGCGCGCTCGCGCCGGTTGCGGCCGGCGCCGATCAGGGCCGCCTGATCTTCGCTCTCGACGCGACGATGAGCCGGCAGCCGACCTGGGATCTGGCATGTTCGGTACAGGCGGGCATGTTCGAGACGACGGCGCGGATCGGGGGGCTTGCGGTTCAGCTCGTCTATTTTCGCGGCTTTCGCGAATGTCGCGCGTCGCGCTGGGTCTCCGATCCGCGCGCGCTGACCGAGATCATGACCCGCATCCGCTGTCAGGGCGGGATGACCCAGATCGAGCGGGTGCTGCGCCATGTTCGCAAGACCGCGCAGGAAAAGCGCATCGGCGCGTTCGTCTATGTCGGCGACGCCATGGAGGAACATGTCGATGCGCTGTGCGCCCTCGCCGGAGAACTCGGCCTGATGGGCGTGAAGGGCTTCTTCTTCCAGGAGGGCGGTGAGCCCGCCGCCATGACGGCCTTTGCCGAGATGGCGCGGCTCACCGGCGGCGCGCACGAACGCTTCGATGCATCGGCTCCCGGTGCGCTCGAAGCGCTCCTGCGCGCGGCGGCGACCTATGCGGCGGGCGGGATGGGCGCCTTGCAGAAGCTCGCCCATGGAGATGCGGGAGCGCAGCGTTTGCTGACGGCGATGAAACGCACATGATCTCGCTGCTCTACGGCGTTCTCGCCGTTCTCCTCGTCTGGTGGCTGTCGCGGGTCTATGCGCGCACGAACCCGCGCGTCCTCGCCCGGCTCGTCAAGGCGGTGGCGGGGACCGCGGCGCTCGCGCTCGCCGCCTTCATGCTGATGCGCGGACGTATCGACATGGCGCTGCTGATCGGCGGTTTCGCCGCCTGGCTCTTGGGGTGGAGCGCCGGTTTCCCCGGCCTTCCCGGAGGTCTCGGTCGCCTGGGTCCCGGCGCGCCCTCGCGCGGCCCTTCGACGGGCCAGACCTCGCGGGTACGCTCGGCGATGATCGAGATGACGCTCGATCACGACAGCGGAGAAATGAACGGCAGCGTTCTGGCCGGGGTCTTCGCCGGGCGCGGGCTCGATGCGTTGAACGAGCGCGATCTGCAGAAGCTCTATACCGAATGCGCCGGGGCAGGCGATCAGGAGGGGCTGCGTCTGTTAGAGGCGTATTTCGACCGCCGGTTTCCCGGATGGCGTGAAGACGCTCATGGTCACGCGGACGCGGGGACGGGCGGCGAGGCCGAGCCGGGCGCGATGACGGAAGAGGAGGCTTATCAGATCCTGGGGCTTGAGCCGGGCGCGGATGCCGCCGCCATCAAGCGGGCTCACCGGACGCTGATGCTGAAGCTCCATCCCGACCAGGGCGGGTCGACCTACCTCGCGGCCCGGGTGAACCAGGCCAAGGACATGCTCTTGAGCCGACATCGCTGATACTCCACGCGCGATGGTCCGAACGGGACCATGGTCGGTTACGTCATACTCCGGAGCGGCCGATGAACGCCGGTCGCTCCGCACTCGAATTCTTGCCGGAAACTCTCCGGCGGCCTCGCGCGTCAGCTGCGCGAGGCGAAACAGGCAAAGCCCCGGCGTTCCAGCTGGCGGCAGGCGTCGCGCGCCGCGCTCTGCGTCTCGAAGCCGGAGAAGCGCGCGCGGTGCAGGGTCGTACCGCCGGTCTGGACCGTCTCGGTGAACGGCTTGGCCGAGCTCAGCGGACCGCCCACGCGGTTGCGGGCATTCTCGAGCATCTGCATGGCGGCACTTTCGGAATCGACAGCGGCGATCTGCACGACCCAGGCCGAGATGGCGACGGGCGCAGGGGTCGCGGGCTCGGACGGAGCCGGCGCGGTCGCGGATGCACTCGCGATCTGGACGGGTGCGGCGTTGCCCTCACCGCCCTGCGCGACCTGCTCACCCGCCTGACGCGAACCGAGATCGGCCGGCGGAACCGGAATCGAGCCCGTCGCATCGGCGAAGGACAGGACCTGTCCGCCATCCTGGCTGCGCGCGGCATCGGCAGCCGCACCCTGGCGCAGGGAAGCCGAAGAGCCCGGCGTCGCGGTATTGCCGGCATTGCGCTCGGGCGCCACGGCGGGACGCATGGCGGCGAGATCGAGGGGGCCGCCCGTCGCCGAAGCGCTCGCGAAGGCAGCCGGCGGCACGCCGATATCGGCCGGGCGCGCGGGCGGAAGCACGTTCGGCGCGAAGGCGACGGCGCCGGGCACGTTCATCACGGGCGTCTGGCGGGCGCCGGCATAGGCACGCGGCATATGGTTCTGGACGAGGCGCTCGACGATACCGTCACGATGCGCACCGGAACGACCACCCATCACCACCGCCACGACATGGCGGTTGTTGTTGCGGGCATTGGTCATCAGGTTGAAGCCGGAGGCGCGGATGAAGCCGGTCTTGATGCCGTCGACGCCGGTTACGCGTCCGAGCAGCCGGTTATGGTTGCGGTGCGTGGTGCCGTTGAAGGTGAAGTTCCGGCGCGAGAAGTAGTGGTAGTATTGCGGGAAGCGGTCCTGCACGGCGATGGCCAAGGTGGCCATGTCGCGCGCCGTCGTCACCTGCTCGCGGTTGGGCAGGCCATGCGCATTGCGGAAGGTGGTCCGCTGCATGCCGAGCGCGCGGGCCGTGCGGGTCATCTCGCGGGTGAAGGCGTCGACGCTGCCGCCGAGATTCTCGGCGATCGCGGTGGCCACGTCATTGGCCGAGCGCGTCGTCAGCGCGAGAATGGCGTTCTCGACGGTGATCGTCGATCCGGGACGCAGACCGAGCTTCGAGGGCGGCTCGTTGGCCGCGCGGGCCGAGACGCGCAGGGGCGTGTCCAGGCGAATCGTGCCGCGCTCGAGCTGCTCGAACACGAGATAGAGCGTCATCACCTTGGTCAGCGACGCGGGAAAGCGCGTCGCATCCGCATTCTCCGCATGCAGCGTCTGCCCGGTCTTCACGTCGATCACGACCGCGGCATAGGGCGGATTATACGCTTGGGCGGGGGTGGTCTGGAGGGCGGCGGCGGCCAGAACGAGGATGACGGCCGTGAGCGCGGCAGCGAAACGTGATCCGATGCGGCGCAGGGGAATGTAACGCGAGACCATGTGAGACCGATCCTGTGTCAGCGGTCGAAAACCCTTGACGCGTCCGGCCCCCCGGCATCGGTGTACATCACCATTGCGAACGCATCACTATGGTCATCCTGACTGAATCTCGGTTACGGACCGGTTAATGCGGAATCGGAATTTTCGGGCTCTTGTTGCAGCGCAACATGACCCTTGACATTCATTGTGCAGTGCACATATAAGGGGCAATCGGCTGATCGCGCATGTTCGGCCGTCAGGCTCAAACGAACAGAGGCGGCGCTCGACGCGCCGGAGATCGCAGATGATGAACCAATTCGATGACATGCAGAAGTTCGGCAAGGAAAGCATGGACGCCACGATGAAGGCTTTCGGTGGCGTGTCCATGGGCGCCCAGGCCATCGCCGTCGAGACCGCCGACTTCGCCAAGAAGTCCTTCGAGCACGGCACCTCCACGATGGAGAAGCTGGTCGGCGCCAAGTCGCTCGACAAGGCCATCGAAATCCAGACCGACTACGTCAAGAGCTCCTACGAGGCGCTCGTGGCCCAGTCCACGAAGGTCGGCGAACTCTACGCCAACCTCGCCAAGGAAATGCTGAAGCCGGTCGAAACCGCAATGGCCAAGACGGCCGCGAAGTAAGACGGCCGCGAAGTAAGACCGCTGTCGCGTCAGTACCGCGTCGAGTAAACGGCAGGCAGCTCACAGGCTCACCGCCGCAGCGTATCGAACCCGTCCGCATCAGCGGGCGGGTTTTTCTTTTGCGGCAAACGTTCAGCGCAACTCACCCGCAGCCCGGCGGCTCATTCTCGCCCCGGCGGTTTGGCGGCGACGGTTTCGAACTCCGCCGGCGAGGTGATCTCCAGCAATTCGAGATCCTGCGAATGCTCGATCTCGCGATGCAGGATGCCCGGCGGCTGGTTCACGCAGGAGCCGGCTTCGAGCAGCACCTCGCCGACTCCGTCATATTCGAATCGCACCCAGCCCTTGAGCACGTAGACCATCTGGAAGTCGAGCACGTGATAGTGCCATTCGCCCGATGCGGCATCGCCCGGCTTGGCGCGGATGACATGGGCCTGGATGCGCCCGTCCGTCACCTTCTTCATGGCGAGATCGCGATATTCGAAGAAGCCGCGCAGGCCGCCGTCGAATTGCGCATCCTTCGCATGGGTCACCACGAAATCGGCGGCGGGATCGCGCGCGCCTTTGGTCTCGGCCTGATTCCGGCTCATGGATCGTCTCCTCCTTCCGGCGGGGCGTCCGTTGCGCCCGCGCATCTTGGTCGAGGAAGGATATGACGGCCAAGGCGAGGCGTCACGCGCCGCGACGCCCGGCCCGTATGCGCATCATCGCCAATGGCGACGGCGCGGCTCAGCCCTCGGAATCACCCGGCAGCGCGAGATTGTCGAGAACCCGTTGGCATTCGCGCAATTCGTCGAGCACGGCGCGCAACTGCCCGCGATCGAGCGCGGCACGACGGCCCGTGGCGCGCGTCCCCATTTCGTGAGGCAGCGCCATGTCCTGGCTGTCCTCGTCGGTCGCGGTGCCGGCGAACCGGTCGGCCTCTTCGCCCGCATGCGCGGCGCGCGCGGCATACCCACCGCCGGATGCCGCCGTCCCCTCCTCCGCATCGGCGGGACGGGCCTCGAGGGTGACCTCTCCGCGCCCGATCGCCTCGACGGCACGCACGCCCTCGCTCTTGAGGATGCGCTGGACACCCTTGATCGTATAGCCTTCGGCATAGAGCAGGCGGCGGATGCCCTGCAGCAGGTCGACATCGCCCGGGCGATAATAGCGGCGGCCACCGGCGCGCTTGAGCGGCTTGATCTGCGCGAATTTCGTCTCCCAGAACCGCAACACATGCTGCGGCAGGTCGAGTTCTTCGGCTACTTCACTGATGGTGCGAAAAGCGTCCGGACTTTTTTCCATCGCGTTCGCCTACTCCCGGGTCGGACGCGCGGCGCGTCGCGAGGGCGCCGTCATTCGTCCTCGGTCTCGTCGCCGCCGTTGATCCGGGCCTTCATCACGTTGGAGGGCTTGAAGACCATGACGCGGCGCGGCTCGATCGGCACTTCGACGCCGGTCTTGGGATTGCGCCCGATGCGCTCGCCCTTCTCGCGCACCACGAAGGAACCGAACGAGGACAGCTTGACCGTCTCCCCGCGCTCGAGCGTATCGCAGATCTCGCCCAAGACGGATTCCACCAATTGCGCCGATTCTGTTCGCGAAAGCCCGACACGCTGATACACGGCTTCGGATAAATCGGCACGGGTCACGGTCTTGCCCGCCATCGTCTCCCCCATTCGCAACGCTGGATGCCGGCCTTGTATACCAGCGCGACGACGCTATTCCCAAGAAGGAACGGAATCAACACGGGAATCGCATGATTTGGGGCGAAGATGAGATGGAAGAGGGGTTCGGCGGGAATGGGGGGCAGGTCAGGGGGAGGAGTTGGCGCCTGCGACGATGTCTTCGAGAACACGTATCGCCTCAATACGGGCAGTGTTCTCCAGGCCAACGTAATCCGGCTTTATCATCAGTCGGCTGACCACCGAATGTGCGAAGTCGGGATCCATCGCTCGCGCCACATGGAGCGCACGGCGCGCCTCGACTGAGAAGTCCGTCAGTGCATTCTGGAGAACGCCCTCGCCGAGAAACCGCGACGCGGCTGCAATATCGAACAGGTCGCGCGGCTGAAGTGAAGCACCACGAAAGACGATCTTTTTTGCGATGATTTCCACCGCCATTTCCCGTGCCACCGTCCGTCCGTTGATTAAGGCGAGCTCGGTAGGCTTCTGTGTCAGTGGAGCACAACAGATAAAATCGATTTCGCCAATATCGTCATAGACGATTTTCAAGTGGCGGCGACCGTCCGTCTCGTAGCTGCTCGGACTGGGCGTCAACCCGACATCCTGAGCCTCTGGAGATAAGTAGGGCAAATATTGAGGATCACTGAGAAACAGATCGATGTCATGGCTTTCCCGGTGATCGATCTGCAGCATGAGTGCCGTACCGCCACCGAACGACCAGTCGAACAGACCCAAACCGTTACGATTCACCTGATCGATGATAGCGATTGCATAGTCGAACAGCTCAGGCCAACGGCTTGGAACGAACGCCTCACTCACGCGGCTAGAGCGAGCTTGTAGCCCGCCTTGATCGAGTATGCACTGGCGACCAGACGCGCTTTCTCGGGATCGACTCCCATCTGCTCTATGAAGTCTCGTTGCAGATGCGGCGCGACGTCCGAAAAAAAAGCAAAAGCCGCGCAGTCATGTATCCGCGCACTTTCTGGGTCGGCGATTCTCCGAGCCAGCTCGTCGGGTGTGACTGGATTGGCGTAGGAGGCATTCACCGTTGCCATGACGATTGATACAACCGGGCGCATGCTGTCGGGTTCCGATCTCATCGTTCTACACAATATGCCCCGCTCCCCCGTAAATCAACATCTCCCCAACCTTGCCCCCGCAGCCGAAAACCCCGATAACCGGGCGGCGGGGCGTTGCGGGCGGGCGTTCCGGCGGGAGGGATCATGCAGATTGCGGAGGATCAGAGGGCGGCTTTGGCCGCATTGCTCGAATTCTATGCCGCAGCCGGCATCGATGCCGCGCTGGAAGAGACCGCGATCGACCGCTTCGCCGAGGAGCGGGAGAAGCGTGCACGCGATTCCGAGCGCCGTGCCGCCGAGATCGATGCCCGCGCCCGCGCCGCCGACAGCGTGCGCGCCCCCTCCCGCGAAGCCGCGCCGGCTCCGGCCCGTGCGGCGCCCGGCGCGCCCGTCAGCCTTGATCCTCAGGAAGCCGTCGCCGGCGCGCAGGCGCTCGCAGCCTCCGCGACCGATCTCGCCATGCTCCAGGAGAATCTCGCCGGTTTCGACGGCTGCGCCCTCAAGCTCTCCGCGAAATCGCTGGTCTTCGCCGACGGCACTCCCGGATCGCGGGTCATGATCGTCGGCGAGGCGCCGGGATCGGAGGAGGACCGGCAGGGCAAGCCCTTCGTCGGGCGTTCGGGGCAGTTGCTCGACCGCATGCTCGCGGCGATCGGGCTCGACCGGTCGAGCGTCTATATCGGCAACGTCATCCCCTGGCGCCCGCCCGGCAACCGCACCCCGACGCCGCAGGAAGTCGCGGCCTGCATGCCCTTCATCCGCCGCCAGATCGAACTCGCAGACCCGGATTTCCTGATCTGCCTCGGCGCCCCTTCGGCGCAGGCGCTGATGGAGATCAATACCGGCATCCTCAAGGCGCGCGGGCGCTGGCAGGATTACGACACCGGCAAGCGCGTGATCCGCGCCATGGCGACCCTGCACCCGGCCTATCTGCTGCGACAGCCCTCGCAGAAACGCCTCGCCTGGCGCGACCTGCGCGCGCTGCGCCGCGCCCTCGACGAGAGCGCGGTCGGCAATACGGGAGCAGGCGAAGCGTCGCCGCCCGTCAGTCCAGGAAGCGATTCGGGCGGATGAAGACGGCGAGGATCAGCGCGCCGTTCGGCGAGACCACCTCATGCGTCGATCCCGCCGGGCGCCAGACGAAATTCCCCGCCGTGGCTTCGCCTTCGTCATCCTTCAGGCTGCCCTCGAAGACGTAGGTCTGTTCGATCTCGACATGCTCGTGCATGGGCAGGCGCGAGCCGGGCGCCCAGCGCATCAGGGCCGTGTAGAGCCCGCGCTCCTTGTCCTCCATCAGGATCTTCTGCTCGATCCCGGGAAAGCGCGTCGGCGTCCAGGGCAGACCCGCGATATCGACATAACGCGAATCCTTCTCGCCGAGCTTCTCCTGCCCGGGCAGGTTCGGGGTGACTGCGGTCATGGTTTCCTCCCGTCATTTTCTTTGCGTTGACGTAGAGGCAAAGACTGGCACAGCCGCCCCTGCACGTCGACGCGCATCCGCATTCGCTCGGGCTCAGGCTTTCGGGTTCCGCATGCGAAGAATGCCGAGGGCGGTCTTACTCCTCACCCCCCAACACCCGATCCGTATCCGTCCCCAGAACCGGCGCCGGGAGCGCGCCGGCGCGGGGGCCTTCGTCGTCGTGATTGGAGAAGCGCAGGGGGGAGGCCGGGGTCAGGACCGGGCCGATGCCGGGGTGATCGATGCGCGAGAATAGCGGATTGCGCGTGCTCGCCCGCCAATCCTGCGCGAGCATCTGCCCGACATCGCGGAACGGGCTCCAGCACACCGCCGTGCCTTCGAAAGCCGCGGTGATCTCGTCGAGCATGCGCGCGCTCGTCCATTCCCCCATCAGCGCGGCGATGGCGTGGCGGATGCGGTAGCGCTCTTCTTCGACGGTGAGATCGGCCTCGAAGGCGGTCGCGAGCGCCTGCATGCGCGCCTCGAGACCCATCACCTCGATCAGCGCCTGCCATTGCTTGCCGGTCACCGCGACGAGCATGATGCGGGCGCCGTCGCTCGTGGGGAAATCCGTGCCGAACGTGCCGTAGATCCAGTTTCCGTCGCGCGCACGGGGACCGCCGGTGAGTTCGGCCTCGGCGAGGATGCCGACATTCGCCATCGCCGCCATGGCGACGTCGGAGAGGCTCAGCTTCACATGCTGGCCGCGCCCGGTGAGACGGCGCTCGCGCTCGGCGGCGAGCAGGCCCATCGCGATGGTCTTGCCGCAGATCACGTCCCAGAAGGGCATGGCATTGTTGACGGGGCCGGCGACGCCCTGCGGCCCGGTCATCATGGCGACGCCGCAGGCAGCATTCACCGTGTAGTCGATCGCCGTGGCGCCATCAGGGCTGCCGTCGAGGCTGATGACGATCACGTCCGGGCGGCGCGCGGAGAGCGCCTCGAAGGTGAGTTCCTTCTTCAAGGGCAGGTTGGTGACGAAAATGCCGTTGCCCTCGCCCGGCGCACAGATCAGTTCGGCGGCGCGCGCGCGATCCTCCGCGCGGCGCAGATCGAGGGTGACCGAGCGCTTGCCGCGATTGAGGAAGCTCCAGTAGAGGCTCGCCCCGCCCGGCGCGTGCGGATAGCGCCGGTAATCGAGCCCGCCCTCCGGCGCGTCGAGACGGATCACCTCGGCACCGAGTTGCGCGAGGCTCATGGTGGAGAGCGGGGCGGCGATGAAGGCGGTCGATTCGACGATCCGCAAGCCCGCGAGGGGGCCCTTCACGCCGCCCTGCCCTGCTGCGTTCTCCTGATGCTCCGTTCCCGCCATGAACTGCCCTCCACTATCCCGATCGGCCGCAAAGCCGGCCATTGCCGCAACGGCAGGCGCCAGCGATAGCGCCGATCGCCCCGCGCCGCAAACCCCGACCACCGGATCGCATCCACACAGCCGGGACTGCGCGATCGGCACTGGCCTCGCGCCCGCGCGAGCGTTAAATCACATCGAAAGAACGTATACGAGCCGGATCGCCGGCGACGATCGGCACAGGAGAGACCATGTCCACCGCCCATGATGACGCCGACGCATCCGCAATTGCTCAGGCTTTCCCGGAGCTTCTGGAGACGGCGGCTGCGGATCTCGAAAAGCTGCTAGATGCCGCCCGCGAGAAACTGCGCCCGCGCATCCTCGTCGACGGGCGTGTCGATGCGGCGCGGCTCGATGCCGAGCAGCATGCCGCCCACGGGCTCGCCTGGCTCGCCACCTATGTGCAGGCGGTCGCGGAATCCGCGCGCTACGCCGCGCGTCTGAGCGCTGAGGGGCGTTTCGGCGCGATTGAGGAGATGCTGGTGCGCATCGGTGCCGGCGAATATTGCGCTCAGGCGCTGACCGGCATTCCGATGAGCCAGGGCGAGATCGTCCGGCTTTCCGCCTTCGGTTTCGACCATGGCGAGATCGCGCAATTCTACACGCCCGCGATCGCCGCCCTGATCGACGAGGGCAACACGGTCGAGAACCGCGCCCGTCTGATCGATCTGATGCGCCAATCCTCCGGCATGCTGGTTCAGGGCGATCCGGGTCTCGACGAGACGCTGGAGGCGATCCGAGCCGAGATGCATCGCTTTTCGCAGGCCGAGATCCTGCCCCATGCGCATCATTGGCACGAAGCGAACGCCTATATCCCGATGGAGGTGATCGGGCAGATGGCCGAGCTCGGCGTGTTCGGCCTGACCATCCCCGAGGAATTCGGCGGGATGGGGCTCTCGAAGGTCTCGATGTGCGTCGTCTCGGAGGAATTGTCGCGCGGTTATATCGGGGTCGGATCGCTCGGCACGCGCTCGGAGATCGCGGCGGAGCTGATCCAGGGCGGCGGCACGCCCGAGCAGAAGGCGCGCTTCCTGCCCGCCATCGCGGCCGGCGAGATCATCCCCACCGCCGTCTTCACCGAGCCCGATACCGGCTCGGATCTCGCCTCGCTCAAGACCCGCGCCGTGCGCGAGGGCGATGTCTGGAAGGTCTATGGCAACAAAACCTGGATTACCCATCCGGTACGCGCCGATCTGATGACCATGCTCGTGCGCACGCGCCCCGAGGAGCCCGGCCATCGCGGGCTCTCGATCCTGCTCGGCGAGAAGCCGCGTGGCAGCGACGAGGAGCCCTTCCCCGTCGCGGGATTGTCCGGCGGCGAGATCGAGGTCCTCGGCTATCGCGGCATGAAGGAATACGAATTGTCCTTCGACGGATTCGAGGTCGCAGCCGACAACCTGCTCGGCAATGTCGAGGGCGAGGGTTTCAAGCAGCTGATGCAGACCTTCGAATCGGCGCGAATCCAGACGGCGGCGCGGGCGGTGGGCGTGGCGCAATCGGCGCTCGATCTCGGCCTGCAATACGCGCAGGAGCGCATCCAGTTCGGCAAGCCGCTGATCGCCTTCCCGCGCGTTTCCGACAAGCTCGCCATGATGGCCGCCGAAATTCATCTCGCGCGGCAGATCACCTATTACTCCGCCCGCGAGAAGGATGCCGGCAAGCGATGCGATCTGGAGGCGGGCATGGCCAAGCTGCTCGCCGCGCGCGTCGCCTGGGCGGCTGCCGACAACGCGCTCCAGATCCATGGCGGCAACGGTTTCGCGCTGGAATATCCGATCAGCCGGGTTCTGTGCGATGCGCGCATTCTCTCGATTTTCGAGGGCGCCGCCGAGATTCAGGCGCAGGTGATCGCCCGGCGCCTGATTGCGCCGTGACGGCCTGACCACTACCCTCCCGAGCGGGCCGCCCGGCCCGTTCGACGATCCCGGAAGGCGTATTTCCTTGCAGACGGCATATTCCGCATCGCCCGCGCGCAACCAGAGCGGCATCGCGCTGATGTGCATCGGGGTAGCCTTTCTCACCGTCAACGACGCCATCGCCAAGACGCTGACCGAGACCTATTCGCCGCTGCAGATCCTCTTCCTGCGCAACATCATCGCCCTGCCCTTCGCGTTCCTGATCGCCCTGCGGATGGGCGGTACCGGGGCTTTGCGCTCCTACCGCCCGGTGACGCATCTATTGCGCGGCATTCTCTGGGTCGCGGGGACGTTCCTCTTCTTCACGAGCCTGCGCTACCTCCAACTCGCCGAGGCGACCGCGCTGATCTTCGTGGCGCCGTTCTTCATCATCGCGCTCTCGGCGGCCTTTCTGGGCGAGCGGGTCGGCTGGCGGCGCTGGAGTGCGGTGATCGCGGGTTTCGCCGGCGTGCTGATCGTGGTGCGGCCCGGCGGCGCGACCTTCCAGCTCGCCTCGCTGCTCCCCGTCGCCACCGCCTTCGTCTATGCCCTGATGATGCTCGGCGCCCGCTTCGTCGACAGCCGCGAGAGCGTCTGGACGCTGCTGCTCTACCTCACCGGCACGAGCGCGCTGCTGAGCGCCTTCCTCGTCCCCTTCGTCTGGGTCCCGGTTCAGGCGGAGCATCTGTGGCTCTTCGTAGCGATCGCGCTCTGCGGCACGGCGGGGATCACCATGATGACGCAGGCCTTCCGCCTCGCCCCGGCCTCGGTCGTCGCGCCGCTCGACTATACTGCCATGATCTGGGCCACCGCGCTCGGCTGGCTGATCTGGAGCGAGATGCCCGACAGCGTGACCTTCATCGGCGCCGCGATCATCATCGCGAGCGGCGTCTGGGTCATACTGCGGGAGCGCAGGCGGGCCGGCTGAGGGGAACCGCGAGGCGGGTGCGGTACGCATCCGCGCTTGGCCGGAAACCGGATTGCCAAGGTCACGATGAAGGGCCACCCTGTCGCGAACCTTCCGCCCGCGGCAAATCTTCCGCCCACGAAGTCGACAAACGAGGATTTCCGGTTCCATGCAAGACGCCATCCGCATTCCCTTCGACACCCTCGTCTCCCGCCTCGCCGCCATTCTCGAGGCGAATGGCTGCGCGCCCTGGGTGGCTCGGGTGATCGCGCTCAATTGTGCGAGCGCGCAGCGCGACGGCGCCCATAGCCACGGCGTGTTCCGGATGAAGGGCTATGTCTCCACGCTCAATGCGGGCGGCTGGGTGGATGGCCGGGCCGAGCCGCTGCTCGAAGATGTGGCACCCGGCTTCCTGCGTGTAGACGGCATGAACGGCTTCACCATCTGCGCCCTCGACCGCGCCCGCGACGCGGCGCTCGCCAAGGCGAAGGCGAATGGCTGCGCCGTGCTCGCGATCCGCAATTCGCATCATCTGGGGGCGCTCTCGCTCGATGTCGAACCCTTTGCGGATGAGGGGCTGATCGCGCTCTCCTTCATCAATTCCATGGCCTCGGTCGTGCCCCATGGCGGCACCAAGCCGGCACTGGGCACCAATCCGATCGCCTTCGCCACGCCCCGCCGCGATGCCCGTCCGCTCGTCTTCGACATGGCGACCTCGGTGATGGCCCATGGCGACGTCCAGCTCGCCGCGCGCGAGGGCCGCATTCTCGATGCGCCCGTCGGCGTCGATCGCGACGGCAAACCCACCAACGATCCCAAGGCCGTGCTCGATGGCGGCGCGCTGATGGCCTTCGGCGGTCACAAAGGGGCGGCGCTGGCGGTGATGGTGGAGGTTTTGTGCGGCGCGCTCGTCGGCGGCAAGTTCTCGCGCGAGGTCGATCTCAAGCAGCATCCCGGCGCCCACACGCCCCATACCGGCCAGTCCTTCATCCTGATAGACCCGCAGGCCGGTCGCGGCGCCCTGCCCCCCTTCGCCGACCGGGTGGAGGATCTCATCGGATATCTCACCGATGCCGGCCAGTCCCGCCTCCCCGGCGATCGCCGCCACACCGCCCGCGATGAATCCATGACGCAGGGCGTACCCGTCGCCGCCGAGATGGTGGCGATGCTGGAGGAGATGGAGCGGGGATGATTTCTCAGTGATTTGCAGAGAATTGGAATACTCGCTTAAGACGTTTCGCAAAGTTTCGCAGCTAGCGTGAGCGTCATGGATCGCCCTGGCCGTCAGGGCGACTTTCGAGCAATCCCGATCATGCACCGTCTCGCCGCCTGCTGCGCCTCCGTCACCATCGCGCTGGCACTTCTCGCCGCGCCCGTCCCCGCCGCCATGGCGCTCGATATCGAGGGCGATCTCTCACGCGGCATCGCGGCATATCAGGGCGGAGATTACGGCAGCGCCCTGCGCTGGCTCGAACCGGTCGCACAGAGCGGGGAATCGCAAGCGCAATACATGCTGGGCTTCATGCATCAGAACGGGCGAGGCGTTCCCGTCGATGAGGAGAAGGGCGTCCGGCTCTTCATGCAATCGGCCGAGCAGGGAAACCGCTACGCCCAATACGCGCTCGCGGCCAGCTATCGCTTCGGACTAGGCGTCGAGCAGGATCTGCTCAGCGCACATCGCTGGCTGCTGCTGTCCGAGCGCAACGGCTACGACCCCGCCCGCCAGATCCGCATGGTGATCGAGGCGGAACTCGCGCTCGATCAGATCGCCCGCAGCCGCGAGGACACGTTCGCGCAGACCGCGACCGCCCCCTGAGGCGGTCGCTCCCACGTAAGAAAACGACCGCACCCCGAAAAAAGGGCACGGTCGTCATGATCCGTGATGGCGACAGCCTTATCCCGCGCGGACACGCTCGAGGAACAGCGTCACTTCCTGCTCCAGTGTACCGGCGTTTTCCGAGAGCTCATTGGCCGATGACAGGCTGACCATCAGAAGCCGCCCGTCCGTGTCGACCGCGATGTGGCGCTTGCGGCCCACCATTCTCTTGCCGCCGTCGAAGCCGCGCTCCTTGGCCGCGGGAGCCTTCACCGTCTGGCTGTCGAGCACGCCGCCCTCCGGGCTCGCCTCGCATCCGGCGCGCTTACGATCGAGCATCAGCGCGACGTCGTGGATGGTCCGGAACAGCATCAGCCGGACGAAGCGCCGGAACCACCAATAGACGGTCTGCCACGGCGGAAAGTCCTTCGGCAGCATCCGCCAGCCGCCGCCGGAGCGCGCCATGTAGCGGATGGCGTTGAGGAACTCGCGCCGGTCGACGCTCGGAAGGAGCGGCGCAATCCGCTCCCACTCCGCATCGGTCAGGTCGCTCGGGTAGCGCTTCGTGCGCCGGTCGATCTTGGCCATCCGGCCTCTGGTCTGCTTCGTCCACATCAACTCCGTGAATCACATCGGCTCCGATGCGAACAGCTCGGCTGCTCATTCTCAAACGGTCACTGAAACTGCCATCGGCCGCCTTGTGGATTTTGTATGGCATCAGAATAATTGCAACTACGTATTTTGCATATGAGTGAACATCTTCTGTTAATTGAGGATTAACTAGTAATATTCGTGTATTAAAGCGAAGGCCTATAGTTGATTTATCAAATATGGACGAAGATTTTTATTAACATGTATCAGGCTAAATTGCTAGCAATGGAAATTTGGGGGAGTATATCAATGCTTAGTAAGTTCACGATCGGTCTAAAGATCGGTTTCATAATCGCTATCATGACAACCGCCGCAGTAACGATATCGGTTGTAGCATATCAAGGATTCATTGCCTTGGCGGAATCTGCAGATCGTATCAATACTGGCGCAGGAGAGGTTCGTCTCGCTGCAACGATGAACCAGAACGCAGTGGAAATGTCGCGAGCCGAGTATCGGATCATTGCGGACCCATCTAGTTTCAGCGAGATCCGAGATGCTGCCCTCGACAGCAGAGAAATATTCAGTGACCGCCTCGCACGCCTTAGAGAAACGGCAACCGGGGATCAGGTTGAATTGATAGAAACTATAGAGAGGCGAGCAAATGCGTACTTCACTGGTCTTGACAACTTCCTGCGGGAGGGCGAGCGGCACCAGGATAGCGAGATTTCGCAAGCGCAGGCACAGTTGAATGCGATTGTGAGCCGAAATCGCAGAGAGGCGGCTTTGCTGCGAGAATCCCTCGCTGAACTCGTTGCGTTTACCGATTCGAACGGTGACGCTTTGGCCATTGAGGCGCAAGACCTTGCCGCATCGAAAACGATGCTCTTGGTCATGATTGCTGTGATCGGAACCCTCGCCGGGAGTGTATTCGGATTTATTGTGGCGAAATCCGGCATCACGGTGCCACTGCGTCGGATCGTCAACTGCCTCCAGCAACTGGCAGGCGGCAAGCTGGATATTGCGATCACAGACACTGATCGCAAGGACGAGGTCGGTGAAGTCGCCCAAACCGCGCTCGTCCTTCAACAGGGACTTTTGCGGGCAAAGCAGCTTGAGCAGGAAGCCGCGACCTCGGAGGAGCGTGCCGAAGAACGACGCAAGCAGGAAATGCAGCGGCTTGCCGATGAATTCGAGAATGCTGTCAGCGAGATCATTTCTCAGGTCGGCGCTGCGGCCGAACAGCTCAACGGCAATGCCGTTGCCATGTCTTCGATATCTGAGGAAACCAGCAATCAGGTCCTCACTGTCTCAGCGGCTGCAGAGGAAGCCAGCGCGAATGTCGGAGCGGTGGCAGCAGCCAGTGAAGAACTCTCAGCGACCGTCACCGAGGTCGCCCGCGACATCCACGGCACGTCGAGCCTCGCAGCGAACGCCAACGAGGAGGCCATTCAGACCGCATCTGCCGTAGATGCGGTGGCACAGGTCGTCGAGCGGGTCGCTGGAATGACGGAGCTCATCAGCGATATCGCTGACAAGACCAACCTGCTCGCGCTCAACGCCACGATCGAAGCGGCACGTGCCGGCGAAGCCGGTCGCGGATTTGCCGTGGTTGCCACCGAGGTCAAGCAACTCGCCGAGCAGACCAGCAAGGCGACCGAGCAGATCAATCTCCAAATCACCGAAATGAAGTCCTCTGCCAACCTATCAAAGGCGGCCGTTGATCGCATCGTAATGATGGTCAAGGACATCACAGAGCGTGCAGCAAACGTCGCCGCAGCAGCCGAGCAGCAACAATCGGCAACCGGTGAAATCGCCAGGAATGTCAGTGAGGCAGCAACGGGAACCTCATCGGTTTCCGAAGCGATTTCCGGTGTCAGGGAAGCCGCCGCAGAAGCCGGAAAGATGTCGTCCGAGGTGCGCGATGCCTCCCAGCTCCTGAATGGTCAAGCCGGTGATCTGAAGAACGCGGTGGCAGGCTTCCTGAACCGCGTCCGGGCGGCTTGATATTGTGCCAGGCACGCGATCGGGAATTTGCGATCGCGTGCAGAGACCCCGGCGGTCGGCAGCGTCCGAGCATGGCCCCATGCCCAGCCGCTATCGATTTACTATTGTTTACCAATAGCCTGATCCCGGTATGCAAATCGAAATCCTCGAAGCCCTGGCGCGCACGGTGATGCGGGAGCTCGAAATCCGCGTGGATCGCCGCTTTCTCCGGATTGCCCTCGCCACGATGGATCAAGGACTGGTGATGATCGAGGCGGATGGAGGGGGCCCGATCATCAATGGGCGCGCTGCCGAACTGCTCGAATTACCGAACGAACACTGAGGACTATGACATGCGTGCCTCGATCTGAGACAAGAAGGTCTGCATTGTTTATTTCGAGATCGGAGCGGCCTTCAAAAAGGAGGCCGCTCCGCCGATATGCTCGAACACCTATTCGCCGACCTTTACCCCGCGCGAACACGCTTCAGGAATTGCGTGACTTCGCTTTCCAGGCTTCCCGCGTTTTCGGAGAGCTCGTTGGCCGATGACAGGAGCTGATCCGACACGGTCGCCGTCTGGCTTGACGCCTCGCGGACGCGGGCGATGTTGTCGGTCGATTCCTGGGTGCCGCGTGCGGCTTCCGCCACGTTGCGGGCGATCTCGCCGGTCGCCGCCTGCTGCTCCTCCACCGCTGCCGCAACGGAATTGGTCAGCGACGACATCTCCTCGATCTGGCGGGCGATGGCGCCGATCGCGGTGACGGACTTCTCGGAAATGCCCTGCATGCCCGTGATCTGCGCCGCGATCTGGTCCGTGGCCTTCGCCGTCTGGTCGGCGAGCCCCTTCACCTCCGCGGCGACCACCGCAAAGCCCTTGCCCGCCTCGCCGGCACGTGCGGCCTCGATGGTGGCGTTGAGCGCGAGGAGATTGGTCTGCTCGGCGATGGCGCGGATCATGGCGATGACCTCGCCGATCTTCTGGGCCGATTCGGAGAGCTCGGAGACGAGGGCGTTGGTCTCACGCGCCTGATCGACCGCGGCACTCGACTTGTCCGCCGTCTGCGCCACCTGGGCGCCGATCTCCTGGGCGGAAGCAGCGAGTTGCTCGGTCGCGGTGGCGACGGCCTGGACATTCGCAGCCGTCTGCTCGGCGGTCGAGGCGACATTCGCCGTCTGTATGTTCGTCTCGTCGGCATTCGAGGAAAGCGCACGCGCGGTGCTCTCCAGCGTTCCCGAGGAATGGGCGAGCTTGCGCACGAGGCCGCCGACCGTGGTCTCGAAGGCATCGGCGAGCTTTGCGAGAGCCGCCTGCTTTTCGGCCTCGGTGGCGTGCGCGCTGAGGCGCGCCTCCTCCTCCTTGCTCTTGCCGAGCGCATCGCGGAAGCCGACGAGGGCCTTGGCGATCGCGCCGACTTCGTCACGACGATCGACGCCGGGAACGGAGGCCTGGAGTTCGCCGCCCGCCATACGTTCCAGCGTCCGGGTCAAGCCGCGCACCGGCATGATCACGGAGCGTGCCACGAGCGTTCCTGCGGCGGCCGAGAGTACGATGGCGAGAGCGAGGGCGCCGAGCACGAGGGTCGAGAAGCCTTCAGCCGAACGCGTCACCTCGGCACCGATGCTCTGGTTCGCGGCCTCCTGATGATCGATGAAGCGGTTGATCGCCGCGAGCCAATCCGTGAACAGACCATTGGCTTGCGTGAGCAGCAGGTTGTTCGCCGCCACGGTGTCACCGGCGCGCTGCAGCGCGATGATCTCGTCGACGAGGGGGTTCGTGCGCGCCTGGATCGCGGCGATGTCGCCCAGCATGGCCCTCTCGGCATCCGATGCCCCGATCTGCGCGACGAGGGCGTCCATCGCCTGCTCGTTCTCCGCGTAGAAGCGGGCGAGATCGTCGATGAGCGCGACTTCACGGTCCTGTGCGGCACCGTCATCGTAGAGCACGACGTCACGGATGGCGATCGCGCGGTCGTGTACGCTGCCGCGGAAATTGATCGCATGGCGCTGCAAAACGGCGTTCACATCGTTGATCTGCGCGAGATTGCGATTGACGCTGCCCACCTCAGAAACGGAAATCCACGCAAGCCCGGCCATCAGGGCGAGCACGAAGGTGAACGCCGCAGTGAGGCGAGCGGCGATGCCGGTCAGTTCGAATTTCATGGTACGCTTCCTGATCAATCTTAGGATGTGTTATGACACACAATCATCCTTTCATTGATTAAACTTTAATCTGTAAGAAATTTAACAGAACTTAATTCGAATCCGGACGATGCGTGCTTTGACGCAAGCCCGGCTTTCAGAAATCGCAAAAGAAAAAAGTGATCCGGCAGCGACTTCCCGGCCGTCCCGATACGGGCACGCTCGCCACTCCCCGACCGCGCTCTTATGTGGCAGATTGAGGTGGCCCGGATTCGCGCAGGGGCGTGGATCTCGCCACAGCCGGAGCAGGACGTGACCAGATTTTCTTTCGTTGATTCGATTTATCGCCGATCGGCCCTCACCCTCGTCGCATCGGGCGTGCTCATTGCGCTCGCCGCTGCGCCCCATGACCGGGCTCTCGCCCAGACGCGCGCAGTTCCGGAAAGCGATGCGCAGGTGAAGCTCTCCTATGCGCCTCTGGTGCGCGAGGCCGCGGGGGCGGTGGTCAACGTCCATGGCGCGCGCGTCACACAACGCCCACGCGATCACATGGAGGATTTCTTCGAGCGTTTCTTCGGCGGTGGCGGATTTGGCGCCATGCCACGCGAGCGGATCGAGCGCTCGCTGGGCTCGGGCGTGATCGTCGACGAACACGGCCTCGTCATCACCAATTACCACGTCGTCGAGGGCATGACGGAGTTGCGCGTAGCGCTCGTCGATCGCCGCGAATTCGATGCCGAGGTGGTTCTGCGGGACCCGCGCAGCGATCTCGCCATGCTGCAGATCCGCTCGGATGAATACTTCCCGGCACTCGAACTCGGTGATTCCGAAGCGCTCGAGGTCGGTGACATCGTGCTCGCCATCGGTAATCCGTTCGGCGTCGGCCAGACGGTGACGCAGGGGATCGTCTCCGCGCTCGCGCGCACGCAGGTCGGCATCACCGATTACCAGTTCTTCATCCAGACCGATGCGGCGATCAATCCGGGCAATTCCGGCGGGGCGCTGCTCGACATGAACGGGCGGGTCGTGGGCATCAACACGGCGATCTATTCGCGCTCGGGCGGGAGCCACGGGATCGGCTTCGCCATTCCCGCCGCGATGGTCCATGCGGTGGTCGAATCCGCGCGCATCGGCGCCGATCGCGTGCGCCGGCCCTGGCTCGGCGCCTCCGTCCAGGAGGTCACACCCGACATCGCCGAGAGCGTCGGCCTCGCCCGTCCCTCCGGCGTGCTCATCACGAACGTGGTCGAGGGCAGTCCCGCCGATCGCGGCGGATTGCGCCGGGGCGACATCATCCGCGCGGTCGACGGACGACGCATCGACGATGCGGACGGGTTCGGCTACCGCTTCGCGCTGGCCGG
Source organism: Salinarimonadaceae bacterium (assembly GCA_050485405.1). Lineage (GTDB taxonomy): Bacteria > Pseudomonadota > Alphaproteobacteria > Rhizobiales > Beijerinckiaceae > Saliniramus. The sequence goes on from JBJHBI010000007.1 coordinate 39,497, forward strand.
CATCGAGGGAACGACGCAGATCGAGATCCTGCGCGGTGATCGGGCGGAGACGCTCGACGTGCCGCTGATGCCTCCCCCGGAGGAGCCCCCGCGCGAGACGCTGACGATCGCGAGCCGCACACCGCTCGGTGGTGCCACCGTGATGAACCTGTCTCCCGCCGTCGCGGAGGAATTCCAGGTGCCACAGGGGCTCGAAGGCGTGGTTCTCACGGAGGTCGATCCGCGCTCCATCGCGGCGAGCTACGGCTTCCGCCCGGGCGACATCATCCTGGAGGTCAACAACCGGCAGATCCGCCGTACCGGCGAGCTCGACGAGGCCATGCGCGCGGGTGGTCGCTCCTGGGCGATGCGGATCAATCGCGGCGGGCAGATCATCACCACCATGTTGCGGGGCTGATCCGGTGAGCGACCTGTTCGCCTCCGCCGGCCTCGACAAGGATCTCGCGCGCCCGCTCGCCGACCGGATGCGCCCGGCGAAGCTCGACGAGGTCGTCGGCCAGGATCACCTCGTCGGCCCGGACGGGGCGCTGACGCGGCTTCTGCGCACCGGCTCGATCGGCTCGCTGATCTTCTGGGGGCCACCCGGCACGGGCAAGACCACGGTGGCGCGCCTGCTCGCGAACGAGACGAGCCTGCATTTCGAGCAGATCTCCGCGATCTTCTCGGGCGTGGCCGATCTCAAGAAGGTCTTCGAGGCCGCCCGCGCGCGGCGCTCCACCGGTATCGCGACGCTGCTCTTCGTCGACGAGATCCACCGTTTCAACCGCGCCCAGCTCGACGCCTTCCTGCCCGTGATGGAGGACGGCACCATCACGCTGGTGGGGGCGACGACGGAAAACCCCTCCTTCGAGCTCAATGCCGCGCTGCTCTCGCGCGCCCGCGTCCTCACCTTCCATGCCCTCGACGAGGAAGCGATCGCACAATTGCTGACCCGCGCCGAGGCGATCATGGAGCGCCCCCTCCCCCTCGATGCGGATGCCCGCGCAGCGCTCGCGCGCATGGCCGATGGAGACGGGCGTGCCGCTCTCACCCTCGCCGAGGAGATCTGGCGTTCCGCCGGTGAAGAAGAGATTTTCGACACGGCGGCCCTCGTCGCCGTGATCCAGCGCCGCGCGCCGATCTACGACAAGGGGCAGGAAGGCCATTACAATCTGATCAGCGCCCTGCATAAATGCGTGCGCGGCTCCGATCCCGATGCGGCGCTCTACTATCTCGCCCGCATGCTCGACGGCGGCGAGGATCGTCTGTTCATCGCGCGAAGGCTGGTGCGCATGGCGGTGGAGGATATCGGGCTGGCCGATCCGCAGGCGCTCGCCATCGCCAATGCAGCGAAGGACGCTTACGACTTTCTCGGCTCGCCCGAGGGCGAACTCGCGCTGGCCCAGGCCGCGGTCTATCTCGCTACGGCACCGAAATCGAACGCGCTCTACAACGCATACAAAGCCTCCGCGCGCACGGCGAAGGAGCACGGCTCGCTGATGCCGCCCAAGACCATTCTCAATGCTCCCACCAAACTGATGAAGCAGGAGGGTTACGGCGCGGGCTACGTCTACGATCACGACGCGCCGGACGCATTCTCGGGGCAGGATTACTGGCCGGAGAAACTCGGTCGGCAACGCTTCTACGACCCCGTCGATCGCGGCTTCGAACGCGACATCCGCAAACGGCTGGACTGGTGGGACAAGCTACGGCGGGAGCGGGGGTGAAACGGCGCAAACGGACAAAAAACGTCGCGAACTTCGGTTTATGATTGCTTTTTACGGCGAATTACACTATTTAATTGCATCCAACTACGGACCGAACAGGATATATTCGCATATGGCAATCCGCACTATGGTGCAACTTTCGGTGAAGGGCATGTCGCGGAATCTGGTTGATACGATCAGGCTTTTCTGCACGGTGGCAATCATCGTTGCCGCGATTGCACAGCTCGCGTCGGATCTCGGCGAACCGGGCATCTTCCTGCTGTCGACCTTGGTGGCTGCGTTGGCTATCGGCTTGCCGAAGCTTCTTCGGGCTATTTGGCCTGCCGACAACACAGCGTCCTGACGACACGATTCATGTAATGGCGGTTCTTGGGCCGGAAGCGGTTGCGACACTGACGATTGTACTTGGCGTGCTGTTTGCTCTGCTGGCGGGTGTGGTCTTCATGCTGCTGCGGATCAGTTGGGATCAATTGTTCCATCTCGTCAAACAGATATCCAGCTATCCGTTCTCGACGGTGCCTCTGGCAATTTTGTTGTGGAATTGCGTCGCTATCAATTTCAATGCCTGGCAGGACAATACCGAGGCTATCGAGGCGTGGACCCGCATTCAAAGCGATTCAGCACATGTCTTCGGCATCGGCACCACATTGCTCGCCTATGCGAGTTTCTCAATGATCATTTCGGCGACAGCGGATCTCGTCGACAGCGTAAGGGAGCGTCTGGCCGCAATTCCTCGACAACCGTGACACAACCAAAAACAGACTGAATACACCCTATGCGCGCATAATCGCGCTGGACAACCTTCTTATAAGTTGTATTGACTGATTGCACCCGTCAAACGTGTGCGGCCGGTCATGCTCGAAGATTTCATCGCCGAAGCCCGGGCGTCCTCAGGCGGCGCCGAGCGCTCGAATTACCAGATCTTCGTGCAGAAGCTCTGCGAGGTGCTCGCCGTGGCGCCTCCCGGCATGGCCGGCCCGGATCATGAGCGCAACGATTACGTGTTCGAGCGCCGCGTCGATTTCAATCACCCGGATGGCAGCACGACGCCCGGCTATATCGACTGCTACAAGCGCGATCACTTCATCCTCGAAGCCAAGCAATCGAAGCGGCGCCACGCCGCCGATGCGCCTTTGCGCCCCCACCCCCGCCCGGGCTGGGACCGTGTTCTCGCCGAGGCGCGGCGGCAGGCGGAGAATTATGCGCGCGCGCTTCCCGTCGATCACGGCTACCCGCCTTTTCTGATCACGGTCGATGTCGGGCAGGCGATCGAGATCTTCGCGGATTTCTCCGGGCTGGGAAAGAATTACGCGCATTTCCCGGACCGCAATTCCTACCGGATCGCGCTGGAGGATCTGCGCCGGCCCGAGATCCGCAATCGCCTGCACGCGATATTCACCGAGCCGCGCAAACTCGACCCGACCCGACACGCGGGGCGGGTGACCTTGGTGATCGCGGCGCGCCTCGCCCGCGTCGCACGTCGGTTGGAGAAACGTCACGATCCGGCGGAGGTGGCGCAGTTCCTGATGCGCTGCCTGTTCACGATGTTCGCCGAGGATGCCGGCCTACTCCCGGAGCGCGGCTTCCGAGACCTCCTCCTGCAGCTCAAGAAGAGTCCTGATGAGACCGTCGCGGCGCTCACCGATCTCTGGCGGCGGATGGATAGCGGCGGCTACGAGTCCCGCCTGATGGCGACGATAAAGCGCTTCAATGGCACATTGTTCAAGGATGCCACGGCTCTGCCGCTCGAAGTCGAGGAACTGGACGAACTCGCCATCGCCGCCTCGCACAATTGGCGCGACGTCGAGCCGGCGATCTTCGGCACCCTGCTCGAACGCGCCCTCGATTCCCGCGAGCGTGGGCGGCTAGGTGCGCATTACACGCCGCGCGCTTATGTCGAGCGCCTCGTCGTGCCCACCATTCTCGACCCGCTGCGCACTGAATGGGACGAGGCGCGCACCCGCGCCGATGTGCTCCACGAGCAAGGCGACGACGACGGCGCGATCGCGGCGATCCGCGCCTTCCATCACCGGCTATGCACCATCCGCGTGCTCGACCCGGCCTGCGGCACCGGCAATTTCCTCTATGTCGCGCTCGAAATGCTCAAGCGCCTCGAGGGTGAGGTGCTCGAAGCGCTCGATGCGCTCGGCGAGGACCAGGCGCGCCTCGCCATGGAGGGCGAGACGGTGAGCCCGAAGCAGTTCTACGGGCTCGAGATCAATCCCCGCGCCGTCGCCATCGCCGATCTGGTGCTGTGGATCGGCTATATCAAATGGCAGCGGCGCACGACGAACCTCGCCTCCCTGCCCGAGCCGATCCTCCAGGCCTATGGCACGATCCGTCATCAGGATGCGATTCTGGATTCGGATGCGAAGATCGCGCGCTGCGACGAGACCGGCGCGCCGCTGACCAAGTGGGACAGGATCAGCCATCGCCCGCACCCGGTCAGCGGGGATCCGATACCCGATCCGAGCGCCCGTATCCCGGTCTGGGATTATGTCAATCCGCGCGCCGCACTCTGGCCCGAGGTCGAGTTCATCATCGGCAACCCGCCCTTCATCGGGGGCAAGGACATGCGCGAGGAGCTCGGCGACGGCTATACGGAAGCCTGCCGCAAGGCGCGCCCGCAGGTTCCGGGCGGGGCCGATTTCGTCATGCATTTCTGGGACGAAGCCGCATTGCGGCTCTTGCGCAAGCCTTCAAGGGACGCTCCCAACCCGCTGATCCGCTTCGGCTTCATCACGACGAATTCGATCACCCAGACCTTCTCGCGCCGGGTCATCGAGCGGCACCTCGAAGCGCGCGATCCGCTCTCGCTGATTTACGCCATCCCCGATCATCCATGGTTGAAGGCGCCCGACAAGGCCGCCGTGCGGATCGCGATGACGGTATGCGAGCGCGGTCGCCACGAGGGCGTGCTCGAAATCGTCACCGAGGAAGCCGAACTGAAGACCGACACGCCGCGTGTGGAGCTTGCGCGCAGGACCGGGATGATCCGGGCGAAGCTCACGCTGGGCGCCGATCTGAGCCAGGCGCGGGCGCTCGCGGCGAACGAGGCGCTGTGCAGCCGGGGGGTCGTTCTGCACGGCGCCGGGTTCATGGTCACGCCGCGAGAAGCACAGACGCTCGGGCTCGGAACCGTCGAAGGGCTCGACGCACATATCCACGATTACCGCAACGGGCGCGACATTGCCGCACGCCCGCGCGGGGTGAAGGTGATCGATCTCTATCCGCTCGCGCGCGAGGAGGTCGAGGAGCGTTTTCCCGCCGTGTACCAGCATGTGCTCGAACGCGTGAAACCGGAGCGCGACCAGAACAACATGAAGTTCCGGCGCGAGAACTGGTGGTGGTTCGGCGCGACCCACAAGGAACTGCGCGCCTTTCTCGACGGCCTGCCGCGCTACATCACCACGATCGAGACCGCCAAGCACCGCTTCTTCCAATTCCTCGACGGCGATGTGCGGCCCGACAACAAGCTGATCAATATCGGCAGCGACGATGCGGCGCTGCTCGCCGTGCTCTCCTCCTCGCTGCATTGCTGGTGGTTCCAGGCCAATGCCGGCAAGATCGGCGTCTATGCCCTCGACAGCGTCTATGTGAAGACGCGCGTCTTCGACCCCTTCCCCTTCCCGCCCTGCCTCGATTCCCGCCTGCCCGACGAGCATCCGCAGGCGGCCTTGCGCACGCGCCTGCGCAGGCTCGGCGAGAAGCTCGACGCGTTCCGCAAGAAGCGCATCGCCGCCCATTCCTTCATCACCATGACCGGGCTCTACAATGCCCTCGAACAATTGCGGCTGCGCGCTGCGGAGCTCGTCGACGAGCCGATGAGCGAGGCGGAGCGTGACTTTCACGAGGCCGGGCAGATCTCGATCCTCGCCGAGCTTCACGACGAGATCGACGACGCCGTGCTGGCAGCCTATGGGCTGGACCATCTCGCCCCGGCGCTGATCGGCCAGCCCGGCGCAACGACGCCGATGGTGCTGGAAAAGCCCGCTTCTCTGGCTGCCGCAGAGGAAGAGCTGTTGAGCGCCCTCGTCGCGCTCAATCAGGAGCGACAGCGCGAGGAGCAACTGGGCCAGGTGCGCTGGCTGCGCCCGGATTTCCAGATCCCGCGTCTCGCCCAGAAGCTGCCCGAACCGCCGGCAGAGCAGCTCTTCGGCGACACCGTCATCGCGATACCGGAAATTCGCCTGCCCTGGCCGAGAGATACCGGCGAACAGCTGCGCGCGGTCCGCCGCCTGCTCGTGAGCATCCCCTCACCCGCGCCCGATCAGGTGATCGCACGCGCCTTCGCCGGCAAGGACAGCAGGTTGCGGCGCGCGCGGGTGCGGAAAGTCCTCGAAGCGCTCACCGCACGCGGCATCGCGCGAAAGACCACGGGTGCGACGCCGGATCGATACTTCATCCCCAGATGAGTCGCCGCAGGGGTATTGCAACTTCCTTTACGGAATTGTCTTAAGGGAACATCGCTTGCGGAGTGATTTGGCCATGATTTCCCGAATAACGACACTGGCCGTCGCCGGCCTCATCGCGGCTTTCTTCATCTGGGAAGACGCGTCGTGGCCGCTCGGCCCGGTATCGCCCTCCCCTGCTCCCGTCGAGGTCAGCCTCAGGGCCCCCGCGACGCATGATCTCCCGCGCATCACCGGCCCCGTCCGCGTCGTCGATGGCGATACGATCCATCTCGGCGACAGCCGCATTCGCCTGCACGGGATCGACGCGCCGGAATCCGATCAGGCCTGCCTCGATCCGCAGGGCGAGCCCTGGGCGTGCGGCGACGCCGCGACCGAGCGGCTCGTCGCCCTGATCGGCGATGAAGAGGTTCATTGCACGCAGCGCGACATCGATCGCTACCGCCGCATCATCGGCGAGTGCTTCGCCGGCGAGACCAATCTCAACGCGGCCCTCGTGGAAGAAGGGCTCGCCTTCGCCTATCGGCGCTACAGCATGGATTACGCATTGCTCGAAGACGATGCGCGCGAGGCCCGGCGCGGCTTCTGGTCGGGCGAGGTGCAGGCGCCGTGGGACCACCGGCGCAACCCGCGCCACGCGATGATGCGTCAGGTCGAGGCGACCGGGAGCACGCCCCGCGCCCAGCCCGGCGGCGCCGGTTTCGATCCGCCCGGCGATTGCCTGATCAAGGGAAACATCAACAGCCGCGGCGAGCGCATCTATCACACGCCGGCGAGCCCGGCCTATGGCCGCACGCGCATCGACGAGAGCCGCGGTCAGCGCTGGTTCTGCTCGGAGGAGGAAGCACGCGCGGCGGGATGGCGACCGCCGCGCGGCTGACGCTGATAGTCACGCCTCTTCGGTGACGATGTGCTCGTCATTGACGCCGAGGCTCTTTACCGCCTTCTCCACCGCCTCGATCATGGGCGGCGGGCCGCAGATATAGATGTAGCCGCCCCAATCGGGGACGTTCGCCTTGAGGAAATCGGCGGTGATCTCCTGGCGCGGCACGTTGCGTCCGTTCTCCTCGGTCAGCACGAAGATGCATTCGAGCCCCGGCATCCCCTCCCATTCCTCGCGCAGAATGATGTCGCGCTGGGTTTTGTTGGAGAAGATCAGCGTGCAGCGCGATAACTTGTTCTCGCGCGCCCGCTTGCGCAGGATCGGAATGAAGGGCGTGATGCCCGCGCCACCGGCGATGAAGACGCCGGGTCCGCGATCCTCGATCGCACCCCAGGGCTGGTCGATCATCACCGTGTCGCCCGGGCGAAGGCCCGCGATCCGTTTGGTGACGCCGTCGTGGTCCGGATAGCTCTTGATCACGAATTCGAGGATCGGCTCGTCCGGCTGGCTGGTGAAGGTGAAGGGCCGCGTCTCCTCGCGCCAGCCATCGACATCGAGGGCGAAATCGGTCGCCTGTCCCGGCGTGAAATCGTAACCCTCGGGCCGCGTGAAGACGAGGCGGTTGGTGTCGTGGGTCAGCGCGGAAATCTCGCGCAAGGTAATGCGATGCATTGATACCTCCTTTGCGGAGGAAACCGCCACGGCTGACCGCTGGTTCCGCGAAACGGCGCCGCTTTGCCGTCACGGCCTATTTTGTCGCAGCTGCACGAATCGCCGAGAAACGGTCCGAATATGCCGTTCGAAGTGGTCGGAAGGCCGCCTCGGGAGCGAAAATGCGACGCCGGACGGCGGTTCAGTCCAGCCCGTCCAGCTCGGTTGCGACCTTGTCCTCACCCCGGTAGCCCATGGCGATGACGAAGAGCTCCGCCGAATCCGAGCGGCTGGAAGGCGGCTTGAAATGGCGGACATTCGCGAAATCGCGCTTCAGATCGGCCAGCAGCGCACCCTCGGTGCCTCCGCGCAGAACCTTCGCGATATAGGTTCCGCCCTGCGCGAGAACCGAGCGGGCGAATTCGGCCCCGGTCTCGGCGAGACCCATGATGCGCAGATGATCGGTCTTCTTGTGGCCGGTCGCGTTGGCGGCCATGTCCGACATCACCACATCCGCCGGGCCGCCGAGCAGCGCGACGAGGCGGGCGGGCGCGTCGTCGTCCAGAAAGTCCATCTGCACGAATTCGGCTCCGGGCATCGGCTCGATCGGCAGAAGATCGATGCCGACGATCTTGCCGCGCGCCGTCTTTCGCTCGGTGCCGCTCTCGTCCACGATCCCGATCTTGCGCGCGGCCACCTGCGACCAGCCGCCGGGCGCGGCGCCGAGATCGACGATGCGCTGTCCGGGCTTGAGAAATCTGAATTTCTCGTCGAGCTCCAGGAGCTTGAAGGCGGCGCGCGAACGCCAGCCCTCGCGCTTTGCGCGCACCACATAGGGATCGTTGAGTTGCCGCTGGAGCCAGCGCTGCTGGGAGGGCGTGCGACCGCGCGCCTTCTTCAGCTTCACCTTGAGCGCGCGCGGGGGATTGCCGTTCTTCTGCGACACGTTTTCTCTCGCCTCAGGCGCGACCGGGCTGCGGCATGGTGGGGGCTGGTGCCGGCGAACCGTTGCGCCCGCGCCCCCTGCGCCGCCCGCGCCGGCGCTTCCAGACGCCGTCCTCGCGCATCAGATTCATCAATATCCCCTCGCGCAGGCCGCGATCAGCAATGCGCAGGCGGGGTGCGGGAAAGGCGCGGCGGATGCCTTCGAGAATGGCGCAGCCCGCGAGTACCAGGTCGGCCCGTTCGCGCCCGATGCACGGGCTGGCCGCGCGCTCTTCGTAATCGAGCCGGACCAGTTCGTCGAGCACCAGATCGACCTCCGACGCGCCCATCCAGAGGCCGTCGACCTGCCGGCGGTCATAGCGCGGCAGGCGCAGATAGATACCCCCGACGGTGGTGACCGTGCCGGAAGTGCCGAGCAGGTGGAAATCGGGCGCCGCCGTCGCCGCCCCCGCCGCGAGGGCGAAGGGGGTGAGCATCTGCGAGACTTCCTCGACCATGCGCTCGAACTTCTCGGGGCCGACATCGACGCCGCCATGACGCTCGGCCAGGGTGATCACGCCGACGGGCAGCGAATCCCAGGCGCGGATGCGCTTGCAGGGATCGGAGAGCGGCGAGCGGGCCTGTCCGTCGAGCCAGGCGATCTCGGTGGAGCCGCCGCCGATATCGAACACGATCACGGAATGGGCCTCGGGATCGGCGAGCGACGCGCAGCCGGTCACGGCGAGAAACGCCTCGGTGCGCCGGTCCACGATCTCGAGCTCCATGCCGGTCTCGTCATGCACCCGCTCGATGAAGTGATCGGCGTTGCGCGCCATGCGGCAGGCTTCGGTCGCGATCAGCCGGGCGCGGTTGACGCCGCGCGCGCGCATCTTGTCGCGGCAGATCAGCAGGGCGTCGATCGTGCGGTCGATCGCGTTGTCGTTGAGCGTGATGGCGCTGGCGAGCCCCTCACCGAGGCGCACGATCCGCGAGAAGGCATCGATGACACGAAAGCCCGCGCGGGCCGGTTCGGCGATGAGAAGGCGGCAATTGTTGGTGCCGAGATCGAGCGCGGCGTAGGCCTCGCCCCGTCGCCGGTTACGGCGTTGCGCCCGATGCTCCTGCGTGTTCTGCCCTGTCGACTTCGAAGCCGGACTGTCGAAGTTCAGAGATCCTTCCGCCTTTGCATCTGCGCCGAATGCACCACTGTCCACCGCCAAGGTTTCGTCCTCGCGAACTCCTCTACCGTCATGGGGGAGTTCTCCAACTTGAGGACAAGGGTAACAGCGCAGCCGGCGAAATGCCAAGTGGATTCATGATCGGGCGGATTTGTGGCGGAAAAAATCAATTCCGTCGCGCCGCCTCCGGTTCCATGCAATGCCCGGTAAACGTCACCCGTCAGGCAGCGACTTTCTGCGGCACGGCATCCGTCGCGCGTGCCACGGGGCGCAGGAGGCCCTTCACCTGCACATAGGGGCGCGGGCGGTTGATCACCTCGTCGAGGCGCGACCAGAGAACCTTGGGCGAGAAAGGCTTGGCGATGATCTCGTTGACGCCGAGCGAGACGGCGCGATCGACCACGTAGCGGCGCGGCTTGCCCATCATCACGATGATCGGGATGCTCGGCGCCGGAGAGGTGGTGGGCGTGCGCGTGAGGCGGATGAACTCCTCGCCCGAGAGAATGGCGAGATCCCAGTCGAGAATGACGAGATCGGGCTTGCTTTCGGAGAGTACGCCCAGCGCTTCGGCACCGTCCGGCGCTTCCAGCACGCGCTTGATGCCCACACGGGTGAGCATGTCGCGCAGGATACGCCGGATATAGAGGCTCTCGTCGACGACGAGGGCCGCCAGATCGGGGAATGTCGGCGTCGCGATCATGCCGGTCACACCTGGGTTACGCAAAAACTCCGATCAATCTATCAGTGCAGTTTTGCCAGATCGTAAAGACGATTGCGGTGATTGCGGATTGCGACGGCCCGCATGGCGGCTACCCTCGTGGAGAGAGGCGATTCGCGAATGCCCGCAACGAGCGCCCGAGCTGTCACATGTTTTGGAAAGGATGCCAGATGCTAGGCCGCATGACCGCAATATCCAGGATCCGCTCGTTATCCGGCGCCGCGATGTTGTTAGCCTGCGCGCTCGCAGCGTCCGTTTTCGCCGCGACGGGGACGGCGCGCGCGGAGGCAGAGGATGGACGGATCATCGCCGAGCGCTGGTGCGCGTCATGCCATCTCGTTGCGCCGGATCAGGCGATGGCGAGCGATCAGGTCGTGAGCTTCATGGAAATCGCGCAGGATCACGAACTCGACGCGGATCGCCTGCGGCGTTTCCTGCAGATGCCCCACCCGCCGATGCCGGATCTGCAACTGACCCACCGCGAGATCAGATCGCTGATCGCCTATATCGACAGTCTCGCGCCGTGACGCGGCGGGCTCACCTGCGACGATGGTTCCAAGTAGCAACGCGGTCGTAAATCTCAGTGAGAGGTGGTCCAGTCGAAGAGGGAATGGTTCGCGGCGGGTTGGCGGGCGCCGTCGCCGTCGCCGGCCCGAGCTTCCTTCAGCCGCCTTGCTGCCTCACGCATGCCGGCTGCACCGAGGGGCTCCTTGCGCTGCGGACCGGCACCGGTCGCCAGCGCGCCGCGCAGGGCATGCGCGTCTTCCTTCGGGATCGCACCGGGTGTGCTGGCGATGACGTTGGCGAAATCAGGCATGGTGCCCTCCGGCCGCTTTCGTAAACCGTTTGTTAACTGTACCACGCCCCGATAACGAACGAGCATTCTGGCAGTTCCAAGGCGACGGCTACAATTCGTAACACTACGTGAGCGACCACCGCCGCAAGCATGCCGAAACCATCACCATCCCTTTGAAAGAAAGAGGTTTTTTGCAGTGTTATCCATGCGTGAGCTTTTGCGTGGCCCGCCATTGATCGCGGGGATCGGGCTTATGGTCTTCGCCGCCCTGCTCGTGATGCTCGTCGCCGCGCCGGCGCAGCCCTGGCTCGCCGCCATCGATCGCACCATACCGCAGCTGATGCGCGGCCCCCATGGCGAGCCGCTCGGTCCGGACTGGTTCCGCGAAGCGATGCGCGACGTCTCGGCGCTGGGCAGCATGTCCGTCCTGATAGGTACGGCCATCGTGGTGGCACTGGGCTGGACGATCGGCGGGCGCATGCGCGATGCGGCCCGGCTCGTCGCCGTGATGGTGGCGAGCATCTCGCTGAATACGGCTGCGAAGGCGATCATCGCCCGCCCGCGCCCCGATCTCTTCGAGGCCGCGACGCAGGTCTTCACCAACAGCTTTCCCAGCGCCCATGCGATGGTTTCGGCTTCGCTCGCCGTCGCGCTCGTCGCAGGGATCCGCGAACGGCGCGCATATCGCCTCTATCTGAGCGGGATCGCCATCTTGCTGACCGGCCTGATCGGGATCAGCCGGATCTATCTCGGCGTGCACTGGCCGAGCGACGTAATCGCCGGCTGGGCACTCGGCCTCGCCTGCGCGATCATCGTCCTGAGGCTCACCCGCAGCGAGGGCTCAGCCGGCACCCCCGGCGGCTGAGACGGCCTCGCCCTGCGGTGCGATATTGTCGAGGGTGTTGTCGCGATCATCGAGGAAGCGGCGGATGTTTCGTGCCGCCTGGCGGATGCGCTGCTCGTTCTCGACCAACGCAATGCGGACATATTCGTCGCCGTGCTCGCCGAAACCGATACCCGGCGCCACCGCCACGCCCGCCTTCTCGACGAGGAGCTTGGCGAATTCCAGGCTGCCGAGATGCCGGAACCGCTCCGGGATCGGCGTCCAGCAGAACATCGAGGCGCTCGGGCGCGTCACCGGCCAACCGGCCTTGCCGAAGGATTCGACCAGCGCGTCGCGGCGCTTGCGATAGGTCGCGCGCATCTCCTCGATATAATCGTCGGGCCCGTTGAGCGCCGCCGCCGCCGCGACCTGCACGGGGGTGAAGGCGCCGTAATCGAGATAGGATTTCACCCGGGCCAACGCCGCGAGCAGGCGCTCGTTGCCGACCGCGAAACCCATGCGCCAGCCTGCCATGGAATAGGTCTTCGACAGCGAGGTGAACTCCACCGCGACATCCATCGCGCCCGGCACCTGCAAGACGGAGGGCGGCGGATTGTCGTCGAAATAGACCTCGGCATAGGCGAGATCGGAGAGCAGGATGAGTTCGTGTTTCTTCGTGAAGGCGACGAGGTCGCGGTAGAAATCGAGCGACGCGGTGCAGGCGGTGGGATTGGCCGGATAGCATACGACGAGCGCGATCGGCTTGGGCACGCTCAGCCGCATGGCGCGCTCGACCGCGTGGAAGAATTCCGGTGAAGGCTCCGCCGGCACGTTGCGCACGACGCCGCCGGCCATCAGGAAGCCGAAATTGTGCAGCGGGTAGCTCGGATTGGGCACCAGCACGACATCGCCCGGCGCGGTGATGGCCTGCGCCATGTTGGCGAAGCCTTCCTTCGAGCCCAAAGTCGTGACGACCTGCGTCTCGGGATCGAGCTTCACGCCGAAGCGCCGCGCGTAATAGCCGGCCTGGGCCTTGCGCAGGCCCGGAATACCCTTCGATGCGGAATAACGATCGGTCCGCGGCTTGCCGGCGGTCTCGGCGAGCTTGGCGACGACATGCGCGGGCGCGGCGAGATCCGGATTGCCCATGCCGAGATCGATGATGTCGACCCCCGCGGCGCGGGCCTTCGCCTTGATCTTGTTGACGGGCTCGAAGACGTAGGGCGGCAGGCGTTGCGTGCGGTAGAAATCATTCATGGTCGCAAATCCGTTCGGGATGCTCCGGGCGAAATCCGATTCGCGCATTGGCGTATCGGCACCGCCTCCTTATCATCTCGCCGCTGCGGTTGCATCGGCAATTCCGCCTGCCCGTCGATTACGGCGAGAGCACGGCCATGCGCGAGCGCGCGACGGCGCGATGCCTCAAGGACGCGGAGGCTCGATCGCCGGGTCGAAATCGGTCAGAGGCTCGACGATCACCGGCTCGGGATCGGGCAGCAGCGTCATGCGGCGGGTGCCGTCCGCGCGCGAGATATTGCTCTCCTGGACGCGGCGCAATTCCTCCTCCATCTCGGCCAGTTCCTCCTCGGTCTTGAGACCGCGATCATCCGGCGGAATGGAGCGGATCGGGGCGAAGGCCAATTCGTCGGGGCGTGACTGCGCGATGAATTCGGGCGCCTCGCGTTCCGCCTGCCCGAGCCCCGTCGCCACGAAGACGTCACGAACGGGGTTCAAATCTCCTGCACAGGCACCGAGCATCAGGGACAGCGCGACGAGAGCCGCGCAGCGCCCGGCGACCGCGAAACGCGGGGGTGTCTGGCGCCGGCTGAGAGGGCTGTGGCCGGATGTCATCGTCGCGCGGTCCTCAACATCGTCGCCGCCATGCCGGGGAGCCCGGTTACGGCACGCGAATCATGGCGTTGCACGCCGTCCGGTCTGAAGGATGGCGCGCAGTCCGGCAAGTAGGCCTTTACCGGGTCTAGCCGACAGCATAGCGCGCAGGTTACGATGTCGAAAGAATGGCGGGTCCTTTTTTCGGATACCGCAGGTTGGGCAAGGGGAGTGAGCACCGTGGTCGACAACCGGACACCCAGAAGCGACACGCCGGCCCCCGGACGCTCCGGCGCCGTCACGCCGTCATCGGACCCCTCCCCTGCGGCGGACAAAGCGCGAGCCGTGGGGCCGAAGGGCAAGCCCGCAAAAGCCGTCGCGGCGAAATCCGCCAGCGGCGTATCGGCCACCCGCAAGGCTGCCTCTGGGAAGGCTGCCTCGGAGAAGGCGGGAGCTGCGAAGGCCGCCTCGCAGAAGGCTCCGACGAAGGCCCCGGCCAAAGCCGAGCCCAAAACCAAGCCCCAAACCAAAACTGAATCGAAGCCTTCCCGCAAGGCAGAGCAGACGTCCGCACAGAGCAAGCCGAAGGCGACTGCCGCACAGCCGGCGCCGACCCCGCCTCCCGCCCCGACTTCCCAGCGCGAGGACGCGACGGCATCGGGTGCGAAAGCCGATGCCGGCAAAACGGCCGGCTCCGAGCACAAAGCCGGCTCGGATCGCAAGGCGGAGCAGCCGCGCGACAATACTATTCCCGCCCCGGATATCGAGGCGCTGACCCGCAACATGGCGCAGTTCTACGAGGAGGCCGGCAAGGCGACGGCGGCCTATCTCAAGCCTCTCGAGGAGCGGCGCGGCCATGTCGGCGCCGCCGACGAGATGAGCGATATGGTCAAGACGCTCGTCCAGGTCACCGAGAAATGGCTCATCGATCCCCAGAAGGCGGTCGAGGCGCAGAGCCGGCTCGGGCTCTCCTTCATGGATATCTGGGCGAATTCCCTGCGCCGCATGCAGGGTGAGGAGGTCGCCCCGGCGGTTCCGACCGATCCGAAGGACGGGCGTTTCAAGGACGAGGACTGGTCGAGCAACGCCTATTTCGACATGCTCAAACAGGCCTATCTCGCCACCTCGCGCTGGGCCGAGGAGATGGTCGACGAGGCGGACGACATCGACGAGGCGACCCGCCACAAGGCGCGGTTCTACGTGAAGCAGCTCGCGGGTGCGCTGTCGCCGTCGAACTTCCTCACCACCAACCCGGAAGTGATCCGCGAGACCTTCAAGGAGAGCGGCGCCAATCTCGCGCGCGGCATGAAGATGCTCGCAGAGGATATCGAGGCCGGCCACGGCGAACTCAAGATCCGCCAGACCGACGCATCCAAGTTCAAGGTGGGCGAGAACATGGCCAACACCCCCGGCAAGGTGGTGTTCCGCAACGATCTGATCGAGCTCATTCAATATACGCCGACGACCGAGAAGGTCCTCGCGCGCCCGCTCCTGATCGTGCCGCCCTGGATCAACAAGTTCTACATTCTCGATCTCAACGCGGACAAGAGCTTCATTCGCTGGGCCGTGTCCCAGGGCCTCACGGTGTTCTGCATTTCCTGGGTCAATCCCGATGAACGCCACCGCGACAAGGGCTTCGGCGACTATATGCGCGAGGGCATCTTCGCCGCGCTCGAACAGGTGGAGACGATCACCGGCGAGCGGCAGGTCTCGTCCATCGGTTATTGCGTCGGCGGCACGCTGCTCTCCGTGGCGCTCGCCTATATGGCCGCGTCGAAGGACGACCGGATCGCGTCTGCGACGCTCTTCACGACGCAGGTCGATTTCACCCATGCGGGCGATCTCAAGATCTTCGCCAACGAGGACCAGATCCGGGCCATCGAGCAGAACATGGAAGCGCGCGGCTATCTCGATGGCGGGCGCATGGCGAGCGCCTTCAACATGCTGCGCCCCAACGATCTGATCTGGCCATACGTCGTCAACAACTATCTCAAGGGCAAGGACCCCTTCGCCTTCGACCTGCTCTACTGGAATTCCGATTCCACCCGCATGCCGGCGGCGAACCATTCGTACTACCTGCGCAACTGCTATCTCGAGAACAATCTCTCGCAGGGGCGCGCGGTGCTGGACGGGGTGCGGCTCGATCTCTCCAAGGTGAAGATCCCGATCTACAATCTGGCCACCCGCGAGGATCACATCGCGCCGGCTATCTCCGTCTTCCTCGGCTCCTCCTGCTTCGGCGGCCCGGTGGAATACGTGCTCGCCGGGTCCGGGCATATTGCCGGCGTCGTCAATCCGCCGGCGAAGCCGAAATACCAGTACTGGACCAACGGACCGCCCGTCGGCACGCTCGAAGACTGGATCGCCGGCGCGGACGAGCATCCCGGCACATGGTGGCCGCATTGGTTCGAATGGGTACGGGCGAAGGATTCGCGCGAGGTCCCCGCCCGCGAACCCGGCGGCGGCAAGGTGACGCCGATCTGTGACGCGCCCGGCACCTACGTCCTGATGCGGGCCTGAGCGGGCGGCGCGCGCATTCATGGATTTCCACACGGCGGAGCAAGGTGTTGCGCACCTTGTCTTCGTGGCTTCCCACACGCATGATCGCCCGCGAGGAAACCAAGAGGGCCCAGATGAAACTCGTACGTTACGGCGAACCCGGCGCAGAGAAACCGGGACTGATCGATTCCGACGGCGCGATCCGCGATCTGTCGGGACATGTCGACGATATCGGCCGCAAGACGGTCGATCCGGCGACGCTCGCCAAACTCGCCGCGCTCGATCCGGCTTCGCTCCCGAAGGCGCCGTCGGGCGTGCGTATCGGCCCCTGCGTGGCGGATGTGCGCAATTTCGTGGCGGTGGGATTGAACTTCGCCGATCACGCGGCGGAGACCGGCGCGCCGATTCCGGCTGAGCCGATCCTGTTCAACAAGGCGCCGTCCTGCATCGTCGGCCCCAATGACGACGTCGTCATCCCCAAAGGCTCGCACAAGACCGACTGGGAGATCGAGCTCGCCATGGTGATCGGCAAGCGCGCCTCCTACGTGGCGGCCAACGAGGCGCTCGATTACGTCGCGGGTTTCTGCATCTGCCACGACGTGTCCGAGCGCGAGTTCCAGATGGAACGCGGCGGCACCTGGTCGAAGGGCAAGGGCTGCCCGACCTTCGGCCCGCTCGGCCCCTGGCTGGTGACGCCCGACGAGATAGCCGACGTGCAGAATCTCGGCATGTGGCTCGACGTGAACGGCGAGCGCATGCAGACCGGTTCGACGAAGACGATGATCTTCGACTGCGCGCAGCTCGTCTCCTACATCTCGCACTTCATGATCCTGGAGCCGGGCGACGTGATCACCACGGGAACCCCGCCGGGCGTGGGTACGGCGATGAAGCCGCCGCGCTATCTCAAGGGCGGCGACGTCGTCACGATGGGTATCGAGAGCCTCGGCGAGCAGCGCCAGAACGTGAAGGCCTATCCGGGCTGATCGTCATGGCACCCTGAAACGAACAAAGCCCCCGCAGCCTGACGGCGCGGGGGCTTTTTTGATCATACTTGGGAGCGATCAGGCGGCGGCGACGCGCTCCAGGAACGTGTCGATGGCGCTGCGCAGCTTCCGCGTTTCGCCGGTGGCCGCATCGGCGGAGTGCAGCACGCGGTCCGCAGACTGGTTGGTCTCGTCCGTCGATGCCTTGACGCTCTCGATATTGCCGGCGACCTGCCGGCTCGATTCCGCCGAGCGCTGGACGTTGCGGGTGATCTCGTCGGTGGAGGCACCCTGCTCCTCGACCGCCGCGGCGATCGACGTGGTATGCTCCGAGACCTCCTTCATGATGCCGGCAATCTGTTCGATATTGGACACGGCATCCTTGGTCGAGCCCTGGATCGCCCCGATCTGCTCGGAGATTTCCTGCGTCGCCTTGGCGGTCTGATCGGCGAGGTTCTTCACCTCCGCCGCGACGACGGCGAAGCCCTTGCCCGCCTCGCCCGCACGCGCAGCCTCGATGGTTGCGTTGAGCGCGAGCAGGTTCGTCTGCTCGGCGATCTCCTGGATGAGCCCGATCACGTCGCCGATACGCTGTGCGGCATCGGAGAGGCTCGCCACCCGCGTGTTGGTGTGATCGGCTGCCTGTGTGGCCCGGCCCACCACCTCGGTGGTCATGCCGACGGCCCGGGCGATCTCGTTGATGGCACCATTGAGGCTCTCGGCCGCCTCCGCCGCCGTGGTGGCGTTGTTGCTCGAATCCTCCGAAGCCGAAGCCGTCTGCTCCGTGAGATCCGCCGTCTGCGACGCGATCATGGTGAGGTTATGAGCGGTGTCGCGCATCTGCTGCATGTTGCCGGTGACGCCTTCGAGCATGGTACCGACGGAATCACGGAACTCCGCGATCAGCGTTTCGACCGCGCGCTGACGCTCGGCCCGCTCGAGCTGCTCCTTCTCGCTCTCGGTCGTGAGACGCTCGCGCTCGATGGCGTTCTGGCGGAAGATCTCGACGGCGCCCGCCATGGCGCCGATCTCGTCGGCCCGCTCACGACCCGGAACGGTGATCGCAGTGTTGCCGTCGGCGAGTTCGCGCATCGCGCTCGTCATGGCCACGACGGGACGCGACACCGAGCGCCCGATCAGCACGGCGACGCCGATGCCGAGCACCGCGAGCAGGACCGTCGCGCCGATCGTCATCATCACGACCTGCATGGCCGAGGCGGCGGTCCGCTCGCCGATGGCGCGTGCTTCCTCGCTGGCGCTGGTGACGATATCGCCGGTGAGCGTGGAGATCGTCTGCTCACTGTTGCCGAGCACATCCGCCCGCATCACGACGAGCCGGTCTGAGAGATCCATGCCGCGTACCATTGCGTTTTCGTAGATTTCGAGGTTCTCGACGATCGTGGCGAGCCAGTTGCGGCGCGAGGCATGCGTCGTTTTTTCGTAGAGCTCGCGAGCGGAATTCACGGCGCGGGTGGCCGTCATCTGCGCCTGGTTCCGGCTCTGCTCGTCTCCGGAGAGGTAGCGCGCGAAGGCCATCTGCGAGATGAGTGCGAACTGCAAGGTGCGCGAACTCTCGTTAGAGGTATCGAGATCACCTTCGAGCGAAGCCGAATAGACCAGCTGCCAGACGGCCTCGGTCACAGCTGCCAGGGCCGGCTCGACCTCTTCGCCGATGATCGCGCGCACGTCCGCATCCGCTGCGAAGAGCCCTCCGATGCCACGCTCGAAACCGTCATAGGTCACGACGATGCGCCCGAGCATCGCGCGGCGTTCCTGCGAGGACGAGGTCTGCATCGCTTCGACGATCTGGTCACGCAAGGCGGCGCTGTGCGCGTCGATACGCGCGCGCCGTTCCTCGTCGGGGGCTGCAAGTTCATCACGCGCAAGGACCAGCATGCGCGTGAAATCCGCCGCGACGGCCTCCGCGACCTGCGTTTCACCAGAGATTGTACTATATGCTGCAAAATCACGGTTGAGTCCGAGCGCATTGAAGATGGCGAACCCGGCCATCGCTCCCGACAGGAGCAGGATGGCGGCGAAGCCGGCGGCGATCCTGGCACGCAGGCCGAAGTTGGGCCTGCGGATGGACAGGGAGGGAAGCTTAGGAAATCGCAAGGTTTTCACCCCAAAAAGCGGTTCTCGGTTGCGTCTAGGGGAACAAAGAAACCTTAAAAAAAGTTATTCAGACTGTACGAAAGATCATAGCAGACAATTTTAGGTAGAAATCCCTACATCTTTGATATATCTGATACCGCACGCGCCCAACCGCCCGCATCCCTTGATTCGACTGCTTTATTCATGACCGCACTCGCCGGAATACGGCTGGTATCGCTTCCAGCTCGGCGAGCGGGATGTGGCAGGCGATGCGGTGGCCGTCATGGCGCGCATGCACCGGAGGGCGCGTCTCGTCGCAGATTGCGCCGAGCTTGTGCTGACACCGCGTCGCGAAGGGGCACCCTTTCGGCGGGTCGAGCGGGCTGGGCATCGCCCCTTCGAGCACGATCCGCGTCTTCTCGATCTGCGGGTCGGCGACCGGAACCGCCGAGAGCAGCGCCTCGGTATAAGGATGGTAGGGCGGCGCGAAGACCTCGTCGACGCGCCCCTGCTCCATGATCTGCCCGAGATACATCACCACCACGCGATCAGCCAGGTAGCGCACCAGCGAGAGATCGTGGCTGATCACGATCAGGGTGGTATCATGCTCGCGCTGGATATCGGTGAGGAGCTGCGTCACCGCGGCCTGGACCGAGACGTCGAGGGCGGAGACCGGCTCGTCGGCCACCACCAAGGACGGATTGCCGGCGAAGGCGCGCGCGATTCCGATGCGCTGCTTCTGCCCGCCGGAGAGCTGGCGCGGCATGCGCCGGGCGAAATCGCGCGGCAGCTTCACCAGATCGAGCATTTCGTGAACCCGCTGCCTGATCTTGCCGCGATCGGTCTCGACCCCGAACTTGCGGATCACGCGGGCGATCTGGGATCCGACGCTCTGGCTGGGATTGAGCGTCTCGTTGGGATTTTGGAAGATCATCTGGAGAGCCGCGATCTGCGCGCGCGAGCGCGCGGTCACCGCGCTTTCAGCAATATCCTCACCCTCGAAGACAACGGCACCGTCCGTGGCGGTTTCGAGCCCCATCAGCACCTTGGCGAAGGTGGATTTGCCGCAGCCGCTCTCGCCCACGATGGCGATGGTCTGGCCGCGCCGCGCCTCGAAATCGATGGCCTCGTTGGCCTTGACCCAGCGCACCGAGCGGCTCGAGATCAGCGCGGCGAGAGAGCGATCGTGCACGGGATAATATTTCTGCATGCCCGCCACCGCGAGCACCACATCGCCTTCCGGGGACGGTGCGGGTTCGGGTTGCGCGGGATCGTCCGGCGTCAGCGGCGGCGCCGCTTCCACGACGTCGAGACGCAGGCAGCGCGCGCGGTGGCGCGCCTCGCCCGCGATACCCGTTTCGCTCATCGGCACATCGGCGGCATCGCAGGTTCCCGCCTCGAACCAGGGGCAGCGCGGCCCGAAATTGCAGCCTTGCGGGCGTTCATGCGGCAGCGGTAATTGCCCCGGTATCGCCGCGAGCGGGCGCTCGTCGCGTCCGGCGACGGGGAGCGGGATGCAGCCGAACAGGCCGCGCGTATAAGGGTGGCGCATATGGGTAAAGACATCCGCGACCGCGCCCTCCTCCACCACATCGCCTGAATACATCACGCAGACCCGGTCGCAGACCTCGCGTACGAGGCCGAGATTATGGCTGATGAAGAGGATCGCGGTGCCGAACTTGCGCTTGATCTCTCCGATCAGCTCGACGATCCCCGCTTCCACCGTGACGTCGAGCGCCGTGGTCGGCTCGTCGAGGAGCAAGAGCGACGGGTTGGCGAGCAGCGCCATGGCGATCACGATGCGCTGCTGCTGGCCGCCAGAGAGCTGGTGCGGATAGGACGCCATCAGCCGCTCGGCATCGGCGAGCCGCACATCCTCCAGCATCCGCACGGCACGCGCTCGCGCCTCCCCTTCGCCGATCCGCTCGTGGATCATCGGCACTTCCATGAGCTGGCGACCGATGGTCATGGACGGGTTCAGCGCAGCGAAGGGCTCCTGATAGACCATCGCGATCTCGGCGCCGCGCAGCCCGCGCAGCTCCGCCTCGCCCATGACGAGCATGTCGCGTCCCTTGAAGCGCATCGCACCGCCGGTGATCGCCCCGTTGCGCCCGAGATAGCGCATGATCGCGTTCGCCACGGTCGACTTGCCGCAGCCGCTCTCTCCCACCAACGCGACGCTCTCGCCGGCGGCGATGGTGAGATCGAAGTCGACGACGGCGGGGACGGCGCCCGCGCGGGTGCGGTAGGAGATCGACAGCCCCTCGATGGCGAGGACGGGCTCTGTCGCTTGAGGGTCGGCAGTCGCGTCAATCATTGAGCGATATCTCCCGGATACCGTCGGCGAGCAGGTTGAAACCGAGCACCAGCGAGGAAATGGCGATGACCGGGAATATCGTCATATGCGGCGCGAAGGTCGCCATCGAGCGCGTCTGGTTGACCATGCCGCCCCAATCGGGATCGGGCGGCGGCAGGCCGAGCCCGAGAAAGCCGAGCACGCCGATAGTGATGATCGTATAGCCGAGCCTCAGGCAGGCATCGACGATCAGCGGCCCGCGCGCATTGGGCAGGATCTCGACGAACATGATCCGCAGGGTCGATTCTCCGCGCGTCTGGGCTGCCGCTACGTAATCGCGGTTGCGCAGATCGAGCACCAGCCCGCGCACGATGCGCATGATCCCCGGCGCACTCGCGAAGGTCACCGCCAGCACGATATTCAGGCCCGAAGCACCGAATGTCGTGATGATCACGACATAGAGCACGAGGATCGGGAAGGAGAGGATGATATCGGAAATGCGGCTGAGGATATCGTCGATCCAGCCGCGTTTGTAACCGGCGACCAGCCCCATTACGATACCGAGCGCGAAGGCGCAGGCCGTGGCGAGGGGGGCATAGAAGAGCACCGTACGCGAGCCCCAGATCACCCGGCTGAGAATGTCGCGCCCCAGATGATCGGCCCCGAGCCAGAACGTCCCGCCATCGGGATGTCCGGTCAACGGCGTCGCGAAGGGCAGGCTCTGGGCGTTGGGATCGTAAGGGGCAAGCCAGGGGGCGAAGATCGCGACGAGTACCCAGAAACCGACGAGCCCGGCCCCGATCATCGCCACCGTGCTCTCGCGCAGGAGCCTGATCGCGCCCCACAGGCCGAGAACGATATTGCGCGCTTGCGCGAGGACCAAAGGCGGAGGCTTTACCGGTCTCGGGGGCTCGCTTGCGGGAGGGCGATGCTCGTTCATGCCGCCCTCCTCACGCGAACCAGATCCGGGGATTGAGCCAGGTATAGCCGATATCGGCGATCGTCTGCGTCGTCACCGCGACGAACACGGCGACCATGGCGCAGGCCTGGATCAGGAAGATATCCTGATTGAGCGAGGCCTCCAGAAGAAGTGCGCCGAACCCTTTATAGGCAAAGAAGAATTCCACCACGATCACGCCCGAGAGCAGCCAGTTGATCTGCAGCATGATCACCGTGAACGGCGCGATCAGCGCATTGCGCAAAGCGTGGCGCATGATCACCTGCCGGTAGGGCATGCCCTTTAGGATGGCCGTGCGGATATACGGCGTCTGCATCACCTCGGCCATGGAAGCGCGGGTCATGCGCGCGATATAGCCGAAACCGTATAGCACGAGCACCGTCACGGGCAGCACCAGTTCGACCGGGCGGAACCCGTCCGCCATGCCGCTCGTCCCCGGTAGCCATGACAGCCAGAATACGAAGAGAAAGGAGAGCAGGACGGCGCTCGCAAATTCCGGGATCGAGGTGGTGATGATGGCCGTGACCGAGAGCGAGCGATCGAGCTTCGAGCCCTCCTTCATCCCCGCGAGGATCCCCGTGACGAGCGCGAGCGGGATCATCACGGCGAAGGTGACACCTCCCAGGATCGCGGTATTGGCGAGCCGGGGCCACAGCACCTCAGCGACCGGCGCGCGAAAGCGGATCGACTCGCCGAAATCGCCGGTGACCATGTTCCCCAGCCATTCGAGGTAACGCACGTAGACGGGCCGGAAATAGCCGTTGGCCTCGAGCCAGAGATTGCGCTGCTCGACCGTCGTATAAGGCCCCAGAACCTTCACCGCCACCGCCTCGCCATTCACCTCAAGCAGGAGAAACAGCAGCACGGAGACGACGAGCATCGTCAGCACCATGTATCCCGCGCGGCGTGCGAGAAAGATCAGCATGGGCGGGATTTCCTGATGATCTGCAAGGATTTGGAGCGCCCTTCTTCAAGCGCTCGACAAGCCTCCCTCCCCGGCGGGGAGGGATTGAGGGTGGGGATAGCGGGTCGTGAAATGCGCCAACGTCGCAGAATTTGCACGCGGGTCACCCCGCCCTTGATCCCTCCCCTGAGGGGAGGGAAATAGCGCCCCTCATGACGCGCTCGACAAGCCTCCCTCCCCGGCGGGGAGGGAATGAGGGTGGGGAGCGCGGGTCGTGAAATGCGCCGACGTCGCAGATTCTGCACGCGGGTCACCCCACCCTTGATCCCTCCCCTGAGGGGAGGGAGATCGCGCCCTTCATCAAGCGCGCGCATCAGGCGTCGAGCCAGACCGTTTCGAAATGGTGTTCCTCGGCCGGATGGTGGGTATACCCCCTCACGCGCTGGTTGCCGGCGGTGTGGACCGAGCGCCAGAATGGCTGCACGATGACGGCGTCACCCTGCAGGATTTCCTGCAGACGTGCCATGATCTCGCGCCGCTCCTCCGTGTCGAAGGTCGCCTCCGCCTCGTCGAGGAGCGCGTCGAATTCGGGATTGGCATAGCCCGACTCGTTCCACGGCACACCGGAGCGATAGGCGAGACTGAGGGACTGGGTGCCGAGCGGGCGATGCGCCCAGCTGGTGAAGCCGAAGGGCGTGGTCATCCAGCGATCCCAATAGGTGCCGCCGGGCATGATGTTGACACGCAGATTGATGCCGGCGGGGCGCAGCATCTCCACCAGCGCCTGGCAGGTATTGGGCTCCCAGGTCGGCTGGGCCACGCAATCGATGGTGATGTCGAGCCCGTCCGCGTATCCCGCTTCGGCCAGCAATTCGCGGGCGCGGTCGTAATCCTGCTGCGGCGCGCCGATATCGGCGTATTCGGGATGGATCTCCGCCACATGGTGATCTTCGCCGGGAACACCCAGGCCCTGATTGGCGATCTGGAGCAGGCGATCGTGATCGACGCAGGCCTGGATCGCCTGGCGCACGCGCGGATCATCGAAGGGCTCGGTATCGACCTTCATGCGCGCCACGCCGGTCTGCGCGGTCTGTGCGTCGTAGAGCGCGAGCATCGGCAGATTGCGGGCGGCGGGAACCTGCTCGACGTTCAGGCGGAAGAGCATATCCACCTGATCCGAGGCCAGGGCCGCGAGCGGGGCCGCCGGGTCGTCGCCGTGATCGATATAGTCGATGCCGTCGAGATAGACCTCGCCGCCCCACCAGCCGTCCTCGCGGCGGGTGAAGGTCGCGCGCTCCCCGACGCTGAGCCGGGTGAGTTCGTAGGGACCGGTGCCGATCGGATCGTTCGCCCAGTTGCCGCCCTCGAAGGAACGGTGCGCGATCAGGGCGGGATAGTCGCCGAGGCTCTCGGGGAATGCGAGAAACGGCACGCGCAGATTGAATTCGACCGTGTGATCGTCGATCTTGCGCACCGCGCCCTCCGCCATGCGCGAGCCGTCGTCGTTGCTCTCGCGCAGAGCCGAGAACCGCCCGTAATTCGACGAGCCGACGGCGGGGTCCATCCAGCGCTCGAAATTGGCGATCACGTCGTCGGCGGTGAATGCATCGCCGTTCGACCAGGTCACGCCCTGGCGCAGATTGAAGGTCCAGGTGCGCAGATCCTCGGAGGCGCTCCAGCTCTCGGCGAGATGCGGCGTGGCGAGGTTGTCAGCGGAAATCCGCACCAACGGCTCGAGCACGTGGCGCAGCGTATTGCCCTTCTCCGACCAGTCGATCGTCGCCGGATCGGAGACCTCCATCACGTTCATCGAGACGCGCAGCACACCACCGGAGCGCGGCGTGCCCTCCTGCGCCTGTGCACGCGGAACGAACCCCTCACCGGTGAGCTTGCCCGCCATGCCGTAAGCGGCGCCGACGGAGAGGCCGAGCAGCGTGGCGGTGCGCAGGAAATCCCGGCGTGTCGCCCTGCCCTCCCCGAGCTGATCGGCAAGGCGCGGCAATTGCGGATGGACCCGCGCGAGCTCTGCGCGCTCGCCGTTATCGAGGCGCCGGCTCTGTACGAGATCTGCGGGGGTATAGGTCTTCCTGGTCATCTTTGGCCTCTTTGCCGTCAGCTTGGGCCCAGGTCTGTCATGCGATCCGGGCCGTCTGATTCGGTGCCTCTCGAGCCGGACGGGCGCAGGCGTACGCGCGATGCGAGCAGCGAACGCAGCAGAGAACGGATTGGAAATCCGACCGGATATGCGTCGTGGCGGCGCGGCGATACATCACCGCGACGGACACGGATGCGCGACTACGTGAGACGTCGAAAGTGGTGATGCGCCACGAAAGCCGCAGTGCATCATCACCCATGCGAAGAGGATAGCGCCCCGGGAGATTGTGTCAAACCCGGGGCGGGAAGAAAGATCAGAGAGGAAAAGAAACCCCGCGCCAGATCGAGAACGGCGAAGCTGCCCGTGCTCAGGCGGCCTTCTCGCCGACCGACTCGTCCGCGAGCTCTTCGGCCAGTTCCTCGACCAGATCACTCTGCCCCTCGTCATTGCCGAGAATGGCGGCGAGGAAGTTCTCGACGGCACCCTTGAGCGCGTCCGATTCGCGCGCGAGGCGCTCGGCCGAGCTCTGTACGCGGTTGGCCGCCTCGCTCGACTTCTCGGCGGAATCGCGCACACCGTCGATGCTCTGCGACACTTCGTGCGTGCCGGCGGAAGCTTGCTGGACGTTGCGCGCGATTTCCTGCGTGGCCGAGCCCTGCTCCTCCACCGCAGCCGCGATGGCGCTCGCGATGCCAGCGAGATTCGAGATCGTGTCGGCGACACCGGTGATCGATTCGGCGGAGCCCGAGGTGGCGGCCTGAATATCGGCGATCTGGCCGCTGATCTCGGTCGTGGCCTTGGCGGTCTGGTCGGCCAGGTTCTTCACCTCCGCCGCGACGACGGCGAAGCCCTTGCCCGCCTCGCCCGCACGCGCCGCCTCGATGGTGGCGTTGAGCGCAAGCAGATTGGTCTGGTCGGCGATCTGCTCGATCAGGGCCACGATGTCGCCGATGCGCTGGGCGGTGTCGGCCATGGTGCGCACCTGGGTCACCGTGCCGCTCGCCCGGTCCTGCGCCTCGCGCGAGATTTCCGTGGATTGCACGACCTGCCGCCCGATCTCGTCGACGGAGGATGCGAGCTCTTCGGCGGCGGCGGCGACCATGCCGACATTCGCCGAGGCCTGTTCGGATGCCGCCGCGACGCTGGTCGCACGCTGGCGGGAGGCGTCGGAGGCACCGGTGAGGGCTTGCGCTGCCTGTTCCAGTTCGCCGGCGGCTTCCGCGACACCGTTGACGATGGACCCCACCGCCTCTTCGAAACGCGCGGCGAGAAGCTCCATCGCCTTGCGGCGCTCCTCGGCCAGCACGGCCTCGCGCTCCTGCTCCATCCGGCGATCGGCCTCGGCCTTCGCCGCGAGCGAGGCGCGGAATTCGTCGATGCCGCGCGAGATCGCGCCGACCTCGTCACTGCGATTCATGCCGGCGATCGTGATGTCGAACTCACCGGAAGCGAGCCGGCGGATATCGGCCACGCTGCGATGGAGCGGGCGGGCGATGCCGAAATGGGCGATCGCGAGACCGGCCAGCGCGCCGACGAGGATCCCCGCGACCGCGATCGAGACGAGCATGGTCACGGTATCGCTCGCCACGGCGCCCGCACGCTCCGCCACCACCGCGCTCTCGCGATCGGTATGATCGGTGAAGGCGGCGAGCGCGTCACGCAGTTCGGCGATGAAGGTGCGGTTGCGGTCGATCGTGCCGAGCACGAAGAGCTGGCTCTCGACGATATCGGCCGTGGCGAAGGTCTCGGCCATGTCGATGGTCTCGAGCACACCGCCGTGATACTGCTCGTAGAGCCGCGTGACCTCACCGAGAAGCTCGGCCTGGGCGGTGTCGGCACTCGCCGTGAGCACTTCGAGCTCGGCCCGGACGGCGACGTCGGCGCGCTCGATATCGGGGATGATCATCGCCACGCGCGAAGGGTTCGACGCGATTTCCATCTCCGCACGCGACAGCAGGATCACGCTCTCGCTCAGCGCCCCGGCACGACGCACCTCGCCCGTCTTGCCGTGGATCTCCTGCGCACCCTGCGCGAGCGTATCAAGACCCTGATAGGCGGTGAAGGTGATGGCGAGCGTGGCGACCGCCATCAGGAAGACGATCGAGACGGCTTTCAGCGACACGGACATTCTGGCGAGCATGGTTTCCCCCGGCGAGACAATTGGCCGACCAATGAGATACCAATGAATGCTTTACCGGAACTTACGGCCACGCTGCCGCAACCATGAATAATCGCAAATTCCTCTAGGGAAGTTGCCAGACGTCAGCCGAGCCCCCCTCACCAGCGCGGGCGACGGGGGTTGCCGTCCGCATCGACGCCGCCATAGGCCGCATCGTCTTCCTCGCGCTCGGGCAGCAGCATCACGGCGGTGCCGATCGCGGCGCCGGCGAAGGTCGCGGAGACGCTGAAGGTGAGTATCGCGATGGCGAGGAGCGCGACATCGGAATTGGCAAGCAGCGTTCCGAGCCCCCGCAGATCGAAGACATAGGCTAAAGCCACGAACAGCACACCGAGCAGGGCGCCGAAGGTGCCGTTGACGACGAACAGCCGGATCAAGGGCTTGCGGTAGAGTTCACGCATCGCGTCCGCCTCTGTGATGGACCGCGATCATCAGCGAAACGCATCCATGCGCAAAGATGACGCATCGCCGCTGCAAGGTCTGCGCATCGCGGCACGCCACCGCCCCTTGCGGTGAACCGCCGCAGGCATGTTAGGATCACCGCGCCCGCACGTCCATGTCGGCGGGCCGCTTCTCCAGACCTGACGAGTATCGCCATGCGCATCGAAAACGAACCGAAACTCGATTTCAAGGACGTGCTGATCCGGCCCAAGCGCTCGACGCTCGGCTCGCGCGCCGAAGTCGAGATCGAACGCGCCTTCCGTTTCGCCCATACGGGCCGGGAATGGCGCGGCTTTCCGATGATCGCGGCGAATATGGATGTTGTCGGCACCATTCCGATGGCGCGTGCGCTCGGGCGCCACGGCGCGCTGGTGGCATTGCACAAGCATTATCCGGAAGACGTGCTGGTCGATTATTTCGGCCGTGACGAGCCGCAGCACGCTTTTTACTCGCTCGGGACGGCGGAGGCCGATTGGGAGAAGTTCCGCGCGGTGAAGCGGCGCGCGCCGGTCGGCATGATCTGCCTCGACGTCGCCAACGGCTATACCGAGAAATTCGTCGAGATGGTCGCACAAGCCCGCGAGGAGAACCCCGACGCGATCATCATGGCTGGCAATGTCGTCACCGGCGACATGACCGAGGCGCTGGTGCTCGCAGGTGCCGATATCGTCAAGGTCGGCATCGGGCCGGGATCGGTCTGCACCACTCGCAAGATGACGGGGGTGGGCTATCCGCAGCTCTCCGCCGTGATCGAATGCGCCGATGCCGCACACGGGCTCAAGGGGCTGGTCTGCGCCGATGGCGGCTGCACCGTCCCCGGCGACATCGCCAAGGCCTATGGGGGCGGTGCGGATTTCGTCATGCTCGGCGGCATGCTGGCCGGCCATGACGAATGCGAGGGCGAGATCCTCTACGAAGAGGTCGACGGCGAGAAACGTCCGAAATCCATGGTCTTCTACGGAATGTCGTCCGACACCGCGATGAAGAAATATGCCGGCGGCGTCGCCCATTACCGCGCCTCGGAAGGCAAGACCGTGGAGGTCGCCTATCGCGGCCCGGTCGACGACACCATGCAGGAGATCATGGGCGGGGTGCGCTCGATGATGACCTATATCGGCGCGACCCGCCTCAAGGAAGTGCCCAAGCGCACCACCTTCGTCATGGTCGGCGCCCAGCTCAACAACGTCTTCGGGCAGTAGGGTATCGTCCCGTCAGGTCGGGGCCGCCCTGAGCGTGGGCAAGGCGCGGAGCGCGCGGGCAGCGCCCCGCATCCTCAGAACAATGCGAGCTGCCCCGGTGCCGCGCGGGCGGGCTTGCGGAAGAGATCGGTGCGCAGCCGCACCCGTTCCTTGTTGAAGCCGAGCCGGTTGGCCGCGATCTCGAAGCGGCGCCCGATCGCCCAGGCGATCGGCCCGGTCCCGCTCTGGCGCACGCCCCAGCGCGAATCGTAATCCTTGCCGCCATGCATGTCCTGGACGAGCGACATCACATGCTGCGCGCGCTGGGGAAAATGCTCAGCGAGCCAGTCGCGCGCAAGCGCCTTCACCTCGTGCGGCAGCCGCAGCATCACGTAGCCCGCCTCCCGCGCGCCCGCATCATAGGCGGCGTCGAGCAGGCGCTCGATCTCGTGATCGTTGATCGCGGGCACGACCGGCGCCACCAGCACGCTCACCGGGATCCCCTCGGCGCGCAGCCGGCGGATCGTCTCCAGCCGCAGGGCCGGCGCGGCGGCGCGCGGCTCCATCTTGCGTGACAGGCGCGGATCGAGCGTCGTCAGCGAGATCGCCACCTTGACGAGTCCCTGCTCCGCCATCGGCCCGAGAATGTCGAGATCGCGGGTGACGAGCCCGGATTTGGTGACGATGCCCACCGGATGGCGCGTGCGCGCGAGCACTTCGAGAATGCCGCGCGTGATCTCCATGCGCTTCTCGATCGGCTGGTAGGGATCGGTATTGGTGCCGATGGCGATGGTGCGCGGGCTGTAGCCGCGCGCGGCGAGTTCCTGCTCGAGCAAAGCCGGGGCATCGGGCTTGGCGAAGAGCCGCGTCTCGAAATCGAGCCCCGCCGACAGCCCCTGATAGGCGTGGCTCGGGCGCGCGAAGCAATAGAAGCAGCCGTGCTCGCAGCCGCGATACGGGTTGATCGAGCGGTCGAAGCCGAGATCCGGCGAGGAATTGCGCGTGATGATCGTCTTCGGGCGCTCATGCGTCACTTCCGTGCGCAGGGGTGCGGCTTCCTCGGGGATATCCCATGCATCGTCGAAAGCCTCGCGCGTCACGGGCTCGAAACGTCCGGTCTCGTTCGTGGACGCGCCGCGCCCGCGCCGCATGCGCGCATCGAGGGCGAGCGGGCGCCGCTCGGAGCTCTGCTCGCTGCGCTGCTCGAGCCGCTGTTCGAGGCGTTCGCGCCAGTCGCGGCGCTGGAGATGATTCGGCTTCATGGTCGTTCTCCGAAACAGATGAGAACAAAATAGAACATTAAGATAACTTTTGCAAGTCGACCAGAACAGGCCGGGCGAAACACGCGTCCGCTCGGCATCGCGTTCCGCGTCGAGCAGTTTCGCGAATCCTTGCCAGAACGGCACCCGGGCGCCTAAAGCAGGGGTTGCGATCACGCGCGACCCACTCTGGAAAAGGCACCATGGCCCGCAAGGACGAGAACCAACCCGGCGAACCGCATTATCTCCACGCGCCGAGGCCGGCGAGCATGCCTGTCGGTTTCAGGCTGCGCGGGAGCCAGCTGATCGTCGACAGGCTGGGCAGCGAACAGGCCGTGCCGCTGTCGCAGATCACGGAAGTGCGCCTGACCTACGAGCCGCGCTCCTTCGCGCAGAAGCTCTACCGCACCCGTCTGCGGCTCGCGAGCGGCGGGACCTTGTCGCTGCATTCGGTGAACTTCCGCTCGATGGTCTTCGCCGATCGCCAGGAAGAGGCCTATGCGGCCTTCGTGAACGCGCTCCTGCCCGCCATCGCCAAAGCCAGTCCGAAGGCACAGTTCGTGGCGGGCCGCACGCCCTTCGTCTGGGGCGCGCTGGTCGTGACGACGATCGCGATCTTTCTCGCCATCGCCTATTTCATCATCTTCGCCCTTCAGGAAGGCGAAGCGGCGGCGATCGCCATCGGCCTCTTCATCGGCGCCGCCGGCCTGTGGCAGATGCTGCCGATCGTACGCCTCAACCGCCCCCGCGAATTCAGCCCGAAGGACCCGCCGGCGGAGATGCTGCGGGGGTAGATCGGCATCACCCCCCTCGCCCATCCAGCAGCGCGAGCGTGTTCGGATCGCGCGCGCCGGCATGGAACGCGTCGAGCGCCTGCGCGAACAGGGCGCGATCACGCGGATCGTCGGCGATGGCCTCGAACAGGGTCAGGCAGGAGCGCGACTTGAGATCGTCGGGCGAACCCAGAATGACGCGGATCGGCTCGTCGCGATGCATCAGAAGAAGCCGCACGCAATGGCGCAGGCGCGGCCCGAGCACCGGATGGGCGAGATAGGCGCGCGCTTCGTCCGCATCGGCGATACCATAGAAATCCGCCGTCGGACTTCGCCCGAGCCCGCGCAGTTGCGGCAGGACGAACCAGATCCAGTGCGAGCGCTTGCGCCCGGCTTCCAGTTCGGCGCAGGCCGTATCGAAAACCTCGTCCTGAGCGTCGATGAAGCGGTCGAGCGCGCGAGGGTCGTTCATGGTCAGCCTTCCTGCGGTTCGAGACAGCCCGCGAACAAGCGCGAAACCCGAATCGTACATCGCGAAACGCGCATTGACACCGGCTGCGCCTGCGGCGAACTGTGCCGCTGCATACATCCTGCGATGCATTTCAAAAGGCCGACAGCTTCATGGGTTCCGTTCTTGCTTCGCTCGTCCCGGTATTTCTGGTGATCATCGCCGGCTGGGCGGCGCGCGTGAGCGGCTTCGTCGAGGAACGCCACTGGCCGGGGATCGAGAAGGTCACCTATGTGATCTTCTTCCCCGCCATCATCATCCACACGCTCGCGCGGGCGGATCTCTCCGAAGTCCCGGTGCTGGGCATGGGCGGGGCGATGATCGCGGCGATCCTCATCATCGCGACCCTCCTGCTCGCCCTGCGCGGCGTGCTGCTCGCGCGCCTGCGGATCGACGGGCCGGCCTTCACGTCGCTTTTCCAGGGCTGCACCCGCTGGAACACCTTCGTGGGCCTCGCCGTCGCCGGGGCGATGTTCGGCGAGATCGGCCTCGCGCTGATGGCGGTGGCGGTCGCCGCGATGATCCCGCTTCTGAACCTCCTCGCGATCGGCGTGCTCGTGCGCTACGCCTCCGGCACGCCCCAGAGCCCCGCCAAGATCGCCCGCACGATCGTCACCAACCCGTTCATCTGGTCCTCGGTGACGGGCATCTTGCTCAACGCGACCGGCATACCCATCCCGACTTTCATCGGAAGTACGATCGGGATCCTCGGCGATGCCGCTCTCGCCGCAGGCCTGCTCGTCGTCGGCGCCGGGCTCGACATGCGCCGCCTCGCCCGCCCGCGCGCCGCGCATTGGCTGTCGATCGGCCTGAAGCTCTTCCTCCTGCCCGTCATCGCCATCATCATCGCGCGGCTGGCCGGCGTGACCGGCGACGATCTCGCCATCGTCGCCATTGCCACCACCGTCCCGACCGCGAGCGGCGGCTATATCCTCGCCAAGCAGATGGGGGGCGACGCGCCGCTCATGGCGGAGATCATCACGTTGCAGACTTTGCTGGCGATATTGACGATGCCGGTTATGATCACACTACTGATCGCCTGAATTTCGCTACACGCACAATCGAGAATTTTGTGAAGGCGCGGGAAAAGGCGTCGACAGTATGCAACTTTTTAGTGTAAAGATTGCTTCATCTAATTTAGGTTGTAGAGCCACCGGATACGCGCTTGCCGCGCGAAGGGTGGTTCGGTCCTCGGGGTTTTTTGATGCCGGTACAAAAACATAATAATCAGGACATGCAGGAGCCGGCGCGCGCGGCATCCTCGGAGGGGCCCGATCAGCTCGAAACCGCGCGCTATGTCGCGGCGCTGACGGCGGAGTTGAGCATGATGGCGCGCCGGGCCGATCTCCCGCTCCTGAGCTATTTTCTGGAAATGGCGCGGATGGAAGCCGCGCATGCGGCCCAGCCTCTGCGGCGTTCGGGGAAAGCCACGCGCGAACGCCAGCCGCCCTCGGGCTAGGGCTGCTCGGGCAAGGGTTACCCGGGCAAGAGCTGATGATCGCGCCGTCGCGACGATCACCCATGGGCGGTGCAATACTCACCGCGTGAGCAACGAGACCGCATTGCCGCCGTGACGCTCCAGCCGCCCGCCGATTTCGAGCTCCATCAGGACAGAGTTGACGACCCGCACCGGCAGGCCCGATTGCCGTGACAGGTCGTCCACCGAAACGGGGCTCGGCCCCAGCAGATCGAGCATCACACGGTGCGGATCGGCCGCAACGGCGCCATCGTCGACCAAATCCTCCGGCCTCGCCGCTTCGGCCATCGCGAAAGCGGGTTCGGCCTCCGTCTCGTCCTTCGGGACCGGCGCACGCACGGGCGCGATCAGCGGCTCGGCGAAATCCAGGAAATCGAGCTCGTCCCACAGATCCTCGACCTCGTCCCCGGCGAATTCCTCCCGGGCCTCGATGCGGCTCTCCCAATCGGTATCGATGAGCGGCATGAGCGTCTCGACGACATGCTCCGCGCTCGCGCAGAGATTGGCGCCCTGGCGGATGAGATCGTTCGTGCCCTCCGCACGCGGATCGAGCGGGGAGCCCGGCACCGCGAAGACCTCCCGCCCCTGCTCCATGGCGAAGCGCGCGGTGATCAGCGAGCCGGAGCGGCGCGCAGCCTCGATCACCACCACACCCAGCGACAGGGCCGAGACGATGCGGTTGCGGCGCGGAAAATCGCGCGCACGCGGCTCCCAGCCGAGCGGCATTTCCGAGATCGCGGCACCACCCTCCGCGACGATCCGCTCCAGAAGCGCCTTGTTCTGGGCGGGATAGATCCGGTCGTGCCCGCCGGCGAGGATCGCGATCGTATGCGCGGGCACCGCCTTGTGGGCGGCGGTGTCGATGCCGCGTGCGAGCCCCGAGACGACGCTGAAACCCGCTTCCCCCAGTTCCCCGGCGAGCCGCGCGGTGAAGGTCAGCCCCGCGGCTGAGGCGTTGCGCGATCCCACGATCCCGACCGCCGGGCGATGCAGGATGGAGAGATCGCCGCGCACGCAGATGATGGGCGGCGCGGTATCCGCCGCGTGGAGCGGCTTTGGATAATCGGGCTCGCCCATGGCGATGAAACGCGCGCCGAGCCGCTCCGCCGCCTCCATCTCGCGCAGGATCTGGCTGCGCGAGGCGATGCGGATCGCGTTGCGTCCGCCCTTGCGTGCGAGATCGGGAAGGGCTTCGAGCGCGAGCGCGGCGCCGCCATAGCGGTTGATCAGCGCACGAAAGGTGCGCGGACCGACATTCTCGCTGCGAATCAGGCGCAGCCAGTCGATCCTCTGCGCGTCGGTCAGGCTCGCTGCGTTCTGGGTTGTTGCGTTAGGGGTTGCCGTGTTCCGATTTGCCGTGCTCATCCCGCTTCTTGCCGATCCTGCTCTCGGTGCCGGACACCAATCTGGAAATGTTTTCGCGATGCTTCCACCAAAGCAGGATTGTAAGCAAGATGGCAAGCTCCGCCATCTGTCCTTCTCCGAACCACCAGAGCGCGGCGGGAGCCAAGAGCGAGGCGATCAGCGCCGATAGGGAGGAATAGCGCGTCGTCACGGCGACGACGAGCCACAGCCCGCAGAAGATCAGCGCCGCCCAGAGATTGAGCCCGATCAGGACACCGATATAGGTCGCCACGCCCTTGCCGCCGCGAAAACCGAGCCAGACGGGATAGCAATGCCCCAGAAACGCACCGAGCCCGGCGAGGATCGCGGTATTGGGGCCCCATTGCCAGGCAATCCAGACCGCGAGCGTGCCCTTCAGCGCATCCAGAACGAGCGTCGCGGCGGCGAGATCCTTGCGGCCCGTACGCAACACGTTGGTGGTGCCGATATTGCCCGAGCCGATCTTGCGCACGTCGCCGAGCCCGGCAACACGCGTCAGGACGAGGCCGAAGGGGATCGAGCCGAGCAGGTAGCCGAACAGGCCCGCCGCGATGAAGAACGGCCAGGCGAGCGCCCAGCTCATGGTTTCAGGCATGTCCCCTCCCCCGGAAACGCGCGGACAGCGTCTGGAGCGCCGTATTGCGCGGCATGATCATTCTTCGAGCCGGTGCACGCAAGCCCCGCCGACATATGTGCGCAGCACCCGTCCCTCGAGCCGCGCTTCGTCGAAGGGCGTGTTCTTCGAACGCGAACGCAGATCCTCCTTGGCCAGCACATAGGGCATGTCGGGATCGAACAGCACGATATCCGCCGGCGCATCACGCGCGAGACGCCCACCCGGAATGCCGAGAATTTCCGCCGGGCGCGTCGACATCGCCTGAAGCAGCCGCACGAGCGGTACCTGCTCGGAATGGTGCAGGCGCAAAGCCGCCGAGAGCATCGTCTCGATCCCCACCGCCCCGTTCGCCGCCTCCGCGAAAGGAAGACGCTTCGTCTCCACGTCCTGCGGATCATGGTCGGAGACGATCACGTCGATCGTGCCGGCGGCGAGCGCGGCGATCACGGCCTGCCGGTCATCCTCGTGGCGCAAAGGCGGGGCGAGCTTGCAGAAGGTGCGGTAGTCGCCGATATCGTTCTCGTTGAGCGTGAGATGGTTGATCGAGACACCGCAGGTGACAGCCAGACCCGCGCGTTTTGCGCCGTCGATGATCTCCACCGAATCCGCGCAGGAGAGCATCGCCGCGTGATAGCGCCCGCGCGTGAGCCGCACGAGCCGCATGTCGCGCTCCAGCGGAATCGTCTCCGCCTCGCGGGGAATGCCGAGCAGGCCGAGCCGGGTGGAGAACTCGCCCTCGTTCATCACCCCGTCGCCGACGAGATCGGCATCCTCGCAATGATTGATCAGAAGCGCACCGGCATCGCGGGCATAGAGCAGCGCCCGGCGCAGCACGCGCGGGTTCGAGACGCTCTTCGCCCCGTCGGTGAAGGCGATGGCGCCGGCCTCCCCGAGCAGGCCGAACTCGGTCATCTCCCGGCCTTCCAGCCCCTTGGTCAGCGCGGCTGCGGGATGGATGCGCACGCTCGCCGTATCGCGCGCGCGGCGCAGCACGTAATCGACGAGCGCGGGATCATCGACCACCGGGCTCGTATCGGGCATGGTCAGGATCGTGGTGACGCCACCCGCCGCCGCCGCCGCGCTCAGCGTGGCGAAAGTCTCGCGATGCTCCGCACCGGGCTCGCCGACGAAGGCCCGCATGTCGATCAGGCCGGGCGCGAGCACCGCGCCGCCGCAATCGACCACCTCCGCCCCTTCCGGCCCCTTGGGAAAGCTGCCCCAGGCGATATCGGCGATCACCCCGTTCTCGATCCGCATGGCGCCGAAATCGTCGCGCCCCGTGGCGGGATCGATCATGCGGGCATTGGTGAGGATGACGGGGGCGTTCGACATGGGGCGCCTCGTTGGGCTGGGAATTCGCGCGACGGGCGCGGGTCAGGTTCTGTTGGGCAGATGCATCGCCAGAGCTTCCAGCACCGCCATGCGCACGGCGACGCCCATCTCGACCTGTTCGCGGATCAGCGATTGCGGCCCGTCGGCGACGTCGGAGGCGATCTCGACGCCGCGATTCATCGGGCCGGGATGCATCACCAGCGCATCCGGTGCGGCGAGGGCGAGCTTCTCGCGGTCGAGCCCGTAATAGCGGAAATACTCCTTCACCGAGGGCACGAAGGAGCCGTTCATGCGCTCGCGCTGAAGCCTCAGCATCATCACGATATCGGCGCCGCGCAGGCCCTTCTCCATATCGGCGAAGATCTCGAAGCCGAGCGCCTCGATCCCCGCCGGCAAGAGCGTCGAGGGCGCGACGAGGCGCACCCGCGCGCCCATCGCGGCGAGCAGGATCATGTTGGAGCGCGCCACCCGCGAATGCAGGACGTCGCCGCAGATCGCCACGGTGAGACCGGCGATCGTGCCCTTGTTGCGGCGGATGGTGAGCGCGTCGAGCAGCGCCTGCGTGGGATGTTCGTGCGCCCCGTCGCCGGCATTGATCACCGAGCAATCGACCTTGCGCGCGAGCAGGTTGACGGCGCCCGCCGCATGATGGCGCACGACGATGAGATCGGGCCGCATGGCGTTGAGCGTGGCGGCGGTGTCGATCAGGGTCTCGCCCTTCTTCACCGAGGAGGAGGCGACCGACATGTTCATCACGTCGGCGCCGAGCCGTTTGCCGGCGAGCTCGAAAGAGGCCTGCGTGCGCGTCGAGGGCTCGAAGAACAGGTTGATCTGCGTGCGCCCGCGCAGGGTAGCCTTCTTCTTCTCGACCTGCCGCGAGACGTCGACCGCCGCATCGGCGAGATCGAGCAGAGCCTTGATGTCGAGCGGCGAGAGCCCCTCGATACCGAGCAGGTGGCGGTGCGGGAAATGGGGCTGTGCGTCTGTCATCGTGAAACAACCGATTAGCCGCGTTTCCCCCGCCCCGCAAGCGATGCCGGGAGCGCTGCGACGATGATCCACGAAAACCTCGCACATCCCCCTTTCGCGGCGCGGGGCGAGCGCTTATATTCGGGATGTCGTCGCAAGGCGACTATGGCGATAAACGGTTGTCGGAATAAACCCTTCGGACCCGGGGGCGGTACCCGGCGCCTCCACCGAAGCCCAGAGTTCACGGCTGGGTTTCGGTGGGGGCGAAACAGGATCGACGGGGGCGTAAAGGACGATCTTTCGCTCGGCATGGTTCCGCCGTTATCGGGCCACAACAGTAGTTGCGAATGACAACTCTGCTATGGAAGTCCGTGCGGCCGCGTAATGCGGCTTAAGGATTCCGATCCAAGTCCTGCCGGTTAGCGTCGGTAGGCGGGGTTCGGAGGCACCTGGCAACAGAAGCCTCCACTTCTCCCGACATTTCCACGACACTTTCCTGTGGCGCTTTGGCGCCACATATTGCATCAATGGGCCTGATCACGCCACCAGCCCGCACGAACAGCCGAGCGCCGGACGACAGACCATGACGCAAGACCTGATCCGCTACGATCTCCTCGTACAGGACGCCCTCAAGGGCGTGGTGCGCAAGGTTCTGGGGGATGCCGCCCGCGAGGGGCTCCCGGGCGAGCATCATTTCTACGTGTCCTTCCGCACCGATTTTCCGGGCGTGCGCCTCTCGACCCGCATGCGCGAGAAATACCCGCAGGACATGACGATCGTGCTCCAGCACCAGTTCTGGGATCTCTCGGTGACCGAGCATGCGCTGGAAGTCGGGCTCTCCTTCTCCGGCGTGCCCGAGCGGCTGCTGATCCCCTTCGACGCGCTGACCGGCTTCTTCGACCCTTCCGTGCAGTTCGGCCTGAAATTCGAGCTGCAGGAGCCCCCTGCCCTGTCCGATTCGGGCGAGCCGGGCGACAAGACCGACAATCCCGTCGCGACCCTGCGCCCCGCCCCGGCCCGCAACCCGCGCGGCGCCGGCTCCGAACCCGACAAGGCCGAACCCGCCGCGCCGGCGGAACCGGCAGAGCCGCCGGAGCCGGCCGCCGGGCAGGAGCAAGCGGGCACGGACGAAGCCAAGAAGCCCGCCAAATCCGCATCCAGGACGAAATCCGGCAAGAAAGCCGCCGGCAAGAGTGCCGAAACCGAATCCGGCGAGGCTAAACCCGCGACGGATGACGATGACAAGACCCCCGGCGCCGAAGTCGTCAGCCTGGATTCCTTCCGCAAGAAGAACTGAGCGCCGCAAGGCACCCTTCGTCGACGGAAGAGTTCCCCCTCAATCAAGGCCGCGCCCGCACTCCTCTCTCCCACCGAGGAGGTTTGAGAAGCGCATCACGCAACGTGCGCTCCGATCTTCCTCCCGACAGGCCAGCCTGAGGATTCAGCTACGAATGGCTGTCGCTACGCGTGGAGAATGGGAAGCCTCAGGCTACGCCGCTCATTCCCCCGCAGCGCCGCGCTTCATGTCCTCGCGCAACTGCCCTGCGTAATGACGGTAATCGACTTCGAGCGCATAACGCGGCGAATCGAGCCAGGTCTTGCGCTTGCGCGTGAGGTGAGCCTCGACCTCGCTCGCGCGGGTAGCGGCATCGGGCAGGGCCATGTCGCCGGAAAGTGCGCGCGCGATCCATTGCCCCTGAATCTCGACGAGGGGAATGGTGGGTCCGATCGGCTGAACCAGTCCCGCGAGGATCAGCCCGTCGAGGCCGAGCGGGATCATGCGGCGATAGAGCCGGCCCGCTTCGGTTTCCGGGTCGAAGACCTCCCGGGCGAGGAAGGGGAAGCTCGTGCGGTAGCCCGTCGCGTAGATGATCGCGTCGAAGGGGGTGCGGCTGCCATCGACGAAGCGCACGCCGTCCCCGTCGAGGCGGGCGATATCCGGCCTGACCGAGATCCGGCCATGGCCGATCGCGGGAAGAAGCTCCTGGCTGAGCGTCGCATGTTCGCGCCACATCGGATGCTGCGGACGCGGCAGGCCGAAACGGCGCTGGTCACCCTGGGCGAAGCGTACCAGCAGGCTCATGATCCGCCGGATCATCGGGGTCGGCAGGCGGAGCGTGCGCGCCAATGCGCCAGAGACCTGATCGATCGGGCGCCCGAACAGGTATTTCGGCATCACCCAGGCGCTGCGCCGCGTCGAGATGCAGACATGCTGCGCCCGTTTCGAGAGATCGACCGCGATATCGACCGCGGAATTGCCCAGCCCCACCACCAGCACCCGTTTGCCTTCGAAGGGATCCGCGCGGCGGTAATGGTGGGAGTGCATCTGCGTACCGGCGAACTCGCCCTCGAATTCCGGCATGCGCGGATCCCAAAGATGTCCGTTGGCGACGATGACATGGCCGTAATCGCGCTCCCGCCCGTCGGCGAGCCGCACCCGCCAGCGTTCGCCGGCCCGCTCCAGCGAGGCGACTTCGCTGTTGAAGGTGACGAGCGGGCGGATACCGAAATGATCGGCATAGGCCTCGAGATGGCGCAGGAACTGCGCGTGGGAGAGGAAATCCGGCATCTCCGGATCGATCGGGAAATCCGAATAGCCGAGATTGGGCCGGCTGGTATCGATATGCAGCGAGGCGTAGCACGAGGAGAGGCCGTTATCATTCTCGTAGCGCCACATGCCGCCGATATCCGAGCCTTTCTCGAAGCAATCGAAGGCGAGCCCGCGCTCCTTCAGCGCCTTGGCGACGGTGATCCCGGAGGATCCCGCTCCGATGATGCAGATATCGGCGGTGGTTGATCTGCGGGGATGTTCATCGGCGGCGGCGCGATCGGGAGAGGCCGTGTCGGTCACGGGGCGGTCCTTCCGGTATGGTGGTGGGCGGATGGGCGGATGGGGCGATATGCCGGCGCGCAATTATCCGCCCGGGGCGACACTTCAAAAACATACTACTCAGTAGGTTTTTTTGTCAATGCGGGTATGCTAAGGCATTGCCGATGACGCGATGCCTACGACCATCCAACCCGATCATGATCCGGATCCGGCCCCCGTCACGCCGGTGGGCGCAGGCCGTCGACCAGCGGCGCGACCATGCGCGCGGCGAGATCGGCGCGACGCGGCGCATCATCATCGGGGCGCGGGCGATACCAGATGATCGACCATTGCAGCGCGCCGAGCAGGATTTTCGCCGTGA
Source organism: Salinarimonadaceae bacterium (assembly GCA_050485405.1). Taxonomy (GTDB): domain Bacteria; phylum Pseudomonadota; class Alphaproteobacteria; order Rhizobiales; family Beijerinckiaceae; genus Saliniramus. Next base: position 80,553 of record JBJHBI010000007.1, read on the forward strand.
TCGCGACATCGCTCTCGCGGATCGTGCCCTGGGCGATTCCGCGTGCGAGCATGTCCTTGAACAACGCCTCGAAGCGGTCGCGTTCGGCGATCAGGGAAGCCATGGTCTCGCGCTGATCCGGGGTCGTCGCCTCGAAGCGATGGACTTGCACGCCCTGTGCCACGACGCTCTCGTAGGTATGGTGTTCGAGCATGGCCCGCGCATGGGCGTGCAGCATCGCCGCGAGCGCTTCGAGCGCATCCTCGGCAAGCGGCAGGATCGCCTCCTGGGCAGCGAAGAGACGCGCCATGCCTTCGCGATGCACGGCGAAGAAGAGATCCGTCTTGCTGGCATAGTGATGATAGATCCGGCCCTTGGTGCAGCCGAGCCGGCGCGCGACATCGTCGATGCCGGTGGCGTGGTAGCCGCGCTCCATGAAGCAATGCGCCGCCGCCTCGACGATCTCGGTCTTGCGCCATGCGCCCCTCTCGGGACGCGGCGTTCGGGCTCTGCTCGGCACGGGCTCCTCCCTTCGCTGCGCGCGCACCGGTCAAACCGGGTACGCCGGGCAAAGTGCATGCGGCTCAATATCACGAAACAATCGATCTGGAAGAACGGGGAGAGGCGACCATGCGGGTTCTGATCACGGGGGCCTTCGGGCTGATCGGGCGCCGGCTTACGCAGGAACTCATCGCGCGCGGCGTGCTGACCGATGGCTCGGGGCGCGAGCGCGCGATCGGGGAGATCCTGCTCGTCGACCGGGCTGTTCCCGAGCGATTGCCCTCCGCACCCTTCGCCCTCCGCGCCATGGCGGGCGACATGTGCGCCCAGGATTTCCTTTCGCGCGTCATGGATCACCAGCCCGACAGCATCTTCCACCTCGCCGCGAGCCTGACGGTGGAGGCCGAGCGGGATCTCGCCCATGGCTGGGCCGTCAATCTCCATCTGCCGCTGCGCATGATGGAGGCCCTGCGGGAAAGCGCAATCCGCGCGAAATTCGTCTATACAAGCTCGATCGCCGTCTTCGGAGGAGAACTGCCTTCGGTCGTGGCGGATGACCACGTGCAGAATCCGCAGACCTCCTACGGCACCGCCAAGGCTGTGACCGAGCGCCTGCTCGACGATTACAGCCGCCACGGTTTCCTCGATGCCCGCTCGCTGCGCCTGCCCATCGTCGTGATCCGCCCCGGTGCGCCCACAGGCGCCGTCTCCGACCTGATTTCCGGTCTCGCCCGCGAGCCGCTCGCGGGACGACCGGTCACGGCGCCGATCGATGCGACGATGCCGTTCCCCATCGTTTCGGTGGAGCGGGCGGCGCGCAATCTCGTGCGGCTGCACGATGCGCCGCAATCGGCATTCGGCGCGAGCCGCGCGATCAACCAGCCGGCCCTCACCGTATGCGTGAACGACTTCATCGCCGCGCTCGAACGCATCGCCGGAAGCGCTGCGGCGCGCCTCGTCGAGATCGCCCCCGATCCGGCGATCACACGCATCGTCGCCGGCTGGCCGCGCCGGTTCGTCACGCAAAACGGGCTTTGTGACGTCATCACCGCCGATGACAGCCTCGATGCAATTCTCGCTGCCTATTGCGAGAGGTCAGCGCATTGAGGCCCGCATCGGCGCGGATCGCCAGAGCCGCAAGGTAACGAGCCCGGTCATCAGGCCGGCTCGTCGCACATTGCGCTCCGCAACCATGACCTGACCGTAGCAATGTCCGGATCCAGCATCTCCGCAAGCCCGCCCGAATAACGCGCGAAGGCCTCCCGGTTGAGGCCGTTGACGCCGATGAGCACCGGAATTCCGGCTTCCAGCACATCGGCGATCAGGCTCGCGAAGCCGCGCCCCTCGGCTTCGTGCTTGCCGAACTTGTTGACGATGAGAATGTCCGGGCGCCGATCCGCCAGATCCACCCGCACGGCGCTGGCGACGCACGAAGAGGCGGATGCGCTCGCCCAGATCGAGATCGAGGGATGCGCCATTCAGCTCGCGGCATTCTGCCAGCCCATCGGCGATGATGCGTGTGTCGATCTTGTCCTGGCGGTGTTCGCGCACGAGAAGCGAAAGCACCCGTTCGATATCCTCGTCGCGGGCACGCGCCCGCAGCAGCGGAAACAGATCTTCTTCCTCGTCGGCACGGTGGAAGGCCATTTCAATATCCATATGACGCAGAACCTGCGCGAGCAGCGTTGCTTGGGGCGGGCTCTGTTCGCCGAACGCCTCCAGCGCGCTGCACAGGGCGCGGTGGCGATGATGGTCCGCGAGGATATAGGCGAGCGGACGCGCCAGCAGGGCCGAGTCGAGCCTGTCGAGCGCTCTAGCATCAAGCTTGCGCGTGAGAGCAGGCATGAGCGGCTCCCCTCGGGCAAAACGCGAAGGCGAGCATCCTGCGCAGGCAGACGAGGCCGGGATCGTCCGCCCGTCCCATCGCTTCCATCAGCGAAAGCCAGTCATCCTCACTCGCCTCGTTGGTAAAGATGCGCGTCGCGCGCGACAGGAAGGCGCCGGGGCTGATCCCCTCCTGTGCCGCCGCCTCACGAACCTGTGTGGTCAGTGAGAGAGTACGCGCGCGAGATCGGCGAAGAGCTCCGGGCTTTCGTGCAATTGCCTGATCGCCTGCGTGGCCTTCTCGCGGGCCGCGGCGAAAGCGGCTTCGTCCGCCGGATCGGCGGCGAACAGTATATGGCTGACCTCGTCGATGGTGGGGGGCGTGGGCGAGGCCCTTGTAGATGTCCCGGTCGGAACACGATTCCCAGATCGGGTCCACCGCCGCGCTCAGCGGGTGGATGAAGGGATGCATGTCGGAGGTGTTGAGATCGTTCTTCTCGTACCAGGTCGCCGTGGGCAGGACAATGTCCGAATAGACCGCCGTGGTGGACATGCGGAAATCGAGGGTGACGAGCAGGTCGAGCTTTCCTTCCGGCGCCTCGTCGTGCCAGACGACGTCCTTCGCCCGGATCCTGCCCTCGGGACCGAGGTTGCCCTTCTCGTCGCGCACCAGCCGCACCAGCATCGGCATGTCGGTATAGCGCCCGGCGTAATCGGTGAAGTAATCCACCTGCCGGTCGACGTGGAACTCCTTGAGGATGACGTGGCCCATGGCCATGCCGAGGGCCGCGTCGGTGCCCTGCTTCACCGAAACCCACAGATCGGCGAATTTCGAGGCTTCCGAGTAATCGGGGCAGATCACCACGCTCTAGGCGCCGCGATAGCGCACTTCCGTATAGAAATGGGCGTCGGGCGTGCGCGTCTGGGGCACGTTCGAGCCCCACAGGATCAGGAAGCCGGAATTGTACCAGTCGGCGCGCTCGGGCACGTCTGTCTGCTCGCCCCAGGTCTGCGGCGAGGAGGGCGGCAGGTCGCAATACAAGCCATAGAACGACATGCACACGCCGCCCATCAGCGACAGATAGCGCGAACCCGCCGCATAGGAGACTATCGACATGGCCGGGATAGGCGAGAGGCCGATCACCCGGTCCGGGCCATGGGTCTTGACCGTATAGGCATTGGCCAAGGCGATGAGCTCGTTGACCTCGTCCCAGGTGACGATGCCGCCCTTGACATAAACCTTTCAGGAGCACGAATCGGTGCAGTTCACGCCATGCGTGGAGCGCACGACCCGGTCGTGCTGCCAGCGCTTGCGATAGCTGTCGTCCCAGGCCCGGTTCTCGGTGGTGGTAATGCCGTGCCCGCCGGCGAAGGTTTCGACCCTCTCGCGCAGGTAGGAAAGGCGATCCCGAAAATGTGACGTTGTGAATTCCTCTGGAATATCTTCAGGCGTTCAGCACGGGTTGGCCGCATTGCGGCGCGCGTACATCCACCAGTTGAGAGCGACGTTGAAGGCGAGGAAAGCGGCGAGGCCGTAGAAGATCGGCGTCGCGGCGGCGAAGGAGGCGAAGGACCAGGCGAACAGCATCCCGAAGAGGAAGGGCCCGTAGGCGGCGATCGCGGCGGTGAAGCCACCTTCATCCTCACAGCCGTCGTCACCGACGAGATCTATCTCAAATCCGCCGCCCGCACCCTCGTACCGAGCCGTATCCTGATGCTGCCGGCGGGGTCCGTGCGCAAGGTCTTCGCCGAGGAGCCGAGTTTTGCCCGCGCGATCGTCGATGAACTCGGCTTCCGCTATCGCGAGGTGGTGCGCGAACTCAAGAACCAGAAACTGCGCACCGGCGCCGAACGCCTCGCAGCCTGGCTGCTCGGCCAGAGCCATGCGGCGGGCGGTGCACGCGAACTCACCCTGCCTTTCGAGAAACGCGTCCTCGCTTCGCTGCTCGGCATGGCGCCGGAAAATCTCTCACGCGCCTTCGCCACTCTCGCCGCCTACGGCGTCACGAGCTCGGGCAAACGCGTACGGCTAGACGATCCCGAGGCACTCGCGAGGCTCTCGCGACCAAGCCGGTTCATCGACGAGTGGAAGAACGGTGATTGAAGGCGGTGCCGGCGCGCCAAGGGCATGACCGGGCTTTCTGTCGAAGCACTCACCCAGGGTCGGACCGGAAACGGCGAGACGCCGAACACCGGCCCGCGCGACCACGGATGCGCCTCGCGAGAGGGTGCTCGCAGAGATTGATATTACGACACAATATGCTATATATAGTTATTGTTTGATGCTTTATGCATCTTTTAATTGTTTTAGGAGCTGGTGCCATGATGATTTCAGAATCCGCACTTTTACTCGGATTGCTTCAGGAGAAACTCGCTGAGGGCGAGGTCCATTTTCCCCACGTCGAGCGTAATTATCATCAAGTAAACATGGGAGATCATCGAAAATAAGATAAATTGTAAAACATTATTAATATCGGGTCATCGCCAAATTGTCTTTTACTGTCGCAATAATTCTCGGCATACTGGTCAACTGCATCTGGGGTTTCGCCTTTCTCGTCCCGCACCTGCTGTCGGATGTGGATCCGATACTGATCACTTTGGGGCGGTATCTCTGTTACGGGGCCGTCTCGCTCGCGATCCTGGCGACCTGGCGAGGCGTCAGTCTCAGCGGGATGACGCGTTCTGATTGGGGAATGGCGTTCGCGCTCGCCTTTACCGGCAATGTCGGCTACTACGCGCTCGTCGTCACGGCGGTTCAACTCGGGGGGGTGCCGATCGCGGCGCTCGTGATCGGGACCTTGCCGGTCACCGTCGCTGTCGTGGGGAATATCGTCCAGCGCGAGTTCCGTTTTCGCATTCTCGCGCCTGCAATTGCGCTCATCTTGCTCGGCCTGTTCCTCCTGAACGGGCACGCGCTCTCCAGTGCGGGGGATGATGTCGCGATGAACCGTACCCTTTGGGGCCTGCTCGCGGCCTTCGGTGCGCTCGTCCTGTGGACCTGGTACGGCATTCGCAATGCGCAATACATGAAATCCCAGATCCATGTGGATGCCAATTCCTGGTCGGTCGCGATCGGCATCGCGACTGCGGGATTGTCGCTTGCCGCCCTTCCGCTGGTCCTGGCCGCCCATGCCGTCGTACCCGCCGTCAACCTCGCCGTATTCGCCGATCGCGGGCTGCTTCTGGGGCTGATCGCCGGGAGTCTGTTTCTCGGCATTATCGTCTCATGGCTTGCGACGGTTATGTGGAATCGCGTCGCCCGGGTGCTGCCGATAGCGCTGGCCGGGCAGCTCGTCGTGTTCGAAACCCTATCGAGCCTCGTCTACGCCTTCATCGCCGATCAACGCTTGCCGGATTTGCTCGAAATAACCAGTGCGGTCTTGATCCTCACCGGCGTCGTCCTCGGGGTGAGGGCGACGTTGCGTGCGGCAAAACTCTCGACACAGTGATTTGGACCGGGCATATCGGCGCGACCGCATCACGTTGAAGGTCATGACGAAGACACGCGCAATACGGTTTCCAATGGCATGCGCAGCTGGATTTTCTCATATCCGCGTCAAAGCCATCGATCACCGCGCCGGCATATCCAAAGGGCAACGAATCGCTGGTTGCTCGGGGCGAATGCGTTCAGCGGGGAACATGCTGGCGCTGAGTTCGAGGCGCTGCGCGGTTTCCCGCTGATCCGAAGCTGCACCTCCCGTCGCAAACAAGGCGCATGCACGATGGGCTCGCCGCGCCGCAGAAGCTCATGCGCGGATTACGGCTCGAGCCGACCGATGGCTCCGGGGGTGACTTCATGCGCGGCTGCCCATTCTGGCTGCTGCGCGGGCGTTTGATCCGGCGCAATGCCGCGAGCTGACACCGCGGCTGCGATCCCGCGCATGATCATCGCTCACCGAGGAGATCGGCGATGGGTTTTTCCCACGACGCGGAATACCACCGCCTGGTGCGACAGGCTCCAGGTTTTCATTGACCAGATCATCCTGCCGGCAGGAATTTCAACACATGGTGAGGGCGACGCTGACACACAGTGAGTAAAGGGAGCAGCACATTCTTGTCAGCTTGGCTTTACCACTCTCTGCTTCCTCAAAAACCTCATCTCGATGTCAATGAAAACGATGGAAGCCACCGGGCGCGTGGGTGTACGCGGCTTTTGGAGATCGCCACCGGGGTTTCTCGCGCCGCCTCGGCGCTGTCGAGGACATCGGATCCCGGCCTACCTTGCGCGACGATACCGTGTCGCGGCACTGGACTTGTGGGCGCGGCGGCGGCATAAGTCCTCTGTCGAAAAAGGGCGATGATCCGCGATGACCCTGAAAGAGTTCTTCACCCAGTTCTTCACCTGGTGGAACGGCCAGACGCTGAACACCCGGTTCCATACCTGGCGCCACGGCGAGCGCGTCGGCGAGGACGCGTTCGGCAATGTCTATTACCGCTCGAAGGGTGGCGCCAAGGATCCCGCGCTCGGGATCGAGCGCCGCTGGGTGATCTATGCCGGCCTCGCCGATCTCTCGCGCGTCCCGCCCGGCTGGCGCGGCTGGCTCGCCCATACCTACCCCACCGCCCCCTCGCAGGAGGAATACGCCCCGCGCGAATGGCAGAAGAACGGCGCCGAGAACCATACCGGCACCGCGCAGGCCTATCGCCCGCAGGGCTCGATCCTGACGCCGGAACAGCGCCCCCGCGCAACGGGCGATTACGCCGCATGGTCGCCGGGCGATTGAGCGTGAGCGCCCGCGCCGCCGCGCTCGCGCTCGCCGGATCGATCTGCCTCGCCGCCGCCCCGGCCGGCGCGCAGAGCCGCATCGAGAACCCCATCGCCGTCTTCAACGGGCTCGACAAGATCACCGCCCGCATCATCGCCTTCGAGGTGGAGATCGACGAGACGATCCAGTTCGGCTCGCTGCTCCTGACGCCGCGCGCCTGCCACACGCGCCCGCCGACCGAGAGCCCCAACACCACCGCCTTCATCGAGGTCGAGGACGTCGCCCTCGACGGGGAGGTCTCGGCCCTGTTCAACGGCTGGATCTTCGCCGAGAGCCCGGGGCTCAGCGCCATCGACCACCCGGTCTACGACGTCTGGCTCACAGAATGCCGCCAGACCTCCATCGCCGACGAGCCGGAAGACGACACCGCCAC
>JBJHBI010000008.1:0-83570 GCA_050485405.1 Salinarimonadaceae bacterium
CGCCCCGGCGGCGGGATATCGGCGACGCCGAGCATGCATGTGGCGATCTCGACGCTGATCATGCTTCTGGCCTGGCGCATCTCGCGCGGCCTCGGCATCGCCGCCACCGCCTTCCTGATCATTACCATGGTCGCCACCGTGCATCTCGGCTGGCACTACGCCATCGACGGCTATATCTCGCTCGCCGCCGTTCCCGCGATCTGGGCTTTCGCCGGGCGTGTCGCGGAATTCAACCTGCGCGGCGTGCGCATCGCTCGCGGCTTCACCCCCGTCATTCCCGCCGCCACCGACGTGCAGATGCGCGACGGGCGCCGCGACAGCGACCGGGCCGGTATCCGCATTCCCCCCGGTTGAGCGATCCGGTGCGAGCGGGTGGGCGAATGCGCATCGGGGTTTTCGCCGCCGAGGCCCTTCTCGCATGCGTTGGCAGCGGCTAAACCTTGCAGGGAAAGCGCCGAACGGCGCACGACATGCAGGGAGCGCTCCATGAGTTTCATCTTTCCGCCGCCCGAACGTCCGGCCTTGCCGATCGCGGGTACGGACGCATTGTTTCCGGTGCGTCGCGTCTATTGCGTCGGTCGCAACTACGCCGCGCACGGGATCGAGATGGGTGGTGATCCCTCGCGCGAGCCGCCCTTCTTCTTCATGAAGCCCGCCGACGCCCTCCAACCCGTCCCGGACGGGCAGGTCGCCGAGCATCCCTATCCGCCGGGCACGGAGAATTATCATTTCGAGATCGAGATGGTCGTGGCGCTGAAATCGGGCGGTCGCGACATCCCGGTCGATACGGCGCTCGACTGCGTCTACGGCTATGCCGTGGGCATCGACATGACCCGCCGCGATCTCCAGGACGAAGCGAAGCAGATGCGGCGGCCCTGGGAACTCGCCAAGGGTGGCGATTATTCCGGCCCGGTCGGCCCGCTGCATCCGGTCTCGCAGGTCGGGCATCCCGCGCGCGGCCCGATCTCGCTCGCGGTCGACGGCACCAAGCGCCAGGACGCCGATCTCGCCGAGATGATCTGGTCGGTGGCCGAGCAGGTTTCGTACCTGTCGCGTTATTTCGAGGTCATGCCCGGCGACGTCATCTTCTCCGGCACCCCCGCCGGCGTCGGTGCGGTTTCGCGCGGCGAGACCATGACGGCCTCGATCGACGGTCTCGGCAGCATCGTCCTGCGCGTCGTCTGACGCGCGGGCAACCTGTCTCGTTTCGCGGAAGGAAGAGAAATGTCACCGGTCACTGCCCTGCGTGAGGGTCTCGACGCCGGCAAGCCGCTCCTGAGCGCCTGGTGCGGTATTCCCGAGCCGGCGATCCCGGCGCTGCTCGCGGCTGAGGAATTCGACCTCGTCACCCTCGACATGCAGCACGGCGCCGTCGATTTCGCGCAGACCCTGCGCAGCCTCCCCCTCGTGGCGGCGGCGGGAAAGCCGATGCTCGCGCGCATCCCGGTGGGGGATTTCGCCACCGCCTCGCGCCTGCTCGATGCCGGTGCCTGCGGCGTCATCGCGCCGATGATCAACACGCTCGACGATGCGCAGCGTTTCGGCAAGGCGATGAAGTTCCCGCCCAAGGGCGAACGCAGCTGGGGGCCGCATACCGCGCTCGCCCTTTCGGGCCTCACCCCGGACGCCTATTTCGCCACGGCTAACGACTTCTCGATCGCGCTCGCGATGGTCGAGACGCGGGAATCGCTCGCGATCATCGACGACATTCTCGCAACTTCGGGAATCGACGGGGTGTTCATCGGCCCGGCCGATCTCTCCATCGCCCTGTCGAACGGACGCGGCGTCGATGCCCAGTCCCGTGAGGTCGAGGATGCGCTCGACCATGCGCTCGCGCGGGTCCGAGAGGCGGGCAAGACCGCTGCTGTCTATGCGGCGACGGCGGAACGCGCGCGGGATCTGATGCAGCGCGGTTTCGACATCGTCGCGCTCGGCTCCGACGCCAACCTGCTGCGCGCAGGCGCACGATCCTGGATCGGCGCGGCGCGCGGCGGCCAGGGCTGACGAGGAGAGGGCTGAACGAGAGGACGGCTGAACGAGGGGAGGGCGCCCGGGGATCGGGTGCCTTTGCCTTCCGGAAGCTCGATGCATGACGAAAAAAAGCCTCCCGCAGGGGAGGCTTTTTCTTGGATATTGCGTCGCTTGGATATTGCGTCGCTTGGATCGTGCGTCGCTTCGTCTGCGCTCGCTTGGGCGGCGGCGCGTCAGCTCGCGACCCGCTCTTCGCTCTCGGCGGGCTCGCGCAGCACATAGCCGCGACCCCAGACGGTCTCGATGTAGTTCTTGCCCTGGGAAGCGTTGGCGAGCTTCTTGCGGAGCTTGCAGATGAAGACGTCGATGATCTTCAGCTCGGGCTCATCCATGCCGCCATAGAGATGGTTCAGGAACATTTCCTTGGTGAGCGTCGTCCCCTTGCGCAGGGAGAGCAGCTCCAGCATCTGGTATTCCTTGCCCGTCAGGTGCACCCGGGCCCCGCCGACTTCGACGGTCTTGGTGTCGAGGTTGACGACGAGATCGGCGGTGGTGATCACCGACTGGGCATGACCCTTCGAACGGCGTACGATCGCGTGGATGCGTGCGACCAGTTCGTCCTTGTGGAACGGCTTCGTCAGATAGTCGTCGGCGCCGAAACCGAGGCCCCGTACCTTGTCCTCGATGCCGGCCATGCCGGAGAGGATCAGGATCGGCGTCTTGATCTTGGCGACACGCAGCGTGCGCAGCACCTCGTATCCCGACATGTCGGGAAGGTTGAGATCGAGGAGGATGATGTCGTAATCGTAGAGCTTGCCGAGATCGACACCCTCTTCGCCGAGATCAGTAGTGTAGACGTTGAAATCTTCGGATTTCAACATCAGTTCGATGCTTTGCGCCGTTGCGCCATCGTCCTCGATGAGAAGTACGCGCATGTTTCAGATCCCCAGCATGGCTCGAGCGTTTTCGGGCAAAGCGTCATCACCCGTTCACCACGGTGACCCCGTGGCGAGCGCCCCTTTCCGTCCGATTCGCAACGCTATGCCTCAATGGTTAACAAAACCTGATTCTGGTGCGCAAGCAGATAAATGCCGATTGCGAGCGAATCGGTATAATATCTTGACTCACCGTCAGTTTTTGCTCTCCGAGACATTAACGTTCCGCATGAAGAAAACCAGCTAAGCGATTCAGCAGACTCGCTTTCGCCCCGAGCCAACAGACCCTTGTCCGTTAATCTCGGCTTCAGCAGTCTTAACGAAGCGAGTAAACGAAAGGTTAGCATCCGTGAAAGAAACACCGCGCTCCGACGGCAAATTTGCGGCAGCCCGCCGTGCACTCGAAGATATCGACAATTTCGACGTGTACGGGCGCGTCGTGGCGGTGCGCGGCCTCCTGATCGAGATCGCCGGCCCGATCGGCGCGATGCGTCTCGGCGGGCGTGTCGAGATCGATATCGATGGCGGCGCGAACGTGCCTTGCGAGGTGATCGGCTTCGAAGGTGACCGCGCGCTCGCGATGCCCTTCGGCAATCTCGACGGTGTCCGGCGCGGTTGCGCGGCCCATGTGCGCCGCGCCGCCGGCTCCGTCAGACCCGGCCACGAATGGCTCGGTCGCGTCGTCGACGCACTCGGGCGCCCGGTCGATGGCGGCCCGCCGCTGCCCGAGGGCGGTCTCGCCTATCCGTTTCGCGCGGAGCCGCCGCCGGCTCATGCGCGGCGCAGGGTCGGCACGCCCCTCGATCTCGGTGTGCGCGCGCTCAACACCTTCACCACCTGCTGCGCGGGGCAGCGTATGGGCATCTTCGCCGGTTCGGGTGTGGGAAAGTCCGTACTGCTGTCGATGCTCGCCCGCTATACCGCCGCCGATGTCGCGGTGATCGGCCTCGTCGGCGAACGCGGGCGCGAAGTTCAGGAATTCCTCCAGGACGATCTCGGCCCGGCCGGCCTCGCCCGCTCCGTCGTGGTCGTCGCGACGTCGGACGAGCCGGCCCTGATGCGCCGCAACGCGGCCTATCTCACGCTCACCCTGGCCGAGTATTTCCGCGATCAGGGCAAATCCGTGCTGTGCATGATCGATTCCATCACCCGTTTCGCCATGGCCCAGCGCGATATCGGCCTCGCCGGCGGCGAGCCGCCTACCGCCAAGGGCTATACGCCCACGGTCTTCTCGGAATTGCCGCGCCTGCTCGAGCGGGCCGGGCCGGGGACGGGGGAGGGGACGATCACCGGTCTGTTCACGGTGCTGGTGGAGGGCGACGATCACAACGAACCGGTCGCCGATGCGGTACGCGGCATTCTCGACGGCCATATCGTGATGGAGCGCGCCATTGCCGAGCGCGGGCGTTATCCGGCAATCAACGTGCTCAAATCGGTCTCGCGCACGATGCCGAAATCCTGTGATCCGGATTTCTGGCCGGTGGTGCAGCGTGCACGCCAGGTGCTCGCCACCTATTCCGATATGGAAGAACTGATCCGCCTCGGCGCCTATCGCCCGGGATCGTCGGCGGAGGTCGACGAGGCGATTCGTCTCAACCCGGAATTGGAAAGCTTCCTCGGTCAAGGTAAGGAAGAGTCAACTTCCATCGGTCATGGTTACCAACGGCTGGCGCAGATCATGTCCGCGCCGGCGACGTGACGTGTGGTCTGGGTGGAGTTGAAGGACGATGAAATCGCGTGACACGCTCATTCGCCTGAAGCGTTTTCAGGTTGACGAGAAGCGCCGACGCGTGGCGCAGATCGAGATGATGATCGCAGACTTCGAGCGCATGGCGGCCGATCTGCAAGCCGAAATCGCCTCGGAAGAGGAAAAGGCGGGGATCACCGATACGGCGCATTTCGCCTATCCCACCTATGCCAAGGCAGCGGCGCAGCGGCGCGAGAACCTCTTGCAATCGGCGGCCAACCTGACGGGTGAGCTCGGCGATGCGAAGGCCGAACTCGCCGAGGCGTTCGAGGAACTCAAGAAAGTCGAGATCCTCGACGATCGCGAGAGAGGCGCCGAGCGCACCGCCGCCGGTGCGCGCGAACAGGCGCAGATGGACCAGCTCGGCCTGTCGCGCTCGGTGCGCGGATACTGATCCGCGCGACCCTCATCGATCCTCCGGCAGGGGAATGAACGGCACATGCGCCGCCGCCCCCTCCGGAAGCAGACCCTCGTGCCGGGGGTCGTCCATGATCTCGATCGCGAGCTTGTAGGGCGTGAAGCCGCTGCGGCGATAGAAGGCGAGCGCGCCCGGATGGTCGAAATTGCAGGTATGGACGAAAAATCGCGAGATCGGTCGCGCGAAGGCGCGCAGAATCGCGAAATCCATCAGAAACCGCCCCTTCCCCTTACCCACCGCATCACCGACGAGACCGAAATAGGCAAGTTCGCACGCGTCCTGCGCGCGAAAGTCGAGCTCCAGCAATCCGATCGGGCGATCATCCTCGAACAGCGCGAAGCGCTCGAAACCGGGATCGGCGAGCAGCGCGTCGAGCGCCTCGTCGGAAAGCCGCAGCCGCCCCGTCCAGAGCCAGTCCTCACCGATCGCACGAAACAGCGCGCGGTAGCTCTCGCGATCGGGAGTGAAGGGGTGGATAGCGACGTCGGCGGGCGCTTTCGCCGGCGCCCGGTCCGGCGGCGCCGTCATCGCAAGATAGGTGACGAGTGTCGCGAGCTTGCCGACCGGCAGGTCCGTGTAACCGTCGAGGCTGCACTGGAGATGCGTCGCGGATGAGGGTTGTTGATCAGGCATGACGAAGCGTTAGCAGAAACGCAAACGGCGGAAAAGCGCGAGAACGCGCAGGCAGGCGGTGGGGCAGGGCGCTCATCGGCGAAAACTGCCGTAAAATCAGACAAATCGCCGTAAATTTCCGCAGCTCGCGCCCCCCTACTTCAATCAAATTTTAACTACTATTCAGAATAGTGTTTTGCCGGGGACTGAAATCGACGAATCCGAGGAGGCAACTCCGGAATCGGAAAGGCGGGGCAATGGCGCTGGAAGCGATCGAACACATACAGGCGGGTCAGATGCGGGGACAGCCGGCAAAGCAGGAACAAGGCGGCAATCTCCACGATATCGCCCGCGTCACCGGTGAGGTCCGCGAGCTCGCCGCCGACAAGACCCGCCGCATCCAGCAGGTTACCGGGCAGATGCGCATCCTCGCGCTCAACGCCATGATCGAGGCGACGCGCGCCGGCGAATACGGGCGCGGATTTTCCGTCGTCGCCCAGGAGGTCCGCTCCGTCGGCAGCGAGATCGACGGGGTCGCCAAGGAACTCGAAGCCCATCTCACCCAGCGCATCCTCGAACTGCAACAGCGCGTCCAGAGCCTCGCTGAGGAGGCCCAGGGCGAGCGCCTCGTCGATCTCTCCCTCAACGCCATCGAACTGATCGACCGCAATCTCTTCGAGCGGACCTGCGACGTGCGCTGGTGGGCGACCGATTCCGCCGTCGTCGACTGCGCCCGCGAGGCCGACCAGGATGCCGTCGCCTATGCCTGCCGGCGCCTCGGCGTGATCCTCGAGGCCTATACCGTATATCTCGATCTTTGGTTGTGCGATCTCGACGGCAACGTCATCGCCAACGGACGCCCCGAGCGCTACGACGTGATCGGCCGCAACGTGGCCCGCGAAGCCTGGTTCCGCGAGGCGGCCGCGCTTGCTTCTGGCGACGATTACGCCGTGGGCAGCGTGGCTCGCCAGCCCGAGCTGGATAACGGGCAGGTTCTGACCTATTGCGCGAGCGTTCGCGAGAACGGCGAAGCGAACGGCAGGCCGCTCGGCGTCCTCGCCATCCATTTCGACTGGGAGCCGCAGGCGCGCGCCATCGTCGACGGTGTGCGCATCGCCCCCGCCGAACGCGATCTCACGCGCGTGCTTCTGGTCGATGCGGACCACCGCATCATCGCCGCATCGGACGGGCAGGGCATTCTCTCCGAGCAGATCCAGCTTCGCACCGGCAACCGCGATTCCGGCCATTACCGCGCGCCCGACGGCACCACCGTCGCCTTCCACGCGACGCCCGGCTACGAGACCTATGCGGGGCTCGGTTGGTACGGTGTGATCATGCGCAGCCCCGGCTGAGCCGGCGCGCGCGACGCGGATCGCATTGCGGAAAGCTACTTCCAGCGAGCATGCCCTTGCGGAAGGCCGCGTGTTTCGCGAGGGTGGCGCCGTTCGCGTCCGATTCGGTCGTTCCTCCGGAACGCCGCGCGATCATCCCGGTGGCGTAAACCCTGGAGCCGGCCCCATGATGGCTTTGCCTTTCCTGATCGTCTTCGTGGGCCTCGTCTTCGCCTGGCGCGACCGGCGCGGTCTCGCTCTCGCCACCGGTCTGGCGGCGATCGGGGTTACGCTGGTGCTGTTTCGCCTGCACGCCACCGACAGCCTCGCATTGTCCTTCTGAGGAGGTCGCCATGATCGATGCCGGCCTCTCCCGGAACCTCAATGCTCTCGGCCTGATCGCGATCTCCGCGATCCTCGCAGCCGCGTTCTACACGCAGCTCGTCGCGCGCGAATTGCCCTGTCCGCTCTGCATTCTCCAGCGCGCGGGTTTCGTCGCCGTCGGTTTCGGTCTCGCGCTCAACATCACGATCGGCCCGCGCCCCGCCCACTACGCCCTGATGATCCTCGCGGCACTCGCCGGGGGTGCGGTATCCCTGCGGCAGATGGCGCTCCACATCGTGCCGGGGACCGGTGCCTACGGCGATCCGGTGCTCGGCCTGCATCTCTACAGCTGGGCCGCCCTGATCTTCGCCGCCGTCATCCTCGGTGCCGCCGTGATGCTGTTCTTCGAACGGCAATTCGCAGCGGCTCCCGCAGCGCACCGGCGCGCGCCCCTGATCCTCGCCGCTCTCGGCTTCTTCGCCCTGATGACGCTCGGAAACGGCGCCTCGACCCTGCTCGAATGCGGCATCGGCCTGTGCCCGGACAACCCGGTCGCCTATGAGTGGCTGCCCGGGTGAAGTCGGATGAACGAGGCGGGTGAGGGGGGCGGTCAGCGCGAGCGCTTCGTCGACCGCCCCTCACCCGATGAAGGCGCGGATGATCATCGCGACGATGGTCAGGGCGAGGAAGCCGCCGATCCAGAGCAGGGCGAACCAGCCGAGGCGCTTCCAGAGCGGTTGTTCGCTGTTACGCGCGTCATCTTCGGGCATCAGTGATATCCGTGCTCCGGATCGACCTTGCCCCGGAAAACCCAGTAGGCGTAAGCCGTATAGGCGAGGATCATCGGTACGAGCACCACGGCGCCCACCAGCAGGAAGAGCAGGCTCTCATCCGGCGCGGCCGCCTGCCAGATCGTGAGATCGTGGGGCACCATGTTCGGATAGAAGCTGATGCCGAGCCCGACGAAGGAGAGCGAGAAGGCGATCAGCGCGGCGAGGAACGGCCAGGCATCGCGCTCCTCGCGCAGGCCCCGCACGAAAAACCATGCGGTGACGAGCAGCAGCGCCGGCACCCAGAGCGTGAAGAGCACGTTCGGCATGTCGAACCAGCGCGACAGATAGGCCGGGTGCAGGAACGGGGTGATCAGGCTGACGAGCCCGATCGCAACGAAGGTGCCCGCACCGGTGATCCAGGCGAAGCGGATGCCGCGCTCGCGCACATAGCCGTCCGTTTTCATAACCAGCCAGGTGGCACCCAGCAGCGCATAGCCGATCACGAGGGAGATGCCCGTGAGGATCGAGAACGGCGTCAGCCAGTCCCAGTTACCGCCGCCATAGGCGCGCCCTTCGATGGTGATTCCCTGCACCAGCGCACCCAGCGCCACGCCCTGCGCGAAGGCCGCCATGATCGATCCGAAGAAGAACGACCAGTCCCAGAGGAACTTGCCCCGCACTGTCCGCCAGCGGAATTCGAAGGCGACACCCCGGAAGACGAGCGCGAGCAGCATGGCGATGATCGGTGCATAGAGCGCCGGCATCACCACCGCATAGGCCAGCGGAAACACGGCAAACAGCCCTCCGCCGCCCAGCACCAGCCAGGTCTCGTTGCCGTCCCAGACCGGGGCGACGGTGTTCATGGCGAGATCCTTGTTCTTCTCGCCCCTGATCAGGGGAAACAGGATCCCGACGCCGAGATCGAAACCGTCGAGGATGACATAGGCGAGGATCGCGAAGGCGATGATTGCGGCCCAGACGAGGGGCAGATCGAGTTCCATGGCGCGCTCCTCACTCGGCGGGAATGAATTTCTTGTCGGCGGCGGGGCCGGGGGTGATGCCCGCGCTGCGGGTCGGCCCGAGTTCCTCGATCCGGGGCCCGGCCTCGGGCGGCTTGTTCATCAACCGGATCAGGTAGAAGGTGCCGGCGCCGAAGACGAGGAAATAAACCACGATGAAGGCGACGAGCGAGGTCGAGACCGCCTCGACCTGAAGCGGTGCGGCGCTGTCCACGGTCTTGAGATGGCCGTAGATGGTAAAGGGCTGGCGACCGACTTCCGTCACGATCCAGCCCGACAGGACCGCGACGAAACCCGCAGGCCCCATCGCCAGCGCCGACCAGAGCAGCCGCCGGCTGTCGTAGAGAGTACCGCGCCAGCGCCGCCAACCGCTCCAGAGCGCGAGGCCGAGCATCAGGAAGCCGAGCCCCACCATGACGCGAAAGGCGTAGAAGACGAGGAAGGCGTTGGGGCGCTCGTCGCGCGGGAAATCCGTCAGCCCGGGAACCTCGCCGTCGAGGGAATGGGTGAGGATCAGCGAGCCGAGCTTGGGGATCCCGATGGCGTAGCGCGTCACTTCCGCTTCGTCGTCGGGGATGCCGAACAGGATCAGCGGCGCGCCGGCCTGGCGCTCGTAATGGCCCTCCATCGCCGCGATCTTGGCCGGCTGATGCTCCAGCGTGTTGAGCCCGTGCATGTCGCCGGCGAGGATCTGCAGGGGCGCGACCAGAAGGATCATGCCCATCGCCATGGAAAACATCTTGCGCGCGCCCGCATCACCCTTGTCGCGCAACAGATGCCAGGCGCCGACCGCGCCGACGACGAGCGCCGTGGTGAGATAGGCGGCGAGCACCATGTGCACGAGGCGGTAGGGGAAGGACGGGTTGAAGATCGCCGCCCACCAATCGGCGGGCACGAACTGGCCGACTTCGTTGATCGCGTAGCCAGCCGGCGTCTGCATCCAGGAATTGACGCTCAGGATCCAGAAGGCGGAACCGAGCGTGCCCACCGCCACCATCAGCGTGGCAAAGAAATGCAGCTTCGGCCCGACCCTGTCGCGCCCGAACAGCATCACACCGAGAAAGCCCGCCTCGAGGAAGAAGGCCGAGAGCACTTCGTAACCCATCAGCGGCCCGATGATCGGCCCGGCCTTGTCCGAGAAGACCGACCAGTTGGTGCCGAACTGATACGACATGGTGATGCCGGAAACGACGCCCATGCCGAAACTGACGGCGAAGATCGTCTTCCAGTAGTTGAACAATTTCAGATAGATATCCTGCTTCGTCCACAGATGCAGGCCGTTCAGTACCGCGAGATAGCTGGCCAGTCCGATGGTGAAGGCGGGAAAGATGATGTGGAAGGAAACCGTGAAGGCGAACTGGAAACGGGCCAGCTCGATCGCATCGTAGCCGAACATGACGGCTCCTTGAAAAAGATATATCGCGTATCTATCTTTATCCGGGAGCGGGCGATTTCACAAGGCGGTCATGGTGAATATGTTGACGCAGGTATTTCTCCCTAGCCCCATCGCCCCGGCCTGCGGGACACGCGCATGAGGCTCACCGCGTTCTCGAACTACGCCTTGCGGACGCTGCAATTCGCCGCCCTGCGCGCCCCCGGCCTCACCCGGATCGACGAAGTCGCGCAGGCTCATGCGATCAAGCGCGCGCATATCGTCAAGATCGTGCATCTGCTCGGCCGGGAGGGCTATCTCGACACGCGGCGGGGCAGGGGCGGGGGGTTCTCGCTCGCCCGCGCGCCCGAGACGATCAGCGTCGGCGAGATCGTTCGCCTCACCGAGGGGCCGATCGAACTGGTGGAATGCCACCATCCCGAGACGAATACCTGCCCGCTGATCGGCGTCTGCCGGCTGTCGCGTGCTTTCGCCCGCGCGCTCGAGGCTTTTCTGGAAAGCCTCGACGCGGTCAGCATCGCCGATATCGCGGCCAACCGTGATGCCCTTCTCGCGCGCCTCGACCCCGAGGAGCTCCCGGTCTGATCGGCGCTTCGTCGCGCCTCAGGCGAGGCCCTCGCGGGTCACCCAGTCGAGGGTCTTGTCGAGGGCGCGTTCGAGCCGGTCGAACAGGGCGTCGATCTCCTCCTCGGTGATGATCAGCGGCGGGCACAGCGCGATGCGGTCGCCGGCGAGCGAGCGCACGATCAGGCCCTCCTCCTGCGCGAAGGTCACCGTCTTCGCCGCGACGCCCTTCTTGGGGTCGTATTGGCGCTTCGTCGCCTTGTCGGCCACGATCTCCATCCCCGCGATCAGCCCCATCCCGCGCGATTCGCCGATCAGCGGATGCTGCGCGAGAGCGGTGACGCGCTTCTGGAAATGCGGGGCGCGGGCGCGCACCTTGCCGACGATGTCCTCGCGCTCGTAGATTTCCAGCGTCTTCACCGCCACGGCGCAGGAGACCGGGTGTCCGGAATAGGTGAAGCCGTGGCCGAACACGCCGATCTTGCGGCTCTCGTCCAGCATCGCCTGATAGATGTCCTCGTTGAGCATCACCGCGCCCAACGGCGCATAGGCCGAGGTGATCGCCTTGGCGGCGGAGATGCTGTCGGGGCGGATGTCGAGGGCGGTGGAGCCGAACATCTCGCCGAGCCGCCCGAAGCCGCAGATCACCTCGTCGGCGATCATCAGCACGTCGTAGCGTGCGAGCACTTCCTGGATCTTGGGGAAATACCCCGCCGGCGGCACCACCGCTCCGCCCGCGCCCATCACCGGCTCGGCGATGAAGGCTGCGACGGTGTCGGGGCCCTCGCGCAGGATCTGCTCTTCGAGCTCGGCGGCGAGCCGGGTGGAGAACTCCTCCTCACTCTCGCCCTCATGCGCGAAACGGTAATGATGCGGGCAGGAGGTGTGCAGGATGTTGGCGATGGGCAGATCGAAATCGGTATGGTTGGCCGGCAGGCCCGTCAGCGAGGCTGAGGCGACGGTGACGCCGTGATAGCCCTTGAGACGGGCGATGATCTTCTTCTTCTGGGGCCTTCCGCGCGCATTATTGTAATACCAGACCAGCTTGACCTGGCTGTCGTTCGCCTCCGAGCCCGACGAGGTGAAGAACACCTTCGAGACCGGTACCGGCGCGATTTCCTTCAGCTTCTCGGCAAGTTCGATCGCGGGATCGTGGCTGCGCCCGGAGAAAAGATGCTGGAAGGGCAGTTTGAGCATCTGCTCATAGGCCGCTTCGGCCAGTTCCTTATTGGAATAGCCGAGCGAGGTGCACCACAAGCCCGCCATGCCCTCGAGATAGGGCTTGCCCTCGGTATCGTAGACCCAGACACCCTCGCCGCGCTCGAGAATGAGCGGCCCGGTCTCGCGGAAGGCGGCGAGCTGGGTATAGGGGTGGATCAGGGTTTCGACATCGCGGGTGGCGAGATTGGACAGCACGGGAACCTCCTTCGACTGAACCCGCGAAGCGTAACCGGCTCTCGCGCGCATTCAATTGCGATTATCACGAAGGCGCGTGCGATTCCGGTCACCATGGGGCGAGCGGTGTCGGGTTGCGGCATTGCGGCGCCAGATAAGGTTGGACTTTCGTCGAGAAAAATCATATAAATGCATTGATAATTGCTTTTCGAGCATGGAATATATTTGAAAATGATGAACTCATATTTTAGTAATAAACCAAGGGAATTGTTTGCGCGTGCCGGTGTGGAATTCCCGGAGCAATCGTTTCTGCGCAACGAGCAGGTCCGTCCGGCTCCGCCCGCAGCCCCTTCCGCAGCCCCTTCCGCGGCACCTCCCGGTGGGCCTCCCGCCGCGCCGCCGGCCTCGGGGGCTCCCGGTGGGCCGGCCCCGGGAAGCGCGACCCCCGGGGTCGGCGCCGGAGAGGGAGTGCAGCAACTCATCACACCGCTCTCGGAGCGTCCCGAAGACTGGGCCGCGATGCTGAGCGAGCCCGGCTACGAGGTGATCGTGACGAGCGGCGTCATCGAGACGCCCTACGGCAATTTCGCCCGTGGGCGCCTCGAAGGGGAATGGCCCTTCGAGGATCGCACCAACGACAACCAGGAAATCTGGTTCGACGCGCATGGCCGGGTGACGGTACCGACCCAGCAGATGGTCGAGGCTCTCGACACCGTGCTCACCTATGAGGAGGGCGGGGAGCTGAGTTTGTCACAGATCCGTGCGCATAATGCGTTCGTGGCGCCCTATGTGGAGAGCGGGCAGATGCCCGCCAATGCGAATCACCCCTTCGTCGGCGCCGCTGCTTCGGACTATAGCGTCGCGGCTCTGCACCTCATCCCGGAGGACGCGGCGGAGGGGCCTGATCGCCTGCAGGACCTCGAAGCGATGCGGCGCCGCGCGGAACTTCAGAAAGAGGCGAATGCCGCGAACAAGGCGCCACCGCGCCCGTCATCGCCCGAGGCGGTGGTCACGCCCGGAGAGCCCTCCCGCGTCGGTGACGTCGTGGCCCGGCGCTCCGAATTCGATCAGACCCGCTTCGAGGAGATGCTCGCGCAAAGCCGCGCAACGAACGAAGGCACGAACACCGACGTGGTGCTCGTCTACACCCTGCGCGATCCCGCGACGCAGAATTTCGCGATCGAGGAGATCACGCTTCCGCCCGATCAGGCGCGCAGCCTGATCTGGCGCCTCGACGAGGCGGAACTGCTCACCGCGTCGCGCGACGAGGTTTTCCGCTCCAACGGCATCGGTGGTCACGGCACGCTGGCCGACGGGCGCGAGAACAATCCCGAGAACAACCTGCGCTTCCGCGACGGCGCGTCGCAACTCCTCGGGATGACGCCCGAGCAGCTCGTCGCCGCCGCCCAGCAGGGCGCCCTGCGGATCAACGGCAAGGAAGGCGCCGTCTTCCCGCTCGAAGATTTTCCCGAGCTGAGCGCCCAGGCGCGCGCACTAAACGCCGATATCGGCCCGGGTGACGACATGATGCTCGTCATCCCGCGCGAGTACCGGGTCTCCGTCGACGGGGTCACGCGCAATGTCCGCGCGGTCGAGGTCTTCCCCGAACTGACGCGCGAGGAGGCAAAGGTCATCCTCAACAGCGTCAGCGGCTTCCGCAACGAGGAGACCGCTCCGCATTTCACCAGCGCGGATTTCTCGCCGGAAGATTCCAGCTTGTTCCGGCGCGACGGAGAGGCGGATCCGATCGCCCAAATCCTCGAGGACAACAACCTCGTCTTCATGGAAGGTATGCGCGATCCGGAAGGCAATCTCGAACGTCAGGCCGATCACTGGGTGGAGGAATACCGCAAGCGTCGCCGCCGCTTCCCGCTCGAATCGGAAGAGCAGGCCCGCCGGCGGATTCTCGAACAGATCGAGGATCCCACCGTGCGCGCCATCGTCGCCTATCTCCTGCGTGCCCAGCGGGACGAGGGGCTCGGCGTCCCGACCGGCGCGAGTGCGGCGAGCGCCGGAGGTTCGGGCGGCGGTGGCAACGTGAACGATGCGGCCGCCGCGCCCGACAGCCCCGACGACGAGGGCACCGGCGACATTCCGCAAACCGGCTCGCCGCTCGAAATGCCGCGCTCCCTCTTCAATCCCCAGCCTGAAGCCATGGCCGAGGCGATGGAACAGTGGAAGGCGATGGTCGAGGAGGGGATCGCCAATGGTGAGACGCTGGAGGAGATCATCGCGCGGATCGCCCCCGAGGCGAACAATCTCGCCGGCGAGATATTCCCGGGTACGCCGATCGCGACGGGCTACGGCATGCCGCGCGATGCGGGCGGACGCACCACCGATCTGACGCACAGGCTGTTCGAAGCCAATCTCGAGCCGACGCTCGATTTCGTCGAGCGCGACTGGGACAACGTGGTCAACGCCCGTACCGGGGAGGGCCCGAGCTTCCCCGCTTCGGAACTCCGCGAGCGCCTCGAAGCGGGCGATCCGGAAGTTTTCGAACTCGTTCACGTGACGCGGATCCAGACGCCCTCGGGCGAGGTGGACAACGCCCGGATCAATTTCCTGCAGGATACGCGAGAGGGGTCGCGCGGCTACCGCGTGGTGACGTCCTACCCCTCGGATCCGGAGACGATCAGCTCCATCAGGGAGGCGCTCTCGCAGAGCTGGGAAGCGGTGGCGAACATGGAGCCGGGCGACCCGGCGGTGGTCGATGCCGCAGCGCGGTTCTTCCACGACTATATCCACCTCTACTGGCACATGCACGGCAATGACGAGATCGCCACATCGCTTCTCGCCGGGCTGCTATCCTCGAAAGGCTTCCCGATCGAGGCCCTCAACCCGGACGCGTCGTTGAGCGGTGGTGCTTTCCAGAGCAGCCCGGACGAGTTCGTCGAACGCTTCCGCGCGGGCGACTTCGCGCGTCTCGGCAATTTCCGCGTCGATGCGGGCAGCGCCGAGACGCCGCAATCCACCGAGCCGGCCCGGACCCAAGATCCGGCCGGAACCCAAGAGCGGATCCAGGCGCCTGCGGAGCAACAGCGTCCGGCGACCAGCGAGATCGCCGAGCGCTATATCGCTGGCGGCACCTTCACCCGCGCTGAATACGAGCGCATCCTGCCCCTCAATCCGGACATGACGCCGGACAAGGTCGCGCAGGAACTCGCCATGGAGAAGCAGGGCTTCGGGTCCGGTCGGCTCGTCACGCAGGCTCCCCGGGCCGAGCCCGCGGGTGCGACCGGTGCGGCGCCCGTCGAGACCGTCGATCTCGGGCAGCGCCCCGATCTCGTGGACGAAGCGCGCACGCTGCTCGACGAGACGATCGCGAGGGCGGGCGAACCGGGCGCCGAGAATGACGAGCGCATCCTCGACAAGGCCGATATGGCGGAGCAGATCGCGCGCATGCTCGAAAGCGACCCCGACAAGGTCGTCGCGACGCTCGATGACGAGGGCCGGATCGTGGGCCTCGGCGCCTACGAGATCTCGCGCAACGTCTTCGACCCGGCGCAGAGCGACATCCTGTACGCGGAGGCCCTGTTGCGCTTCGACCATGCCGGAGGTGGCATCGCGCCCGCGCTTCTCGACGCGATGTTCGAGCGCGCACCGCGAGGCATCATGCGGCTGCGATCGCTGAATTCGGATCTGGACGATTATTACGAGAGCCTCGGCGGGCGCGCTGTCGACGGCGCGACGCAGGGGCAGCGGGTCTACGAGTGGCGCGAGCCTCCCGGGGAGCGACCCGGAGAGCGCCGCTGATCGGGCAGCCGAAGTCGGGAATTACGGACCGGGCGTGCGAGACAGGCGCGCCCGGCCCGGGAATTCTCAGCTGTCCATCTTCAGGGCGGCGATGAAGGCTTCCTGCGGGATCTCCACCTTGCCGAACTGACGCATGCGCTTCTTGCCCGCCTTCTGCTTCTCGAGCAGCTTGCGCTTGCGGGTGGCGTCACCGCCATAGCATTTCGCCGTCACGTCCTTGCGCAGCGCCCGGATTGTCTCGCGGGCGATGATCTTGCCGCCGATTGCCGCCTGAACCGGGATCTGGAACATGTGCGGGGGGATCAGCTCCTTGAGCTTCTCGCACATGGCGCGCCCGCGATTCTCGGCGCGGGTGCGGTGGACCAGCATGGAGAGCGCGTCGACCGGCTCGCCATTGACGAGGATCGACATCTTGACGAGGTCTTCCTCGCGGTAATCTGTGATCTGGTAATCGAAGGAGGCATAACCCTTCGAGATCGATTTCAGGCGATCGTAGAAATCGAAGACCACCTCGTTGAGCGGCAGATCGTAGACGACCATGGCGCGCTTGCCGACGTAATTGAGATCGATCTGCAGGCCGCGCCGCTCCTGGCAGAGCTTGAGCACGGCGCCGAGATATTCGTCGGGGGTGAGGATGGTGGCGCGGATCCAGGGCTCCTCGACATGCTCGATCTTCATCACGTCGGGCATGTCGGCGGGATTGTGCAATTCCTGCTCGGTGCCGTCGCGCATCACCAGCTTGTAGACGACCGACGGCGCCGTCGAGATCAGGTCGAGATCGAATTCGCGCGAGAGCCGCTCCTGCACGATCTCCAGATGCAGCAAGCCGAGGAAGCCGCAGCGGAAGCCGAAACCGAGCGCGGCGGAGCTCTCCATCTCGAAGGAGAAGCTCGCATCGTTGAGGCGCAGGCGCCCCATGGCGTTGCGCAGATCGTCGAAATCACCGGCATCGACCGGGAACAGGCCGCAGAAGACGACCGGCTGGACCGGCTTGAAGCCCGGCAGCATTTCCGTGCAGGGCCGCTTTTCTTCCGTGATCGTATCGCCGACGCGGGTATCGGCCACTTCCTTGATCGAGGCGGTGATGAAACCGACCTCGCCGGGGCCGAGCTCCGCCACGTCGAACTTCTTGGGGCGGAACACGCCGACCTTGTCGATGCTGTAGCTGGCATCGGTGCCCATCATCTTGATGCCCATGCCTTTGCGCAGCACGCCGTCCATGATGCGCACCAGCACGACGACGCCGAGATACGGGTCGTACCAGCTATCCACCAGCATCGCCTTGAGCGGGGCCTTGCGATCGCCCTTGGGCGGGGGCAGGCGGGTGACGATGGCTTCGAGCACACCCTCGATATTGAGCCCGGTCTTGGCCGAAATCTCCACCGCATCGGAGGCGTCGAGGCCGATCACTTCCTCGATCTGCTCGCGCACGCGCTCCGGCTCTGCGGCGGGAAGGTCGACCTTGTTGAGGATCGGGATGATCTCGTGATCCTGATCGAGCGCCTGGTAGACGTTGGCCAGCGTCTGCGCCTCGACGCCCTGGCTGGCATCGACCACGAGCAGCGAGCCCTCGCAGGCCTGCAGCGAACGCGAGACCTCGTAGGAGAAATCCACGTGGCCGGGCGTGTCCATCAGATTGAGAATGTAGGTCTTGCCGTCCTTGGCCGGATATTCCAGCCGCACGGTCTGCGCCTTGATGGTGATGCCGCGTTCGCGCTCGATATCCATCGAATCGAGGATCTGCTCCTGCATCTCGCGATCGGACAGCGCGCCCGTCACCTGGATCAGGCGATCGGCCAGCGTCGATTTGCCGTGGTCGATATGGGCGACGATCGAGAAATTGCGGATGTTGTCGAGGGTTTCGGCGGTCATGGTGTCCCGGATCATGAACCGGGTCCCGCAAGCGCGCGGAACCCTTCGGAATCATGATGCGGGCATAGCAGGGGCGGGCCTGTTAGCCAAGAGATAAGCCCGGTGGTGCATTGTCACTGTCGACGCCGCTTCGCACCATCTGTGTCGAGGCCTTGCCACACAAGGGCGAGAGCGGATACGGCACGCGTGATCCGCGCAAGCGTCGAATGCGTAACTTTGTCCGATTTTTGCAGATGCGAAACGCGCGCAAAGCGTATAAGAGGTTGGTACGGCGCAAAGTGAGCCGCCCTTACATAACGGACAAGATGAAGATGGATGCGCGGCCGGGCGAGAAGCCCCCTTTCACGGCGAGGACGCGTGCCCCGCGTGCCGGTCTCGGCAAGCGGTTTGCGCGCGCCATACGCCTGCTCGTCATGGTCGTCCTGCCGCTCGCGCTCCTCGCCGGAGCGCTGGCCGGTTTCGCCTATCTCCAGGCCACGCGCCCGACCGTTCCCGTCGAGCGCCAGCCCGAGCAGCCGCGCTTCGTCGACGCCGTCACCGCCGAGCGGGCGGATCTGCGCCCCACGCTGACGTTGTTCGGCGAGATCGTGGCCGGGCGCACCGTGGATCTGCGTGCGCTCGTCGCCGGTGAAATCGTCGCGGTTTCCGATCAGCTCGTCGAGGGCGGGCGCGTGGCGCGCGGCGAGGAACTGGTGCGGATCGATCCCTTCGCTTTCGAGGGGGCGCTGGTGCGCGCCAATGCCGATCTCGCGGAGACCCGCGCGCGGATCGCGGAGCTCGATGCGCGCGTGCGCCAGGAAGAAGCCGCGATCGAGCGCTCCCGCGAGCAGCTCGACATCACCGAGCGCGAGATCGTCCGGCTGCGCACCCTGACCGAGCGCGGTGCGGCACCCGAGCGCCAGCTCGACGATGCCAACCTGCGGCTTTCCCAGGCACAAGCCGCGCTCGAGAGCCGCGAGAGCCAGCTCGCCGTGTTCGAAGCCCAGCGCGCCCAGCTCGACGCGGCGCTCGCGCGGCTCGAATTCGGTGTCGCGCAGGCCCAGCGCAATCTCGACGATACCGTCCTGCGCGCGCCCTTCGACGCGCTCGTCTCGGCGCCCCAGGCCGAGGAAGGCAAGATCGTCGGCAGCAACGACCGGATCGCCACCCTCGTCGCCTCCGAGCGCCTCGAGGCACGCTTCGCACTCTCCGACAGCCAGTTCGCGAGGCTTGCCGGGCGCGGCGAGATCACCGGACGCGACGTGACCGTGACGTGGCGCGCCGGCGGCGACGTGGTGGAGCGCAGCGCCACGGTCGCGCGTGTCGCGCCGCAGGTCGCCGATGCGAGCTTCGCCGCTTTCGCCGCGATCGAGATCGACGACGCCGCGCTCGAAGTCCTGCGCCCGGGCACTTTCGTCGAAGTCGCGATGCCCGACATCCTCTACGAGGATTCCGTTCTCCTGCCGCCGGATGCACTCTACGAAAACAGCGTCTTCCTCATCGTCGATGACCGCCTGCAACGCGTCCCGGTGACGGTGCGTGCCTTCGCGGCGGAAGGCGTGATCGTCGACGGCGAGATACCCGCCGGCGCCATGGTGCTCGCCTCGCGTCTCGGTGCGGCGGCGAACGGGCAACTCGTCGAGGTGCGTCAGTGAGCGGCGGTTTCCTCCAGAGCATCATCCGCGGCTTCCTGCATCACCGTATCGCGGCGAACCTGCTCGCGCTCTCGGTCTGCCTGCTCGGCCTGCTCGCGGTGAGCCGGCTGAACACCCAGTTCTTTCCCACGGTCCAGATCCCGACGATCTTCGTGACGGTGGCCTGGCAGGGGGCGAGCCCGGACGATATCTCCACCGGCATCCTCGACGTGATGGAGCCCGAACTGCGCTTCATCGACCGGGTCGACAACATCTCCTCCTACGCCGTGGAGGGTTCGGCGCGCATCGTTATCGAATTCGAGGAGAGCGCCGACATGACCAAGGCTTTATCCGATGTCGAACAGGCGGTGGCGGGGATCACGACCCTGCCCAGTGCCGCCGAGAGCCCCGTGATCACCCGGGTGGAATTCTTCGAGACCGTGGCGATGCTCGCCATCTACGGCGATCTCGAAGAGCGTGCCTTGCAGGAGGTCGCGCGCGAGGCGCGGGATGGTTTCCTCAATGCGGGTATCGACAAGATCACCTTCGTCGGCAAACGGCCGCGCGAAGTCTGGGTCGACACGGATTCGCGCGAATTGCGCCGGCTCGGGCTGACGGCCGACGACGTCTCGCGCCGCGTCGCGGCGGTCAACCAGAACCAGCCTCTGGGCAATCTCGAGGGCGGGGCGGAGCGCACGCTGCGTACGCTGTCGCGGACCGACAGGCCGGAAGGTATCGGCGCCATCGAAGTTCGTGCGGGGCCGGGCGGCGAACGCGTGCTCGTGCGCGACATCGCCGAGGTCCGCGGCGCCATGCGCGAGGGCGGCGTGCGGCTGTTCCGCAACGGACAGCCCGCCATCCTGCTCGATATCCAGCGCGCGGCGAGTGCCGATACGCTGCAATCGATGAACATCACGCGCGACTATGTGGAGACGCTGCGCGCGGGCCTGCCGCCCAACGTCACGGCGGAATTGTTCGACGTGCGCGCCGAGGTGGTCGACCAGCGCATTGCCACGTTGAGTTCGAACGCGCTGATGGGCATGGCCATCATCGTGCTGGTCTTGCTGCTGTTTCTCAATACGCGCGTCGCGCTGTGGGTCGCGGCGGGCATTCCGGTGGCATTGCTCGCCACCTTCGTGCTGATGTGGGCGACGGGGCAGACGATCGACGCGATTTCGCTGCTCGGGCTGATCCTGGTGCTGGGTATTCTCGTCGATGATGCGATCATCGTGGGCGAACACGCGGTGACGCTGCACGAGCAGGGCAAATCGCCGATGGAAGCCGCCGAAGGCGCGGCCATGCGCATGCTCGTTCCGGTCATCGCGGCGACGACGACGACGCAGGCCGCGTTCCTGCCCGTCTTCATGATTTCCGGCGTGGTCGGGCAGATCATCATGGCGATCCCGCTGGTCGTGGTGGTGGCGCTGGCGGCCGCGCTGCTGGAGAGCTTCATCGTGCTGCCGACGCATCTGCGTCATGCCCTGACGGCGCAGGAGCGCGCCCGGGCGAGGCCCGACGGCTGGTGGACGCGTATCCGCAAGGGCATGGAGCGCGGCGTCGACCGTTTCCGCAACGGCCCGGTGCAGCGGCTGGCGCTCGTGGCGGTACGCTGGCGTTATTCGACGCTCGCCCTTGCCGTGGGCGGCCTGATCCTGGCCGTGGGGCTGATCGCGGGCGGGCGCGTGCAATTCACTTTCTTCCCCACGCCCGAAGCCGAATTCATCAGTGCCGAGATCCGTTTCGCGCCCGGCCTGTCCGACGATCAGATGCTCTCGCATCTGCGCAGTCTCGAAACTGCGATCGAGGCGACGGACGAGCGGCTCGCGCAGGAATACGGCGCGGGGGTCATCGTCTTCCACTTCGCCCGTCTCGGCCAGGCGGGGCAGGATCGCGGCTCCAACCTCGCCATGATCGAGCTCCAGCTCACGCCGGGCGAGGAACGCGAGGTGCGCACGCCCCAGGTGATCAGCTATCTGCGCGAGGGCATGCCGGCCCTGTCGGGGCTCGACGAATTCTCGATCGGTGCGCGCGCCGCAGGTCCGCCGGGTGCCGATGTCGATATCCGCCTCACGGGTGCCGATCTCCTCACCCTCAAGGCCGCAGCCGACGAACTCAAGGACCGCCTCGCGGATTATCCGGCGGCGTCCGGCATCAAGGACGATACGCCGCTCGGCAAGAACGAACTCATCCTGCGCCAGACCCCGCGCGGCATGGCGCTGGGCATCGATCCGGAGGTCATCGCCTCCCAGGTCCGCGCCGCCTATCAGGGTATCGTGGCGATGCGCTTCGCCGCCGGCGACGAGGAGGTCACGATCCGCGTGCGCCAGCCCGACCGGATCGGCGACATTGCCGGCCTGCTCGACATGACGCTGCGCGCGCCCGGTGGCGCCATGGTGCGGCTGGGGGACGTCGTCGCGATCGAGGAGCGCGAGGCTTTCGGCCTGATCCAGCGTCGCGACGGGCAGATCGCCGTGACCGTGACGGCGGACGTCAATTCCGCGATCACGCCTGCCGGGGAGGTCCGTGCTTCCGTCGAGAACGACATCCTTCCCGAGATCCGCGAGCGTTTCGGCGTGCAGACCCAGAGCGGCGGTCAGGCCGAGACGCAGGGGCGCGCCTTCGCCGATCTGGGCCTCGGCGCCATCATCGCGCTCGCCGCCATCTACGTGATCCTCGCCCTCGTCTTCCAGAACTGGACACAACCGCTTCTGATCATGTCGATCATTCCCTTCGGCTTCACCGGGGCGGTGCTCGGCCACTGGCTGCTCGGCTTCCAGTTCGCCTTCCTCTCGATGATCGGCTTGCTCGGGCTCTCTGGCATCCTGGTGAACGGCTCGATCGTGCTGGTCGACCGCTATAACGAGCGCGTCCGGCAGGGCGAGGCGCATGAATCGGCGGCGGTGGGCTCCTCCGTCGACCGTTTCCGGGCGGTGCTGCTCACCTCGCTGACGACGGCGGGCGGCATGGCGCCGCTGATCATGGAGCAGAGCCTGCAGGCCCAGTTCCTCATCCCCATCGCCATCACTCTGAGCTTCGGCCTCGCGGTCTCGGCGCTGGTGATCCTCTTCGTCGTCCCCGCCATGCTCGGCATCGCCGATGATTTCAGCCGGATGAAACGCGGCTATCTCCGCCTCGCCGGCCTGCGTGTGCGCCCTGTGCGGTATTGAGGCGAGGCAGGGGGTAGCGTTTTCTTTCCCCGCTTCGATCGTCCTGCCGAACGGAATGCCCGGTCATGCATTGTCTTCCGGGCGTTTCGTTACGTAAGGAGTTGGCGTAAGCTCTTTCAGCAGTTCTTTGCGCAGCGATGAGCGCCGGTGTTTCGTCGCAATTCTATGGGGGGCCTCATGGGCAATCTGGATTTCGCCTATCTCTTCACGTCGCCGGACGGGCGCATCGAGCGGCAGCGCTGGTGGATCGGCGTCGCGATCCTGTTCGTCGCCTGGCTTGTTCTGAACGCGCTGTTCGGGGTGGACGGGCTCGTGCCCTTCGTCCTGAGCATTCTGCTGATGGTCGCGGGCATCATGCTGCACATCAAGCGCTTTCACGATCGCGACAAATCCGGCTGGTGGGTGCTGATCCTGTTCATACCCCTCATCGGTGTGATCTGGGCGATCGTCGATCTTGGTATTCTGGAGGGCACGCCGGGCGCGAACCGCTTCGGGCCCGATCCGATCGCCGGAAGATAATTCTCACCGCGCAATCGCTACCGCGTCAGCGCGCGCATGGCGTCGTCGAGGCCTTCGACGGTGAGCGGGAACATGCGTCCTTCCATCAGCTTGCGGATGATGCCGATGGAATGGGTGTAGCCCCAATGTGCTTCGGGAACAGGGTTGAGCCAGACCGCGCGGCGGAAATGGCCGAGGAGGCGCTCCATCCAGACCTGGCCAGCCTCCTCGTTCCAATGCTCGACGGACCCGCCGGCCATGACGATCTCGTAGGGGCTCATCGAGGCATCGCCGACGAAGACGACGCGGTAATCCTCGCCATAGGTGCGGATCACGTCGAGGGTCGGGGTGACTTCCGTGCGCCGGCGCCGATTGTCCTTCCACACGCCCTCATAGGGGCAATTGTGGAAGTAGAAATGCTCGAAATGCTTGAACTCGGCGCGCGCTGCGGAAAACAGCTCCTCGGCCAGTTCCACGTGCCAGTCCATCGAGCCGCCGATATCGAGAAAGAGCAGGACCTTGACCGCGTTGCGCCGCTCGGGACGCATCCGCACGTCGAGATAGCCCTTTTCCGCCGTTCCGCGGATCGTCCCGTCGAGATCGAGCTCGTCGGCTGCACCGGTGCGGGCGAAGCGGCGCAGGCGGCGTAGAGCGACGCGCAGATTGCGGGTGCCGAGCTCGCGGGTATCGTCGAGATCGCGGAATTCGCGCTTGTCCCACACCTTCACGGCGCGAAAATTGCGGTTGCCGTCCTGCCCGATGCGGATGCCTTCCGGGTTGTAGCCATAAGCGCCGAAGGGGGAGGTGCCGGCGGTGCCGATCCATTTCGATCCGCCCTGGTGGCGCTTCTTCTGCTCTTCCAGCCGCTGCTTCAGCGTCTCGAACAGCTTGTCCCAGCCCATCGCCTCGATCTCGCGGCGCTCCTCCTCGCTGAGATGCTTCTCCGCGAGCTTGCGCAGCCACTCCTCCGGGATACCCTGCGCTTCGAGGGCGTCGCTCATCAGTTCGAGCCCCTCGAAACAGGCGGCGAAAGCGCGGTCGAACCGGTCGAGATGGCGCTCGTCCTTCACCAGAACCGTGCGGGCGAGATAATAGAAATCCTCGACGCGCTTCTCGGCGAGATCGTGCGACATGGCCTCGATCAGCGAGAGGTGTTCGCGCAGCGAGACCGGGATGCCGGCTTTGCGCAGGGTGTGAAAGAGATTGAGCAGCATCCGCGCAGGATCACCGAGCCGAACCGTCCGCGCAAGGGGCAGTGCGCGCGCATCCTGCCAAAGCCTTGCGTGAACAATCGAAACGGGGGATCGCGCGTCGTGGAATCCGCAAGCCTTCCCGCGCTCGCGTTGACCGATCGTTAACCAAGACGCGCTCTGATGGAGGTCCTGTGGCAGACGGGGATTCGTCCGTCTGTCGCCCCCGGAATCCGTTGACGCCCATAAGAGCCCATGGTATCCCAAACCATCCCGTTTTCGGCGCGCAGAGCGATGCGTCACGGTCGCGATCAGGACGATCGCGGTCGCGTGTTTCTGCGCACTCCCGGGGCGGGCGGCAAGGCGGACCGTACGGGCGATGTACCCCGTCGGCTGACCAACGGGGGCTGTGGCACTGACGATGAATCGCTTCGTGTCCAATTTTACCAACCGGTTGGATTCGAAGGGGCGCGTATCGATTCCGGCGACCTTTCGTGCCGTGCTCGCGCGCGACGGGTTCGAGGGTCTCTACGTGCACCCGGCGCTGGACGCGCCGGCGCTCGATGCCGGGGGCAATGCGCTGCTGGCGGCGATCGATGCGCTGCTGTGCGGGCTTTCACCCTATTCGGACGAGCACGACCAGCTCTCGACGGCGTTGTTCGGCACGAGCGAGATCCTCAAGGTCGACCAGGAAGGCCGCGTCATCCTCACGGAGATGGTGAAGGAGCATGCCGGGATCGGCGATCAGGTCACCTTCGTGGGGCTCGGCCAGAAATTCCAGATCTGGGAACCGGAGCGCTTCCGGGCGCATCTCGATGCGGCGCGCGCGAAAGTACGCGCGCTCAAGCGCGGCATCGGCGCTCCGATCCCGATGAATACGGCTCAGGCCTCGCGGGCGGAGGCGCGGGAATCATGAGTGGTCGCGGTGAAGGAAACGATCCTGCCGCAGGCGGACCGGCCCCTCATGTTCCCGTGCTGCTCGCGGAGGTGCTGAGCGCGCTGAAGGCGACGGAAGGCGGCGTCTTCGTAGACGGCACCTTCGGCGCGGGCGGCTATACCCGCGCGATCCTCGATGCGCATCCGCAGAACCGCGTCATCGCCATCGATCGCGATCCTTCTGCCATTGCGGCGGGGCGCGAGATGGTCGCGGCTTATGGCGACCGGCTGCAACTGGTCGAGGGTCGCTTCGGTGATTGCGCGCAGATCACCCGGGATCTGGGGCTCGCGGGCAAGCTCGACGGTATCGTGCTCGATATCGGCGTCTCCTCGATGCAGATCGACCAGGCTGCGCGCGGCTTCTCCTTCCGCCTCGACGGCCCGCTCGACATGCGCATGGAAGGGCAGGGCGAGAGTGCCGCCGATCTCGTCAACGAGGCGGACGAGGCGCTTCTGGCCGACATTATCTATCATTACGGCGAGGAGCGACGTGCCCGCGCCATTGCGCGCGCCGTGATCGAGCGCCGCCGCCGCGCGCCCTTCGAGACCACCCGCGATCTCGCCGAACTCGTCTCCGGGCTGGTGCGTGCGGAGCCGAACGGCCCGCATCCCGCGACGCGGACCTTTCAGGCTTTGCGCATCGCGGTCAACGACGAACTCGGCGAACTCGCCCGCGCACTGCATGGCGCCGAGGAGGTACTCACACCGGGCGGGCGGCTCGTGGTCGTGACCTTCCATTCGCTGGAAGACCGCATCGTCAAGCAATATCTCGCCCAGCGTGCCGGACGCGCCGGCGGCTTCTCGCGCCATGTGCCGGTCGCCGGCCCCGGGCCGCAACCGAGCTTCCGCCTCGTGACGAAGGGGCCGGTCAAGCCCGGTTCGGCGGAGAACGCGGCCAATCCGCGTGCACGCTCGGCGAAGCTGCGCGCGGGCGAGCGGCTCGACTCGCCGATGCAGCCGGAATCCGATGCCATCACCACCCTCGCGAGCTTGCCGCGCACGGCCCGGGAAAGGGGACGGCGATGATCCGTCTGAGCCATATCGTCGCCATCGCGGCACTGATCGGATCGGCGGGCTACGCCTATTCGATCAAATACGAAGCGATCGTCCAGGCCGAACATCTCGCGCGCCTCCAGGCGGAGGTCGATCGCGAACGTGCGGCCATCGCGGTCCTGCGCGCGGAATGGACGCTTCTGAACCGCCCCGACCGGGTTCAGGCGCTCGCCGACCGCCATCTCGACGACATCGTCGCGATGGATCCGCGCCGCCTCACGCGTTTCTCGGATCTGCCCGCGCGCGGTGAGCGCGACGACGGCATCGCCCGCAAGCTGGAAGCGCTCGGCCTCGCCGCGCCGACGGCGACGCCCGGCCAGACGGCGCGTCCTGCGGCCTCCACCCCCACCACCACCGGCTCGACGAGGTGACGCCCCGTGTCCACGCCCGATCGTGACCAGACCGAAACCGAGGGACACACCGACGAAGCGCAAAAGCGCGGCCTGTTCGGCGGTTTCGTGGCGGCCTTGCGCGAATTGTTTCGTCTGCGCGGCGACAAGGGGCGCGCGCGGATCGGCCTTGCGGCCTTCGCCTTCGCGATCCTATTCGCCGCCCTTGCGGGGCGCCTCGTCCAACTCGGCCTCGATACGGGGGGCGAGGAGACCATTCGGCGCGCTTCCGCTTCGTCACTGGGGACCGCGCGGCCTGATATTCTCGACCGCAACGGCGAAGTGCTCGCGACCGACGTGATGAGCTACTCGGTCTTCGCCGAGCCGCGCAACATCATCGATCCCGACGAGGCGACCGAACTTCTCACCGCCGTCTTCCCGGATATCGACGCAAGGCGACTGCGCGACAGGTTGAGCACCAATCGCGGATTCATCTGGGTCAAGCGCGAGATCTCGCCGCGTCAGCGCGCGGAAGTCCACCGGCTCGGCATTCCCGGCGTCGGCTTCCTGCCCGAGCACAAGCGCGTCTATCCCAACGGCGTCGCGGCGGCACATGTGCTGGGCTATGCCAATGTGGACAACGAAGGCATTGCCGGTATCGAGAAATGGATCGACGGGCAGGGCCTTCAGGATCTGGAGGGCGTCGGCCTGCTCAAGAGTGCCGCCGATCTCGCGCCCGTCGAGCTCTCGGTCGATCTGCGCGTCCAGCACGCGATGCGCGACGAATTGCTCAAGGCGATGGAGGAATTCCGCGCCATCGCGGCGGCGGGTCTCGTCCTCGACGTGCGCACGGGCGAGGTGGTGGCGCTGGTCTCGCTGCCTGATTTCGACCCCAACAATCCGGTCGATGCGCAGAAGGACGAGAACATCAACCGCATCAATGTCGGTGTCTACGAGATGGGCTCGACCCTCAAGGCGCTGACCGTGGCGATGGCGCTCGATTCGGGCAAGTTCAACATCAATTCCACGTTCGACGCCCGCGCACCGCTGCAATTCGGGCGTCAGCGCATCCGCGATTATCGCGGTCAGAACCGGGTTCTGAACGTGCCGGAAGTCTTCGTGCACTCCTCCAATATCGGCACCGCGCGCATGGCCCTGCAGCTCGGCGTCGACCATCACCGCGAGTTCCTGCGCCGCACCGGCCAGCTCGAGCGCCTGCGCACGGAGCTTCCCGAGAATGCCGCGCCGCTGGTGCCGCGCCGCTGGGGCGAGATCAACACCGCGACGATCGCTTTCGGCCACGGTCTCGCCGTCGCGCCGCTCCAGTCGGCAATGGCGACGGCCGCTCTGGTGAATGGCGGCTACATGATCCCGCCGACCTTCCTCAAGCGCTCGGAAGACGAGGCGCGCCGTCACGCCACCCGGGTGATCAGCGAGGAGACCAGCGAGGCGATGCGCTACATGATGCGCCTCAACGCCGAACGCGGCTCCGCCGGCAATTCCTCGGTGGCGGGATTTTACGTCGGCGGCAAGACGGGCAGCGCGCAGAAGGTCGTGAACGGTCGCTATGTCGAGGGTCTTCTGCTGACGACGTTCTTCGCCGTCGCACCGGCGGATGATCCGCGCTACCTGTTCCTCACCATTCTCGACGAGCCGAAGGCGACACCACGCACGCACGGCTTCAACACGGCGGGCTGGAACGCGGCGCCGACCACGGGCAAGATCATCAAGCGCACGGCGCACTTGCTCGACATCCCGCCACGGTTTAACCCTCCCGAACAGCCCTTCCCGTTGATGACCCGGTTGGGGGCCTGGGGTACGCAATGAGCGAATCGGCGCCGCAAGGCGCACAGAACCGGACACGTTCAGCCCGCCTCGCCGATCTTCTCGGCCCGGCGGGCGACGCTTTCGATACCCTCGAAGTCACCGGCCTCACCCCCGACAGCCGCGCCGTGGCGCCGGGCTTCGTCTTCTTCGCCATTCCCGGCGTGAAGGCGGAT
Source organism: Salinarimonadaceae bacterium (assembly GCA_050485405.1). Taxonomy (GTDB): domain Bacteria; phylum Pseudomonadota; class Alphaproteobacteria; order Rhizobiales; family Beijerinckiaceae; genus Saliniramus. The sequence goes on from JBJHBI010000008.1 coordinate 28,894, forward strand.
GGCGCGCGCTTCGTTCCGCAGGCTCTCGCGCAAGGCGCCCGCGCGATCGTCTCCGCCGGGCCGCGCCCGGATGACCTGCCAACCGACATCGCCTGGCGGCAGGTCGACAATCCGCGCCTCGCGCTCGCCCGCGCAGCCTCCGCCTTCCACCCGCGCCAGCCGGAGCGCATCGTCGCGGTGACCGGTACCGCGGGGAAATCGTCCGTCGCAGATTTCGTGCGCCAGATCCGGCTCTCTCTGGGCGATGTTGCGGCGAGCCTCGGCACGCTCGGCGTGGTGACCGGGGAGGGGGCGGAATACGGTTCGCTGACGACGCCCGATCCGGTCGGCCTGCATCGCATGCTCGAAGAGCTTGCCGATCGCGGCATCACCGATCTCGCGATGGAGGCTTCCTCACACGGGCTCGACCAGCATCGCCTCGACGGGGTACGGCTCGCGGCGGCCGCCTTCACCAATCTCGGGCGCGACCATCTCGATTATCACCCCACCATGGAGGCGTATCTCGCGGCGAAGATGCGCCTGTTCCATACGCTTCTGCCGCCGGGTGCGCCGGCCATCGTGAATGTGGATGGCGATTTCGCAAAGGACGCGATCGCGGCGATCGAGGCCGCCGGTCATACCCCGTTCACCGTCGGAACCGGGGGCGATTTCATCAGGCTCGAGCGTCACGAGATGCAGGGCTTCGCCCAGAGCGTGAGCATCGTGCATGCCGGGCGTCGCCATGATCTCGCGATCCCGCTGATCGGGACCTTCCAGATCGAGAACGCCCTCGTCGCAGCCGCTCTCGTCATCGCCACGGGTGGAGATCCGGCGCGTATCTTCGCGGCGCTGGAGCAGCTCGCCGGTGTCAGCGGGCGGCTGGAGCGGGTGGGGGAGGTCGCGGGCGGGCTCTGCGTCGTCGATTATGCCCACAAGCCCGATGCCCTCGCCCATGCGCTCGATGCCCTGCGCCCCTTCGCGAGCGGGCGGCTGATCTGCGTCTTCGGTTGTGGCGGCGATCGCGATCCGGGCAAGCGCCCGATCATGGGGCGGGTCGCGGCACAACGCGCCGACCACGTGATCGTCACCGACGACAATCCCCGCAGCGAAGACCCCGCCGCCATCCGTGCGGCTGTACTCGCGGAAGCGCCGGATGCGCAGGAGATCGGTGATCGCGCCGAGGCGATCCGCGCGGGCGTTGCCATGCTCGGCGAAGGAGACGTGCTCGTGATCGCCGGAAAAGGCCATGAAACGGGCCAGATCGTGGGCGAGCAGATCTTGCCGTTCTCCGATCAGGAAACGACCCGGCAGGCCATTGCCGCAAGAGATTCGACAGCCACACGGCTTTCGCGGAGTTGATGACGATGAATGCTCGAGCGGTGCCGCTATGGACGGGGGGCGAGGCGCTTCAGGCGATGCAGGCAGAATGTATCGGCGTATTGCCGGCACGGATCGATGGCATTTCCATCGATACCCGCAGCCTGAAGCCGGGTGATCTGTTCTTCGCCATCACGGGCGAAGCGCGCGACGGGCATGACTTCGTCGTTCAGGCGCTCGAAAAAGGCGCCGCCGCCGCCGTCATCGCGCGCGACAGGGCCGAGGCGCTGTCCGCTTCCTGCGAGAGCCTGCCCGGCGCGCTCCTCGTCGTGACCGATACGCTCGCTGCGATGGAGGATCTGGGGCGGGCGGCGCGGGCGCGAACCGGTGCGCGGATCATCGCCATTACCGGCTCCGTCGGCAAGACCGGCTCCAAGGAAGCGATGCGGCTGCTGCTCTCGCGCTCGGGCAAGACCCATGCATCGGCGGCATCCTACAATAACCATTGGGGCGTGCCGCTCACGCTCGCCCGCATGCCGCGCGACAGCGAATTCGGTGTGTTCGAGATCGGCATGAACCATGCCTTCGAGATCGCCCCGCTGGCGCGGATGGTGCGCCCGGACGTCGCCATCGTGACGACAGTCGAGGCGGTGCATATCGAGCATTTCCAGTCGGTCTCGGGCATTGCCGACGCCAAGGGCGAGATCTTCCTCGGGCTGGAGCCCGGCGGCGTCGCGGTGATCAACCGCGACAACCCGCATTTCGAGCGCCTGCGCGCCCATGCGCTCGCCTCCGATGCCGGGCGCGTCGTCTCCTTCGGCGAGAGCGAGGAGGCGGATGTGCGCGCTTTGCGCATCATCGCCAAGCAGGACATGACCATCGTCGATGCCCGTGTCTTCGAGACGCCGTTGACCTACCGCGTCGGCATGGTCGGGCGGCATGTCGCGATAAATTCGCTCGGCCTCGTCGCCGCAATCCACGCGCTGGGGCTCGATCTCGCCCTCGCCGCGCTCGCGCTCGGCGATCTGACGCCGCCGGTCGGGCGGGGCGCGCGGGAGACACTCGCATTCAACGGCGGCGAGATCCTGCTCGTCGACGAGAGCTACAATGCCAACCCGGCCTCCATGCGCGCGGCGCTGGAAACCCTCGGCCAGACCGAGATCGGTTTTCGCGGGCGCCGCATCGCGGTTCTCGGGGACATGCTGGAACTCGGTGATTCCGGTCCCGGCGCCCATGGCGAGCTCGCGCAATCGGTCATCGCGAACGGGGTCGATCTGGTCTTTGCGGCTGGGCCCTTGATGAAAAATCTCATGACGGCTCTTCCCCCCGAGCGCCGGGGCGGCTACGCCGATGCCGCGACCGGGCTCGACGGGGCCGTGGTCGCCGCCTTGCGGGCCGGGGATGTCGTCATGGTCAAGGGATCGCGCGGCATCCGTATGGAGCACGTCGTCGAGGCGGTGAAGAAACGTGCGGGGGCGGGACGGGCCCTCGCGCAACAAGGATGATCTGAGCGATGCTGACCTGGCTTGCCGATTTCGCCGCCTATGTGAACGTTCTCAATATCTTGCGCTACATCACCTTCCGCACCGGAATGGCGACGGCGACGGCGTTCCTCTTCGTGATCTGGTTCGGCCCGGCCATCATCGCCACCCTGCGCCTCAAGCAGGGCCGCGGCCAGCCGATCCGCGATGACGGGCCGGAATCGCATCTCGTGACCAAGCGCGGCACGCCGACCATGGGCGGCTTGATGATTCTCGCCGGCGTGCTCGTCTCGACGCTGCTCTGGGCCAATCTCTCCAATCCTTACGTCTGGGTCGTGCTGATGGTGACGCTCGGCTTCGGCGCGATCGGCTTCTACGACGATTATCTCAAGGTGACCCGGCAATCCCACAAGGGGTTCTCGGGCAAGTATCGCATCACTATCGAGGCGGTGATCGCGGCTCTCGCCTGTGTCGCCATCGCCTATATCGCGACACCGCAACTCGCCAATCATCTCGCCTTGCCCTTCCTGAAGGACGTGCTGATCTATTTCGGCTGGTTCTACATCATCTTCGGCGCGCTGGTGATCGTCGGTGCGGGCAATGCGGTCAATCTCACCGATGGCCTCGACGGTCTCGCCATCGTCCCGGTGATGATCGCGGCGGGCACCTTCGGCTTCGTCGCCTATCTCGTCGGCAACGCGATCTTTGCGAATTATCTGCAGATCCATTTCGTTCCCGGAACCGGCGAACTCGCCGTCATCTGCGGTGCGCTGATCGGGGCCGGGCTCGGTTTTCTCTGGTTCAACGCACCGCCCGCCCAGGTCTTCATGGGTGATACCGGCTCGCTCGCGCTGGGCGGCATGCTGGGTACGATCGCAGTCGCGACGAAGCACGAGATCGTGCTCGCCATCGTCGGTGGCCTGTTCGTGCTGGAAGCCTCCTCGGTGATCATCCAGGTCGTCTCCTACAAGCTCACCGGCAAGCGCGTCTTCAAGATGGCGCCGATCCACCACCATTTCGAGAAGATGGGCTGGACCGAGCCGCAGATCGTGATCCGCTTCTGGATCATCGCCGTGGTGCTCGCCATGATCGGGCTCGCGACGCTCAAGCTCAGATGAGGAGATCGGCATGACGCCGGCAACCGTCTTCGTCGGGCGCGACGTCGCCCTGTTCGGCCTCGGTGGATCGGGGCTCGCTACTGCCCGTGCGCTGATCGCCGGCGGCGCGCGGGTGCACGCCTTCGACGACAATGCCGAGCGGGTCGAGAGCGCGCGAGCGGAAGGGATCCCGATCACCGATCTGCGCGAGGCGGATTTCGCGGGCTTTGCCGCGCTCGTGCTCTCACCCGGCGTGCCGCTCACCCATCCGGTCCCGCATTGGAGCGTCGCGAAGGCCAGCGCTGCGGGTGTCGAGATCATCGGCGATATCGAGCTCTTTTGCCGCGAGCGGGCGCGGCTCGCCCCGGATGCACCCTTCATCGCCATCACCGGCACCAACGGCAAATCCACGACGACGGCGCTGATCGCCCATATCCTGCGCGAGACCGGGCACGACGTACAGATGGGCGGCAATATCGGCGCGGCGATCCTCTCGCTCGAGCCGCCGGCGGCGGGGCGGTTCCACGTGGTGGAGGTGTCCTCCTACCAGATCGATCTCACCCCCTCGCTCGCCCCCACGATCGGCTTGCTCCTCAACCTCTCGCCCGATCATATCGACCGCCACGGCACCATGGAGCATTACGCGCGAGTGAAGGAGCGGCTCGTCGCAAAGGCGAAGCTCGCCCTGATCGGGCGCGACGACGCGCATTGCGAGGATATCGGGCGCCGGCTCTCGCAAATGGAGGGCGCGGACGTATATCCGGTCTCCGCGACGCGCGAACTGCCCTGGGGCTATTTCGTGCAGGACGGGCTCGTTCTCGCACGCAATGCCGGCGAGGATGTCGACGCCGCGCTCGCGCTGGGTGATCTCGACGGGATCGGTACGCTGCGCGGGGCGCATAACGCGCAGAACGCGGCCTTCGCCTGCGCTGCCTGCTGGCATGCGGGGGTGAGCCCGCCCGCGATCGCGCAGGCGTTGCCGAGCTTTCCGGGATTGCCGCATCGCATGGAAGAGGTGCCGGGGCCGGAGGGGCTCACTTTCATCAACGATTCCAAGGCGACGAACGCCGAATCCACCGCCCGCGCCCTGGCCTCCTTCGATCGCGTCTGGTGGATCCTCGGCGGCAAGCCGAAGGAGGGCGGCATCGACAGTCTCGCGGAGTACTTCCCCCGCGTCGCCCGCGCCTATCTGATCGGCGAAGCGAGCGACGCCTTCGCCCGGACACTGGAAGGCCGCGTGCCCTATGTGCGCTGCGGCACCCTCGAAAAAGCCGTCGCCCGCGCCGCAGCGGACGCACAGGCGAGCGACGAAGAAGCGCCTGTCATCCTCTTCTCCCCGGCCTGCGCCTCATTCGACCAGTTCCGGAGTTTCGAGCACCGGGGGGATGTGTTTCGGGAGGTGGTGGCGGGGCTGTGATCAGCCCGGATTGTATCGCTTCAATGCGAATATCCGATCCAGCGTCTTGCGCGGTATGATGATGTCGACGAAATGTGTGGCATTGCGGTTGAGGCGCGCTTCGAGAGCGGCGCGGTCGGATTCTTTCTCGCAATGGATCATCAGTTGTCCGCCGGCCCCGTCGACTTCCTTGTCGAAATACCGGATGTTGCGGCCCGGATTGGCTGCCACGATACTCGCGGCGAGCTGGCTTACGCCCCTTGTGTAATACCTTGACAGCAGGTCGTCCCGGTCGATGTAGAAGCATCGTACCGAACCGTCGAGCTTGTTCACATGTACATCGTCGAGCGCCTCCTTCTGGAAGCGGATCAGGCTGAGATCGTTTTTCGCCCCGGGCGCGAAGAACTCGATGAAGTAGTCGTTCACCGGTAGCCCCTGGTCATCGCGGACACGGGTGACGATCTGAATATAGCGATGCATTTCCTGGTCTTCGGGCGGATTGCTTCGAAACAACCCTCGCCTACGGGAGCGTTGGGCGAGCTCCGCTGTCTCTTCCGACACCCCACGCCATTATTCCGCGATGCGTTGATGCGCGTCCCAGCCATCGCATGCGAGAGCCTCCAGAATGAGAGCGCCGAGACGATCGGAGAGTTCGGGTATGGCGCCGCTCGGATCGCCGGGAAACTTGATTTGCGTGTGATCTCGATCGGGGAGGACCGCAAAGGGGATCGTGCTGCCGCCGATGCGCGACGCCCATGCCGTGATGTCTGGTCGCTCGGCGTCTTCACCGAAAGCGAGGGTCAGACCGGTGACGTTCATGTTCGCCGCGGGCACGCGCACCGTGCCGTCACTTCCGTCCTCGTTGAGGAGGCGGCGCGTGATGCTGCGATAGCCGCGGCTGCCGGTGATGACGAAGGGCCAGATGCCGCCTCGCCCGTACGGCCCGCTCGTGGCGCCATCCGGATCGAGCAGATCGCGCGTGACGAGTTCGCGCTGGTATGGCGAGCCGAGTTCGAGTGCGTTGAGCATCTCGCGCCCGGTCTGGAAGCCGTTGAAGAGACCTTTCGTGGCGCGACCGACATAGGAATTGCCGAGCGTCGCGAGGCGCGAGCCGAAATTCGCCGGTGCGAGCATCAACATGCGCTTGACCGGGCAGTCCTTTCCGTCGGGATAAAACGTCGCCGCCCATTCGCGCATGACGAGGCCGGCTGTCGAATGGCCGATCAGGTCGAAATGCTCGCCGAGTTCGCCTTTCTGCTGCAACTCGACAATCACCGCCTGCATGCGCCGCGCGACGTCGTCGATGCGGACATCGTCATCGGTCGATATGTAATCGCCGAGCCATATCCGGGTGATGTCGTAGCCGGCTGCCGCGAGGAAGCCTTCCAGCTTGCGAAACGAGCCGGATTTGTCGCCCCAGCCATGAAGAATTGCGATCTGTCGGGCCATGCCTGATCCCCCCATCAGGTTGCGCGCCAGGCATCGGACGCCTGCTCACAACCCTATGGTATACAGAATCATAAATTGTGCAATTCGCCCCATGCGTGCAACATTGTTTTTCTTCGCCGCATTGCAAAAACAGACCGCGTCAACCAGCGCGCGGAAATCGCGCCCATCCCCGCTCAAACCACCTTCTCCACCGAGACCGTATGCTCCGCTTCGCCGGTCTTTTCGAAGCTGGTGACGTTGCCGATCGTAGTGTCGGCGATGTTGGTCAGGGCTTCGTGGGTGAAGAAGGCCTGGTGGCCGGTGATCAGGACGTTGGGGAAGGTGAGGAGGCGGGCGAAGACGTCGTCACTGAGAATGTCGTTCGACAGATCGCGGAAGAACAGATCACCTTCCTCTTCGTAAACGTCGAGGGCGAGCGAGCCTATGCGCCCGTTCTTGAGCGCGTCGAGCACCGCCCTGGTATCGATCACCGCGCCACGCGACGTGTTCACGATCATCACTGAAGATTTCATCCGCGCGATCGCGTCGGCATCGATCAGATGGCGTGTATCCGGCGTCAACGGGCAGTGCAGGGAGATGATGTCGGATTCCGCAAACAGCGTGTCGAGATCGACATAGGCGATGCCGCGCGCCTCGCAATCGGGGTTGAGCGCCACGTCGTAGGCGATCACCCGGCAATTGAATCCCTGGAAGATCGCGGCGGTGATGGCGCCGATCTGGCCCGTACCGACGATGCCGACGGTCTTTTCGTTCAGATCGAAGCCGATCAGCCCGTCGAGATTGAAGTTGTTCTCGCGCACCCGGTTATGCGCCTTGTGGATGCGCCGGTTGAGGGCGAGGACGAGGGCGAGGGTGTGCTCGGCCACCGCATGGGGCGAATAGGCGGGCACGCGCGCCACGGTGATGCCGAGCTCTTGTGCCGCTTCCAGATCGACATTGTTGAAGCCCGCGCAGCGCAAGGCGACGAGCCTGATCTCGTCGGCGGCGAGCTGCTCCAGCACCGTTCGGTCGAGCGTGTCGTTGACGAAGGCGCACACGCCCTGCGCGCCGCGCGCGAGGACGGCGGTCTCCGGGCGTAGCGGCGCTTCGAGATAGACGAGCTCGTGCGACCCAGCGCGATTGGCCGCATCGAGATAGGTGCGGTCATAGGGTTTGGTGGAGAAGACGCAGAGCTTCATCTCAGGCTTCCTTTTCGTGATTGCGCAATTGCGCGTAGAGCCGTTCGACATCCGCGCGGCGGCACAGCTCGGTGCCCGGGGTCATCACGGCGGCGCTGCCTGCGGCCATTCCCAAGAGGAAGGCGTCGCGATGCGACAGGCCCGTGCTCAAGCCGTGAGTCATTCCGGCGACGAAACTGTCCCCGGCGCCGACGGCGTTCCTGACTTCGACCTCGGGCACCGCGCGCTCATAGGCGCCATCGCAATCGACCAGCACGGCGCCCTCGTGGCCGAGCGTCACGGCGATCATCTCGGCCTTGCCGTCATCGATGAACCCCTTCGCCGCCGCGCTGATTTCATCGGCGTGGTGACAATCCTGGCCGGTGAGGTTGCGGAATTCGCCGTGGCTCGGCTTCACGAAATGAATGCCGCCATGGTCGAGGGCGGCTTTGAGCGCATCGCCGGAAGTATCGAGTACGAAATGCGCGCCCTTCTCGCGCGCGACATCCGCGACGCGAGTGTAGAAATCAGCCTCGACCCCGCGCGGCAGGCTGCCTGACGCAACGAGATAATCGCAATCCATCCCGCGCAGCGCATCGAGGCAGGCGTCGATCTCCTCGCCCGAGAGCTTCGGCCCCTCCGGCGTGAAGCGGAATTCCTTGCCGCTCTCGCGCTCATAGACCACATGAGAAAGCCGCGTATCGTCTGCGATCGGGATGCGTTTGCGGGCGACGCCCTGCTTGTCGATCAGGCTGTCGAGCACGTCCCCCGTGGCGCCGCCGGCGAGATAGAGCGCGCAGACATCACCGCCGAGTTCCTTCACCACCCGCGCCACGTTGATCCCGCCGCCGCCGGGATCGAACCGCTCGTTCGAGGTGCGTACCTTGTTGGTATGCCGCACCTTCTCCGCCTCGGCCGATCCGTCGATCGACGGGTTGAGCGTGAGCGTGACGATCTTCGCCATGGGAGGAACCCGTCCCTGCACGTGCCGCGTTTGATGATTCGCCGCGATGGTATCGCTTCACCACCAGGGGGATAACCCCGCAAAACGCGTAATGGTTTCGGGAGACGGGGAGAGACATGGGGAATTCGGGGAGATGTTTGCGGGTTGGCGATAAAACGTCCGGACCATCGAATATGGTCATATGAACTTGCAAAGCATGTCATATGATCTTATCTTCAAGGGCAAGGCATGAAGGAGCGGCACCCCATGGAAGGTCTTGTTCTCGAGCGTCCCGCACCGGACCGTCAGGGTGTCGCCCTCAAGGCCTTCGCGCGTATCGCGGATGCGTGGTCCCTGACGCTGCGGGAGGCGGCGGCGCTGGCGGATATGTCGGAATCCACCTGGAAGCGGGCCAGAAAGCCGGGTTTTGCGGGGGATTTGACGCGCGACCAGATGCTGCGCCTGAGCGCGCTGGTCGGGCTCTACAAGTCGCTTGCGCTCTATTTCGACGAGCCGATCGCGCTGAACTGGGTGAAGCTGCCCAATCAGGGTCCCGAATTCGACGGCGCGCGGCCCCTGGACGCCATGATCGCGGGAGGGTTGCCCAAGATCCTGCGGGTGCGTGGCTATGTCGATGCGCTGCGGGGCGGGGTTTGAAGATCACTTCCGTCAATGACCGTGCGCTCGTCCGGCTGACCCCCGAGACCCGCCACAAGCCCCCGGTGCTGCGGGGATTGGTGGATAGCGACGAGGAGGCGCAGATTCTCGCCGAGATCGAAGGCGAGACCAGTGCCCGCCTGATCGCGGAGCGCGAGGGCGGCCCCGCGCTCGACCGCCGCGAGCTCGCTTTCGCGAGACGGGCGCATGATCTGAAGCTCTACGGGCAGAGCCACATCAACGCGGCTTTCACCTATACCCGCCCCGGCGGCAACCGGTTCAATACCGGCGCGCGCGGTGCGTGGTATTGCGCCTGGGACATGCTGACGAGCGCGCAGGAGGTGGGCTTCCACCGGACCCGCGAACTGGGCTTCATCGGCATCTACGAGGACGAAGCGCGATACGTGGAACTGCTCGCCGATTTCATCGGCGACTTTCCCGATCTGGACGAAGAGCCGCATCCCGCGCTCGACCCGGACCCGGAACGCGGCTACCCGGCCGGGCAGCGGCTCGCCGCCGAGCTGCGATCAGAAGGCCATCGCGGCCTGATCTACCCCTCCATCCGCCATCCGGGCGGCCGCTGCTTCGTCGCCTTCGACCCCGGAATCATCCAGAATGTACGCCCGGGGGCGGGGTGGAGGCTGATTTGGCGGGGCGGGGCTGAATTTTCGGTTGAGGGGGGATAGGGGGGATGCCTGATCAGGCCTCGCGCTCGAAGATGATGGGGGCGATCCGCGTGTCACATGCGCCGCGATGGTACCGCTTCGCTATCAGGAAGATGATCTCGCAGACTCGGAAATGATCTCGGAGTAGGGGAATACTCTGGAACGTGACGAATCCGGCCTGCATCGGCACGTTCAACGCCGAATATTCGCCCATTATCCGGGATAACGAACGCGTTCAGCGTGCCAGCGCGTTGTCGAACTTGCCCCGTGGCGCGCTATCGATCATGCGCTTGATCTGCGCGTCGTCCGGGCGCTCGAACGCGGGGGTCTTGCGAACCACATACATAGTATAGGCGATCGCGGCCCCTGAGAGGCAGACAGCAGAAACGGAGAGAAGGATTTCGAACAGGGTCATCATCACCTCCATGCACCACCATATAGAGCTAAAGCACTCAAATTACGACCCTCTGCCGTTATCCTCGCAGAGTTTTGCAAGCCTGTTAAGAGCATTCGTCCGGACCTCGTACTGATCGGCTCTGTCCAGAAGCTTCATACGTCCGAACCAGGCTGCTCCGGCGCCTATCCCGAGCGCCACGAAGACCGAGGCCGCGACCGGAACTGCGATCGTGCCTGCGAGTCCCGCGATCATGGCAGCACCTGAAAGCCCCATCAGCGTATTCTGAAGCGGCCCGAGGCCAGTCTCGGCCGGCCTTTTGATCTTGCGCCCGGCTTTCTGCTGCTCCTCTGCCAGTCGTTTGAACCAGACCACCAACACTGAGCGGACATCCGGGTCGTTGATGCGTTTGAGGGCCGCATTGAGTGCCGCCTCGCCGCTGGGGTGATCGGCAAGCGCGAGAAGGCCGGCGCGGATCATGTCCCAATCGACATCATTTCGCATCGAGGCGGCACTGGCGTGGCGAACGATACCGCCCGCGATATCATCGATCTGGTTCATGAGTGCAGTGATGAGGTGAGGGTGCGATGATTGCAAGATGCAATACAAAATGGTGCAGAAAATATGTCTGATCAGCCCTTGGCTGGTTCGATTAGGGAAGTGGTGTCAATATCTTAGCCCAAGTCCAAGCCCAAGCGGGGGTCTGTCGGGGTTGGGAACGTTCGTGGCTGATTGTCGAGATGCTATTGTGTACTCAGTCAACTCGATTTCTGGCTGTGTCCAGCCCCCCCTCAAACCAACCCGCATTCCCCGATCAACTGCGGGATCTTCTCCCGGAACGGAAAGAACCCCCGCGTCGCATGCGGCCAGGCGGCTTTGTCCAGGGGGCGGAGGATGCGTACCAGCCGCAGGCCGGCCTGCCTCAGTTCCGGCTCCAGCGCGTCGAGGCGGGTGCGGGCGGGGCCGATGGGGGCGTAGGCGGTGACGATCGTATTCGATCCGGCCTCGCGGGCGAGTTCGGTGAGGGAGGCGGCGGTGAAGGCGAAGGGGGCGCCGGGGGCGGCGAAATGCGCCTTGGCGCGGGTGAGCGCATCGGCCAGCGCATCATGGGTGAAAAGGTGGACGCGCTCCGAGACCATGCCCGGAGAGCGCCCCTCACTCGCCTGCACCGTGGCGATCGCGCCGATCTCGGCATCGCCGAGGGCGAGCGTCTCGGGCCGGCAATCCTCCTCGGTGATGAGCAGCGCGACTTTGCCCTTGGGCGGATCATCGCCGAGCGGTGCTCCCTGCGGTGCGGGCGGGGGTGCGTCGTCGATGGGCTCGGCCACCGGGCTCAGGCCGTCGGGGGCGAAGCGGCCCTGCGTGAAGCGTTCGATATTGTCGCGGCGCGCGAGATAGGTCTTGCCGCGCGTCTGGATCCCCGCGACCCAGCGCCATGACAGGGTGTTCGAGGCCGGGTCGCCGTCGAGCAGATGGCGCATGAAGAAATCGGCGCCGAGCACCCAGGGCAGCTTCAGCGTGAAGATCCAGATCGAGGCGAACCACATCCGCGCATGATTATGGAGATATCCCGTCGCGACGAGCTCGCGGGCCCAGTCGTCGAAGCCTTCGATCCCGGTCTCGCCGGATGTCGCGGCGCGCATCGCCGCATCGAGGCGCGGATCATCATGCTGCGCCGCGCGCGCCCGGGCGAGTTCCTCGTGGTAGCGAGTATGGATCGCCGGGCGCAGCTCGAGCCAGCCCTTCCAATAGGTGCGCCAGAACACCTCCTGCACGAATTTTTCGCTCGCCGCGAAGCCGTGCCGCGCGAGCACCCGCGCCACCACCTCGTCCTCGCCGATCAGCCGATGGCGCAGATAGGGCGAGAGCATGGAGACGTTGTCGCGGTTTTCAGGGCCGGGATCGGTATTGCGCGTCGCCGCATAGGCCCTGCCGGCGCGGGGGAGGAAGGCGTCGAGCCGTGCAAGGGCGGCCTCGCGGGTGGCGTCGGGGATGGTTTCGGCGTCGCTCATGCTGGATGAGGTAGCGCCGGCGCGAGCGGCGTCGAGAGGATGGCCTTCACCCGCCCTCACCCCGCCGCGCGCGCGGATGCAGGGCGTTGTAGCTTTCCATGATGCGGGTGGCGTCGATGCGGGTGTAGATCTGCGTGGTGGAGAGGGAGGCGTGGCCGAGCAGTTCCTGGATGGCGCGCAGATCGCCGCCGCCGGCGAGCAGATGCGTCGCGAAGGAATGGCGCAAGGCGTGCGGCGTCGCGCTGTCGGGCAGGCCGAGGGCGCCGCGCAGTTCCGCCATGGCGAGTTGCACCACGCGCGCCGAGAGCGGCCCGCCGCGCGCGCCGACGAAGAGCGGCTCGTCCTCCCCTAGCACATAGGGGCATTGCGCGAGATAATCCGAGATCGCCGCGCGTACCGGCGCGATCACCGGTACGGCACGCTGCTTGCCGCCCTTGCCGGTGACGAGCACGCTGTCGCGTTCGCCCACCGGCGCATCGCCGGCGCGAATGCCGAGCGCCTCGGAAATGCGCAGACCCGCCCCGTAGAGCAGGCCGAGCACGGCGGCATCGCGGGCGAGGATCCATGGCTCGCGGGCCGAGCCGGCGCGGGTCGACGCGGCCGCTGTGGCGCGGGCATCTTCCGGTGCGATGGGGCGCGGCAGGGTTTTCGCCGTGCGCGGCCCCCTGACCGCGAAGAACGCGGCGGCGTCGCCATGGCCCTCCTGCGCGAGATGGCGGGCGAAGCCGCGAAGCGCCGCGAGTTGGCGCATCAGCGAGCGGCTCTCGATCCCCTTGCGGCGGCGCGCGGCCAGGAAGGCGCGGATATCCATGGGGGCGAGCACGGCAAAGGCCGCGCAATCCGCCGGCTCGCCGAGATGATCGACGAGGAACTCGGCGAATTGTCGCAGATCCCGCGCATAGGCCTGAAGGGTCTTCGGCGAGGCGCGGCGCTCGAAGGCGAGACGCGAGAGCCATGCCCGCATCGCATCCGCGAGATCGGGCTTTGCCGGAAAATCCTGCACTACGGTCTTCTCGGGCGCCTCAGCCATCATTGCCTCCAGATGCGTTGCCGGAGGGCGGCGGAAGCAGTAATTCGCGCGCGAGTTCCTTGTAGATCAGCCCCGCCGCGCAGGCGAGCACCAGCGTCCAGCCGGTCTCTATCGCGGCGCGGATCAGCGTGAGCATGAGCCCGGCGACGCGCAGGGGCTCGACCTCGCGCATCGCGGCTTCGAGCGGCAGGCCGAGGAAGATGAAGGGCAGGCTGCACAGGGCCAGCACGAAGAAGATCGGCCAGCCGTGACCGGACGTATCGCGCCACGCGGCACCCCAGCGTGCGCCCTCGGCATTCACCGAGATCGCGGGAAAGAGCGGGCCGAAGCGAACCGCGAGCGCGATCGTCGCGGCGAAGGCCATGAAGAATACCGCGGTGCCGAGCGGCGGGCCGAGCACGCCGGAGAAGAAGGCGCCGCCGCCATATCCGGCCACCGTGATCATCGCGAGGATCAGCGAAGCCTTGACGAAGCGCCCGAAGATCGGCCCGGCGAGGGACCCGCTCAGGCGCGGCGTGACCATCCCCGCCACGCTGTAGCGATGCGCGGCGATCATCAGCGGAGCGAAGACGAAGACGTTGAGCGCCGCTTCGACCGTGCCGACGATATAGGGCGAGGCCGCGCCGGTCGGCAGCATCAGCCGGCGCGCGAGATCGACGATTGCGGCGAGGATGACGGTATCGAGCACGACGAGCGGGGCGGCTTTCGCGAACCCCGTCGCGCCCGAGAATGCGCCCTGTGTCAGCGCCTGATGATCGACTCGTCTGCTGTCACGCATGCCGTTATGCATAGCCGCTCCCCGCCCGCCGTGATAGCGCCCGCAAGAGCGCAGGCGGCGAAATTCCACCTGTTCGACGCGGCTGCCACGCCATGCATCATGAAATCCCCAGCCGTGCAATCTTTGCATTCGCTTATTCGGGATTGCATCATATTCTGGCGGTGCGGAAGCCGGTTTGCCCTGATATCACCGGTGTACGAATCCCTGACGGAGGCCTCTGATGCTCGAATTGCGCCCGAATTGCGAATTGTGTGACAAGGATCTGCCGCCGCAATCGACCGAGGCGCGAATCTGCACTTATGAATGCACCTACTGCGCCGATTGCGTCGATAACGTGCTTCACAATGTCTGTCCGACCTGCGGCGGCGGTTTCGTGCCGCGCCCCATTCGCCCGATGAAGGCCTGGCGCTCCGACAGGAAGCTCGGGCTGCAATACCATCCGGCTTCCACCAAGCGGGTCCACAGCAAGTTCAGTTGCGAGGACATCAAGGCGCATGTCGAGAGGATCCGGCACATCCCGCCGCAGGATCGTTGAGACGCGGGCACGCCACTGAGCGGATCAGGATTTGCCCGGTACCGGCAATGTGCGCTCGACGACGTGTTCGAGATCGGCATTCTCAGCCGTGAGCGTCATGCGCAGGCGCAGTTCGCCGCCCGTGACCGCGCCCTCGCGCACGAGACGTTCTATCTCGCGCTGAGAGGTCACGCCGACTTCCTTGAGAAACTTCCGCATTTCCATGTTGAAACGATCTTCGTCCATGTTCATTCCTCCCCAGACGCGTCAGTTGCGCGCGTAGATGTCTTCGTAGCGGATGATGTCGTCCTCACCCAGATAGGCGCCGGTCTGCACCTCGATCAGCACCATCGGCAGCTTGCCGGGATTCTCCAGCCGATGCACGGAGCCCAGCGGAATATAGACCGACTGGTTCTCCCCGAGGAGGCTTTCCTGTCCGTCTATGGTGACGCGGGCGGTGCCGGCCACGACGATCCAGTGTTCGGAACGGTGCATGTGGCTCTGGAGCGAGAGCGCGCCGCCCGGATGGACGACGATACGCTTGACCTGGAAACGATCACCGACGGCGAGGCTCTCGAACCAGCCCCAGGGGCGATGATCGCGCGGGAAGGTCGTGGCCTGCGAGACCTCCTTCGCCTTGAGCGCGGCGACGGCGTCCTTGACCTCCTGCGCCCTGTCCTTGCGCGCCACCAGCACCGCATCCTTCATCGCCACCGCGACGATGTTGTCGAGACCGATCCCGACGAGTTCGACTTCGTCGGATTCGGAACGCAGCAGCGTGTCCCGGCAATCCTGCGCGAGGGCGTGGCCGGATACGACATTGCCTTGCGTATCCGGTCCGCTCTCCTGCCAGACGGCCTCCCAGCCGCCGAGATCCGACCAATGCGCCTGAAGCGGGACGGCGGCGAGATTGTCGGCCTTCTCCATGATGGCGTAATCGATCGAGATATCGCGCGCTTGCGCCCACGGCTCCACCGCCAGACGTGTGAAACCGAGATCGGCCTGCGCCTGCGCCACGGCGTTGCCCACGGGCTCCATCAGATCGGGGGCGTGGCGTGCGAAGGCCGCGAGAAGCGCCTCGACCGAGAAGAGAAAGATCCCGGCATTCCACAGATAACGCCCCTCGGCCAGCATCTGTGCCGCGCGTGCTGCATCGGGCTTCTCGACGAAGCCGGCGAGAGGCTGGGGCGCCGCCGCCTGCGGATCGGCATCGGAAGCGAGCGCGAGATAGCCGTAGCCGGTCTCAGGACGCGTCGGCGTGACACCGAATGTGACGAGCGTTCCCGCCTTCGCGACAGGCGCGGCGGCCAGCACTGCATCGCGAAAGGCGAGGGTGTCGGGAATGACGTGATCGGATGGCGCAACGAGCATCAGCGCATCGGGATCGCTTTCGCGCAGCCAGAGCGCGGCGGCGAGGATCGCCGGTGCCGTGTTGCGCGGTTGCGGCTCGATCAGCGTGGCGCGCGCGACCTGCTCGACGGCGGCGAGCTGCTCGGTGACGATGAAGCGGAAATCCTCACCCGTAATCGCGAGCGGCGGGGCGAAGCCCGCATCCGCCATGCGCCGCACCGTCCCCTGAAACAAACTCTCCTGCCCCATCAGCCGGGCGAACTGCTTGGGGTAGCTCTTGCGCGAGAGGGGCCACAGGCGCGTGCCCGAGCCGCCGCACAGGATCACCGGGTAGATCGTCTTGGCCTCGTCCATGGCAACCTTTCACAGAAGCGGGATCCCCGCTGCGGCCCCTGTGCTGGAGGTTGCCGATATACCCGCTCCCGGCAAGGGGGCGCGGGCAGATTTTGCGTCGACAAGGGCAGGAAATCGGCTGCCTGGTCGCGTCAGCGCACGAATTCGCCGCCGAGTTCGTCGTCGATATGGGTGCGGATGATCGCCTCGAAGCTCTCATCGGCGGTGAAGCCCAGCGACAAGGCGCGTTGCGGCGAGAAACCGCGCGCCCAGTTGCCGACGATGGAGCGGATCATCGCGTCGGGCTCGCGGCGGATACGCGCGACGACGTTCTCGCCCGCGATCTTGCGCAGAGCTTCGATCTGCTCGCCGACGGTGGCGCACACGCCGGGCATGTTCAGATTGCGGCGCGGGCCGACTTTTTCGCTGTCGAGGGTCGCGGCATGCATCATGAAGCCGATGGCCGAGCGCGGCGAGGCATGCCAGTGCATCACGCTCTCATCCACCGGCAGCACCGCCTCCTGGCCGGCCAGAGGCTCGCGGATGATGTTGGAGAAGAAGCCCGATGCAGCCTTGTTCGGCTTGCCCGGGCGCACGCAGATCGTGGGCAGGCGGATGCCGATGCCGGTGAAGATGCCCTTGCGCGTGTAATCGGTCAGGAGCAATTCGCCGATGACCTTCTGCGTGCCGTAGCTCGTCAGCGGCGCCTGCAGGAATTCATCGTCGATCAGATCGGGCAGGGGGGCGCCGAAGGCGGCGACCGAAGAGGCATAGACGATGCGCGGATGATAGGGCGCGCCTTCACCGCCGAGCGCGCGCAAGGCGTCGAACAGGCGCCGCGTGCCGTCGAGATTGATGGCGTAGCCCTTATCGAAATCGGTTTCAGCTTCGCCCGAGACGATGGCGGCGAGATGGAAGATCAGATCGGGTTTGCCGGAGACGAGCCGCGCGGGCACCGCGGGATCGGCAAAATCGGCGGCGATGCTCTCCACGGGGAAGGGCGCGGATGCGGGGGCTTGCGGCGCGACGATGTCGTGCAGGGTGGCCTTCGTGATCTCCCGGTCGCCGATGCGGCCTTGCGTGGCGAGCCGCTCCACGAGTTTGCGGCCGATCATTCCGGCTGCGCCGGTCACCAGAACATGCATGCGATCCTCCCTCGGCTGGCCGCTCTGTCGCGGAGCCATTGCTTTTCTCCGATCATGATGCCCGCGCAGGGGACGAGGTAAAGGCCCTTTCGTGCACGGGGGTACGGGCGCACGAGCGAGCGCCCGTAGCCTCAGCTCTCGAAGGCGAAGGGCGAGACACCGCGCGTCGTCTCGTCCACGGCGAGGCGGCGCATGATCGGCGGCGCGGCGCGCTGGGCGCAGTTCTGCCGCTCGCAGAGGCGGCAATTGACGCCGATCGGCGTCGGCTCGCGCAGCTTCAGATCCATCCCCTTCGCATAGACGAGCCGGCTCGCATATTTCAGCTCGCAGCCCAGCCCGATGACGAATTGCGCCTCCGGCTCGCCCCAGGCCTGCGCATTGCGCCGCACGCTGCGCGCCAGCGAGAACCAGCGCGCGCCGTCGGGCAGTTCGACGACGTCGCAGAGCACCCGTCCCGGCGAGCGGAAAGTGTGGTGCAGGTTCCAGCGCGGGCAGGTGCCCCCGAAGCGCGAGAACGGGAAGGAGCCGGAGGAAAACCGCTTCGAGACGTTCCCGGCCATGTCGACGCGCACCAGAAAGAACGGCACGCCGCGTGCGCTCGGGCGCGCGAGCGTGGTGAGACGATGCGCGACCTGCTCGAAACTCGCACCGAACCGCGCGCCGAGCACATCGACATCATAGGCGAGCGCCTCCGCCGCCTGGAGGAAGGGCGCATAGGGCATCATCACGGCGGCGGCGAAATAATTCGCCAGCGTGATCCGCACGAGCCGGCGCACGGCCCCGTCGCGCGCTTCGAGCGTGTCGGCGATGCGTGCGAGGGTCTCGGCGCATTCGGCGAAGGCCAGCTGATAGGCGGCCTGGAAAGTGCGCCCGGACGGCTCGACCAGCTCCGAGATCATCAGCCGCCGGCGATGGCGGTCGAAGCGGCGCAGGGCCGATTGCATCACGTCGACGGGGAGGATCTGCACGCGCAGGCCGTGCCGTTCGCGCAGCCGTTCCGAAAGCGCGAAGAACAGATCCGGCCCGCGTGCCCCGAGTTCCTCCGCGAGCCGCTCGGCGGCGGCCTCGAGCTCTGGGAAATGGTTGTTGGCCGCATGCAGGAAATCGCGCACGCGCTCGACGGGCTGCTCGGGCGCGGCGCCCTCGGCGCGATCGGCGTCACCACCTTCGCGGGAGACGCTGCCGCCCTCGCGCAACTGGCCGTAAGCGGCGTAGAGCCGCTGGATCCCCGCGGCCAACGTCGGGGCCGTATCGGCGATCTCGCGCAGGGCGCCGCGCGGGACGGGCGAATCGCGAAACAGCGGATCGGCGAAGATCTCTTCGAGCTCGCCGACGATGCGCAATTCTTCCTCGCGGGCGAATTCGCGCGGATCGATGTCGTAGACCTCGGCGAGCCTGATCAGCACCTGCGCCGTGACCGGGCGCTGGTTGCGCTCGATCAGGTTGAGATAGCTCACGGAGATGCCGAGCTCCGTCGCCATCCCCGTCTGGGAGAGGCCGAGCTCCTGGCGCAGGCGGCGCAGGCGCCCGCCGGCCATGATCTTGCGTGCTGCATCGTCGCTCATCGGTTTGGCCTTTTACAAGATTTCACAGATTTACACATCGACACGGGTCACGTTTTCACTTTGCGACTTTTTCAAGAAAATGTCCGTCTTGCTGATTGCAGCGCAGCATATCATCAATATCGACAGGTTCCAGCGATTAAACGAGACGAATTCAGATCGCTACGACCAAAGTTGTAAAAACCATGTCGATGATGTCGAGGAGACAGTGATGAGCAAGCCGACCTTCCAGGATCTCGTTCCCGCCGCGCCGGAAGGCCGCTTCGACGGCATTCGCCGGCCTTATTCGCCGGAAGATGTTCTGCGGCTGCGTGGGTCCTTCCCCATCTCTCACACGCTTGCCGAACGCGGCGCCGTGAAGCTGTGGAAACTGTTGCATGACGAGCCCTTCATCAACACGCTGGGCGCGATGACCGGTAACCAGGCCATGCAGCAGGTGCGCGCAGGGCTGAAGGCGATCTACCTTTCCGGCTGGCAGGTCGCGGCCGATTCCAACACCGCCTCGCAGATGTATCCCGACCAGTCGCTCTATCCGGCCAATGCGGCCCCGGAACTGTGCCGGCGCATCAACCGCACCCTCAAGCGTGCCGACGAGATCGAGCATGCTGAAGGCGGCGCCAAGCGCGACTGGTTCGCCCCGATCGTGGCCGATGCCGAAGCCGGTTTCGGCGGGCCGCTCAACGCCTACGAGATCATGAAGGCCTTCATCGAAGCGGGCGCCTCGGGCGTGCATTTCGAGGATCAGCTCGCTTCCGAGAAGAAATGCGGGCATCTGGGCGGCAAGGTCCTCATCCCCACCGCAGCCCATGAGCGCAACCTCAATGCCGCGCGCCTCGCCGCCGACGTGATGGGCGTTCCGACTCTCGTCATGGCGCGCACCGACGCGGAATCCGCTCGTCTGATCACCTCGGATGTCGATGAGCGCGACCGTCCCTTCATCGAGCCCGACAGCCGCACGCCTGAAGGTTTCTACCGGCTCAAGGAGGGCACCGGCGTCGATCACTGCATCGCGCGCGGCCTCGCCTTCGCCGAGGTGGCGGATCTGCTCTGGTGGGAGACCTCGCGCCCCGATCTCGACGAGGCACGGCGCTTCGCCGAGGCGATCCACGCGAAATATCCCGGCAAGCTGCTCGCCTATAACTGCTCGCCCTCGTTCAACTGGCGCAAGAATCTCGACCCCGACACGATCGAGCACTTCCAGCGCGAACTCGGGGCGATGGGCTACAAGTTCCAGTTCGTCACGCTGGCGGGCTTCCACTCGCTCAACCTGTCGATGTTCGAACTGGCCCGTGGATACCGTGATCGCGGCATGGGGGCCTATTCCGAGATGCAGCAGGCGGAATTCGCCGCCGAGGCGAACGGCTTCACCGCCACACGCCACCAGCGCGAAGTCGGCACCGGCTATTTCGACCAGGTCGCGATGACGATCTCGGGCGGGCGCTCCTCGACCACGGCGATGGGAGAATCCACCGAGACCGCTCAGTTCACCAAGGACGGACCGAAGCTCCACGCAGCCGAGTGATCGACCCCTACCGGGTGGGGAACGCACCCCGCCCGGTACCCGCAAGAGCCATCGAGGAGTAAAGATCATGCCGAACGTCAAGGAACGCGCCGAGGATCTGGCGACCACCATGAACGAGCAGCAACAGGCGGCGATCCGCATGCTCGCCAACCAGCTCCACCGCCTCAACGCCGCCGTCGCGGAGGCCGTGAATTCCGGCCTCTCGGTCGAATTGCAGCGCGCCTCGCGGCATCACCATCAGGACGGGTACTGGGGTGATCTCATGACGCCGATCATCGTCAAGCAGAAGTGAGGCTGCCCGACATTCTTGCGAAGTTTCCATTCTCCGAAGTTTTCATGAGGACCCTCGTGCGGCATCCGGCGGCGTATCTCGCGGGGCGGCACCACCTTCCACGGGACCGGCCCGCGCTGGTCCCGTCTTTCGCTTTTGGAGGGCGATCACTCGGCCGCGCGCTTCCTCGCGGCTATCACTCTGCGGCGATTGCGGGTGGCTCGGAAGGCGCGGCGAAAACCTCGCCTGCTGCGAGCACCTCCGCGAGGGCCGCGCAGAGCGAACGCCCGATCTCGTCGAACCAGGAATGCGGGGTCAGCGTCGGTTCGTGCATGTAGAGCGCGCGGTTGATCTCGATCTGCAGCGCGTGGCGGTGGCCGGAAGGCTCGCCGTAATGCTCGGTGATGAAGCCGCCCGCATAGGGCTTGTTGCGCATCACGCCGAAGCCCCGCGCGCGCAGGGCTACTTCCACGAGATCCGTCAGCACGCCCGAACAGCTCGAGCCGAAGCGGTCACCCAGAACGATATCGACCTGCCCGAGCGATTCGGCCGAGAGGCTCGACGATGGCATGGAATGGCAATCGATCAGGCAGGCATAGCCGTAGCGGTCCTGCACCTTGGTGATGAGCCGCCGCAGGGCGCGATGATAGGGTTTGTAGAGCGCCTCGATGCGCGCGATGCCCTCGCTCACCGGTATGCGCCCGGTATAGATCTCATGCCCGTCCGCGACGATGCGCGGGATGGTGCCGAGCCCGCCGGCGACGCGGATCGAACGGGTATTGGCGAAAGCGGGCAGGCGGCCCTCGAACATGCGGGGGTCGAGCTCGTAGGGCTCGCGGTTGAGATCGAGATAGGCGCGCGGAAAATTGGCCCGCATCAAGGGTGCGCCATGGGCGACCATCGGCGCGAACAGCCGGTCGACATAGGCATCCTCCGAGCGGCGGATCGTATGCGCGTTCAGCCGCCCGCCTTCGAGGAAGGGTTGCGGGTAATGGTTGCCGGAATGAGGCGAATCGAAAACGAAGCCGCCGGCGAGCCGCTCGGGCATGGCGATCTCGAAGGGGGGATCGAACAGCGCCGCCGGTTCGTTCTGCGCCGGTGCACCCGTATCCGCCATGTCGTTCGCATCCTTCAATGTCGCTCTAAGCCCTTCAACCCACCGCATGCGTGTGGCGTTCCGCCTCGTCGGATGCGGATCGTTCACGACAATCTTTCGCGCAAGGCCCGCAAATGCAAGGACATAGCGGACCGGGCTCGACCATCACGACGAATTTTGGCTTTCGTCCGGCATCCTGTCCATAATTGATGACGCGTCCGGCCTGCGGCGCGCTGTCCATATGCGAAAGCGCGTTTGCGCATCTGTCCCGCGCGGGTGCGACATCGTTTTCACGTGATATTTACCGGCGACACGGTTTATGAAATGACTGACGTGACAGCCGAATCCGGCAATGCGGGACGATTATGAAGATACTACTCGCCGAAGACGACAACGACATGCGCCGCTTCCTCGTGAAGGCGCTTCAGAATGCGGGCTACGACGTGGCCTCGTTCGATAACGGGCTCTCGGCCTATAACAGGCTGCGCGAGGAGCCTTTCGGGCTGCTGCTGACCGATATCGTGATGCCGGAGATGGACGGAATCGAGCTCGCCCGGCGGGCGACGGAACTCGACCCGGACATCAAGGTGATGTTCATCACGGGCTTCGCCGCCGTGGCGCTCAACGCGGATTCGGATACGCCCAAGGACGCCAAGGTCCTCTCCAAGCCCTTCCATCTGAAGGATCTCGTCGGAGAAGTGGAAAAACTCCTCGCGGCCTGAAGATTTCCTGATCAAGCCGCTTGCGCCGCCGATGCGGGTTCGCTATACGCCCTCCCACGGCAGCGCTGCAGCGGCGGCGCCGGTACGCCGGACCAAGATGGGCGCGTAGCTCAGCGGGAGAGCACTACGTTGACATCGTAGGGGTCGCTGGTTCAATCCCAGCCGCGCCCACCATCTTAAGTCCTTGAAAATCGTGTCATCGTCGCCCCGAAGCCGAAGGCACCGGGGCGTGGCGGCATGTCGCGTCATGCCCGTGCGAGGACATCCTCGACAGCCTGCGGAAGCGCATCGAAATGCGTGATGACGCGGTCGGGGCCGTAAGTCTCGACCGGCTGATCCGTATAGCCGAAAGGCACGGCGATCACCGGGATGCGGGCAGCCTGTGCGGTTGCGATATCGGTATGCGAATCACCGATCATCACAGCCCGCCCCGCATCGCCGCGCGCCATCGCGATCGTCTCGGTCAGATGGCGCGGATCCGGTTTGCAGAAGGGGAAGGTGTCGCGCCCGCAGATCGCGGCGAAATACCCGGTGATCCCGAGGGCCTCGAGAAGCAGTCGCGAATGGCCCTCCACCTTGTTGGTGCAGACCGCGAGCGTGAAGCCCGAGGCGCCGAGGCTGTCCATCGCGGCGACGACGCCGGGAAAGAGCCGCGTCTCGTTGCAGATGTTCTGCCGGTAGAGCGTGAGGAATTGCTGGAAGAGCAGTTCGTGGCGCTCCGGCGTGAGTTCCAGCCCCGCCGTCTCGTAGCCCCGTGCGATCAGCGCGCGCGCACCC
This sequence comes from Salinarimonadaceae bacterium, assembly GCA_050485405.1. GTDB lineage: Bacteria > Pseudomonadota > Alphaproteobacteria > Rhizobiales > Beijerinckiaceae > Saliniramus. The sequence goes on from JBJHBI010000008.1 coordinate 52,541, forward strand.
GCCCCGATCAGCGATTTCGCCCGCTCCATCGGCAGGGTGGGAAGCCCTTCCTGGGCGAGCAGCGTATTGAGCGTCGCCATCAGGTCGGGGGCGGTATCGGCCAGAGTGCCGTCGAGATCGAACACGACGATGGGGTTCATGGAGCTATCCGTCTTCATGGCAGGAGTGCGTCGGCTTGAGTGCGTCGGCTGGAGTGCGTCGGCTGGAGTGCGTCGGCTGGAGTGGGTCGGCGCGAGGCCGCTCTTGATAACGCGCCGCGCCGGCGATGAACAGCTTTGCGGGTGTTTACCTTTCGCTAACCATGTTGCCGCAGTCTCGGGCCGATCAATTCCACACGATCCGCGAGCCGGAGACTGGTTTCATGTTTGGACGCATCCTCATCCGCGCGCTCGCAGCCGGCCTTCTGAGCGCCAGCGCAGCCCCCGCCCTCGCTTCGGCCTTCGACTTCGTCGCGGCTCCCCAGACCGACCTCAACCGCGTCTACCGCATCGACAAGGTCACCGGTGCCGTCTCCTCGTGCCAGTACGGCCTCAAGGAGGGGACCGTCGGCATCACCCTGTGCTTCGGCCCGGGCGAGGGGGCGAAGGCGCAGGATCCGGGCGAATACGGGTTGATCTCATCGCGCCACGAACGCGAAGGCGGCGTCTTCCGCGTGAACTACCGCACCGGCGAGATGAGCGTGTGCTACGTCTTCGAGGAACAGGTCGTCTGCACGCCTCCCGAGACGGTCACTGCGACCGTCGCAGAGGGGGAGGGCGATACGCCGCAGGTTACCGGTTCGACCGGGAACTGATTCGTTTCGCCGCGCTTTCGGCGCTCCCGAACACAATCCGACCCTTGCACCGCAGGCCGTTTCGTTCGATACCGGGCGCGTGATCCGGATCAGCGAAGAGGCGAGGCGACGTGAGCGCAGATGATCTGAAACGCAAGGCGGCGGCCCGTGCGGTCGAGACCGTGGAGAACGGTATGCGGCTCGGGCTGGGCACCGGGTCGACGGCGAAGCATTTCGTCGCGCTGCTCGCAGAGAGGGTCCGCGCCGGCCTCGACGTCGTCTGCGTCCCCACCTCCGAAGCCACGCATGCCCAGGCCCTGGCCGAGGGCATCAAGCTCACCACGCTCGACGAAACGCCCGAGCTCGATCTCACCGTGGACGGTGCGGACGAACTCGATGCCTCGCTGCGGCTCATCAAGGGCGGCGGTGGCGCGCTTTTGCGCGAAAAAATCGTCGCAGCGGCTTCCGTCCGCATGCTCGTGATCGCCGATGCGAGCAAGAAGGTCGAGACGCTCGGTGCCTTTCCCCTGCCCATCGAGGTCAACCCGTTCGGCCTCGAAGTGACGCGCCGCGCGATCATCAAGGTGCTCGGAGATGCCGGGCTGCCCACCACGCTACGCCTCAGAACCGCCGCAAACGGTGAGACATTCGTCACCGACGGCGGCCATTACATCTTCGATGCGGCGCTCGGTTCGATCCCTGCGCCGGAAGATCTGGCGCATGCGCTCGTTTCCGTTCCCGGCGTCGTAGAGCATGGCCTGTTCATCGGGCTCGCCACCGGCGCGGTGCTGGCCGGCGAAGACGGGCTCGTCGAATTCGGTACGATCTGATAAAGCCCCGTTTCCGGAAAACCGCGCCACGGGCGCGCAAGAACTGCCGCATGTGCGGCGATGTATTCGAGAGAGACTGCTCATGAAACGTCAATCGTCGGCCTTCGCCGTTTTCGGCCTCGTCTTCGCCCTCGGTTTCGCCGCCTTCGCCGGTGCCGCACAGGCTCAGGAAGAGGTCGGTGAGAGCCATCTGCAGGCCGCGCGGCAACTCGTGACCAATGCCGGCCTGACCGAATCCTTCGACGGTATGGTGCCGCGGGTCACCAACTCGGTAGCGGGGCGATTTGTCAACCGCGGTATGCCTAGTAGCATGATACGGGAAGTCATCGAAGAGATTCAGCCCGAGCTCGACCTTCAGCGGCGTGTCATTCTCAACCGCGCCGCGCGGATCATGGCGAATCGCTTTACGGAAGAGGAGATCGGCGAAATCAACGCCTTTTTCGAATCTCCGACCGGCAGGAAATATATCGAACAGCAACCCGGTTTCGTCGACGATATTCTCACCGCGGCGAGCGATTGGACGGAAGAGCTGGTCGAATACGTCGAAATCCGCATGCAGGCGGAGCTGGCGCGTCGCGGAGCCGAGACTACGGAGTGATGAGCATGACGCCCGAAGGGTCGGGCGGCTGGCGGTAACGAGAGCTGGGAAAGCAGGCGGGATGAGCGATTTCGACGTCGATCTGTTCGTGATCGGAGCGGGTTCGGGCGGCGTGCGGGCTGCGCGTATCGCAGCGGGCTACGGCGCGCGCGTGATGATCGCGGAAGAGTTTCGCGTCGGCGGCACATGCGTGATTCGCGGCTGCGTGCCCAAGAAGCTGATGGTGATCGCGTCGCGCTTCACTGACGATTTCACCGATGCCGCCGGTTTCGGCTGGCAGGTGGGTGAGACTCGCTTCGACTGGTCGGCGCTGATCGCGGCGAAGGACCGCGAGATCGATCGGCTGGAACGGGCTTACCGGGCCAATCTGGAGCGGGCCGGGGTCGAGCTCGTCGAGAGCCGCGCCGAGATCGTCGATGCGCATACCGTGCGCCTCACGGCGACGGGGCAGACCCTGCGCGCAAAGCGCATTCTCGTCGCCGTCGGCGCACGTCCGTCAATGCAGCCGGCGATCCCCGGCATGGAGCATACCATCACCTCGAACGAGGTTTTTGACCTGGCGCAGCAGCCCGAGCGGGTTCTCGTTATCGGCGCCGGCTATATCGCGGTGGAATTCGCCGGGATCTTCGCCGGGCTCGGCTCGAAGACGACGCTCGTGCATCGGGGCGACAAGCTCCTGCGCGGCTTCGACGACGATCTGCGCACGCGCCTCGGAGAGGCCTGCCAGGCGCGCGGCATCGACGTGAAATATTCGACGACGCCGCTGCGCATCGAAAAGCAGGATGACGGCACGCGCGTGGTGAGCTTCTCGGATGGGAGCACGGGGCACTACGATCAGGTCCTGCTCGCGACGGGACGCGTGCCGGCGACGCAGGGGCTGGGGCTCGAGAATGCGGGCGTGCTCTGCGACGAACTCGGCGCCATCGTGGTCGATGCCTATTCGCGCACGCAGGTGCCCTCGATCTTCGCGATCGGCGACGTGACCAACCGGGCCAATCTCACCCCGGTCGCGATCCGCGAGGGCCATGCCTTCGCCGATACCGAATTCGGCGGCAAGGACGTGCATGTCGATCACAGCCTTATCCCGACAGCCGTGTTCTCGACGCCGGAAATCGGCACCGTCGGTCTGACGGAGACCGCTGCACGGCTGCGTTACGAGAAAGTGGCGATCTACCAGACGGCGTTTCGCGCCATGCGCGCCACGCTGTCGGGCCGCGAGGAGCGCGTCTTCATGAAGATCGTCGTGGACGCGAAGACCGACAAGGTGCTCGGCATCCACCTGCTCGGACCGGATTCGGGGGAGATGATCCAGCTCGCCGGCGTCGCGGTGACCATGGGCGCCACGAAGGCCGATTTCGACCGCACAATCGCGGTCCATCCGAGCGCCGCCGAGGAACTCGTGACGATGCGCGAGCCATACGCTGTCTACGATGGTGAGAAGCCCGGCCTGCTCTGAGCCCGGCGGATCAGATCTCGCCGTAATGGCGGTCCTGCATCAGGAGCGGCGCCGAGTAATCCGAAGTCGCGCGCTCGTCGGGCGTGATGAACATGATCGGTTCGGCCTCGACCACCGTCGGACCAGATGCCGCCTGTTCGAGCGTGCCACCCAGACCGTCGAAGGCCAGTGCGATACCGCCTGCCAGCACCAGCACGGCCATCGCGCGGCAGAGGAGGCAGTAGCGGAACGGTGCATCGCTCATGGGCTTGTCCCGGTTTCGAGCCGTCGTGTCGTATCGGCGCGAATCACCAGCACGCCACCATTGTTTTTCTGGCTTTGGCATCAGGCCGGGTCGTGGCGGAAAAATGTCAAAATTTTGATCGACATCCCCAAGCCGCCACGCGCCACGGCGAGCCCCGGGCTTTCCCGCTACTCGGGCTTTGAATTTGCCCGGATGGCCTTCGCCGGCAAAGGGGCTATGCTGCACATGGAGAAATTGCTTCGTCCCCTGGGAGTTCTACATGCAACAGCGCCGCCTCGGTCGTTCCGAACTCGTCGTCACCCCGCTCTGCTTCGGCGGGAACGTCTTCGGCTGGACCGCCGATCGCGAGACGTCTTTCCGGCTGCTCGACGCCTTCCTCGATGCCGGCTGCAACTTCGTCGATACGGCCGACGGTTACTCGCGCTGGGTGGAAGGTCACAAGGGCGGTGAATCGGAGACGATCATCGGGGAATGGTTCGCCGCACGCGGCAATCGCGACAAGGTCGTGCTCGCCACCAAGATCGGCTGCGACATGGGGCCGGGGCGCCAGGGGCTGTCGCGGGAGCGGATCATCACCGGTGTCGAGGATTCGCTGCGCCGGCTGCGCACCGATTACATCGACCTCTACCAAACCCATTTCGACGACGAGGACACCCCCGTCGCCGAGACGCTCGAAGCCTATGGCTCGCTCGTCAAGGCCGGCAAGGTGCGGGTGATCGGCGCTTCGAACATGCGCATCGAGCGCCTGCAGGAATCGCTCACGACATCGCAGGCAAAGGATCTGCCCCGCTACGAGACGCTGCAGCCCGAATACAATCTGTGTGAACGCCAAGCTTTCGAGAGCGGCTTCGCGCCGCTTTGTGCCAAGGAGCAGATCGGTGTGATCCCGTATTTCTCGCTCGCCGCCGGCTTCCTCACCGGGAAATATCGCTCGGAAGCGGATCTCGAAGGACGCGCCCGGGCGGCGCGGGCCGGGCGTTACGTGAACGAGCGCGGCTTTCGCATTCTCGACGCGGTAGACAGCGTAGCGGCGGATCTCGGGATCAAGCCGGCCCAGGTCGCGCTGGCATGGTTGATGGCGCGCCCGCCGGTCGTCGCGCCGATCGCGAGCGCGACGAGCCTCGAACAACTTGCCGAGCTCACGGGCGCGCTATCCGTCACCTTGCCCTCGGAAGCGATGGTCAAGCTCGACGCGGCGAGCGCCTGAGGCGCCGCCGGTCGGTTCGGATATCTCAGAGCCAGCCCTGCAATTCGCGGCGCACGACGTGCTCGATCACGCGCATGCCCTCGGCGCTGTCGTTGAGGCAGGGCAGATAGGCGAATTTCTCGCCGCCATGCTCCATGAAGATCTCGCGGTTCTCGCCGTCGAGCTCTTCCAGCGTCTCGAGGCAATCGGCGGAGAAGCCGGGCGCGACGAGGGCGATCTTCTTGACGCCGCTCTCGGCGAGCCCCTTCACCGTCTCGTCGGTATAGGGCTGGAGCCATTCCTCGGGACCGAAACGTGACTGGAAGGTCAGCTTCCAGCGATCCGCCGACCAGCCCATGCGCTCGCGCAGCAGGCGCGAGGTCTTGGCGCATTGGCAATGATAGGGATCGCCCTTCATCAGGTAGGATTTCGGCACGCCGTGGAAGGTGGTTATGATCACATCGGGCTCGAAATCGAGCTTGGCCAGCGACGCCTGCATCGAATCCGCGAGCGCGTCGATATAGACCGGATCGTCGTGATAAGGCGGCGCCACGCGCACGCTCGGCTGCCAGCGCATCTGCATCAGCGCCTCGAAGGCCTTGTCGCAGGCGGTGGCGGAGGTCGCGGCGGAATATTGCGGGTAGAGCGGCACCAGCAGGATGCGGTCGCAGCCTTCGGCGAGAAGCTTCTCCAGCGCGTCCTTCACCGGCGGCTTGCCGTAGCGCATCGCCCAGTCGACGCTGATGCGATCGCCGAATTCTTCCCTGAGCGCAGCCATGGTCTGCTCGGCCTGGGCGCGGGTGATGGTCTTGAGCGGGCCTTCGTTCTTCTCGTGATTCCAGATGGTGTCGTAGTCACGACCCTTCTTCTTGGGGCGCGTCTGCAGGATGATCAGGTTGAGGATCGGCCACCACAGCCAGCGCGAGGTCTCGATCACGCGCCGATCGGAGAGGAACTCCTTGAGATAGGCGCGCATGGACCAGTAATCCGTCGCCTCGGGCGTGCCGAGATTCATCAAGAGCACCCCGATCCGCCCGGCCTTCACCGGCGGATGATCCTTCGGCAGGCGAATGGCGCGGTATTCTGCTTCGCGTGCGGGGTCGACGGCGACGGCGGCGGGTTTGACGGCCTGGTTCATGATGCTCTTCTTCAGCTCTTCGATCGGGCTTCCGCATCCGGGCTGTCGCCCCGATACCGGTTTGCGCCCACAGATAGGGCTTTTGCCGCTCTCTGGAAAGCATCGTGACTGGAAAAGCGTGGGCCTCAGGCGCGAGAATGCGCGCCGGGCTTCCCGCAGGAGCAGCCGGCCCCGTATGCAAGGATTCTCGAAACCCCCTTTCGCGCCCGCAACGCCGTCTTCATCTTGCACCGTCCCGCCAAACCGTGAGACCTTCCGGGAAACATCCGGAGGAACACATGAAGGCGATCGTCGTCGAGAAGACCGAGACCGGCACCAGCACGGCCTTGAAGGATTTTCCGCAGAGCGAGTTGATGGAGGGCGACGTCACGGTGCGCGTCAGCCATTCCACGCTCAATTACAAGGACGGTCTCGCCGTCACCGGCAAGGCCCCGGTGGTGCGCCGGTTCCCGATGATCGCGGGGATCGATTTCGCCGGAACGGTCGAGCATTCCGACCACCCCGATTTCAAGCCGGGTGACGCAGTGATCCTGAACGGCTGGGGGCTCGGCGAGACGCATCTGGGCGGCTATGCCGAGATGGCACGCGTCAAGGGTGACTGGCTGGTGCGCCTGCCCGAGGGCATGAGCCCGGCCCAGGCCATGGCGATCGGCACTGCCGGTTATACCGCGATGCTCTGCGTGATGGCGCTCGAACAGCACGGCCTCACCCCGGATCAAGGGCCCGCCATCGTGACCGGCGCCGCCGGGGGCGTGGGCTCCGTCGCCATCGCGCTGCTGGCCAAGGCCGGCTGGGAGGTGATCGCCTCGACGGGCCGCGTGAGCGAGGCGGATTATCTCGAGGGCCTCGGCGCTGCGAGCGTCATCGACCGCGAGGAGCTCTCGCAGAAGCCGCGCCCGCTCGGCAAGGAGCGCTGGATCGCAGGCGTCGATTCCGTCGGCTCGACCACGCTCGCCAACCTGCTCTCGATGACCCGGTACGGCGGCGCTATCGCTGCTTGCGGGCTCGCGGGCGGGATGGATCTGCCGGCGAGCGTCGCGCCGTTCATCCTGCGCGGCGTAGCACTTCTGGGTGTCGATTCGGTGATGTGCCCGATCGCGCGCCGCCGTGCGGCCTGGACGCGGCTCGCTCACGATCTCGATGCCGCAGCGCTCGAGGCGATGGCGACGACGATCAGCCTCGACGAGGTGATCGACCGCGCCCCAGACATCCTCGCCGGCAAGATCCGCGGGCGGGTGATCGTCACGATCTGAGGCTGTTGACAGCCGGTATCGAACGCCCGCGCGGGGATGCATCGCGCGCGCGGGCGCCTTATGCTGAGGGCTTGCGAATCGGGTGTCACGCGGCGCCCGGCCCCTCGATATGTCGCGAGACCACCGCAGCATGAGCGTCATCCGCCGCCTCGATCCCGTCCTGATCGACCGCATCGCCGCCGGCGAGGTGGTGGAGCGGCCCGCTTCTGCGGTGAAGGAACTCGTCGAAAACGCCATTGATGCCGGCGCGCGCGCCATCGCGGTGGAGATTGGGGATGGCGGGCGCCGGCTGATCCGCGTCACCGATGACGGGCGGGGCATGGACGAGGCGGATCTCGTGCTCGCGGTGGAGCGCCACGCCACCTCCAAACTGCCCGAGGGCAATCTCTCCGATATCCGCACGCTCGGCTTTCGCGGCGAGGCGCTGCCCTCGATCGCGGCGGTGAGCCGGCTCACCATCACGACCCGCCGCGCCGATGCGCCGGGCGGGCTGATGCTGCGGGTCGATGCCGGCGAGCGCGGCGAGCCGCGTCCCGCTTCCGCCATGCCGGGCACCCGGATCGACGTGGTTGATCTCTTCATGGCGACGCCGGCGCGGCTGAAGTTTCTCAAGAGCGATCGCGCCGAGGCGCAGGCCGTTGCAGAGGTGGTGCGCCGTCTCGCCGTGGCGCATCCGCAGATCCGTTTCTCGCTCACCGGCGAGCATCTCACCGATTTCAGCTGGCCGGCAGAGGATGCCGATCCTGCGGGCCTGACACGGCGGCTGGGGCGGGTGCTCGGTCGCGATTTCCCCGATAATGCGGTCGCCGTCGATGCCGTGCGCGAGGGTTTCGCGCTCTCGGGTATGATCGGCCTGCCGACCTATCATCGCGGCAACGGGGCGCAGATCCATTTCGTCGTGAACGGACGCCCGGTGCGCGACAAGCTGCTGCTCTCGGCGGTGCGCGGCGGTTATGCCGACGTGATGGCATCCGATCGCCATCCCGTGCTCGCGCTGTTCATCACCTGCGATCCGGCCATCGTCGACGTCAATGTCCACCCCGCCAAGACCGAGGTCCGCTTCCGCGAGCCGGGGCTGATCCGCTCCCTCGTCGTGTCCGCGATCCGCGATGCCCTCGCCGGGGCCGGCCATCGCGCCGCGACGACGGGCGGGGCTGGGATGCTGGGGGCGATGCGGGTGCATGGTGGCGGACATGGCGGCGGATACGGCGGACGCGGCTTCACCCCGCCGCCGCGCCCGCAAGGGGGTGCGTATCATGCGGGAGCGCCGCTCGCGCAGAGCTGGCAGGCGCCCCATGAGGGCCTGACCGGTTTCGCCGAGGCGGGACAGGCTGCGTTCGAGGCCTTCGCGCCGGGCGCGGATAGCCGCCGCATGGATATCGCGGAGCCGGAGCCTCAGGTGGGGGAGGGCGCGCCCGCGAGCGAGGCCTATCCGCTCGGCGCGGCCCGGGCGCAATTGCACGAGACCTATATCGTCTCACAGACCCGTGACGGCATCGTCATCGTCGACCAGCATGCCGCGCATGAGCGCCTCGTCTATGAGCGGCTCAAGCGCGAGCGGGCGCAGAGCGGCATTGCCCGGCAGATCCTGCTCATTCCCGAAATCGTCGAGCTGGATCCGCTGGATGTCGCGCGTCTGGGGGATGCGGGGGAGGCGCTCGCGGAGCTCGGCCTCGTGCTCGAACCGTTCGGCCCGGATGCCGTCGCCTTGCGCGAGGTGCCCGCCGCGCTCGCCGAGGGTAATCTCGCGGCGCTGGTGCGCGACGTCGCCGATGCGCTCGCGGAAACGGGCGAGGCGGCGCCGCTGGCGCGCCGGCTCGACGCAGTGCTCTCGCGCATGTCCTGCCACGGCTCGATCCGCGCCGGCCGGCGTCTGCGCCCGCAGGAAATGGACGCGCTCCTGCGCGAAATGGAGGCGACGCCGCTCTCCGGCCAGTGCAATCACGGCCGCCCGACCTATGTCGCGCTCAAACGCAGCGATATCGAGCGCCTGTTCGGGCGCAGATGAGGCGGCGCGGTCAGCCGTTTGCTGCCCCGTCCTCATCCGGATAAAACCCGCCGCATTCGCGCTCCCATCCGAGCATCAGCGCCGGCATGTCGGGCGTGTCGAGCTCGCGCGCGCACCAGTCTGCATGCAGGTTGTCGATGATCTCCTGCGGGTTTTCGCCATAGGCGTATTCCGGATCGTATTCGTAATCCCCGTAGCCATAGGTCATCGGCACCATGCCGTGACCGATCAGGACGGTGAGCAGGTAGAGCTTGGCCTGGACGAGTTCTTCGTCTGCGAAGCCGAAATTCGTAGCGAGATCGTGGTTGAGATGGTGGATATCATTTGGAAATCCCCCTTCCGAGTCTCCGAGCTTCATACGTATGTATTCTTTGAAATTCATCGAATCATCAAAGATCATCGTGGCCATGCCGCCGAAATCGACATTCCGTACAACATGATGCCGAACAAGCGCATGCCGAATGTCCGAGTATTCGGGATAGAGCTGGTTTTTCCGCATGAGCTCGAAGCCCTTCCAATCAATACGACTTTGAAAATGGACCTTGTGAATTCTTCCCGCTGCGCCACCGGGCCAGCCGATATCGAGCGTCAGACCATTGCTGCCCCGGCTGTAGCGCACATTCACCGTGACGCCGTCCGGCCTGATATAGACCTCGCCCCGGCCCATCGGTGAGTCTATTCGCCGCGCACCGCGCGTCAGTTGCGCCAGAAGCTGCGTGAACTGGCTGCGATTGACGGTCCTGATATTGGCATCGCGTGTGCCATGGATGTAGCCCACCGGCCTGCCCAACGGGTAGAGGATATGGTTGATGTTCTGCTCCCGCAAGAAGACCGGGCGCAGTTCCTGGAGGCGTTGCAGGGCCTGGTCGCCGCGATATTGCTGGTCGCGGATGGCGCCCGGAAGCCCCTGCGAGATCGACGGGTTCGGGCGCCAGTTCGGGTCATATCTGCGGACCAGATCCGTCAGCATGTTCGCGCGCCGCGCGCTGCTGTGATAGGCGATGTATTCCTGACGCGTGACCTCGATCCGCCTTCCCTGATGCATGACGATCTGGTTTCGCGGCGCCGCGCCACGATTTTGCGGATTGTTCCGGCGCGGCGTGCGGCTGACGCGCTCCACACGCGCCCCGCCACCGCCACCACCTCCGGATGTCCATTGTCCGCCATCGGAGGACCCCGCCGGGACGCGGGGCTGGCGTCGCCAATGCTTTGGGAGGAGGGGATCGCCTGATGCGCCGATCGCGCGAGCAGACCCCTCCTCGCGCAAGCATCCGATCAGACGGGACAGGGCGAGCCGTGCGCCCAATCCGGCAATCTCGCTGCGCAGGCGCAAGCCCGCGCGGCGATGGTCATCGAGGGTGGAATAACGCGTCACAAAATGCCTCCTGATTGCGTCATCCGCAGCCAGATGGGCATGATAGGAAAATATTCAAGATGCTGCGCTTCGCCTTTCTGGTTTTGCGGGCGCGTGACGCGTCGCATGCTGCGACCGCTATCCGGTGACCAGCCAGGCCAGCAGCAGCGGCAGGGTGATCAGGGTGACGAGCAGCGACGCGATGATCGCGATGGTCGTCTCGTCCTCGAAGTAATCGTATTTCGCGGCGAAGACGAAGACGCCCGCGCCGATCGGCTGGGCGGCCATCACCACCGCGCAGACGAACCAGAGATCGCGCAGCTCCATCCCGAACAGATAGAGCCCCGCGAGCAGGGTCACGAGCGGCTGCAGCAGGACCTTGATGGCGATCAGCGGCAGGATGGCGACAACGCGTCCGAGATCGCGCAGCTTCGCCGCATCGAGCTGGGCGAGGCCGAGCCCGAGGGCGAACAGGGCCGAGGGCCCCGCCGCCGCGCCGAGGAAATCGGCAAAGCGCGCAACGCCTCCCGGCAGGGGCAGGCCGGTGATCGAGACGATTGCTCCGGCGACGACGGCGACCGTCAGCGGATTGGTCAGCGTGGTCTTCAACGCGCCGCCGATCGCCGCGAGCCCGCCGCCCGCGTCGTTCCGGCTGCGCTGTGCGTAGAGGTCATGGGCGAGAATGACGGCGATGATGACGGGAATGTTGTGCAGGATCGTCGCGATCGCAGCCGGCACCGCCGCGGGCGCACCGAGAACGGCGATGACGAGCGGGACGCCCATATATCCGGTCGTGCCGTACGACGCCGCCATGGCCGGGATCGTCGCTGCGGGCCAGCGCACGCCGGTCGCGCGGATTACGATCAGCCCCGCGACGAAGGCGACGGCGATGCCGATCAGCGTCGCCCCCATGAAGTCCCATTGACGCAATTCCGCTGGATCCGCCCGCGCCACGGCGATGAAGAGCAGAGCCGGAAGAGCGACGAAGAGAACGTAATCGTTGAGGAGCCGCGTGCCCGCCTTGTCGATGACGCGGGTGCGGGCGAACAGGTATCCCGTCAGGATGACGGCGAAGATCGGGAGAACGAAGTTGATCATCGGGATCCAATCAGTTCATTAAGCAATGATGTCCGGTGAAATTATCGTTGCCCGGATTTTTGGGGCGAGGCTTTTCGCTTCGCCCCGGTGCTTGATGTCGCGTCGCGACCGGCAACAAGCGTGCCCGCGAAACTGTGTAACGCGGCACGCTCCGCGCCGGATTGTGGTCGCCTCGGGATTTACGCGACGAATCGACGGGCCTTGTTGATTGCGTCCTCCTCGAAGATCACACCGTCCGAATACAACTTGTTTATCGATTCGGTGATAGCTGAATAAACCTCTCGCTTGAGCGCGTAGACGTTATCCATCTCTTCGTGAAGAGATTCGCGAAAAGCCGTAAGCGTATTATCTGTATTGGAGGTCTGCATGTCTCCGCCTTCGGATGCTCTATCTAGTATCGTATTCAAAGTGCCATCATGTGTTCCAACATCGGTAAGGAAGCGTCGCGCTCGCCTGGAATCGCCGAGATAATCAGGAATATTTGCAACACCCAGGTTTTCCCAGTTGACGATCTTGCCGGTAACGGCGCGATATACATTTGGAACGACAAGGAATGTATCTTCTGCGAGATAGCCGACGTCGCGTATCTCGTGAGGATTCAGATTCAGGCCGCGAATGCTGATGTTCTTGTCAGTGAAGATTTCCTGTAGAACCTCGATTGCCGGCAGGCCGGATCTGTTCCCGAATCCTGAAAACCCGCCTTCGATAAGATTAAAGCCATTATAGATAGATGCAAGTGCATTCTGCAATCCAAGGCCCTTGTCATCGTGAGCGTGCACACAGAAGTTCAGATCGGGGTAGCTGTGAACGAGATTTGCTGCGAGGACGGCCATCGTTTCCGGGTAGCAGACGCCCAGAGAATCATTGATTCTGACCGTATCGATACCGAGTGCGACCGAGGCATCGATCTGGCGTGTGATATGTGCGTAGGTTGCTTCGTCCACGCCGGATTTGAAATTGTTGATCAGGCTGACCCGAAAATGACGGAATCCGAGTTCGTGAAACTTGTGGAAGACGTGTTCGAACAATCCTTCGTCTGATTTATAATCAATCATCCCGAAGCTAATGCATACATTTTCCATCAATTCTCTGGGGAATGCCTTAAATTTATCGTAGATGGGCTCCCAGCAATTTAGTAAGAGAATGAATGCGAGTCGTGTATCTGTTTGTGGATTATCATGATTCAGTTCTTCTATAAGCTGTTGCATCAGGAGCGGATCACTTGGGGCGGATCCAAATACGATATCTCTGACGCCCGTTTTTGAGATCTTTTTAGCTAATAGCAATTTTTGATGCGAGGGTATGGAGAAAGGACATCTTTCGGCGCCTTCACGCATTGTCTCATCGAGGAACCCTGCGAGCTCAAAATTCTCGTAGCGGGGCACATGATCTTTCGGATAATCAAGGAACATATTTATCTCCGTATTCGCGTTTACACAATCTAAGACTGCATTTCGGGGCGACTCGGTCAGTATGCTGCGATGCACATATTTCTGACGCGGTGCACAAAAGTTGGTCGTGCCCGAGCTGTCGGTTCGAACGGGCGCCGCCAATCAACAGCCGCACGCGGCTTCGCGTCCGCTTGCATTTGTCCGCCTGATCCGCCACTTCATCCTCGATCATGCGGTACGCGAGCGCGGCTGCGGGATGAGGCGAGGGTGATCGGATGAATGGTGATGCGGGTTACGATGCGCGCGGGGAGGGCTCCGCGCCGATCGAGACGGATGCGGTGATCATCGGGGCGGGGCCGGTGGGGCTCTTCGCCGTGTTCCAGCTCGGCCTGCTCGATATCGACGCGCATGTGATCGACATCCTGCCCAAGGTCGGCGGTCAATGCGCCGAGCTCTATCCCGAGAAGCCGATCTACGACATTCCCGCCTATCCGGTCGTCACCGGACAGGGCCTGATCGACAATCTGATGCAGCAGATCGCACCCTTCGACCCGGTATTCCATCTCGGCGAGATGGTCAGCGGCGTCACGCAGACCGGCAGCGCCGAGGCGCCGTCGTTCCGGGTCGAGACCGATGCGGGGAAGGTGTTTCACTGCAAGGCCGTGGTGATCGCCGCAGGTGGCGGTTCGTTCGTGCCGCGCAAGCCGCCGGTGCCGAAGATCGCCGAATACGAGGATGTGAGCGTGTTCTACGCGGTGCGCGAGATCGAGCGGTTTCGCGGGCGCAACGTGCTCATCGTCGGTGGTGGCGATTCGGCTCTCGACTGGGCGATCAACCTGCAGCCGGTCGCCTCACGTATCGCCCTGATGCACCGCCGTGACGCCTTCCGCGCCGCACCCGACAGCGTCAATAAAATGCGCGCGCTCGTGGAAACCGGGGCGATGGATTTCCATCTCGGCCAGATCACCGGGCTGAAGGGGGAGGCGCCCGCTCTCGAGGCGGTCCTCGCGCGCAGCGACGACGGCACGAGTTTCGAGATCCCCTGCGACACGCTGCTGCCGTTCTTCGGCCTGTCGATGAAGCTCGGCCCCATCGCCGATTGGGGGCTCGATCTCGCCGCGCAGCTGATCCCGGTCGATACGGAGAAATTCGAGACCTCGACGCCGGGCATCTTCGCCATTGGCGACATCAACACCTATCCTGGAAAGCTGAAGCTGATCCTCTCCGGCTTCCACGAAGGCGCGCTCGCGGCGCAGAAGGTTCACCGCTACGTCCATCCGGACAAGCGGCTCACCTTCGAGCACTCGACGTCGTCACCGAGCCTGCACAAGAAGCTCGGCGTGGCCTGAGCCGGTCACGCGGCCTCTTCCTCGAGGCCGTATTCCTTGAGTTTGCGGTAGAGCGTCGAACGACCGATCCCGAGGCGGCGCGAGACCTCCGACATATGGCCGCGATAGTGGCGCAAAGCGAAGCGGATGATCTCCGCCTCGATCTCGTCGAGCGTCTTGATGTCGCCGTCCTCGTCGACCAGCGAGAGCGCGTTGGGGTCGCGCATCTCGACGCGCACGATCTCCCGCGCCGGCGCCTCCGCCGTACCGGTCTCGGCGAAGACGGGGGCGGGCGGGATCTCGACGCCGTAGCCGTCCATCTGGGCGGCGATCTGGGGAAATTCCGAGACGCTGAGTTCGTCGCCGTCGCAGAGCACGACGGCGCGGAACATGGCGTTTTCGAGCTGGCGCACGTTGCCGGGCCAGGAATAGTTCTGCAACAGCTCCATCGCCTGCGGCGCCACCCGGCGGATACGCTTTCCTTCCTCTGCGGCAAAGCGCACGACGAAGCCTGCGGCGAGTTCGGGAATATCCTCGCGGCGGTTGCGCAAGGGGGGCAGGGTCATCGGGAAGACGTTGAGGCGGTAGTACAGATCCTCGCGGAAGCGCCCCTGCTTGACCTGATCGAGCAGGCTTTTGTTGGTCGCCGAGATCAGCCGGATATCGACGCGCACGCTCTTCTTGCCGCCGACGGGATCGACCTCGCCTTCCTGGATCGCGCGCAGGAGCTTGACTTGCGCGTCGAGTGGCAATTCGCCGATCTCGTCGAGAAACAGCGTCCCCCCGCTCGCCTCGACGAACTTGCCGACATGCTTTTCGGTAGCGCCGGTAAAGGCCCCTTTCTCGTGGCCGAACAGGGTCGATTCCACCAGATTCTCGGGGATCGCGCCGCAATTCACCGTGACGAACGGCTTGCCCTTGCGGTCGCTCGACCCCTGGATGGCGCGGGCCAGAACCTCTTTTCCGACGCCGGATTCGCCTTCGATCAGGATCGGGATGTTGGATTTCGCGGCGCGCTCGGCCAGGCGGATGACGCGGCCCATCTCGGTGCTGCGCGAGGCCAGATCCTTGAAGGTGAGTGTGCCGGAGGCGCGCCGGCGCATGCGCCGGATCTCGTCTTCGAGCACGTCCACGCGCAGGGCGTTCTGGAGCGATACTTCGAGCCGCTCGGCACCGACGGGCTTCACCACAAAATCGATCGCGCCCGCGCGCATGGCCGAGACGACGGTGTCGATCGAGCCATGGGCGGTCTGCACGATGACGGGGACCTCGCTGCCCCCCGCGCGCATGCGCTCGAGCATGCCGATACCGTCGAGATCGGGCATGACGAGATCGAGCACCACCACCTTGATGCGTCCGCCATCCTCCGCCGCGAGCAGATTCAGCCCCTCATCGGCGCTCGACGCGACGAGCGGGTCATAGCCGAAGCGGCGAATCATCGCTTCCAGCAGGCGGCGCTGGACGGGATCGTCGTCGACGATCAGGACGGTTGTTGCCATGTTGTCTCCGAGTTCTGCCCGATCAGGCCGGCGTGCCGTCGAAATGCCGGCATACGCGCGTATCTGTATCGTTTCGGGGCAATTTGCGGCAGGAAAGTAAATCGGTTCTTAACAGCGCGGGCAGATTGCC
Source organism: Salinarimonadaceae bacterium (assembly GCA_050485405.1). GTDB lineage: Bacteria > Pseudomonadota > Alphaproteobacteria > Rhizobiales > Beijerinckiaceae > Saliniramus. The sequence continues at coordinate 68,826 of JBJHBI010000008.1, forward strand.
GCGCATGATGGCTTGTGGTGTCTCGTATCGGTATGCTGCGTTAAGCCTTGGTAAAGTGAATTGTCGACGATTCGGCCTCGCCCGACCGACGCCACCGGAGCCCTGAATGCGCGATATGCTGTTCGGCCTGATCGCAAGACGTGACGCCCGCGCGGATCCCGATCACGTCGCGATCGCCCATCGCGAGACTTCCTACGAGGTCCGGCTCAAGCGTTCGCCGCGCGCGCGCCGGATCAGCCTGCGTGTCAGCCAGGCGAGCGGAGAGGTCGTGCTGACGGTGCCCGAGGGCGCCTCCCTCGACAAGGCGCTCGCCTTCGCCCGTGCGCATGGCGGCTGGATCGCGAGCCGGGTCGCACGGTTGCCCGAGCGCGTCGCGCTGGATCACGGGGCGCTGGTTCCGTTGCGTGATGTGCCACATCGCATCGTCCACTGGTCGCGGGTGCGCGGACCCACGCGCGCGACGCAGGACGCAGCCGGGGAGGCGATCATCGCGGTGTCCGGAGAGCCCGAATTCGTGGGCAAGCGCGTGCGGGAATTCCTGCAACGCGAGGCGCGGCGCGATCTGACCGAGGCGGTGACGCGCTACACGGCGGCGATCGGGCGTCCGGCGCGGCGGATCACCTTGCGGGACACGCGCTCGCGCTGGGGATCATGCACGGCGCGCGGCGATCTGTCGTTCTCGTGGCGGCTGATCCTCGCCCCGGCGATGGTGCTCGATTATCTCGCCGCGCACGAGGTGGCGCATCTCGCGGAGATGAACCATTCGGCGCGCTACTGGGCCATCCTGCGCGACATCTGCCCCCATACCGACGCTGCGGAAGCCTGGCTCAAGCGCCATGGCGGCGGGCTGCACCGCTACGGCTGAACCCCGTCACCGGGCGATCCACCGATCCGGCGCCGCAGACGCGCTGCGGCGTGATGCGCGGCGAGGCGTTGCCGGGCGAGGCTCACCGGCGATTGCCGCCGCTCGTCGATGCAGGCGCGGATCTCGTCGATGGCGGCATTGACGCTGTGCGTCAGGCCGCTCTGGCGCGGCGCAACCGGCGCGGGCCGTGCGGAAGCCGTCGGTTCGGGAGCAGAATATGCAGGCTGGTTCGTCATAAGCGTCACCGATCATTGATCCCGCTTCATCCGTCGCGAAGCATGCGATCGCGCCGGATAGGCTGTAATTCGGGCTGAATCGTGATGATGATCGTGCGACAACAAGGTAATCATTAACTTAAGATTGTATCGTGCCTGTGTTGCGTGAATGAAGGTTTTGGGGGTGGCGTATGCATTTTCGGCACCGGGCACAAAAAACAGGCAGCTATGCTGACCTTTTCACCTTGGCTAAGAGGCAGGCAACGGCTACCTTATTGCAGTGCGGTAACGCGACGGCGTCGCGGTACTCATCGCCCTCCTTGGGCGTTTCCTCCCTAGACTTGGGCCGCTCTCCGGAGCGGCCCTTTTTTCTTTCGGGCCGGGACGGGCATAGTCAATCCAGGTGGATGTTCGCCAAGGGGCGACCACTGCGAGCGAAGTGACGCGCGACAGCGAAAATCCCCGTGCTCGACGGCGTGCTCGATCCTGTCGCGCCCTGAAGCCCTCTCTCTTTCTCCGCGGTGGGAGAGGGGAGATACGATCTGTATCGACCGTTCAACTCGGCCGGGTATCGCTCCTGGCAGGTAGGCCAGCCCTCGATGAAGCGCACGCCGCGGAGAGGGGTTGGGGGTGAGGGGCGTATCAGAAAATGGCACGGCGCAAAATGAAGGGCGCGACCCTCATCGACGGTGAAGATCTTTCTGCGCCGCCCCTCACCCCCGACCCCTCTCCACGGGGGGGGAGGGGGGCGCGCAGCATCGCCCACCCACACACACCGGATACCGTTCGTGGCAGGAAACGCTCGCCCTTCATGAAGCGCACGCCCGGACTCCCCTCTCCCGCCGCGGAGAGGGGTTGGGGGTGAGGGGCGTATCAGGATAGGGCACGGCGTGCGATGGCGGTGGTGCGCTCAGCGCATCGCCTCGATCAGCTTGAGCAGCCGGGCGAGGGATTCGTTGTTGAGGTCGGCGGTCTTGCGTTGCAGCTGATCCATCAGACGCCCGCGCTCGCCGTCGAGCTGCATCGCGTCGAAGCGGTCGAACAGGGCTTCTGGCGGGATGTCGAGGATGCGGGCGAGGGATTCGATCGTCAGGAAAGACGGCGCCGCCTTGCCGCGCTCCAGCTTGCTGATCATGTCCGACGACAGCCCGACACGCTCCGCCAGCCCGCCCTGCGTCAGGCCGGCAGCATCTCGATGATGGCGCAGATTGGCGCCGAAGCGCGAAGCGAGGGACAAGCCGGTCATCCCATTATTGCTCCGCCCGCCCGGTTCGACCCCGTTGCGATTCGAGCCATTCGAGGATCGCCCGGCGTACCAGCTTCGAGCGCGTTTCCCCGTCACGCGCAGCAATCGCCTCGAGCGCGTCGATAGCCTCCTGCGGAATGCGCGCGCTGATCAGCGGATCGCGCCCGGTGGCCGGGCGACCACGCTTCTTCGCCGGCGCATCAGCCATCGCCTTCTCCCGACAGCGCGCGATCCAGAAGACGGCGGATCGCCTCGGGGCGCGAGGGGCGCGGCTCCGGCTGCGTGGCGATCCAGGCGTCGAGGCGCGCAAGTTCAGCCGGCGGCAGGCGCAGGTGAATTGACTGTGCATCGACCCGAGGCCGCCCCCGGCCTCTCTTCTCTGTGCTCAAAATGGAATTGAGCATCGTATTCCCGTGCGCTTTGACTGACGGCGGGCGCAGCGCAAACGTTCAGCGCCCGCGCTCGCGCACATACTCCTCGACGATCCTTCGGATCAGTTGCGGCCTCGTGGGGAGGTCCGGCCTTTCGCGACGCAGGACGTCCAGCGCGGCGATCGTCTCCGCCGACAGACGCACGTTCACCGGCATCGTGTCGACCGATGGCCTGCCTTTTTTTGATTTCGTGGTGTCATTAATTAGGCCAGCGTGCTTTTTGTCTTGAGCGCCGGCGACCAGCCGGGCGAGCGCCGGCTCCGCGCCATCTGCCGACCCGGGTTGCGCCTCGGAATCATTCTCCAGAAAATGGCGTATGGCGTCTTGGCGTGTCGGTCGCGGTTCGGGCTGCGCTGCTATCCACGCGTCGAGGCGTTCCAGTTCGGCCCGCGGCAATCGCAGGCGGATTGGCTCCGAATCAATCCTGGGTCTCCCTCGCGGCCTCTTTTGAGTATCTTTTGTTGACATGCTAATCTCATTTTCGTACTCATAAAATCGACGGCAAGCAAGGCGGCAACCTTGCCTGCCGTCTGACCAGTCCGGAAAGGAGCTCCGTCATGGCTGACACCTTGGATAGCAAACCCGCCCGCCGGGCGAAAGCCGCGAGGGCCGGGCGATGAGCGGGGTGAGCCGCTCCGATCTCGACTGGATCCGCGAGACATTGGCCGATTGCACGCCGCAGGAGGTTGCCCGCGTCAAGGCGGTCATCGCCGAGGCCTGCGGCAAGCCGCCCCCCGCCGCGCCGACGCTGCTCGCCATCCGCGACGATCTCGCCGACGCCCGCGCCATCCTCCACGCCCTCGACCTCGCCCTCTTCGCCATGCCCACCCCCGACCGCGACGCCCTGCGCACCGTCTCGGACATCGCCATGGGCAGGATCGCGGGGATCATCGGGCAGGTGGATCTGTTGCGCGGCGAGGCCGCCTGATCGACGTCGCGCCCGCATTTTCGCGGGTCACCCCACCCCTACCCCTCCCCTTAGGGGAGGGAAGGCCTGCATGAAGCGCACGCCCGGACTCCCCTCTCCACGAGGGAGAGGGGAGATTAAGCTGCATCAAGCTCTTCCAATATAAAGAAAAAACGCCCCGGTCCCCCGGGGCGCTCAATCATCTCAACAAGCCACGACCCTCACGAACACCCGGTCGTCGCCCCGCACGTGTCACACTTCAGGCACGTCCCGTTGCGCACCAGCGTGAAGTTGGCGCATTCCGGGCAGGCTTCGCCCTCGTAGCCCTTCATGCGGGCCTCGGCGCGTTTGTCGGCCTTGGTCATGCCGGCGGAGGTGTCGATCTTGGGGGCGGCGAAGCCGAGCGCGGAGAGGTCGGCGGTTTCCTCCTCCATATCCTGCTCCACCACCGGCTCGCTCTTGAGCGCGGTTGCGCCCTGGGCGGAGAGGGCGGTGACGACCGTGGCGCCGGTATTGCCCGCGCTGCCGCCGTCGATCAGCATCAGCTTGTCCGTCTTGCCGCGGGTGAAGCCCTTGGAGACGTATTTGGCTGCGGTGGCCGAGAGCTTGGACTGATCATCACCCTTGCCGAGAACGTCGTGGCCGATCTCGGAGGGGTCGACATGGGCGAGGTCGTAGCGGCCGAGATAGGAGATCGCCAGCTCGCGGAAGACGTAGTCCAGGATCGAGGTCGCGTTCTTGATCGATTCGTTGCCCTGGACGAAGCCCGCCGGCTCGAAGCGCGTGAAGGTGAAGGCCTCCACGTATTCCTCCAGCGGCACGCCGTATTGCAGGCCGAGCGAGACGGCGATGGCGAAGTTGTTCATCATCGCCCGGAAGGCCGCGCCCTCCTTGTGCATGTCGATGAAGATCTCGCCGATGCGCCCGTCCTGGTATTCGCCCGTGCGCAGATAGACCTTGTGACCGCCGACCACGGCTTTCTGCGTGTAGCCCTTGCGGCGATCGGGCATCTTCTCGCGCTCGCGGATGCGCTCGACGCGCTCCACCACACGCTCGACGATCTTCTCCGCGACCTGCGTCGCGCGTGCCGGGGCCGCGGCCTCGAGCAGACGATCGACGGCATCGACCGCATCCTCCTCATCCGCCTCGTCCTCGATCAGCGCGGCGTTGAGCGGCTGCGAGAGCTTGGAGCCGTCGCGATAGAGCGCGTTGGCCTTCAGCGCGAGGCGCCAGGAGAGCATGTAGGCGCTCTTGCAATCCTCCACCGTGGCATCGTTGGGCATGTTGATCGTCTTGGAGATCGCCCCCGAGATGAAGGGCTGCGCCGCAGCCATCATGCGGATATGGCTCTCCACCGAGAGATAGCGCTTGCCGACGCGACCGCAGGGATTGGCGCAATCGAAGACCGGGTAATGCTCCTCCTTCAGATGCGGCGCGCCTTCCAGTGTCATCGCCCCGCAGATATGGATGTTGGCCGCTTCGATCTCGTCCTTGGTGAAGCCGAGATGGGCGAGCAGGTCGAAGGCCGGCTCGTTGAGCTTCTCCGCCGGCACGTTCAGCGTATTGACGAGGAAATCCTCGCCGATCGACCATTTGTTGAAGACGAACTTGATGTCGAAGGCCGATTTCATGCCGCCCTCGAGGGTGGCGATGATCTCGTCGGTGAAGCCCTTGGTCTTCAGCGTCTGGGGATTGATCCCCGGCGCCTGCGCCATCGAACCATGGCCGAGCGCATAGACCTCGATCTCGGCGATCTCGTGCTCACGATAGCCGAGCGCACGCAGGGCGTCGGGAACCGCGCGGTTGATGATCTTGAAATAGCCGCCGCCGGCGAGCTTCTTGAATTTGACCAGCGCGAAATCGGGCTCGATGCCCGTCGTGTCGCAATCCATCACGAGGCCGATCGTGCCGGTCGGCGCGATCACGGTGGCCTGCGCGTTGCGATAGCCGTGCTTCTCGCCGAGCGCGAGCGCCTCGTCCCAGGCGCGCTTGGCGCGCTCGACCAGGATCGGCTCCGGGCAGGAGGCGTGATCGAGGGGGACGGGGTTGACGTTGAGCGCCTCGTAGCCGTCCGCCTCGCCATAGGCCGCGCGGCGGTGGTTGCGCATCACCCGCAGCATGTGCTGCGCGTTCTTCTTGTAGCCCGGGAAGGGGCCGAGTTCGCCGGCCATCTCGGCGGAGGTGGCATAGGCCACACCCGTCATGATCGCGGTGAGCGCGCCGCCCAGCGCACGGCCCTCGTCCGAATCATAGGACAGGCCCATGGTCATCAGCAGGCCGCCGATATTGGCGTAACCCAGACCCAGCGTGCGGTACTCGTAGGAGAGCTGCGCGATCTCGCGGGAGGGGAACTGCGCCATCGTGACGGAGATTTCGAGCACCACCGTCCAGAGCCGGCAGAGATGCTCGTAGCCGCCGAAATCGAACTGCTTCGTCTCGCGATCGTAGAATTGCAGCAGGTTCGCCGAGGCGAGATTGCAGGCCGTGTCGTCGAGGAACATGTATTCCGAGCACGGATTCGAGCCCCGGATCGGGCCGGATTCCGGGCAGGTATGCCAGTCGTTCATCGTCGTATTGAAGTGCAGGCCGGGATCGGCGGATGCCCATGCGGCATGGCCGATCTTCTCCCACAGATCACGCGCCTTCACGCTTCTGGCGACCTTGCCATCCGTGCGGCGGATCAGGTTCCACTCGCCGTCTTCCTCGACGGCGCGCAGGAAATCATCCTTCAGCGAGACGGAATTGTTCGAATTCTGGCCCGAAACCGTGAGATAGGCCTCCGAATCCCAATCCGTGTCGTAGATGTCGAATTCGATATCCTTGTAGCCCTGCTTGGCGAACTGGATCACGCGCTTGATGTAATTGTCGGGCACGAGCGCTCGGCGGGCACGCTTGATCTCGCGCTTGAGGGCGGGGTTGCGCTCGGGATCGTAGCAGGCGTCACCCGTGGCCTCGCAATTGACGCAGGCCTTCATCACCGCCTTGAGATGGCGGTTGCACAGCTTGGAGCCCGTGACGAGGGCCGCGACCTTCTGCTCCTCGCGCACCTTCCAGTCGATATAGGTCTCGATATCCGGGTGATCGACATCGACCACGACCATCTTGGCCGCGCGGCGCGTGGTGCCGCCGGACTTGATCGCGCCGGCTGCCCGGTCACCGATCTTGAGGAAGGACATCAGCCCCGAGGACTTGCCGCCGCCGGCGAGCTTCTCGCCCTCGCCGCGCAGCATCGAGAAGTTCGAGCCGGTGCCGGAGCCGTATTTGAACAGGCGCGCCTCGCGCACCCAAAGATCCATGATCCCGCCCTCGTTGACGAGGTCGTCCTGCACGCCCTGGATGAAGCAGGCATGCGGCTGGGGATGCTCGTAGGACGAGGTGGAGCGGGTCAGTTCACCCGTCTTGAAATCCACGTAGAAATGGCCCTGGCTCGGCCCGTCGATGCCGTATGCCCAGTGAAGGCCGGTATTGAACCATTGCGGCGAGTTCGGCGCGACCATCTGCGACGCCAGCATGAAGCGCAATTCGTCGAAGAAGGCCTGCGCATCGTCTTCGGACGAGAAATAGCCGCCCTTCCAGCCCCAATAGGTCCAGCAGCCGGCGAGCCGGTCGAAGACCTGGCGCGCCGAGGTTTCCGGCCCGTAGCGCTCGTCTTCGGGCAGCTTCGCGAGCGCCTTCTCGTCGGCGACCGATCGCCAGAGGAAGGAGGGGACGTCGTTCTCCTCGACCTTCTTCAGCGCCGCCGGCACGCCCGCCTTGCGGAAATATTTCTGCGCCAGCACGTCCGAGGCGACCTGGCTCCAGCTCTGGGGGACCTCGAAATTCTCCAGCTTGAAGACGGTCGAGCCGTCTGGATTGCGGATCTCGCTGGTGGAGAGCCTGAAGGCGATATCCGCATAGGGAGATTGCCCGGTTTTGGTGTAGCGCCGCTCGATCCGCATCTTCTCAAGTCCCTTTGTCTGGCGGCTCCCCGATCTGCCTCGCATCAGGGAAAGCTTCGCCGGCCGCATGGCGCGGCTCTTGTCCATTCAACTCTGTCGTGACGCTTCGGGCGGCTTTTGCGCCACCCTTGTTCTGCCCCATTGCCCTCAGCGGATGCCGGCTCTCCGGCGGGCCGCGTCAGCGCGCAGTCGAGGGTTCACGCATCACCGGGATGCGCGCTCGACGCGTCTTCCGAAACCCCTTCCAGAAACCTCCTCGACAGGACCGGACAGGCCCCGTCGCCGCATCCCGTACGGCATGTTCGGAAGCTATGCCCGAGCCGCCCCACACGTCAAGAACTAGTGCGCCGTTCTTTTGCCGACGCTATATCTTGTGGAGAGAGCGCCCTTTGTGGACAAGTCGGAAACCGGCGCTTAACCCTTTCCAATCGCGGCATGAATCGCATTCGCCGGGGCTGGATAACCTTTCCTTCACCATATCCGCGAAGGCGATAGATGTGGATGCGCACGGGTCGGCGCGGGGGTGTGCCGGGACTGAAACGCAGCCTATGTGCGCTCGGGAGATTCGCGCAGGAGATTCGTTTCGATAGAATCGCATCTCAGAGATATGCCGACGGCGTCGGCTAATGCGCGAGTAGGCCGGCTGGTGCATGTCATGAAGCGGGCGACATCCCTTTGCTCAGAGAAGAGCGCCGGAGCGTGTGCTTCACGCAGGGCGCGCGCGAGTGATGCAGCGCACGCGCGATCTCCCTCCCCTCAGGGGAGGGATCAAGGGTGGGGTGAACCCGCTTTCCGCATTCCGCAGCGTGGGGTACCTGCATCGACACCTCTCCCCACCCTCATTCCCTCCCCGCTGGGGAGGGAGGCCAGGGCGCGGCTTTCATGGCAGGCGTGACCAGTTGCATGCCGATACAACCAAAACCCCTCTTTTCAATGCCGGATACGTGTTTTAATGTCGCCACAGGGCCGGCCAATCCGGCTCCGGGGCGTGGAAACCCCACTCGCGGCGGTCGGTGTCGACCGTATAAAGGCACCTCCTCGACCTTCATGGCCGGGGAGGCGCTGGCGTATGTCCAAGGCTTCGGTCCAAAGGCCAGTGCGGTCGTCCGTGAGCGGCTTCCAACTCCCCGGTCACCAGGGCGAACCTCTGGTGACCATCCAAACCGGATTCAGGTGGTTTCGGGGAGTTCGACCATGGAAGAGACGACATTCTGGCAGGCGCTGTTCGCCACCTATCAATCGCTGACGGACTGGATCAAGGCGCTCTGGCTGATTGTGCCACCGGCTTTCATATTGGTTCTGACGGCACTGCTCTTGCGCGCAAAACGCCCCGCGCCGGAGACCGACGGCGAACTCGTCTACACCGTGCATCGCGACCCATCCGGGCATTACCGAGTGTTGCGCCACACGCCGCCCGACGACATCCCGGCCCTGCTCCCGCTCGACCAACCCCACCCCGCCCTGACCCCGCCGCATCGGCAGAGCGCGCGAGAGTAATGCTGCGCGATCTCCCCTCTCCCGCCGTGGAGAGGGGGCGTGGGTGAGGGGTGGCGCAGAAAAATCTCTGCTCCCTCAACGACATACACGCTTCATCACGCGCGCGCACTATTCTGATACGCCCCTCACCCCCAACCCCTCTCCGCGGCGGGAGAGGGGAGTTCTGGCGCAGCCTTCATGGCGGGTGCGGGCGCAGGGGTGGCGTGGATGGGGGATTGCGGTATTCTTGCCGCAGAGCGGCCTTATGCAGCGCTCGCGCGCTTTCCCTTCCCGATGGGGAGGCAGGTCCGGGCGAACGTTTCAGGCAGCGCGCTCACTCCTCTCCACGGCGGGAGAGGGGAGTTCCGGCGCGGCCCTCATTGGGGGTGGGCTCTCTTGCAAAGAACAGAACCCCGTCATGTCGGGCGGGCGATTCAGACGGTTTCCGCTCTGCCTCGGGGGAGAGCGGGATCGGATTCACACGTCAAGGACGGTGCCCGGCGGACGATGCTCAGCGGAATTCGACGCTGACGACCTCGTAGGACTTGCCGCCGCCCGGGGTCACGACTTCGACCGTATCGCCGATCGACTTGCCGATGAGCGCCTTGCCGATCGGGGAGCCGATCGAGACGCGCCCGGAATGCACATCGGCCTCGGGTTCGCCGACGATCTGGTATTCCTTCTCTTCGTCGGTATCCTCGTCGATGAGCTTCACCGTGGCGCCGAAGACGATGCGCTCGCCGGACAGCTTGCCCACGTCGATGACCTCGGCGCGCGCGATGAGGCTCTCGAGCTCCATGATGCGCCCCTCGTTGTGGGACTGCGCTTCCTTGGCGGCGTGATACTCGGCGTTCTCCGAAAGATCGCCGTGCGAACGCGCTTCGGCGATCGCTTCGACGATGCGCTGGCGCTCGACCTGCTGGCGATGCTTCAGCTCTTCCTCGAGCTTCTGGAAACCGGGGGCCGTGATCGGAACCTTATCCATCTTGATCTCTTCAACGCCGAATTGAAGCGCGGAGCCCCCTTGCGGACGCTCCGCGCTTCGTCAGATAAATCTCTGGACCCGCCATGCGGCGGACCCGCTCTCGCGGTGTCAGGCGAAATATTCCTGCAGGGACCGCACCTGCAAATCGCCGCTCATATAGGCAGTGATGCCTTCTACGGCGGCGATCGCTCCTGCCAGAGTGGTGTAGTATGGCACCTTATGCAAGAGGGCTGCGCGGCGAAGCGAGCGGGAATCGGACAGCGAACTAGCACCGGCGCTGGTGTTCAACACCAGATGGACATCGCCGTTCTTGATCGCGTCGACGACGTGCGGACGCCCTTCCAGCACCTTGTTGATGCGCTGGGCGGGAACGCCCTCGGCTTCGAGGAAGCGCTGGGTGCCGTCGGTGGCCAGGATCGTGAAACCGTGCCCTGACAGCGCGCGCACCGCCGGCAGGATGCGGGCCTTGTCGGCATCCTTGACCGAGACGAAGGCGACGCCCGCGCGCGGCAGGGTCACCCCGGCGCCGAGCTGGCTCTTCAGGAAGGCGGTACCGAAGGAGGAATCGAGCCCGATCACCTCGCCGGTGGAGCGCATTTCCGGGCCGAGCAGCACATCGACCCCGGGGAAGCGCGCGAAGGGGAAAACGGCTTCCTTGACGGCGATATGCTCGAATTTCTTCTCACGCAGCGCGAAGCTCGCGAGTGTCTCGCCGGCCATGATACGCGCGGCGATCTTGGCGATCGGTTCGCCGATCACCTTGGCCACGAAGGGCACCGTACGCGATGCGCGGGGGTTCACTTCGAGCACGTAGATATCGTCGCCCTTGAGTGCGTATTGCACGTTCATCAGCCCGCCGACATCGAGTGCGAGCGCCATCGCCTTCGTCTGGCGTTCGAGCTCGGCGCGGATCTCCGGAGTGAGCGTGTGGGCGGGCAGCGAGCAGGCGGAATCGCCCGAATGGATGCCCGCTTCCTCGATATGCTCCATGATCCCGGCGATGAACACGTCCTTGCCGTCGGCGAGGCAGTCCACGTCCACCTCGACGGCATCGGAGAGATAGCGGTCGAAGAGCAGCGGGTTGCGGCCGAGCACGGTGTTGATCTGGCCGGTCTTGTCGTTGGGATAGCGCGCCTTCACGTCGGAGGGGATCAGGCTCGGCAGGACGCCGAGCAGATAATCCTCGAACTGCCCCTCGTCGTGGATGATCGCCATGGCGCGGCCACCGAGCACATAGGAGGGGCGCACCACGAGCGGCAGACCGAGTTCACCGGCGATGAGGCGGGCCTGCTCGACGGAATAGGCGATGCCGTTCTGCGGCTGCTTCAGGCCGAGCTTGTCGAGCAGGCGCTTGAAGCGGTCACGATCCTCGGCGAGGTCGATGGCGTCGGGGGTGGTACCGAGGATCGGCACCTGCGCCTCCTCCAGCGCGCGGGCGAGCTTCAGCGGCGTCTGCCCGCCGAACTGGACGATGACCCCGTGCAGCGTGCCGTTCGCGCGCTCGGTATCGATGATCTCGAGCACGTCTTCCGCCGTCAGCGGCTCGAAATAGAGCCGGTCGGAGGTGTCGTAATCGGTCGAGACCGTCTCGGGATTGCAGTTGATCATGATGGTTTCGTAGCCGGCATCGCCCAGCGCGAAACAGGCATGGCAGCAGCAGTAATCGAACTCGATGCCCTGGCCGATCCGGTTGGGTCCGCCACCGAGAATGACGACCTTCTTGCGGTCGCTCGGCAGCGCCTCGTCCGCCGGAGCGCCGGCGAAGAGGTTCTCGTAGCTCGAATACATATACGCCGTCGGCGAGGCGAACTCGGCTGCGCAGGTATCGATGCGCTTGAAGACGGGACGCACGCCGAGCTTGTGGCGGAAAGCCTTTACTTCCGCCTCGCTCTTGCCGGAGAGCACGCCGAGGCGATCGTCGGAGAAGCCCATCGCCTTGAGGCGGCGAAACAGCGTCGGGCTCTCGGGCAGGCCGAAGCGGCGCACCTTCTCTTCCATGTCGACGATGGCGCGGATCTGCTCCAGAAACCAGTGATCGATCTTGCAGGACGCGTGGATCTCGTCGTTCGAGGTGCCCAGACGCATCGCCTGCGCGACCTTGAGCAGCCGATCCGGCGTCGGGCGCCCGAGCGCGGCCTTGATCGCGTTGCGGTCGTCCCCCTTGCCGAGCCCCTCGATCTCGATCTCGTCGAGACCGGTCAGGCCCGTCTCCAGCGAGCGCAAGGCCTTCTGCAGGCTCTCGGGGAAGGAGCGCCCGATCGCCATGGCCTCGCCGACCGATTTCATCGAGGTGGTCAGCGTCGGCTCGGAGCCGGGGAATTTCTCGAAGGCGAAGCGGGGGATCTTGGTAACGACGTAATCGATCGTCGGCTCGAAGGAGGCCGGCGTCGCGCCGCCGGTGATGTCGTTGGCGATCTCGTCCAGCGTGTAGCCGACGGCGAGCTTCGCTGCGACCTTGGCGATCGGGAATCCGGTCGCCTTCGAGGCGAGCGCGGAAGAGCGCGAGACGCGCGGGTTCATCTCGATGACGACCATGCGGCCCGTCTCGGGATTGATCGCGAACTGCACGTTCGAGCCGCCGGTCTCGACGCCGATCTCGCGCAGGACCGCGATCGAGGCGTCGCGCATGATCTGGTATTCCTTGTCGGTGAGCGTCAGCGCCGGCGCGACGGTGATGGAATCGCCGGTATGGACGCCCATCGGATCGATATTCTCGATGGAGCAGATGATGATGCAGTTATCCGCCTTGTCGCGGACGACTTCCATCTCGTACTCCTTCCAGCCGAGCACGCTCTCCTCGATCAGCACCTCGCCGGTGGGGGAGGCGTCGAGCCCGCGCTCGACGATGTCGAGGAACTCCTCGCGGTTATAGGCGATGCCGCCGCCGGTCCCGCCCAGGGTGAAGGAGGGGCGGATGATCGCGGGCAGACCGATCTCGGCCAGTGCCATCAGCGCCTCGCCCAGCGCGTATTCCTGGCAGCGCTTGCGGCGCTCGCTCTCGCCGGCCGCCCATCTCGCCTCGAACTCCGCCTGGAGCTTGGCTTTCTCGGAAGCTTCGACGGCCATTTCGCCGATCCGCGCGATCTCTTCCTGATATTGCGCCTTGTGCTTGCGCTTGAGGTCGGAGGCATTGGCCAGCCGCGAGGCGGGGGATTCGAGCCCGATCTTCGTCATGGCCTCGCGGAAGAGCTGGCGGTCTTCCGCCTTGTCGATGGCTTCGGCGGTGGCGCCGATCATCTGCACGCCGTATTTCTCGAGCACCCCCATCGCCTGCAGCGAGAGTGCGCAGTTGAGCGCCGTCTGCCCGCCCATCGTGGGAAGGATCGCGTCCGGGCGCTCTTTCTCGATGATCTTGGCGACGATTTCCGGCGTGATCGGCTCGACATAGGTCGCGTCCGCCATTTCCGGATCGGTCATGATCGTGGCCGGGTTCGAATTGACCAGGATGATTCGGTATCCCTCCTCCCGCAGCGCCTTGCAGGCCTGGGTACCCGAGTAATCGAATTCGCAGGCCTGTCCGATGATGATGGGGCCTGCGCCGACGATCAGGATGGAGGAGATATCCGTACGTTTGGGCATGATCGATCCGTCAAGATGCGGGAGACGTCGGCATAAAAAAGAGGCCGCGCGTCGAGAACAGACGCCGCCTCATGCTCCGTCGCCCGGCGAGCGTGGCACGCGGGTCAAGATTGTGCAGGGCTATAGACCCAATTCGCCGGGAAGGGAAGGCATCGATGCGTCTTTTGCGCCTGCGGATTCACGCTTTTGTGCACATAATCCGCAGCACGCTGTTGCGTTGCGGCGCGTGGGCTCTACTCTTTCGTCGATCGGGATGCAGTGCAACAATGCAGGCGATGCGTGCCGCCCCCGGCACGTGTCGGAATTCGCGTGCGCCGGGAATGATGGCGGATCGTGCGCGTTATTCCTATGTGTTGCTCGTAAGGAATGAACAGGAGGGGTGACGACGATGGCCAATATACGCTGGACGGTGGTGACGGGTGCTTCGGGCGGGATCGGCGCGGAAATGGCGCGGGTCTTCTCGGGGATAGGGCATAATCTCGTCCTCGTCGCCCGCCGGCGTGAGCGTATGGAATCGCTTGCCGAAGAACTGCGCAAGCGCGACGGCGGCCTCGTCGAGATCATCGAGGCGGATCTGGCCGATCCGGGCGCCCCGCAGGCGGTGTTCGATGCGATCGCGGCGAAGGAGATTTCCGTCCATACGCTCGTCAACAATGCCGGGTTCGGCCTCGCCGGTGGCTTCCTCGACCAGCCGATCGAGGAGCACATGCGGCTCGTCGACGTCAATATCGGCGCGCTGACCCGGATGTGCCATCTCTTCCTCCCGGGCATGCTGGAACGCAGGCAGGGCGGTATCATCAACGTGGCCTCGACCGCCGCTTTCATCGCCGGGCCGCACATGGCGTCGTATTACGCGAGCAAGGCCTATGTGCTGTCGCTCTCGGAAGCGCTATACGAAGAAGCACGCCCCTACGAGGTGATGGTGACGGCTTTGTGCCCGGGGCCGACCTTGACCGAATTCGACGAGCAGGCCGGTGCGCAGGGCACGAAGCTGTTCTCCGGGCGCCTGATGAGCGCCGAGAGCGTCGCGCGGATCGGGGTCGAGGGCTATCGCGCCGGCCATGCCATCGTAGTGCCGGGTCCGATGAACCGCATCACCGCGC
>JBJHBI010000009.1:0-82711 GCA_050485405.1 Salinarimonadaceae bacterium
GGCGCATTGCTCACGCATTCACACCGAGCGATTTCAGCTTTCGGTGCAATGCCGAGCGTTCCATGCCGATGAACTCCGCCGTACGCGAAATATTTCCCGAAAATCGGGCGATTTGCGCCATCAGATACTCGCGTTCGAAGATTTCGCGCGCATCGCGCAACGGCAGGCTCATCAGGCGCTCGCCGCCCGCGCCGGAGGGGGTGGTCGGGACCATCGCGCCGATCTCGGAGGGCAGCATCTCCGCCGTGATCTCCTCCTCGGCCTCACCGCTGGCGAGAATCATCAGCCGCTCGACGTTGTTGCGCAACTGTCGGATGTTCCCCGGCCAGTCATGTGACTGAAGTACGGCCATCGCATCGTCGCCGATCCGCCGTTTGGGCAGGCCCGTCGCCGCCGAGATCTGGTCCATGAAGAAGCCGATCAGCTCCGGCACGTCCTCGCGGCGCTCGGCCAGGGACGGCACGCGGATCGGCACGACGCTGAGGCGATGGAACAGATCCTGCCGCAGCCGGTTCGCCGTGATCTCGGCCTGGAGGTCGCGGCTCGATGAGGAAATGATGCGCACATCCACATGCACGCGGGTGCCGCCGCCGACGCGCTGGAAATTCTGCTCGACCAGCACGCGCATGATGCGGTCCTGCGTCTCGCGCGGCATATCGGCGATCTCGTCGAGATAGAGCGTCCCGCCATGGGCCTCTTCGAGCGCGCCGACCCGGCGCTCGCGCCCCTCCCCGGCCTCGACGCCGAACAGTTCCATCTCCATCGTTTCCGGCGTGATCGTCGCGGCGTTGATGACGACGAAGGGCCCGTTGGCACGCGCCGACATGCTGTGGATCGTGCGGGCGACGAGTTCCTTCCCCGATCCGGGGGCCCCGGTCACGAGCACGCGCGCATTGGTCGGCGCGACGCGCTCCACGGTCTGGCGCAACTGGCCGACGATGGGCGAGCGCCCGGCGATCCGGCTCGCCTGGATCGAGCGCGCACGCAGGTCGCGCACCTCGCGCTTGAGCCGCGAGGCTTCCAGCGCGCGATCGGCGACGAGCAGCAACCGGTCGGCCTTGAACGGCTTCTCGATGAAGTCGTAAGCGCCGAGCTTGATCGCGGAGACGGCGGTTTCGATATTGCCGTGGCCGGAAATCATCACCACCGGGAGATCGGCATGCTGCTTCTTGACCAGTTCCAGCACCTGCAACCCGTCGAGCCGGCTGCCCTGGAGCCAGATGTCGAGGAAGACGAGATGCGGCCTGCGCGATTCGATGGCCGCGAGGGCATCGTCGGAGGATCCCGCCGTCCGGGTGCGGTGGCCCTCGTCCTCGAGAATCCCTGCAACCAGTTCACGAATATCAGTTTCGTCATCGACGATCAGAATATCGGCGCTCATTTCACTTCCACACTCATGCGATCCCGCTCGGGGAGATCGGTGTCAACGTCCCGGGTCGTGTCGAGGGGGAACCACAGGCGCACCCGCGCCCCGCGACCGGCGGGATTGTCGAGCAACTCGACCCCGCCCCCGTGTTCTTCGAAAATCTTGGCGACGATCGGCAGGCCGAGCCCGGTACCACCGTCGCGCGTGGTCATGTAGGGCTCCAGCAACCGCGCCCGGTTCTCCGTCGGGAAGCCCTTGCCGTTGTCGTCGACGTCGATGACGGCATGATGGCTTTCATCGACGTAGAGCCGCACCGCGATCGCGCCCTCGAACGCGTCGTCCTGCTCCTCGAGCCCGGCTATACCTTCGCTGGCATTCTTGATGATGTTGGTCAGCGCCTGCGCGATCAGCCGCCGGTCGAAGCGCGCGAGCACCTGCCCGGGCGGCACTTCCTCGGTGACGCTGATATTGGGGTAGCCGATGCGCATCATGAAGACGGTCTGGCGCACCGTATCGGCGAGATCGTCGCGCCCGATCGCGGGCTTGGGCATGCGCGCGAAGGAGGAGAACTCGTCGACCATGCGCTTGATGTCCTCGACCTGCCGCACGATCGTATCGGTGCACTGGTCGAACACGGCGCGATCCTCGGTGATCACCTTGCCGTATTTGCGCCGGATGCGCTCGGCCGAAAGCTGGATCGGCGTCAGCGGGTTCTTGATCTCATGCGCGATGCGCCGCGCCACATCGGCCCAGGCGGAGGTGCGCTGTGCGGTGACGAGATCTGTGATGTCGTCCAGCGTGATGACCATCCCGTCATCGCCACCACGCGCCTGCTCCCGGGTAAGACGCACATTCAGCATCCGCTCGCGCCCGCCACGATTGAGGCCGATCTGCTGGTTCAGCGCACGCTGACGCGATTGTGCGGCCTCTTCGAGCAGGGGCGCGAGTTCGGGCAGATGAACGCGTGCTTCCTGATTGAGGAGATCGTTGGCATGCACGCCGAAGAGTTTCTCGGCGGTGGGGTTCACGATGGTAATCAAACCCTTCGCATCCACACCGATCACGCCCGCGGACACGCTCGAAAGAACCGCCTCGGTGAAGCGTCGGCGTCTGTCGATGAGCGCGCTCGCAGCGGTCAGACTGTCATGCTGGCTGCGCAGTTCGGAGGTCATTTTATTGAAGGTGCTGCTCAGCGCCGCGAGATCGCCTTCCTTCTTGCGGATCGGAACCTGCACATAGAAATTCCCCGTCGCGACCTGCTGTGTCGCGTTGATGAGTCGCCTGATCGGGCCGACGAAGGCGTTGGCATAGGTCAAGCCGAACCAGACGGAAGCCAGCAGGATGATCACCGCGACGATCACGAACATCGCCGCAAACGCCACCTGCATGGCCACGCTCACCCGTTCGAGGGCCTGATAATAGGTGATCCCGGCTTCCGCCTCCTCCGGATAATCCAGCGCCCGGCGATCGACGAGACGCGTGACGACGAGGATGCGGTCGTTATGGGCGGACAGCCGCAGGACGGCGTGAAGCAGTTCACCCTCGACCGGCACGAGGCAGAGCGCATCCTGCGTGTGCGCTTCGGCGAGCTCGGCCTGATCCGGGATGCGCGCGCCCGGAACCTGCAGATTCTGGATGCGCTCCACCACCTCCCCGGTTGGCTCCACGATCGTGACCACGGGGAATCCGAGGAGTACCGATCGCGCCTGCATGAATTCGCGGAAGACGCGGGGATCGGCATCGTAGAGCATGCGCGCCCGGTCGAGATCGGCCGCCATCAGCGTCGTTTCCCGCGCGAGCGAGCGGCACTGCAATTCGCGATAGGCGTGGGCGATCTCGACGGTGTTCTCGAGCAGATTGTTGATCCAGCCGCTGAACCACGGGTCGAGCCCGCGCGAGAGCGTGATCGAGGCGACGAGCGCCACGACGACGACCGGAACGGTCGCGATGGCGGCGAAGATCGTCACGAAGCGCAGATGCAGCCGCGTTCCGGCGACGCCGGCTCTCTTTGCGCGATAGAGCTTGATTCCTTGCCGCGCGACCATGATCAGCAGAAGCGTCGCGAGCACGGCGTTGATCGACAGCATTGCGATGCTGACGTCGTTCGTCGGCTCCACGGGTGTCAGGCCAGCGAGCACCACGAAGGTCGCGACGGCCGAGACGAGGGCGAGGATGACGGTCGTCAGACCGATCGGGCCGAGGCCGTCCGGGCCGGCTGTACGCCGGGCCCGCGCGCGTCTCTCGATGGCTTCGCTCTGGCTGCTCAAATTCGCCTCGTCCGCGCTCGACGCCGCGAATCGCTCGCTCGTCGCGCTGATGCAAGATCACAACAGTGTGGCGAAACTAATACACTGCCTCCGGCCTGCTTGCGAGGCCGAAGTTGCAGCGCCGATACGTAGCCGACAGTCCCGCGTCCTATCTGCTGGTACGAATGACCGGCAGATCGAGATCGCGAACCTTCTTGCGCAATGTGTTGCGATTGAGGCCGAGAAGCTCCGCGGCGCGGATCTGGTTGCCGCGCGTGGCCGCGAGTGCGGCACCGATCAATGGGCCTTCCACGTCGCGCAGGATGCGATGATACAGCCCCGGCGGAGGCAAACCGTCTCGGAACTGACGGAAATACGCGTTGAGGTGGCGCTCGACGGAACCCGCGAGCGTCTCCGGCTCGCCGGGAGCGTCGCTGACCGCCGCCATGCCGGTCTCCATCGGCTTCACGTCCAGCTCGCCGTCGATGATCGGGGCGGTGATCGTCTCCTGCGGATAGAGCGCGGCGAGACGGCGCACCAGGTTCTCAAGCTCGCGCACGTTGCCCGGCCAGCGATAGCGCTTGAGGCGGTCCATCGCCTCCGCGTCGATCTGCTTGCGCGACAGCCCCTCCTTCTCGATCAGCGAGAAGAAATGACGCATCAGATCGGGAATGTCCTCGATGCGCTCGCGCAGAGGCGGCAGGCGCAGCGGCACGACGTTGAGGCGGAAATACAGATCCTCGCGGAAAAGCCCCTGCTGGATGGAGATCCGCAGGTCTTTGTTCGTAGCCGCGACGATGCGCACATTGGTGCGGATCGGCGTACGCCCGCCCACGGTCGTATATTCGCCCTGCTGGAGCACACGCAGCAGGCGTGTCTGCGCCTCCATCGGCATGTCGCCGATCTCGTCGAGGAAGAGCGTTCCGCCCTCCGCCTGCTCGAAACGCCCGGCGCTACGCTGCGTGGCGCCCGTGAACGCGCCCTTCTCGTGGCCGAACAGCTCCGATTCGATCAGATCACGCGGGATAGCGGCCATGTTCACCGCCACGAACGGACCCGTGCGCCGCTTGCCGTAATCATGCAGCGCCCGCGCGACGAGCTCCTTGCCGGTCCCCGATTCGCCCGTGATCATCACGGTGAGATCCGTCGGCATCAGCCGTGCGAGTGCGCGGTAGATTTCCTGCATCGCGGGCGAGCGCCCGATCAGCGGGATGTCCTCGTTCTCGCCCTCCGCCGTCGAGACCTTGCCGCGCGGGCGCGACATGGCCCGCCCGACGATCGAGACGAGTTCCTTCAGATCGAAGGGCTTGGGCAGATACTCGTAAGCGCCGCGCTCCGACGCCTTGATCGCGGTCATGAACGTGTTCTGCGCGCTCATCACGATGATCGGCAGATCCGGGCGCATCCGCTTGATGCGCGGCAGGAGGTCAAAAGCGTTCTCGTCGGGCATCACCACATCGGTGATCACGAGATCTCCGTCTCCCTGCGACACCCAGCGCCAGAGCGTCGCGGCATTGCCCGTCGAGCGGACTTCGTAGCCTGCGCGCGAGAGCGCCTGATTGAGGACCGTGCGGATGGCCGCATCGTCATCTGCGAGGAGAATGTTTCCGCTGGGCATGGGACGGTCTCGATTCCGTTTTGCGATTATGCGTTCGAGGTTTGAGCGTTGTCAGGATTTGGGATGGGCCTTGGGGCCGCGTGCGGAAGCTTCCGTCGCCGTCTTCTCACTGAACATCGGCAAGAGGATCCGGAAGGTGGTGCGCCGCGGTGCGGGGTCGCATTCGATGATACCTCCATGGTCGCCGACGATCTTGGCTACCAAAGCAAGACCAAGGCCACTTCCGTTCTCCTTCGTCGTCACGAAGGGGTCGAACATCTCGGAAACGAACTCGTCGGGAATTCCGGGGCCGTTGTCGCGCACCGCGATCTCTATGGGCAGGCTCACGCGCTCGGATGAGCCCGGCGTCTGCAGCCGCATTCCCGTACGGAATGCAGTGGAGAGGACGATCTCGCCTTCGAGGGCATCCGGACCGATCGCCTCTGCCGCATTCTTGAGCAGATTGATGAAAACCTGGACAAGCTGATCCCGCGATCCGTAGATCGGCGGCAGTGACGGGTCGTAATTTTCGACGATCCGTATACTGCGCGCGAAGCCGGATTGCGCGAGCCGCTTCACGTGATCGAGAACCGCGTGAATGTTGATCGGGCCGCGATCGCTGCCGGGTACGGCCTCGCCGAACAATTCGACGCGCTCGACCAGCTTGACGATGCGATCGGCCTCGTCGCAGATCAGCCGCGTGAGCAGGCGGTCATCCTCGTTGGCCGATTGCTCGAGCAATTGTGCCGCACCGCGAATCCCCGAGAGCGGGTTCTTGATTTCGTGCGCGAGCATGGCGCCGAGCGCGGTCACAGAGCGCGCTGCGCTGCGATGGGTGAGCTGGCGGTTCATCTTGTCGGCGATGGTCCGCTCCTGGAGCATCAGCACGACGATCCCGCCCTCGTCGCCGAGCGGCGTGGCGAAGGCGTCGACGATGCGCTCCATGCCCAGACGCGGCCCGCCGACATCGACGCGATACTCGTTGACGCTGGACCCGCGCAGCCGCACCTCGTCGACCAGCGCCAGCACGGGTGAGCCGAAGGGCATGTAATCACTGAGCTTCTTGCGGTCCAGCACACGCTGGCTGCTCTCCAGGAACGCTTCCGCTGCCGCATTCACGCGCAGGATCTCGTTATCCGGACCGATCGTGAGGACCGGCAGCGGCAATGCGTTCATCATCGCCTCGGGCGTCGGCAGGCTCATGCGGCGGCTCCGATACTGGCCGGTGCGGTGGCGATCGACCCCAACAGGGCGATCACCCTCGCGGGATCGGTCGTGGTGACGAGTTCGCGCCGCGCATCGCCGGAAAGGACATAGCCCTCGGTCGAGGCGTGATCGGCGAAGGCGGCGAGATGTTTGCGGGCATGGCGGATGCCGACGCGATCTCCATAGAGCGCGAGCAAGCCCTCGTAATGCTCCGAAATCGCTTCGATCTTCGTCTCGATAGAGGGCTCGACCCAGGGCCGGCCGGCGAGTTCTGCTTCGATCTGTGCGATCAGCCATGGCCGCCCGAGCGTGGCGCGCCCGACCATCACCGCATCGGCGCCGGACGTAGCGAGTGCGGCGCGCGCATCCTCGGCATCGCAGATGTCACCGTTGGCGATCAGCGGCAGCGTCGTTGCGGCGCGCACGGCTGCGATCGCCGCCCAATCCGCCTCGCCTTTATAAAATTGCTGGCGGGTGCGCCCGTGCACCGTGATCGCGGCCACGCCGAGCGACTGGGCGCGTCGCGCGAGTTCGGGAGCGTTGATGTTCGCATGATCCCAGCCGAGCCGCATCTTCACCGTCACCGGCACCTCGACCGCGCCGACCACCGCCTCGATCAGGCCGCAAGCGTGATCCAGATCGCGCATCAGCGCCGAACCCGCCATTCCGCCGGAGACGTGCTTGGCCGGACAGCCCATATTGATGTCGACGATATCGGCGCCCGTATCCTGCGCCATGCGCGCGGCATCCGCCATCCAGCCGGCGCGGCAGCCGGCGAGCTGGACGATATGCGGGTCGATCCCCTGACCCTCGGAGCGGATCCGCGCTTCCTCCGCGCCCTGCACATAGGCCTCGGAAGCGACCATTTCGGAGACGACCATCGCGGCACCGAAACGCGTTGCGATGCGGCGGGCGTGGATGTCGGTCACCCCGGACATCGGCGCCAATGCCACGCGCCCCGCAATCTCGACATTTCCGATCCGCACCGTGTCGCCCCCGGTTTCCGGCCCGTGTTTCATCGCCACATCACCGTTTCTGCTTAACAAATAGACGAGCCTTAAAAAAGTGCAATAGCGCAGGGCCGGCAGAACGCCCATGCGGCAATTGCCTTCATGCCGGGCGGGGTCTATCACGACCAAAGCTTCGCGCCATCAGGGAGATTCCATGGGAGAGCCCATCCGCGAGACCCTTGCCGCCCTCGTCGTCGCCGCAGGGCGCGGTACGCGAGCCGGCGCGGGCATGCCCAAGCAATACCGCGCGCTCGACGGCGTCCCGGTCCTGACCCGGACCCTGAAGGCGCTTTGCGCGCATCCCGATATCGCGGCGATCGTCGTGGCGATCCACCCCGATGACGAGCCGCTCTACGCGCGCTGCATCGCGGCGCTCGACCCGCAGGAAAGTGCGCGCCTGCGGGCGCCCGTCCATGGCGGCGCGACGCGTCAGGCCTCGGTCCGCGCCGGTCTCGAATCTCTCGCCGAGCATGATTTCTACGATGTCCTCGTGCATGACGGCGCCCGCCCGTTTCTCTCCCGCGACCTGATCGCACGCGCATGCGCGGCACTTTGGATGCACGAGGCCGCCCTGCCCGGTATCCCGGTCACCGACACGATCAAGCAGGTCACCGATGACGGGCGCGTGACGCATACGCCGCGCCGCGACGCCTTGCGCGCCGTCCAGACGCCCCAGGCCTTCCGCCTCGCTCCCCTCCTCGCGGCCCATCGCCGCGCGATCGAGGCCGGGCTGACGGAATTCACCGATGACGGCGCGCTCGCGGAATGGGCAGGCATCCCGGTGCATGTCTTTGCCGGTGATCCGAACAACATCAAACTCACCCACGAAGCCGATTTTCACCGGCATGCGCAGAGCCGAGGGGAAGCGCCCATGATCAGCCGGATGGCCACCGGTTTCGACGTCCATATCTTCGGTCCCGGCGATCACGTCATGTTGGGCGGCGTGGCCGTGCCGCATGAATGTGGCGTCGTCGCCCATTCCGATGGCGACGTCGTCCTGCACGCGCTCACCGACGCTGTGCTCGGCGCACTGGCCGAGGGCGATATCGGTACCCATTTCCCGCCGAGCGATCCGCAATGGCGCCACGCCTCCTCCGACCGTTTCCTCGCCTTCGCCGCCGGGCGCGTGCGCGAACGCGGCGGCGTGATCGACTTCCTCGATGCGACGATCCTCTGCGAGCGCCCCAAGATCGGCCCCCACCGCGAGGCCATGCGCGCGCGCATCGCACAGATTGCCGGGATCGACGCGGATTGCGTCTCGATCAAGGCGACGACGACCGAGAAGCTCGGCTTTACCGGTCGCGGCGAGGGCATCGCGGCGCAGGCGGCGGCGACGATCCGGCTGCCTGCTTCCAAGCCCACGGGAGACGAAGCATGATCTTCTCGAACGAACGCGAATCTCGCGCCGCCGCCCTGCTCGACGCCTACGCGGCCCGCGGATTGAAGATCTCCACCGCGGAATCCTGCACCGGCGGGCTGATCGCGGGGCTGCTGACCGAGATCGCGGGCTCATCGCGCGTGGTCGAGCGCGGCTTCGTCAGCTATTCGAACGAGGCTAAGAACGAGCTGCTCGGCGTCCCGATGCCGATGATCGAGGCGCATGGCGCGGTCAGCGAGGCGGTGGTGCGGGCCATGGCCGAGGGGGCGCTCGCCCGTTCGCGCGCGGATGTGGCGGTCGCCGTCAGCGGCGTCGCCGGGCCGGGCGGCGGGACTGCGACGAAGCCCGTCGGCCTCGTCCACCTCGCCTGCGCGCGGCGGGGCGGCGCGATCGCCCATCTCGAAAAGCGCTACGGCGAATGCGGGCGCGGAGAGATCCGGCTCATGACCATCGACGACGCGCTCGGGCTGCTCGAAGCCGCCATCGACGCCTGAAGATCATCCATAAACCTGCTTTGCGCGGGTCTCGAAGGCGCTCGTGAACTTGCGGAAGGCGCGGTCGAACATCGCGCCCATCAGCATGCCGAGCGCGAAATTCCGGAATTCGTAGGCGATGTGGAAATCCACATCCGTGCCTCCGGCCTCGCCACCACCATCCACCTTCAGGAACTTCCAGCGGTTCTCGAGAAAGCGGAACGGGCCGTCGATATATTCCACATCGATGCGCAGTCGCGCCCGGTCGAGGGTGACACGGGTGGTGAATGTCTCGCGTACCGACTTGTAGCCGACACTCATATCCGCGACGAGGATCTCGACGCCCTCCCCGCTCTGGGTGCGACGGCGCACACGCAGGCTCTCGCAAAGCGGTACGAATTCGGGATATTTCTCCACATCCGCGACCAGATCGAACATCTGGACGGGCGTATGCGGAACGCGTTTGACGGTGTGGAAGGCCGGCATGGCGCTGCCGTCAGCCCGCGTTCTTGCTCAGCCGCGCCGCCTTGAGCTTCGCGAAATCCTCATCTGCATGATAGGACGAGCGGGTCAGCGGCGTGGAGGAGACGAGCAGGAAGCCCTTCGCCCGCGCCGTGGTCGCATAGGCCTTGAACTCGTCCGGCGTCACGTAGCGGATCACGGGATGGTGCTTGCGGGTCGGTGCGAGGTACTGCCCGATCGTCATGAAATCGACGTCGGCTGCGCGCAGATCATCCATCAGCTGGAGCACTTCGTTGCGCTCCTCGCCGAGCCCGACCATGATGCCGGATTTGGTGAAGATCGTCGGATCGAGCTCCTTGACCTGCTGGAGCAGACGGATGGAGTGGAAATAGCGCGCTCCGGGCCGAACCTTCAGATATTTGGACGGGACCGTTTCGAGATTGTGGTTGAACACGTCCGGCCGCGCCTTCACCACGACCTCCAACGCGCCGTCCTTGCGTAGGAAATCCGGGGTCAGGATTTCGATCGTCGTGCCCGGTGAGCGCGCGCGGATGGCGTAGATCACTTCGGCGAAATGCTGCGCGCCGCCATCGGCGAGATCGTCGCGATCGACGGAGGTGATGACGACGTGGCGCAGGCCGAGCTTCTCGACCGCCTTTGCGACGTTTTCCGGCTCGTGCGGATCGAGCGCCTCGGGGCGCCCGGTCTTGACGTTGCAGAAGGCGCAGGCGCGGGTGCAGGTGTCACCCATGATCATGAAGGTCGCGTGCTTCTTCTCCCAGCACTCGCCGATATTGGGGCAGCCGGCCTCCTCGCAGACGGTGACGAGCTTGTTCTCCTTTACGATGCGGTTGGTCTCGGCCCATTTGGGCGAACCCGGTGCCTTCACGCGAATCCATTCCGGCTTGCGCAGGATCGGCTGGTCGGGCCGATGCGCCTTTTCCGGATGGCGGGGGCGGGTATCCTTCTTCAGGAGATCGAGAACAACGGCCATGTCACCACGTTTCCGCAAGGGGTGGATCAGGAGCGCGAGATGCAAGCACGCCCATGGTTTGCGACACCTTCGACATAGGCCGATGCGCGCGCTCTGGCAACCCGTTCCACGTCCGCGTCGGTCTGCGAGGGTGTACGAAAAGGGATACCGCCAGGCGATGATCAGGCGGATGGCAGTTGCTGCACAAATGTCCAGATATATTATATTTAGTTATTATAAAAATAATATAAATAATTTTTTTTCATATATAATGCAGCATAAACATTTGACTTGACCAAAGATTGAGCAAACATTATAATCAAATGCATAATTACTTCCCAAGGAGATTTTGTCATGGATATTCAAGCTCTTTCTCGACTTGCTTCAGCGAATTCCGTGCAGGGAACCGAAATTCCGGCCCAATCGGACTTCGTTCTGCCCGGTAAGGGCTCCGGTCCGAAGGCGAATGCAGCGGCGATCGACGCCACGGACCCCCTGCTCCAGGTCACTGAAGACCGCAGCTTCGATTTTGGCTCCCCCGCGGTCAGGCTCTTGGGCGCAGCCTTCCCGGGCGGCCATGCAGGCTTCCTGATGTTCCCGCTCGGTGGCGGCCCCGATGAAGGTGATGAAGGGACCGAGGTCCGGCTGCCGACGCTCTTCTACTCTCGCACCTTCGAGTCCCAATCCCTCGGCAATGGTGTCGGGGCTCTCGGAGCAGCGTTCACCGGAACCGTCAACCCCGACGGAACGTTCCAGCTCAGCGGCGGCGGCGCCGTACGTGTCGGCCCGCTCCTTGCGTTCGCCAACACCCGCCGCGTCGGCGATGTTACCGACCTGGAAGAAAAGCGGATCATCCCCAATGAAGACGGCGACTGGTACTCGACGATCAATTTCGGCCTTTGTGTTTCCTTGAACGACATGTTGGCCAGCGGCTCGCGCGCCGGCGCGACGATTGCCGGGCTGATGGGCGGGCCGGTCGGCCTGAAGGCTGCTGCCGGGCTTGAGGGCCTCGCCAGCTTTGCGGAATTCTCGAAAGGCGCCGCCAATACGTTCGCAGGCTTTGGCTACGGTATCCAGCTCGAAGGCAACGTGAACAATCCCGGCGAGTACCGCTTCACCCAGGGCGGGCGGGAGATCGATCTCGAATCGACGATCGAGCAGTACATGTCCACGCTCAGCGGCGAATCGCCGGACCCGATCTTCTTTCCCGAAGACGACGACACCCCGGACGAGATCAGGTCGATCAACGACATCATCGCGCTCGCTTACGGCGAAAGCCCGTTCGAGCGGGCACAGCAGCGCCTCGACGGCAGCGCGGTGCCTGCGGTGGAACTGGCACGTGAGGCGGATTTCATGGTCCGCACCACCGGAGCCGCGTTCTTTCCGCTGCTCAGCCCGGAGGCACAGGCCATCGTGGCGCATGGCCCGAAATCGCTGGAAGAGGTGGGCTTCGTTCTCCGGGAATTCTGGAACCGGCCCGGCATGTCTCAGGAGTTGCGCGATGACATCGCCAACACGCTGACGAACCCCTACGGGATCGATTTCGGATTGCCGGAAATCGCCGCCCGAAACGAAGGCCAGCTTCCGCCGCCCGACTTCGACGCGACGCGCTCGGTCTTCGGTATCGAGTGAACCGCGCCTGACACCGAACTGCCCGCCCGGTCTGATGACCGGGCGGGCAAGCCCGTTTCAGCTGTGGATCACGCGGCCATACGCGTCGAGCACGCTCTCGTGCATCATTTCCGACAGCGTGGGGTGCGGGAAGACCGTGTGCATCAGTTCTTCCTCGGTCGTCTCCAGATTCATGGCGACGACATAGCCCTGGATCAGCTCGGTTACTTCGGCGCCGACCATGTGGGCGCCGAGCAACTTGCCGGTTTTCTTGTCGAAAATCGTCTTGACCATGCCTTCCGGCTCGCCCAGCGCGATCGCCTTGCCGTTGCCCTGGAACGGGAAGCGGCCGACCTTGAGTTCGTAGCCCGCCTCCTTCGCCTTGGCTTCGGTGAGGCCGACGGAGGCGATCTGCGGATTGCAATAGGTGCAGCCGGGGATCATCGCCTTGTCCATGGCATGGGTGTGCATGCCCTTGATGGTCTCGACGCAGATGACGCCCTCATGCTCCGCCTTGTGGGCCAGCATGGGCGGGCCGGCGACGTCGCCGATGGCGTAGATGCCCGGCACGTTGGTGCGCCCGAGCCCGTCGGTGACGACGCAGCCGCGATCGGTCTTCACGCCGAGCTTCTCCAGCCCGAGATTCTCGATATTGCCGACGACGCCGACTGCCGAAATCAGCTTCTCGGCGGTGATCGTCTGCTTGCCCTTGTCGTCCTCGATCGTGGCGGTGACGTTGCCCTTGCCCTTCTCGACCTTAGAGACCTTGGCACCGGTGAGGATCTTGATGCCCTGCTTCTCGAAGCGCTTGCGCGCATGGGCGGCGATCTCGGCATCCTCGACGGGCAGGATCTGCGGCAGCAATTCCACCACCGTCACTTCCGCGCCCATGGTGCGGTAGAACGAGGCGAATTCGATACCGATGGCGCCGGAACCCATTACCAGTACCGATTTCGGCATGGTCTTGGGCACCATCGCATCGAAATAGGTCCAGATCAGATCCTTGTCCGGCTCGATTCCCGGCAGCACGCGCGGACGGGCGCCGGTCGCGACGATGATGTGTTTGGCGCTGTAGGAGCCCGGGCCGAGCGCGCCTTTCGGCGCCTCCTTGGGCGGTCCTTCGACGGATTTCGTCGCGGCCTTGACGGTGACCTTGCCCGGCGCCTCGATCGAACCCTCGCCCCAGATCACGTCGACCTTGTTCTTCTTCAGGAGCATGCCGACGCCGCCGTTCAGGCGCGAGGAGACCCCGCGCGAGCGCTTCACCACCGCTTCCATGTCGAAGGAGACGTCCTTGGCTGAGAGGCCGAAATCCTTGGCGTGCTCGAAATAGTGGAACACCTCCGCAGAGCGCAGCAGCGCCTTGGTCGGGATACAGCCCCAGTTCAGGCAGATACCGCCGAGATGCTCGCGGTCGACCACCGCAGTCTTGAAGCCGAGCTGCGCGGCGCGGATCGCGGCGACGTAGCCGCCGGGGCCGGCACCGATGACGATGATATCGTAATTGGACATGCGCAAAACTCCCGTCCTGCCGGGCGCGCCGCGCCGGGAATGCGGCGGGCGCCGAGATCAAAGGAAAACCGCGACCGGGGGAGCCCCGGCCGCATCGGGCGCTCAGACGAGCATACCCATCGGATTCTCGATCAGCCCCTTGAAGGACTGCAGCAATTCGGCGCCGAGCGCACCATCCACCACCCTGTGATCACAGGAGAGCGTGACGGTCATGGCCTGCACCACCGCCGGCGCATCATCCTTGACGACGACGCGCTTCTCGCCCGCGCCGACGGCGAGGATCGTCGCATGCGGCGGGTTGATCACGGCGGAGAATTCGCGGATGCCGAACATGCCGAGATTGGACACCGCCGTGGTGCCGCCCTGGTACTCTTCCGGCTTGAGGCGCTTGTTGCGCGCACGGCCCGCGAGATCCTTCATCTGCGCCGAGATGGCCGAGAGCGACTTCGTCTCCGCCTCGCGGATCACCGGCGTGAACAATCCGCCTTCGATCGCGACCGCGACGCCGACATCGGAATGCTTGAAGCGCAGGATCCGGTCCTCGGCCCAGACGGCGTTGGCATCGGGCACCTTCTGCAGCGAGAGAGCGAGCGCCTTGATGACGAAATCATTGACCGAGAGCTTGTAGGCCGGCTTGCCGTCCTTGTCCTTGGTCGCGGCGTCGTTGAGCTGCTTGCGGAGCGCCATGAGCGCATCGAGCTCGACATCGAGCGTCAGATAGAAATGCGGGATGGTCTGCTTCGATTCGAGCAGGCGCTTGGCGATGGTCTTGCGCATGCCGTCGAGGCTGACTTCCTCGTAGGAATCCGCCGGATACATGGCCTTGACCTGATCCGCCGACATGCCCTGCGCCATCGCGCCGGCAGCAGCCGCCGCCTTGGGGGCCTCGGCCTTGGCTGCGGGTGCTGCCGCCTCGGCCTTGCCGACACCCTTCTCGATCGCGTCACGGACGTCGCGCTCGATGATGCGGCCATGGGGGCCGGAGCCCTTCACTGCCGTCAAATCGAGCCCGGCATCCTTGGCGATGCGGCGCGCGAGCGGCGAGGCGAAGACACGCTCGCCCGAGCCGGTCTTGGGCACGGGCGGGGCCGTCGCGGGAACGGGCGCCGCATCGGACATCGCCGGAGGCGCGGCGGGGGCGTCCTTCGGAGCTTCCGCCTTCCCGGCCTCGGCCTTCGGCGCCTCGTCCTGCGGCTTGGCCGGCGCATCGCCACCGCCGGCGGGCGCTTCGACCTTGGCCGGGTCCTCGCCCTCCTCCGCGATCAGCGCGATGAGGTCGTTGACGGGCACGTCCGCCGTACCTTCCGGCACGACGATCTTCGCGAGCACGCCTTCATCGACCGCCTCGACCTCCATGGTCGCCTTGTCGGTCTCGATCTCGGCGAGGACATCGCCGGATTTGACGCTGTCGCCTTCTTTCTTGAGCCATTTGGCGAGGTTGCCCTTCTCCATCGTCGGCGACAGGGCGGGCATCAGGACTTTGATCGGCATCGGGCTTGTGATCCTGAGCTGAAATCAGTTGAGGGAAGGGGTGGAGCCGGAATCGTCGGTCGGCGGGTCGACATCGGCGGCAAATCCGGCACGGATCTGGGCCAGCGCCTCCGCCTCGTCGATACCCGTTTCCAGTGCATAGACCCGCGCGGCATGGCGCGCGAGATCAGAGAACAGCACCCCCCAGGTGAAAGGATCGTCGAACGAGCGCCGCAGGGCGATACTCACCTCGCCCTCCACGACGCTCGCCCGCAACACCTCGTGGCCGCCCTTCTCGACGGCATCGGGGGGAACGGAGAGCTCGTGGAATTGCGGCTTGTCGCTCATGTCACTCACTTGTAGCAGACGGCTTTCGCGGCCTGGACGACCTCGGCGACGTTCGGCAGAGCGAGCTTCTCGAGATTGGCGGCATAGGGCATCGGCACGTCCTTGCCGGTCACCCGCGCCACCGGCGCGTCCAGATAATCGAAGGCCTGCTCCATGATGCGGGTGGCGATCTCCGCCGTGACACCCGATTGCGGGAAGCCCTCCTCGACCGCGACGCAGCGCCCGGTCTTCATCACCGAGGCGATGACGGTGTCGCTGTCCATCGGGCGGATGGTGCGCAGATCGATGATCTCGGCCTCGATGCCCTCCTTTGCGAGTTCCTCCGCCGCCTTGACGGCGTAGGTCATGCCGATGCCGAAGGAGACGATGGTGACGTCGTCGCCCTTGCGGTGGATGCGGGCCTTGCCGATGGGGACCGTGAAATCGTCCAGCTTCGGCACCGGGAAGGTCTGTCCGTAGAGGATTTCGTTCTCGAGGAAGATCACCGGATTGGGATCGCGGATGGCGCTCTTGAGGAGCCCCTTCGCGTCAGCCGCCGTATACGGCATCACCACGCTGAGGCCGGGCACGTTCGAATACCAGGCGGCGTAGTCGTGGCTGTGCTGCGCCGCGACGCGGGAAGCCGCACCGTTGGGGCCGCGGAACACGATCGGACAACCGAGCTGGCCGCCGGACATGTAGAGCGTCTTCGCCGCCGAGTTGATGATGTGGTCGATCGCCTGCATCGCGAAGTTGAAGGTCATGAACTCGACGATCGGGCGCAGCCCCGAGAAGGCGGCACCGACGCCGAGACCGGCGAAGCCGTGCTCCGTGATCGGCGTATCGACGACGCGGCGCGCGCCGAATTCCTGCAACAGGTTCTGCGTGACCTTGTAGGCGCCCTGATACTCGGCCACCTCCTCGCCCATGACGAAGACGTTCTCGTCACGGCGCATTTCCTCGGCCATCGCGTCGCGCAGGGCTTCGCGGACGGTGGTGTCCACCATCTCGGTGCCCTCGGGCACCTCGCCGGATGCGTCATAGGCATTCGACGAGCGCGCGACCGCCGGTGCTGCGGGCGGAGCGGAATCGCCGGCGGTAGACGTGTCCGCCTCGGGCTCTTCCTGCGAGGGCGCGGCCTCCGGCGCAGCCGCTTTCGGGCCGCCCTTCGCCGCCGCGTCCACATCCTCGCCTTCCTCGGCGATGATCGCGATGGGGGTGTTGACGGCGACGTTGTCGGTATCGTCGCCCACGAGGATCTTGGCCAGCGTTCCCTCGTCGACCGCCTCGACCTCCATGGTCGCCTTGTCGGTCTCGATCTCGGCGAGGATGTCCCCGGCCTTGACGGAATCGCCTTCTTTCTTAAGCCATTTGGCCAGTTTGCCCTGCTCCATGGTCGGAGACAATGCGGGCATCAATACGTCGATGGGCATGGGCTCGAAGCTCTCTGCTGAGCGCGCGCTATCCCGAGCGCGACGGGTTGATCGGCAATCAGTGGAGGATGTCGGTCCAGAGCTCCGACGGATCGGGCTCGGGGTCGTTGGTCGCGAAATCGGCCGCCTCGTTGACGATCTTGCGGATCTCGCTGTCGACTTCCTTCAGATCCTTTTCCGGGACTTCCCACTCGCCCAGGAGGCGGCGGCGGACCTGCTCGATCGGATCCTGCTCCTCGCGCATGCGGGTCACCTCGTCCTTGGTGCGATACTTCGCCGGATCGGACATGGAATGACCGCGATAACGATAGGTCAGCATTTCGAGAATGAAGGGCCCCTCGCCGGAGCGCGCATGCTCGATCGCACGGGCCCCGGCTTCCCTGACGGCCCGGACGTCCATGCCGTCCACCTGCTCACCGGGAATGTTGAACGACAGGCCGCGCCTGGAGAAATCCGTCTGCGCCGCAGCACGGCTGACGGAGGTACCCATGGCGTAGCGGTTGTTCTCGATCACGTAGACCACCGGCAGCTTCCACAGCGCCGCCATGTTGAAGCTCTCGTAGACCTGGCCCTGATTGGCCGCGCCGTCGCCGAAATAGGTCAGGCAGACGCTGTCTTCGTCACGGTATCGGCTCGCGAAGGCGATACCGGTACCGAGCGGCACCTGCGCGCCCACGATGCCGTGACCGCCATAGAAGTGCTTCTCTTTGGAGAACATGTGCATCGAGCCGCCCTTCCCCTTGGAATAGCCGCCCCTGCGCCCGGTCAATTCGGCGAGCACGCCCTTGGGATCCATGCCCGTGGCGAGCATGTGGCCGTGATCGCGGTATCCCGTGATCACCTGATCCCCCTCCTTAGACGCCATCTGCATGCCGACGACGACGGCTTCCTGCCCGATATAGAGATGGCAGAAACCGCCGATCAGCCCCATGCCGTACATCTGACCGGACTTCTCCTCGAAGCGCCGGATCAGCAGCATGTCGCGATAGGCCTGGAGTTCTTCGTCCTTCGACAATGCGGGTGCGTTGGACTGGGTGTTGCGGGTCGTTCGCCGCGCACCGCTTTTGGCGGGTTTCGACGCAGCACTTCCAGATTTGCGGGCAGCCGTGGCCATGCAATCCCTCCGAGATGTTCCTCTTCCCCTTCATAGCTCAACGAAAGTCGAAAAGCGAGGGGCAGGATCGCATCCGTCGCCGCAGTGCAACATGAAGTAAGCAGTTGCACAAAAAGCGATTTCGAGGATGAACTGAATTTTGGTTAATTCAAAACTTCAGGTCAGTCGCGCTCGTCGAGGAGGATCACGAGGTCGTTCCGGTGGACCCTCCCCAGCATCATGCGGGATTGTTCTTCGAGCAAATCACGATCGATCTGGTCGCTGCGCACGAGGGCGACGCGGCGCTCCCATTCCTTCCGGTCACGGGAGACCTCGTCGAGCTCCGCACGGGTGCGCTCGAGCTGGATCGCGAGCTCGCGCTTCGCCTCCAGACCGCGCTGGCCGATATTGGCATGATGCAGGAAATACGCGACAGTGAGCCCGGTCGCTGCATAGAGCGCCAGGGGAATCAGGATTGCGCGGGCTCGGGCTCGGATCACCATGGGGCGATGGTCGGCGGCCATGGTAAAGATTTCGTAATCGCCTCGCGATTATGATCGCGCATCTTCGTACCGTCCGCACGATGATCCGGTGGCGCAAATGCCGCTTTCCGGCCCGAATCGTATCGGATTGCGGGTCATTCCGCCGGGTTCACCGGCATATTGCGACAATCGATCGGGGGATGCGGTAGATGGAGAATCTGACGATCGCCAACATCGCGCTCCTGCTCGGCGCCTTGTTCGTGCTGATCGGCATCGCATCGAGCCTGCTCGCCTCGCGCTTCGGCGCGCCATTGCTCCTGATCTTCCTCGTGCTCGGCATGGTCGCGGGCCAGGACGGCATCGGCGGCATCGTCTTCGACGATTTCCGTGCGACCTACCTGATCGGCTCCGCGGCGCTGGCCATCATCCTATTCGACGGCGGCCTGCGGACGCGCATGGCGAGCTTTCGCGGCGTGCTCGCGCCCGCGGCCATGCTCGCCACGATCGGCGTCCTCATCACCACCGTCGCCACCGGCGCCGCCGCGACGCTGATCCTGGGGCTGAGCATCGTCGAGGGGCTTCTGGTCGGCGCCATCGTCTCCTCGACGGATGCGGCGGCGGTCTTCTTCCTGATGCGCTCGAAGGGGATGCAGCTGCGCCGGCGCGTCAACAACACCATCGAGATCGAATCCGCCACCAACGATCCGGTCGCCGTCTTCCTCACCATCGCGCTGGTCGAGGTGCTGGTCCTGCAGCAGGCCGATAACGGCTGGGCGATCGGCTCGCTACTTCTGCAACAGGCCGTGATCGGCGCGGCGCTCGGTGTATTGGGCGGGATGAGCCTCGTCTGGGCGCTCAATCGCTTCACCCTGCCCCACGGGCTGCACCCGCTGCTCGCGGTCTGCGCGGCGGTGCTGATCTTCTCGCTGACCTCCGTGCTCGGCGGATCCGGCTTCCTCGCCGCCTATCTCGCCGGGCTGATGCTGGGCAACCGGCCCGTGCGCGCCTTCCCGACGATCCTGAGCTTCAACGATGCCGCGACATGGCTCAGCCAGATCGTGATGTTCCTCGTCCTCGGCCTGCTCGCCACCCCGTCGACGCTGGTGCATTACGCCCTGCCCGCGCTCCTGATCTCCGCCTTCCTGATCCTGATCGGGCGCCCGCTGGCCGTCTGGCTCTGCCTGACGCCGTTCGGCTTCGGCAAGCGCGAGAAGAACTTCATCTCCTGGGTCGGGCTGCGCGGCGCGGTCTCGATCTTCCTCGCCGCGATCCCGACGCTCGCGGACGTGCCCAATGCCGAGATCTATTTCAACATCGCGTTCTTCGTCGTGCTCGTCTCGCTCCTCGTCCAGGGCTGGAGCGTGGGCTGGATGGCGACGCGGCTCGGGCAGCAATCGGGCGAGCAGATCGCCTCCCCCAAACGCCTCGAGATCGACCTGCCGGGTCAGCTCGAGCTGGAAATGGTCGGCTATCCCATCACCGAGAACAGCCCCGTTCTCGCCCGCGCCGTCTATCCGTCCTGGATGCGTGTCGTGATGATCGTGCGTGACGGCGAAGTGCTCACGCCCGAGGCCGCCGGGCGGCTGCAGGCGGGCGATTTCGGCTATTTCCTCGCACCGCCCGCCCGCGTACCGAGGCTCGACCGCCTGTTCGCTTCCGGCGACGGCGGCAAGCCGCCGGCTCTGGGCATGTTCAGCTTCTCCGGCGATGCGATGGTCGAGGATGTCGCGCGGCTCTACGGGCTGCACGTGCCGGCGGATCTGAAGAAGCTCAGCATCGCCGACGCTTTCGACGAGCGCTTCGAGGACCGTGTCGAGGCCGGTGACCGGATCGCCATCGAGCCCGCCTTCCTGATGGCGACCACCGTGCAGAACGACGAGGTCGCAGCCGTCACGGTGGAATTCGACGATCCCGACGACAAGCCCGCCACGCCAACGGCGCGCATGCTCGAAAAGCTGCGCTCCTGGCGCAGCCGGCGTGCTCTCAGCCGCGCGGCCTCGCACAAGGCCGATATCGAGGAAGCCGAGCAGAACCGGCCTGCGTGACGGCGCATGGCCGCGCATGCCGTTGCACGGCTTCGTGGACGGTATGCGCGTCGCTGCGAATTGCCAGCGCGCTTCGCGACCGCCACATCGAACCAATCGAAACGGTTTTGCGAATGCGGCGCGCCGCCCGTGCCGCGAGGAGAATGAAGATGGATAATCGCCGCGATATCTGGCGTCAGGTCGATGCCGCCAAGGAGCGCCTGATCGCGCTGTCGGATCGCGTCTGGGGCATGCCGGAAGTCTGCTACACGGAAGAGCGTTCCTGCGCCGAGCATGCGCGCGAGCTCCGCGAGCAGGGTTTTCGCGTCACCGAGAACGTCGCGAACATTCCCACCGCCGTGATGGGTGAAGCCGGCGAAGGCGGACCGGTCATCGCCATTCTCGGCGAATACGATGCGCTTCCCGGCTTGAGCCAGGAAGCCGGCATCGCCGAGCACCGCCCGGTCGAGAATGGCGGTCACGGCCATGGCTGCGGCCACAATCTGCTCGGCTCCGCCGCGATGCTCGCCGCCGTCGCCCTCAAGAACTGGCTCGCCGAGCAGGGTATCGCGGGTCGCGTGCGCTATTACGGCTGCCCGGCCGAGGAAGGCGGCGCGGCCAAGGCGTTCATGGTGCGCGATGGCGCCTTCGACGATGTCGACGTGGCGATCTCCTGGCATCCGCACAGCTTCTGGGAAATCTTCCCGCCGGTCTCGCTCGCCAATACGCGCGCCGATTTCGTCTTCCACGGGCGCACCTCCCACGCCTCCGCCTCGCCGCATCTCGGGCGTTCTGCGCTCGACGCCGTCGAACTGATGAGCGTGGGCGTCAACTACATGCGTGAGCATATGCCGAGCGACGCGCGCGTCCATTACGCCGTGCTCGATACCGGCGGCATCGCCCCCAACGTGGTGCAATCCTACGCACGGGTGCGCTACTCGATCCGCGCGAGCGAGCTCAACGGCATGCGCGAACTGGTCGAGCGTGTGCGCAAGATCGCCGAAGGCGCGGCCCTGATGACGGAAACCCGTATGGAGATGAAGATCATCTCGGCGGTCTCCAACATCCTCGGCAACCGCCCGCTCGAGGAGACCATGCAATCCATGCTCGAAGAGCTCGGCCCCCCGCCCTTCGACGAGGCCGATCGCGATTTCGCCCGCGAGATCCGCGCGACCCTCACCGAGCAGGATCTCGCCGCTCCGTGGAAGGTGATCGGGCGCGAACCGACCGATTCGCCGCTGGCCGATTTCACGGTCCCGCTCGACCAGCCGCGCAACCTGATGATCGGCTCGACCGATGTGGGCGACGTCTCCTGGGCCGTACCGACCGTGCAGGCGCACGCGCCTTCGATCGCCATCGGCACGCCGCTGCATACCTGGCAGGTCGTGGCGCAGGGCAAGTCGGCCCATGCCCACAAGGCGATGGTGCATGTGGCAAAAGCCATGGCGGGCACCGGCGTAGCGGTCCTGACCGATCCCGATCTGATGGACCGGGTAAAGAACGACCACAAGGCACGCACGACGAAGACGCCGTATGTCTCGCCGATCCCCGACGGCGTCGAACCCCCGCTCGACATGTCGCGCGGCTGACGCGCGCCAGTTTCCGGCGTTTTCACGGATCACCTCACCCCTGCCCTGCACCGGGCAGGGGTGTGCAGAAGCCGCAATGTAGTGAGAGACGCGACGAACGCGTCGCTTTCAAGCTGCCGACCGCGCCTTCCGTGACGGAACATCTTCGGGCGCTGCCTCGTCATCAACTCGACAGTTTCCGCGCTTATCGCGACCGCCCCCCCGACGACACATGCGCATCGTCCGACGGCGCGCCGGCTTTCGGTGGGGCGCTCGACTGCACCAAGATCCTTTCACGGCAAAGATTTCCTCGCTACGCCTCCCCTTCGATCGGGGCTGTGTCGGCAGCGTTTTTCTGATGGCGCCCAGGCAGCCACAATTGTCATTTAACTGTCATCCAGGCGCCCTATAGCGGAGTGGCTTCGCAGTAATCGTCAAGCGATCGAAGCGCCACGCATTCCGACAGGGAGTAGACCCGTGAAATTCTCCACCATCAGCAGCGCGCTTGCCATCGCGGTTGCCGGCATCATGGCCGCAAGCCCCGCCTCGGCGCAGTCTCGCGAGAACATCCAGATCGCCGGTTCTTCGACCGTGCTTCCCTTCTCGTCGATCGTTGCCGAGGAATTCGGCGCGGTTTTCCCGGAATTCCAGACTCCGGTCGTGGGTTCCGGTGGTACCGGTGGCGGCATGCGCCAGTTCTGTGAAGGCGTCGGCCCGAACACGATCGACATCGCCAACGCCTCGCGCCCGATGCGTCCGGCCGAGCTCGAAGTCTGCCACAGCAACGGCGTGCGCGATATCCGCGAGATCATGTTCGGCTTCGACGGCATCGTCTTCGCGACCCGCACGGACCGCGAGAACTTTGCGCTCGAGCCCGAGCACGTCTTCCGTGCGATCTCGGCCTCGCTGCCGGACGGCGAAGCCCCGACGAACTGGAACGAAGTCGACTCGTCCTTCGGCGACCAGCGCATCTCCATGGCGATCCCCGCTTCCAACCACGGCACCCGTGAAGTGTTCGAGGAAGAGGTCATCATCCCGGGCTGCCGCGCGGTGCTCGGCAACGACACGCCGAACGACGTGTGCATGGAACTGCGCCAGGACAACGTCATCGAGATCGTCGGCGACTACACCGAGACGCTCGCCCGTCTCAACTCGGACCCCGACACGATGGGCGTCTTCGGCCTCTCCTTCTACGACCAGAATCGCGACACGCTGCAAGTCGCGACCGTGAACGGCGTCACGCCGTCGCTCGAGACCATCGCCGCGGGTGACTACCCCGTGTCGCGCCCGCTGTTCTTCTACGTGAAGGGCGAGCATATCGGCGTGATCCCCGGCCTCGAGGAGTTCACCGAGTTCTTCATGTCGGAAGCCATCAACGGTCTCGGCGGCCCGCTCGAAGATGCCGGCCTGATCCCGGCCCCGCGCGAAGAAATCGACCGCTACATCGAAGACTTCCGCAACGCCGTCGCGTTCGGTAACTGATCGACGACCGTCCCGGCGCCCCAAAGGCGCCGGGACTTTTCATTGCACCAACTCCGCAGGTCTGCATGAGCTCGTTTTGGATTGCCGCCCTCATCCTCGTGGTGATGGGCATTGCCTATCAGATGGGCACCACCCGCAGCCGGAGTCTTGCCCTCGCCGCAGGTCGACGTCCTCATTCACGCCCCCAATATTCCGGCG
Organism: Salinarimonadaceae bacterium; assembly: GCA_050485405.1. Classification (GTDB taxonomy): domain Bacteria; phylum Pseudomonadota; class Alphaproteobacteria; order Rhizobiales; family Beijerinckiaceae; genus Saliniramus. The sequence continues at coordinate 23,912 of JBJHBI010000009.1, forward strand.
CGCTCGTTGCACTTTGGGCCGTTGCCCCCGTGCTTCTGGGCGCTCTTTTGTGGTTGGTGCTGAGTGACAACGTAGCCCGCTGGTATATCAGCCAGCTCATGCCTGCCGAGATCGTCGCGCAGGGCGGCGGCACCTTCGACGCCGCCTATCGCCGCATCGTGAACCTGGCAAGCGGGTTCGGTGTGGCCGGAACGCCTGAGGACTGGGAGCTCGCGGCAGGTGACGCATTGCGGCGGTTCGAATTGATCGGACAAATGCTCGTGATCGGCCTCGCAGCGGTTCTGGGTGCCGGTCTCGCATGGCGCACCCGCTCCCGGCTGACACTGCGCACCCGCGCCCGCAATCAGGTCGAGTGGGTGGTGCAAGGCGTACTCGTGCTCTGCTCCGTCGTCGCGATCGTCACCACGCTCGGCATCGTTTTCTCGCTCGTCTTCGAAACCTTGCGCTTCTTCACCTTCATCTCGCCGTTCGAATTCTTCTTCGGGACACGCTGGAACCCGCGCTACGATACGACCGGCGCCGGGACGACGGGTTCGTTCGGCATGCTGCCGCTTTTGTGGGGCACGGTTTCGATCGCCATGATCGCGATGCTGGTCGCTCTGCCCATCGGCCTGATGACGGCTGTCTACCTGTCGCAATACGCGCCGCGGCAGGTCCGTGACGTGCTGAAGCCGACCATCGAGGTGCTCGCCGGCATTCCCACCATCGTCTACGGCTTCTTCGCCCTCGTCACCGTCGGCCCTTTCCTGCGCGATATCGGAAACCTCATCGGACTGAACATCAACGCCACGTCGGCGCTGACGGCCGGGATCGTGATGGGGATCATGCTGATCCCGTTCATCTCCTCCCTCTCCGACGACGTCATCAGACAAGTGCCCGCCGCCATGAGAGACGGCTCGCTGGGGCTGGGTGCGACGAAGTCGGAAACCATCCGCAAGGTGATCCTGCCGGCTGCATTGCCGGGCATCGTGGGGGCGATTCTGCTGGCCGTGTCGCGCGCCATCGGGGAAACCATGATCGTCGTGCTGGCCGCCGGAAATGCCCCGATCCTGCAATTTGACCCGACGCAGCCGACATCGACCTTCACCGTGAGTATCGTCGCCGCCCTCACCGGCGACAGCGATTTCGCCTCGCCGCAATCGCTCGTCGCCTTCGCCCTCGGCTTCACTCTGTTCTTCATGACGCTGATGCTGAACATCGCGGCGCTGACTATCGTCAGAAAGTATCGGGAGCAATACGAATGAACTCCGATCTCGCCGTCAAAAGCGCTGACGGTACCATGGACGTACAGGCACTGGCCGCCCTGCGCCGGGAACAGGTTCGCAAATCACTGATCCGCCGCAACCGCAGCGAAATGATCTTTCGCGGCCTCGGCCTGACGGCGGCTCTTTCGGCGGTCACTTTCGTCCTCATCCTGTTCGGCAATATCCTTGTGCAGGGGATCCCGGCATTCTGGCAGGTCAACTATACCGCCGAGGCCTTCTTCGACCCCGAGGTGATCGAGATAGACGAGCGCCCCGTGCGCGAGGCGGGACAGAGCAGCGCGGCTTTCGAGAACGAACTGCGCGTGTGGCAGCGCCAGCTCGCGATGATCAACTGGAACGCCATCATCGCCGAATCCGTCCGCACGACGCTCGGCACCGATATCGACGATCGCTCGGCCCTGTCGATCATCGATCCGGGATCGCGTTTCGTGCTGCGTGGCATGGTGGAGGATGATCCGTCGCTCGTCGGCCAGACGCGAACGGTACAGCTGCTCGGGTCCGCCAATGCAGACAACTGGTCGAAAGGCAAGCTCTCCCGTGATCTGCCGGACGAGCGCCAGCAACTCAGCCGCGCGGCGCGCGACGCGATCGACACGTTCGAGGAGCGCGGCGTCATGGCTCAGGCTTTCGCCTGGCACCTGTTCACGAATGTCGACAGCCGCAGCGCACCCGCATCGGCCGGTCTCGCCGGGGCCTTCGTCGGGTCGCTCTACATGATGCTGATCGTGGTCGTGCTCGCGGTTCCGATCGGCGTTGCCTCCGCGATCTATCTCGAAGAATTCGCGCCGCGAAACCGCTTCACGGATCTCATCGAGGTGAATATCAACAATCTCGCAGCCGTCCCCTCGATCGTCTTCGGCCTGCTTGGTGCAGCCGTCTTCATCAACTATTTCCGGCTGCCGCTCTCGGCACCCCTGGTCGGTGGTCTGGTGCTGACGCTGATGACGCTGCCGACGGTCATCATCGCGACGCGTTCCGCTCTGCGTGCCGTGCCCCCGTCGCTCAGACAGGCCGCGCTCGGGATCGGTGCGTCGAAGTCGCAGATGGTCTTCCATCACGTGTTGCCGGTCACCTATCCGGGTATTCTCACGGCGTCGATCCTCGGCGTCGCCCAGGCTCTCGGCGAGACCGCGCCGTTGCTTCTGATCGGAATGAATGCTTTCGTCGCCAACATACCGGCGTCTCCGCTCGACAATTCCGCCGCGCTGCCCGTGCAGATCTATCTCTGGCAGGGCAACGAGAACCGCAATTTCTTCGAGGCCCGCACATTCGCGACCATCATCGTCCTTCTGTCGCTGATGCTGATGCTCAACACGCTGGCGATCTGGCTGCGCCGCAAGCTCGAAAAGAGGAACTCGTCATGAACAAGAGTGTGACTGATCACGCTTCCCTTTCCGCAGCGACCGAGAGCTCGGGCGGCGTCAAACGCACCAAGGTTCGCGCGGAATCCGTCAACGTCCATTATGGGGAGAAGCAGGCGATCTTCGACCTCTCCCTGGACATTCAGGAGCGTTCGGTGACGGCGTTCATCGGGCCCTCGGGTTGCGGGAAGTCGACCTTCCTGCGTTGCATCAACCGCATGAACGACACCATCGACATCTGTCGCGTCAGTGGCAAGATCACTATCGAGGGCGAGGACATCTACGATCCCGGCCTCGACGTCGTGGAGTTGCGTGCGCGGGTGGGCATGGTGTTCCAGAAACCCAACCCCTTCCCGAAATCGATCTACGACAACATCGCCTATGGTCCACGTATCCATGGACTGGTGCGCAACAAGGAGGAAACCGACGAAGTCGTGATTTCCTCGCTCAAGAAGGCCGGCCTCTACAAGGAAGTCGCCGACAGGCTCCACGAGCCCGGCACCGGCCTTTCCGGTGGGCAGCAACAACGCCTGTGCATCGCGCGCACCATCGCGACCGGACCCGACATCATTCTCATGGACGAGCCATGCTCGGCGCTCGACCCGATCGCGACCGCGATCATCGAGGATCTGATCTACGATCTGTCGAAGCAGTATACGATCATCATCGTGACCCATTCGATGCAGCAGGCGGCGCGCGTCAGCCAGAAAACGGCGTTCTTCCATCTGGGCAAGCTGATCGAATACGACGATACCGAGAAGATCTTCACCAGCCCCCGAGAGAAGCAGACGCAAGACTATATTACGGGTCGCTTCGGTTGAGATGACCGGCACATACTGAGGAGGGCCAGGACATGGTCGAACATACCGTCGCTTCTTTCGACGAGGAATTGCAGGGGCTGCGCTCGGCCATCATGGAGATGGGCGGGATCGCGGAGAAGATGCTGCTCGACGCCACCACCGCGCTCGTGCGCCGCGACGTCGACCAGGCGCAGGCGGTGGTCGCCATGGACGACCGGCTCGACGATCTCCAGCGCAAGATCGAGGAGCGCGCCATCCTCACCATCGCCAAGCGCCAGCCCATGGCGGTGGACCTGCGCGAGGTGATCTCCGCCATCCGCATCGCCAGCGATATCGAGCGCATCGGCGACATGGCCAAGAATATCGGCAAGCGCACGCTCGCCGTCTCCGGCCAGTTCGAACCGCAGAAGGTGGTGCTCGGCGTCAACCGGATGAGCGATCTCGTGCAGGCACAGCTCAAGGACGTGCTCGACGCCTATACCCAGGGCAATGTCGAGGCGGCGCTCGACGTCTGGGAGCGCGACGAGGCGACGGATGCGCTCTACACCTCGCTCTTCCGCGAATTGCTCACCTACATGATGGAAGATCCGCGCAACATCTCGTTCTGCACGCATCTGCTCTTTTGCGCCAAGAACGTCGAGCGCATCGGAGACCACACCACCAACATCGCGGAGACGGTGCATTACCTCGTCAGGGGCGAGCCGCTCACCGCCGAGCGCCCCAAGAAGGATCGCACCTCGCTGGAGACCGTCGAGCATACGGGCAAGTGAGTATCGGGGAAGGTGTGCCCTCCCCGGCCCCGCATATGGTAACCTGCGGCGCGAAGGCGCGCCGCATCACAAGGCGATGAAGAGATGCCGACGAAGGTTCTGGTGGTCGAGGACGAAGAAGCGCTGACCCTGCTTCTGCGATACAATCTCGAAGCGGAAGGCTATGAGGTCGACAGCGTGGCGCGCGGCGACGATGCCGAAATCCAGTTGAAGGAACACGTGCCCGACATCGCCGTGGTCGACTGGATGCTGCCGGGGATTTCCGGCATCGAACTCTGCCGCCGGATCCGCGCCCGCGAGGAGACGAGGCGCCTGCCGGTGATCATGCTGACGGCGCGCGGCGAGGAAGGCGACCGGGTCCGCGGGCTCTCGACGGGCGCCGACGACTACATCGTCAAGCCGTTCTCCGTCCCCGAATTCCTGGCCCGGGTGAAGGCGCTGCTGCGCCGCACCGATCCCAACCTCCTCTCCGACAAACTCGTTGCGGGCGATATCGAGCTCGATCGCGACAGCCGGCGGGTGCGCCGCAACGGCACCGAGCTGCATCTCGGCCCGACCGAGTTCCGCCTGCTCGAATTCCTGATGCGCAGCCCCGGCCGCGTCTTCACCCGCGAGCAGCTCCTGGACAACGTGTGGGGGCGCGACGTCTATATCGACGAGCGCACCGTCGACGTCCATGTCGGACGCCTGCGCAAGGCGATCAAGGCGCAATCGGGCTCCGATCCGATCCGCACGGTACGCGGCGCGGGCTACGCCTTCGAGGGGTGAAGGCGGCGTCAGCACTGAAATTTAAAGTTTTGTAAAGATTCGGATTGCACTGCAATTTAATATGCCCCACGATCACCTGTATAATTCTCCTGGTTGTAACCGCTCGATGTGCTTCCGCCTTCGCTCCGGTCGCCGGGAGGTGACTTCACGGGTCGGGGGGAAGACATTGGAACTTCGCATCATCAGGACAGCCATACGGTTCACCGCAGCATCGTCGATCGCAATGACGGCTCTCGCCGGGCAAGCGCTCGCGGAGGAGGCTTGCACGATCGGCACGAGTTCCGTCGAGGAATTTGCGGAAGAGTATTTCTCGAACCCGCAGGCGCGCGGCGTGAGCCCGCTGCTCGCGATCGAACACATGCTCCAGAAGGGTTGCCGCGACGAGGACGCATTCGGGCAAGTCATCGAGATCTTCCTCGACGACCGCATCGCGGACCTCCATCGGCGCACCGATCCGGGCATATGGCGGGTCAATCATCTCTGGAGGCGGATCGGCTTCGATATGCTGATGCTGGGTCACGAGGAGCCGATACGCGTTTTTCTCGATACGGTCAGGGCCGATGCGGAGGCAGGCAATCCCGGCGCGATGACCGCTCTCGCCTATCTCGGCCTCTACGAGTTCAGCACCTGGAACTGGACGACCACGTTCAGGGAATACGACCGGATGTTCCCGCAGAGCATCGCGCATTTCGACCTTGCTGAATGGGGCGAGCGCGACACCCATCCGCTGCGCGACATCGCACCGGATCTCGAGAATGACGTCGACGCGCTTCTCGCGGAAGCATCCGGCGCCGGCTTCGCACCGGCGCACAGCATGCATCTGGCCGGGCAGGAGCCGATGCGTTTCTCGCCATGCTATACGACCACGCGCTTCGGCGGCGGCGGTTTGTTCGGCCTGTCTGATGCCGACGGGGGCGACGCCGCGCCCTCGAACCGCTTCATCGAGAATTTCGCCGAACTGCCCGATCGCGAACAGGTCGCGCGCGACATGATGGACTGGTCCCGCGACATCATACGATCGAGCCACGCCAGCGCGAACGGCTCCCGCGTAACTCCCAATACCGAGGCTGCAGCCAATCTCGCGCGGGCCTATGCCGCAATCAGATCCAACTGCGCGCTATCCATCGAGGGCGGCATGGTCGATTTCGGGATCGAAGACCGCGATGAGGCCGCGACCGGCATGCATTATGCGGTTGTTTCGCCAGGCATTGGGTACAGCTGGCAGCTTGCACTCGTCTACGCGGCGTTCATTGACCAGTATTACGACAATCCGGAGCGCCACTACGCCGCCGCGCGTTTTCTCCAGGCGGGCGGTTACATCGATGACCTCGAGCATCACAACGAACGCGTGGACGAAATCGTCGCGGACCTGTCGCGCGAGACTATTCGCGCCGCGCAGGAAATCATGGCCGAACACGGCTATTACACGGCGGCGATCGACGGTATTCCCGGCCCGAATTTCCGCAACGGATTGCGGCAATGGACAGAGTATTGCTCAACCGATTTCGGCACGACACCCGACAAATGCGTGCGGGTCGGCCCCAGTCTTCTCACCCATGAATGGGCGCATCCCTTCCTCGGTGAAGCGGCCCCGTAACCGGCGAGCGGCGGGTCGCTCACCGCCCCGCCGCCTCCAGCCGCCTTTCGGCGAAACGTACCGCGACGTAATGCGGCGAGATCCCCTCGGCATCGGCTTCGGCGAGGATGGCCGCGATGTTCTCGTCGAGCTGGCGCATGCGCCCGGCGACCCAGTCGGGATCGTCGACGGCGGCGATTTCGCGCGAGACGCTGATGATCCCGCCGGCATTGATGGCGAAATCGGGCACGTAGAGGATGCCGCGTTCATGCAGACGATCGGCGTCGGGAATGTCCTCGAGCTGGTTGTTGGCGGCTCCCGCGACGATGGCGACGCGCAATGCGGGGATGGTGCGCGCGTTCAGCACCGCACCGAGTGCGCAGGGCGCGAACACATCCGCCTCTACCGAGAGGATATCCTGCGGCGGACAGGCCGTCGCGCCGAATTCCGCAATCGCTCGCTCGACCCGCGCGGCGTCGATATCGCTGACGATCAGCTTCGCGCCCGCCCCGTGCAGATGCGTGCAAAGATGCCAGCCGACATGGCCGAGCCCCTGGACCGCGACGCGCAGGCCGGCGAGATCATCGCGCCCGAGCCTTTGCGCCACCGCGCGCCGCAAACCGTCGAAGACGCCCTTCGCGGTGGTCGGCGAGGGATCCCCGCTGGCATGGGCGCCGCGCGCGAGCCCGGCGACATGCGGCGTCGTTTCGCGCACCGCCTCCATATCCTGCACGTCGACGCCGACATCCTCTGCCGTGGTATAGGCACCACCCAGCCGATCTACAGCCCGACCGAAGGCGCGCATCAGATCGGGCGTCTTGATCGCGCGCGGATCGCCGATGATGACCGACTTGCCGCCACCGAGATCGAGGCCCGCGACGGCGTTCTTGTAGGTCATGCCGCGCGACAGCCGCAGAACATCGGCGATCGCGGCATCCTCACTTTCGTAATTCCAGAAACGGCATCCGCCGGCTGCGGGGCCGAGCCGGGTATCATGGATCGCGATGATGGCGCGCAGCCCCGTCTTCGGGTCGTGGGCGAAGTCGATGGTCTCGTGCGCATCGAAATGCGGATTGTCGAAAATCGGCATTGTCGGCCCCTCCCCGGCCTCGGCGATGAACGATTCTCCCGATCATGATGATCCGGTCTTGCGAAATTGATACGCGATTCCGTCAAGTGAAGCTATTTTGCATTGCAATATTACGCATGTTCCGCAAAGTGTCGCGCGGCCTTGCACTGAAAGCATCGTTCGTTTAAACGAACGACTGGACTGACCCAGCGGAGCGCTCGTGACCATGACCGTCGACAATCCTTTCGGTGAAGAACGCAACGGCAAGCCCGGCAGTTCCGGTTCCGCGGAGCATCTGCACCCGGAAACGCTGGCTGTTCACGCGGGCGGAATGCGCACAGCTTTCGGTGAGACGAGCGAGGCGCTGTTCCTCACGCAGGGCTTCGTCTATCCCGATATGGAGAGCGCCGAGCGGCGTTTCGCCGGTGAGGATCCCGACGGCTTCATCTATTCGCGCTTCTCCAATCCGACCGTGGCGATGTTCGAGCAGCGCATGGCCACGCTCGACGGCGCCGAGGCGGCGCGCGCGACGGGGACCGGCATGGCGGCGGTGGCGGCGGCTCTGCTCGGCTATCTGAAGGCGGGCGATCACGTCATCACCTCGCGTGTACTGTTCGGCTCCTGCGCCGTGATCCTCGGCGAGATCCTGCCCAAATTCGGCGTCGAATCGACCTTCATCGACGGGACCCGTCCGGAGAACTGGCGCGCGGCTTTGCGCCCCAATACCCGCGCCTTCTTCATCGAGAGCCCGGCCAATCCCACGACCGAACTGATCGATATCGCCCAGACCGCCGAGATCGCCCACGAGGCCGGCGCGATCCTGATCGTCGACAACGCGCTCGGCACGCCGCTGATCCAGAACCCGTTGCAGCACGGCGCCGATGTCGTCACCTATTCCGCGACCAAGCATATCGACGGGCAGGGACGATGTCTCGGCGGGCTGGTGCTCGCATCGGAAGAGTTCATCGAGACGCATCTCAAGAACTACCTGCGCCATACCGGCCCGGCGCTCTCGCCGTTCAACGCCTGGGTGCTGCTCAAGGGGCTGGAGACGCTGCCGCTGCGCATCGAGCGGCAGGCGCGCAACGCGCATGCCCTCGCCCTCGCCCTGCGCGAACAACCCGGCGTCGCACGCGTGCATTACCCCGCGCTCCCCGACAATCCGCAGGCGGATATCTTCCGCAAGCAGATGAAGAGCGGCGGATCGGTGCTCGCTTTCGAGCTTGAGGGCGGCAAGGAAGCGGCCTTCCGGGTCGGCAAGGCGCTGAAGCTCGTGAAGATCTCCAACAATTTCGGCGACGCGAAGAGCCTCGTCACCCACCCCGCCACGACGACGCATCAGCGCTTCACTCTGGAAGAGCGAGAGGTGATCGGCATCAGCGAAGGCATGCTGCGCCTCTCCGCCGGGCTGGAGCACGAGGAAGATCTCGTCGCCGATGTGGTCGGTGCGGTGAAGGCGGCGCTCTGAAGCCCTGCTTCCGACGCCGCCCGCAGACAGACCGCCCTCCGAACGCCGTTCTGCGATCAGATCGTCGCGCGCAGGCGCCCGAAGCCCGCATCGAGATCGGCTTTGAGATCATCGATATCCTCGAAGCCGATATGGAAACGCAGGCAGGGCCCGGCGGGAGCGAATTCCGTCACCGTGCGGTACGATGCGCAGTTGAACGGGGTCACGAGGCTCTCGAAGCCACCCCACGAGAACCCCATACCGAACAGCTGAAGATCGTCCAGCATGGCCGCGACCGCCTGTTTCGAAGCTGGTTTCAGCTCGATCGAGAACAGGCCGGATGCGCCCTTGAAGTCGCGCTTCCAGATGGCGTGACCCGGATCACTCTCGAGCGCGGGATGCATGACCCGCGCGACTTCCGGCCGCGCCTCCAGCCAGCGCGCTATCTCCAGCGCCTGCGCTTCGTGCTCGCGCAGCCGCAGCTTCATCGTGCGGATGCCACGCAGGCAGAGGAAGACGTCCTCCGGACCCGGGCAGGAGGAGTACAGCTCGTAGGTGCGCCGCAATTGCTTCCAGCAGCGCTCGTTTGCCGAGACGAGCCCCATCAGCAGATCCGAGCCGCCGGAGAGATATTTCGTCCCAGCCTCGACGGCGAGATCGACGCCCATCTCGTGCGGCGGGAAGAACAGCGGCGTCGCCCAGGTATTGTCCATGACGACGACCGCGCCGCGCGCATGCGCCGCCTCGGCGATTGCCGGGATATCCTGCATTTCCATGGTCTGCGAGCCGGGCGCCTCGGTCCAGACGACGCTGGTATTGTCGCGGATCAGATCGGCAATGCCCGCGCCGATCAGCGGATCGTAATAAGTCGTCTCGATGCCGAACCGCGTCAGATGCTCCTGGCAGAATTCGCGCGTCGGGCGGTAGACGGAATCGGTGACGAGGATGTGATCACCCGCCTTCACGACCGACATCATCGCGAGCGTGATGGCGCTGAGCCCCGAGGGCGCGAGCGCCGTGCCGGCGGCGCCGGAGATTTCCGTCCAGGCCTTTTCGAGGGCCTCAGTCGTCGGCGTCCCCTTGGTGGCGTAGGTGTAGCGGCTGTCGCGGTTGATCAGCGCGTCGTAGCTCGGATAGAGCACGGTCGAGCCGCGATAGATCGGTGTGTTGACGAAGCCGAACTGATCCGAGGGATCACGCCCCGCATGGACGAGTCTCGTCCGCTCACCCCAGTTTCCGCCACTGCCCCGCCGCTGCATTTCGCCACTCCGTCGCGTTTCGATTCCTCGGGGCCGGACGTCTCGTCCGCAACACCCCTGATCCTTGCGAGATGACACGCTTTCACAGGCGTTTACAATCGCCTCCTGCCCCCGTCATTCGGATTTTGGCATTGACGCACGTGAGCCGGTTTGTCATTCACGGGTCACTATTAACCGTGCATGTAGCCGATTGCGCGGCGCGCGTAGCCGCATGCACAGCGTGAAGACGGCGGCGTCCGAACGGCGGGGACGCGCCGGACCTGTCGCGTGCAACATCCGGGTGGCTTTGCGTTATGGGGACGGGTCTGCTCCGGCACTTCATTCTCGGACTGGCTGTGACGACGTCGTTCGCAATGGCCGCGACGACGGGTGCGAAGGCATCTCCCGGCTCGACGCTCGAACAGGTCCGCGAGCGCGGCCATCTGGAATGCGGCGTCAATCAGGGGCTGCCCGGCTTCGCCGAAATGGATGCAGACGGCCGCTGGCAGGGCTTCGACGTCGCCTATTGCCGCGCCATCGCAGCCGCCATCTTCGCCGATCCGGATGCGGTGAACTTCGTGCCGCTCGACGCCCGCGAACGCTTCGACGTCCTGATCGACGGCGAGATCGACGTGCTCCTGCGCAATTCGACCGCCACCATGGCCCGTGATGCGGGCATGCCGATCGACTTCCCCGTCATCACTTACTTCGACGGCCAGGGCTTCCTCGTGCGCAAGGATCTCGGCGTCTCCTCGGCGCGTGAGCTGAACGGCGCGACGGTCTGCGTCGAGGACGGGACGACGACGAAGCTCAATCTCGACGATTATTTCCGCGCCCAGGGCATTCGCTACGAGGCCGTCGTCTTCGCCTCCTCCCAGGAGACCGTCGACGCGTATCTGAACGGGCGCTGCGACGCCTATACGACCGACGCGTCGGGGCTCTACGCGCATCGTCTGCGAGCAGCGGCGCCGGACCAGCATGTCGTTTTGCCGGAGGTGATTTCCAAGGAGCCACTCGGGCCGGCCGTGCGCGACGACGATCCGCAATGGGCGGATCTGGTGCGCTGGGTGCATTTCGCCATGCTCAATGCCGAGGAGCACGGCGTCTCCTCGCTGAATGTCCGCGAGCGTGCCGCCAACGATTCCACGCCCGTCATCCGCCGGCTGCTGGGGGCAGAGGGCGAGTTCGGTGCAATGCTCGGCCTCGCAGACGACTGGGCCGTGGAAGTGATCGCCCATGTCGGCAATTACGGCGAGGTCTTCGCACGCAATATCGGTGATGCGTCGCCACTCAACATCCAGCGCGGCCTCAACGCCCTGTGGACGCGCGGCGGCCTGCAATACGGCCATCCCGTTCGCTGAGCGGAGAAATTTGCGGCTTTGCCGCATGATGTCGCAAGCTGCGTAAAGCGCGGGCGGCGGTCGATCAAAGCTTGGGCTTCCCTCGACGCGCAACCCGTCCTATTCTGTTTCCCGCCTTGCAACGACGGGGCGAGTGGGAACGGAGTGGATAATGGCCGGATCACAGGCAATAACGGGCGGAAGCACCAACGCCGCCACGGGTGCGGATGCCGCAGTCGAGATGGTCGGCGTGAGCAAGTGGTTCGGGGACTTCCAGGTTCTCAAGAACATCAACCTGCGCGTGAACAAGGGCGACCGCATCGTCGTCTGCGGCCCGTCGGGCTCCGGCAAGTCCACCCTGATCCGGTGCATCAACCGCCTCGAAGAGCACCAGGAAGGCAGCATCATCGTCGATGGTGTGGAGCTGACCAACGACGTCAAGAAGATCGACGAGATCCGGCGTGAAGTCGGTATGGTCTTCCAGCATTTCAACCTGTTTCCGCATCTCACCATCCTCGAAAACTGCACCCTCTCCCCGATCTGGGTGAAGAAGGTGCCGAAGGCCGAGGCGGAAGAGATCGCCATGCACTTCCTTCGCAAGGTGAAGATCCCCGAGCAGGCCCACAAATACCCGGCACAGCTGTCCGGCGGCCAGCAGCAGCGCGTGGCGATCGCCCGCTCCCTGTGCATGCGCCCCCGCCTGATGCTGTTCGACGAGCCGACCTCCGCGCTCGATCCGGAAATGGTCAAGGAAGTGCTCGACACCATGGTGGAGCTCGCGGAGGAAGGCATGACCATGCTGTGCGTCACCCACGAGATGGGCTTCGCGCGCCAGGTGGCCGACCGCGTGATCTTCATGGATTACGGCGAGATCGTCGAGCAGAACCCGCCTTCCGTCTTCTTCTCCAACCCGCAGCACGAGCGCACGCGGCTGTTCCTGAAGCAGATCATCACCTGACGGACAAGGCGATCACGGCGGCGTGAATTTCGCCGCCGACACCCTTGCAATTTTCGTCCGCCTGTCGGATATGAGGGGCGCTGCGCCGGACACCGCCTCCGGCGGCGCAAGAGGCCTCGTGGCGGAGTGGTTACGCAGAGGACTGCAAATCCTTGCACGCCGGTTCGATTCCGGCCGAGGCCTCCATTTGATCCATCCAAGAAAACGCACTCTCGGCTTGCTGATGGACATGGCCTGGCGAGACCGATTGAGCGCCGCCAAGTCTGCCGATACATCACTGATTTATCGCCAAGAAACCGGGTGATTGATTCGTGAATTCCTTGTCGAATGAAGTAAAGCGCTGGAAATTGACGGAAACTGACAAACAATTTGCCGAGTTAATCAGCAAACTCCGCCTCATCGAAGGTGCAACCAGAGGGCTGAAGGGGACGGTGATCGCGACCGGCATCGCCGCCGCGGCAGTCGTCATAGCCGTGCTCGGATGGGGCGGCCAGATGTTCATGTCCGGAATGGACACACGGATAGCTGCCGACCGGGCCGCGCAATCTGCCGCAGAGGCTGTCGAGCAGCGCATGTCCGACGAGCTCCAGCGCGCGTTGCGGGCAATTCGGATGGAGGCGCCGCCCCCTGCTCCGAGCGAAGAACAGCGGCCGCTGCCGCAGAATTGAACTGCCTGATCAAATAGCGTCGACGCTTCGACGCCTTGCCGGCTCTCACTCCCCCATCGTCGGCTTTTCCGATAACGCGGAGACCGCGCACCTATCCCCTCCCCGTCATGGTAGATTCTTTACCCGCGCTCCAGCAGAATCACCCTATGACAGCCTCGACGAATCAACGCATCGCACTCTTCCTCGACATGCTCGCCGTCGAACGCGGGGCGGCGAAGAATACGCTTGCGGCCTATGGCCGGGATCTCGAGGATTATGCGGCGTTTCTCGTCAGCCGGGGGCTCGGTCTCGACGGTGTCGGACAGGGTGACCTGCGCGACTACCTGGCCGATCTCGGTCAGCGCGGGCTGAGCGCATCGTCATCGGCGCGGCGCCTGTCCGCGGTTCGGCAATTCCACAAGTTTCTCTATACGGAAAGCCATCTCGGCGCCGATCCCTCCGCGACGCTGAGCGGGCCGCGCAAGGGGCGCACATTGCCCAAGACGCTCGGCATGGCCGAGGTGGAGCGCCTGCTCGAAACCGCCCGCAACGCCTGCGACGCGCCGGATATCTCGCAGGGGAAGTATCTGCGGGCCCTGCGCATGCACTGCCTGCTCGAAATGCTCTACGCCACGGGTCTGCGTGTCTCCGAACTCATCGCCCTGCCCCGTTCTGCGGCGCGTACCCGCGATTCGCTGATCGTGGTACGCGGCAAGGGCAACAAGGAGCGTCTCGTGCCGCTCAATCCGTCGGCGAAGGCGGCTGCCGCACGCTATCTCGCCGCGCGCGAGGAGGCCGCAGCCGCGCGCAATACCGGGAAGGCTGGCAAGACCGGCAAGAAGAGCAAGGGCGTTAGCCAGCCGGCAAGCCCGTGGCTGTTTCCCGCCGACAGCGAGAGCGGCCACCTCACCCGGCAAGCCTTCGCGCGCGATCTCAAGAGCATCGCCGCGCTCGCCGGGCTCGATACCCGCACGATCTCGCCCCACGTCCTGCGCCATGCCTTCGCGAGCCATCTTTTGCAGAACGGCGCAGATCTGCGCATGATCCAGGAACTGCTCGGCCATGCCGACATCTCGACGACGCAGATCTACACCCACGTCCTCGACGAGCGCATGAAGGCGCTGGTGCGCGATCTGCATCCGCTGTCGCAGGGCGGTTGAGCGCTCAGCCCGACACCACGTAGCGTCGCGAGAAGCGCTTGACGATCTGCGGCATCAGATAGATCGGGAACTGCGCGAGCGCGAAAAAGAGATAGGTCGTATCCGGCGTCGCCGCGCCGAGCGCCGCGATCAGCAGCCCCATATTGCGCTGCCCTGTCCCGTAACCGAGCACGAACCGGTCAGAGGGCGATAGCGGGCGCAGGATCAGCATCGCCGAGAGTATGCCCGCAAACGCGATCGCGAAGACGATGCCGAGATATCCGGCCACGCGAAGCGGCGTGTCCATCATCGCATAGAGCACCCCGTCCATCGCCGCGATCGCAAAGAGGAAGTAAGTGACGACGCCGAGCCCGTCGAAGCTCGCCTTGTGCTCGCGAATGCGCCGCTCCCCGACGAGGAGGCGGATCACGATCGCCGTGGCGATCGCACCGCCGATCAGGAAGATCATGCGGGTGATCAACGCACCGACATCGAGGGGAACCGGGACCGCGGCGACGAGTTCGGCGGCGATCGGTGAATAGAACGGCGCGAGCGCGGTCGTGACCAGCACGACGGTGAGCAGCATTGTGGGTGCGAGACCGAGCACCATCGCGACGGCGGGCGAGGACATGATCGGTGGCGCGGCGGCCAGAATCGCGAGGCCGAGCACGAGGCCGGGATCGAGATTCTCGCGGCCCACCAGCGTCAAGAGACCGCCGACGAGGAGAATCGGCGCGAGCGTCGTCCAGATCAGCGCGAAAATCAGTCCCGACGGCGCACGCAGGATCGCGCGCAAGGCGTGCAGATCGACGCGGGCGAAGGTCATGGCGACGAAGATGAAGATCGCAACCGGCAGGAAGGGACGCGCCGCAGCGGCGAGTTGCGGGAGCATCAGGCCGATCAGGATGCTGATCGCAAAACCCTGGGTCGCATATCTGCCAATGAATGCCAGGGCTTTGACGAGAAACGACATATCGGCGCGACGACCCTCGGGCGAGCGTATAGCGGAACGCGGCTTGCGCGTCGGCTTCGGCGCACGGGCGGGGCGACAAATTCCGCCTTGGCCTGCGCGGTTTCATCCCATATCCCGAACGGCGTGGTTCGAACAAGTCTCCGGGAGGTGCGGATGCGCACAGATGTGATCGTACTCGGCGCAGGCATCGTCGGTGTCAGCGCCGCCCTGCATCTGCAACGGCGCGGTCGCGACGTCGTTCTGGTCGACCGGCGCGGCGCCGGCGAGGAGGCGAGCTACGGCAATGCCGGGCTGATGGAGCGCGCGACAATCGAACCCTATGCCTTCCCGCGCGATCTCGGCTCGCTGATCAAATATGGGCTCAACCGCTCAACGGAAGTGCGCTACGACATCTCGTTCCTGCCCAAGATCGCCCCCTGGCTCGCGCGCTACTGGTGGCACTCGTCGCCGGGCCGCCACGCGGAAGCGACGCGCGCCATGCGTCCGCTGATCGAGCGCTGTGTCGAGGAACATGCCGATCTCGTCGCCGAGGCCGGCGTCGCGCCGCTGATGCGCCCCAAGGGCTGGATCAAGGCCGCGCGCAGCCAGGCGCGTCTCGATGCCGAGGTTGCGGAGGCCGAGCGCTTCGCCCGCGATTACGGGATCACCTATGATCTGCTCGACCGCGCCGCGCTCAAGGAGCGCGAGCCGCATCTGAGCGACCGGATCATCGGCGCGATCCATCTGCGCGATCCCAATACCTGCCCCGACCCCGGAGGTCTGACGAAGGCTTACGCCGATCTCTTCATCCGCAAGGGCGGGCGCTTCGTGAACGGCGATGCGCGTTCGCTCAAAGCGCATGGCGGCAACGGCAAGGCCGCGTGGCGCGTCACGACGGAGGAAGGCGAGATCACCGCCGATCACGCAGTCGTCGCGCTGGGCGCCTGGTCGAGCGACGTCTACGAGCCGCTCGGCTACCGCATGCCGCTCGCGGCGAAACGCGGCTACCATCTGCATTACGCCGCCGAGGGCAACGCCGTCCTCAATCACCCGGTGCTCGATGTCGATGCGGGCGTGGTGCTCGCGCCGATGAACAAGGGTATCCGGCTCACCACCGGGATCGAGTTCGCGCCGCGCGATGCGCCCAAGAACCCGGTCCAGGTCGCGCGCTGCGAGCCGCTGGCGCGGGAGATCTTCCCGCTCGGGAAGCCGAACGAGCCGGCGCCCTGGATGGGGCTGCGCCCGTGTTTTCCCGACATGCGCCCCGTGATCGGCGCCGCGCCGCGCCATGACGGCCTGTGGTTCGCCTTCGGCCACAACCATCACGGGTTCTCGCTGGGCCCGGTGACCGGGCGCATCCTCGCCGAGATGATGACGGGCGAGACACCCGCCGTCGAAACGGGCTGGTTCCGCGCCGACCGGTTCTGACGCCCTCTCAACCAGCCATGCGTGTGGCGCGCATCTGCGGGTGCGACGAAAGTGCTTCCACGCGCGCACCACGCATGGTTTTCTCGCAGCGTTCCCTCTTGATACCGGCCCTCCCCGTGCAGCCCGTCATCGGCATCCTTCTCAAGGTCCTCTCAGCCTTCGCCTTCACCCTGATGGCGGCGACGATCAAGCTCGTCAGCGAGAACTACCCCGTCGGGCAGTTGATCTTCTTCCGCTCGGCCTTCGCCCTCATACCGCTGCTGATCTGGCTCGCCTGGAGCGACCGCATGATCAACGCGGTGCGCACGCATAATCTCAAGGGCCATCTCCTGCGCAGCATCATCGGCGTGACGGGGATGTTCTGCGGCTTCGCGGCGCTGAGCTACCTGCCGCTCTCGGATGCGGTGGCCATCGGCTATGCGGCGCCGCTGATCGTGGTCGTGCTCGCGGCACTCCTTCTGAAGGAGACGGTGCGGGCCTATCGCTGGAGCGCGGTGGGGATCGGTTTCATCGGCGTGATCTTGATGCTGACGCCGCAATTCGGCGTCACCGATGCCGCTGTCGCCGACGACAACCGGGCGCTGGGCGCGACCTTCGCGATCTTCGCAGCACTTTGCACCGCCGCCGCGACGATCCAGGTTCGCCGCCTCACCGCGACGGAACGCACCGGCGCCATCGTGTTCTATTTCTCAGTTTTCTCCACCCTGATCGGCCTCGCGACGATCATCTTCGGCTGGAACCTGCCGGGACTGGCCGATTTCGGCATTCTCGTCGTGATCGGCATTCTGGGCGGCATCGGCCAGATCCTGCTGACGCAGAGCTACCGCTACGGCGACGCCTCGCTGATCGCGCCATTCGAATACACGACGATGATCTGGGCGCTGCTGCTCGGCTGGTTCGTCTTCGGCGACTGGCCGCAGGCCATCGTGCTCGCCGGCGCCGCCATCGTCATCGCGGCGGGTATCTTCGTGATCTGGCGTGAACACCAGCTCGGCCTGGCCCGCAAGAAGGCCGCCGAGATGGCCTCGAAGCGGGCGATCTGAACGGCCCCTCAGGAGGCATGGCTGCGGGAAAACCGTGGGTGTAGGGTAACTTCCCTTCCCCAGAGGGATCAGAGGCCGAGGGAACCCTGCACGGATGGCGCAGGTTTACCCGCGCCCCTTGTCGTAGGGGTTCTTGCCGGTGCGCAGCGACACGCGGATCGGGGTTCCGGGAAGTTCGAAGGTCTCGCGCAGATTGTTGACGAGGTAGCGCGTATAGCTTTTGGGCAAGGCATGGAGCTGGTTGCCGAAGAAGGCGAAATGCGGGGGGCGGGCCTTGATCTGCGTCATGTAGCGGATCTTGATGCGCCGGCCCGAGACCGCCGGCGGCGGGTTGGCCTCGACCACCTCGCCGAGCCACTGGTTCAGCCGCGCTGTCGAAATCCGCGTGTTCCAGGTCTCGTAGGCCTTGAACACGCCCTGCATCAGCCGGTCGAGGCCATCGCCGGCGAGGCCGGAGAGATGCACGACGGGTGCGCCCTTCACCTGCGGCAAAAGCCGCGTCGCCTTCTCGCGCAGGTCCTTCAGGAGCCCCTGCTGGTCGGCGACGAGATCCCATTTGTTGAGTCCGATCACCACCGCCCTGCCCTCGCGCTCGATCAGGTCGACGATGGTCAGATCCTGTTTCTCGAAGGGTATCGTGGCATCGAGCAGGACGACGACGACATCGGCGAAGCGCATGGCGCGCAAGCCGTCGGAGGTTGCGAGCTTTTCCAGCTTGTCGTCGATGCGCGCGCGCTTGCGCAGGCCCGCCGTGTCGATCAGCTTGGCCCGGCGCCCGCGCCAGGTCCAGTCGATGGTGATTGCATCGCGCGTGATCCCGGCTTCGGGCCCGGTGAGCAGGCGCTCCGAGCCGATGAGCTGGTTGATCAGTGTGGATTTTCCGGCATTGGGGCGCCCCAGAATGGCGATGCGCACCGGATCATCCTCGCCGCGCTCGTCCTCCTCGTCGTCCTCGACGGCATCGGGCAAGAGCTCGCGCAGCTGGTCGTAGAGCTCGTCGATGCCGATCCCGTGCTCGCCGGAAAACGCGATCGGCTCACCGAGGCCGAGTTCGTAAGCGTCGTAGACATTGGCGATGCCCGCCTGGCTCTCCGCCTTGTTGGCGAGCAGGATTACCGGCTTGCCGGATTTGCGCACCATCTCGCCGAAGGGCACATCCGCCGGCAACAGGCCCGTACGCGCATCGATCACGAAGAGAATCGCGTCCGCATCCTCGATCGCCGCCTCGGTCTGGGCGCGCATGCGCCCGAGCAGGCTGTCGGCATCGGCCTCCTCCAGGCCCGCCGTATCGACGATGGAAAAGCGCAGATCCGCAAGCCGCGCCTCGCCCTCGCGACGGTCACGGGTGACGCCGGGACGATCGTCGACCAGCGCGAGCCGCCTGCCGACGAGGCGGTTGAACAGGGTCGACTTGCCCACATTCGGGCGGCCGACGATGGCGACGGTTGGCAGCATGGCCTTGCGCTTTCGCGTATACGCGGTTGGTTGCCGGAATCGGCTTACATGGTCTCGACAGGCCCGGCGGCCACGAGCGCGGAATAGATTTCGAGCCGCGCGCGCAGGCCGGACGGCGTGTCCGGGTCGGCGGCCATCTCGTCGAACCAGCGGCCCGCCGTGTCGTAATCGCCGGTGCGCAGGGCCGCGAGGCCGAGCGCTTCGCGCGCCGAATGACGATAGGCGTTGTCGGGCGTCGCGAGGCTCTCCAGCGCGGATGCCGCAGCGGCGGGATCCGTATCGAGGCGAAGCAGCGCCGCGCGCAGGGTCGCGAGATCACGCATGCTCGACGGAATGCTCCCGTCGGCGGCGAGCGCATCGAAAGCCTCCGCGCCACGTGTGGGGCTCTCCTCGCCGAGGGCGGCCGCAATGCGGAAGCGCGCCAGCACCGGGAAGCCGCCACGTCCCTCGGCGGCGAGTTCTTCGAGCATGGCGATGCCGCTGTCGCGGCGCCCGTCGAGGATCATCTGCTGGGCGTCGAAGAGCTGCGCCGAGGCCTGGTGCCCGCGCTGCGTCTCGAGATACTCCCAGTAGCGCCAGCCGCCGACACCGGCGACGACCAGAACGGCGACGACCACGAATGCACCGCCCCATCGCTTCCAGAACGCCATCGCCCTGTCGCGGCGGAATTCCTCGTCGACCTCGCGGAAAAACTCGTTCATCGCTCAACCCGTCTCATCATGGCGCACATTCGCGCGCCCGGTTCCAGCGGCTCGCCTAGCACAGCCCCGCCCGCAAGGCGAGACGCTTTTGCCATATGGCGTGCGATCCCCCGGATGCGTCCCGCCGGCGCCGGCCTCAGGCGCGCACGCGCTCCACCTGCGCGCCGCAGCGCACGAGCTTGCTCTCCAGCGCCTCGAAACCACGATCGAGGTGGTAGACGCGGTTGATCGTGGTCTCGCCCTCGGCGACCAGGGCCGCGATGACGAGAGAGACCGAGGCGCGCAGATCCGTCGCCATGACCGGGGCGCCGCGCAGCTGCGGCACGCCCTCGACGATGGCCAGATCGCCTTCGAGGCGTATCTTCGCGCCAAGACGCGCGAGCTCCTGCACATGCATGAAGCGGTTCTCGAAGATCGTCTCGCGAATATGCGAAACACCCTCCGCCCGCGTCATCAGCGCCATGAACTGCGCCTGCAGGTCGGTGGCGAAGCCGGGGAAGGGCTGCGTCTCGATATCGACCGGCGCGAGACCCGAGCCGTTGCGACGAACCCGGATGCCGGTATTGCTCTCGGTGATCTGAGCGCCCGCGCGGCGCAGCGTCTCGAGCGGTGCCTGGAGCAGGTCGGCGCTGGTATTCTCCAGCATCACGTCCCCGCCCGCCATGGCGACGGCCATCGCATAGGTGCCGGTCTCGATGCGATCGGGCAGAACCGCATGGCTCGCCCCGTGGAGGCTGCCGACCCCCTCGATCACGATCCGCGAGGAGCCGGCACCGGAGACCTTCGCGCCCATTTTATTGAGGCAATCGGCCACATCGACGATTTCCGGCTCGCGCGCGGCGTTCTCGATCACGCTCTCGCCCCGCGCCAGCACCGCCGCCATCATCGCGACATGGGTGCCGCTGACGGTGACCTTCGGGAAATCGATCCGCGCGCCGCGCAGCCCGTCACGCGCACGGGCGACAACGTAGCCGGCATCGATCTCGATTTCGGCGCCGAGCTTCTGCAAGGCGTCGATCAGCAGATCGACCGGGCGCGTGCCGATGGCGCAGCCGCCGGGCAGCGAGACGCGCGCCTCGCCGAACCGCGCGAGCAGCGGCGCGATCACCCAGAAGCTCGCCCGCATGCGCGAGACGAGTTCGTAGGGCGCCGTCGTATCGATCACGGTGGAGGCCTGGAGACGAAGCGTCTGGCCGGATTCGGTGCTCTCGCCGACGCGCCGCCCCACGATGGTGTGGTCGACGCCGTTATTGCCCAGGATGCGCAGGAGCAGCTGCACGTCAGCCAGCCGCGGGACGTTCGAGAGTTCGAGCGTGTCGCGCGTGAGGAGGCTCGCCGTCATCAGGGGCAGGGCCGCGTTCTTGGCACCGGAAATCGGAATGGTGCCGGTCAGCGGCGCGCCGCCGCGAATGATGATGCGATCCATACGTTATGGCCCCCAATTTTTGTTCGACTGCGGCATTCAGCCGCGTGATTTGCACGTTGCGTTACCTGTGCCGCCGAAAGTGGCGAGATCATGATGTCTCGTTGCGATCGGGCGCGTCGGGCACCGGCGCGGCCGGACCCGTGTCATTGGCGTCACGCTCCTGATCCGCAGCGCTCGCGCGCTTTCGCGCCTGCTGCTTGCGCCGTTTGAGATTTTCCCGCAGCGCCGCCTTCAACCGCGCCTCGCGCCCCTGATCCGTCATGACCTCACCAGATGGCCTCGCCGTATGCAACGTGGCATTTGCGACCCTTCGTCGCTCGAATCCGGAATAAGGCTTTACACGGGCTCCCTCAAGCGCCAATCCCCTATATTGGAATCGCTCGCATTGACCGATCGCAATGTGCGATGATCCCGGCGATGCGAAAGTGATGTCAGCGTCGCGCCTTCGCGCGGCTCAATCCCCCGGTGAAGCGATGGATTACGTCCGTTATTTCGAAAACGCCCTCGACAGCCTCAAGCAGGAACGCCGCTACCGCGTCTTTGCCGATCTCGAGCGGATCGCGGGTGAGTTCCCGCGTGCGCGCTGGCACGGCCCCGAGGGCGTGCGCGAGATCACGGTGTGGTGCTCCAACGATTATCTCGGCATGGGCCAGCATCCGGATGTGATCGCGGCGATGGCGGAGACCGCGCAGCGTTGCGGCACCGGCGCGGGCGGCACACGCAACATTTCCGGGACGAGCCATCCCATCGTCGGGCTCGAGGCCGAGCTCGCCGATCTGCACGGCAAGGAAGCCGCGCTCGTCTTCACCTCGGGCTACATCTCGAATCAGACCGGCATCGCCACCATCGCCCGCCTGATTCCCGGCTGCGTCATCTTCTCCGACGCGCTCAACCACAATTCGATGATCGAGGGCGTGCGCCAGGCCGGCTGCGAGAAGCAGATATTTCGCCACAACGATCTCGCCCATCTCGAAGAGCTTCTGATCGCCGCCGGCGACAAGCCGAAGCTGATCGTTTTCGAGAGCGTCTATTCCATGGATGGCGACATCTCGCCTATCGCGGGTATCTGCGATCTGGCCGAGCGCTATGGTGCCATGACCTATATCGACGAGGTGCATGCGGTGGGCATGTACGGCCCGCGCGGCGCCGGCATCGCCGAGCGCGACGGGGTTATGCACCGGATCGACGTGATCGAGGGCACGCTCGGCAAGGCCTATGGCGTGCTCGGCGGCTACATTACCGGGCGCAGGGCGGTGATCGACGCGGTGCGCTCGCATGCGCCGGGCTTCATCTTCACCACCGCCCTCCCCCCGGCGATCTGCGCCGCCGCCGCCACCTCGGTGCGTCATCTCAAGCGATCGCAGGCCGAGCGCGACGGCCAGCAGCGCCAGGCGACGCGGGTGAAGGAAGTGCTCGGCGAAGCGGGGCTGCCCGTGCTTGCGACGCCGACCCATATCGTGCCGGTGATGGTGCGCGATGCCGAGATCTGCAAGGCGGCCTCGGACCGCCTTCTGGAGCGCCACGGCATCTATATCCAGCCGATCAACTTCCCCACCGTCCCGCGCGGCACGGAGCGCCTGCGCATCACCCCGACGCCGCTTCACGGCGAAGCGCATATCACCCGCCTGCGCGACGCGCTGCTCGAGACCTGGGATACGCTCGGCCTGCCGCTGCACGAGATCCGACAGGCCGCGGAGTGAGCGAAATCGAGGCGCGGGGCATTTTCTTCACCGAAACCGCCCCGCCCCACTTGCCAGCCCCCGCGCAATCCGATATCCACCCGCCGCAAGCGAGGCAACGTTCCGCCCCGCTCCCCATGCTGCCGTAGCTCAGTGGTAGAGCACTCCCTTGGTAAGGGAGAGGTCGAGAGTTCAATCCTCTCCGGCAGCACCAGACAATTCACATATATTCCTGCTTTATCGCTGCCGCTTCAGAGCAACGAAAAACGCCGCCCCCATAGGGACGGCGCCTAATCGTGTTCGTGGCTCGCGTCGTTCGAGCTTCAGCCGCGCAGGTAGGGCATCGGGTCGACCGGGTCGGAGCCGCGGCGGATCTCGAAATGTAGCTGCGGGGCGTTGACGTTGCCGGTGCGTCCGGAATTGGCGATCACCTGCCCGCGCCGCACCGTATCGCCGCGCTTCACCAGCAGATCGCGGTTATGGGCATAGGCCGAGACGTAGCCGTCGTCGTGGCGGATCAGGATCAGGTTGCCGTAACCCTTGAGCTCGCTGCCCGCATAGGCGACCGTACCGCCCTCGGCGGCGCGCACGGGCGTGCCCTCCGGCAGTGCGATGTTGATGCCTTCGTTGCCGCCCGTACCGAAACCGGCGATCACGCGCCCGCGTGCCGGCCAGCGGAAATCGAGGCCGGAGGCCGTCGCGCTCGGCTGGGATGCCTCGGGCTCGGGCTGCGGCGCGCTCGTCTGCTGGACGCTCGGGGCCGGCGCGGAAGTGTTGCTGCTGGGCTGGCTCGCCTGCTGCTGTTGCTGCGGCTGGGACGGAGCCTGCTGGGTCGGGCGCGCGGCACTCGCGACCTGCTGCGGACGCGGCGGAGGCGCCGAAGAGGGCGGTGACGCGGATGCCTGACTCGGCTGCGACTGCGCATTCGCGGGCGATGCGTCGCTGCGGGTCGCAGCCGGCTGGGCCGAGGCCGTCTGTACGCCGCCGACGGCGTTGTAGACCGGAATCACGATCGTCGAACCTGCGCGCACATCCGCAGCACCCTGCAGATTGTTCGCCGAGAGGATCGCGGAAGCGGGCACGTTGTAGCGGTTGGCGAGGCTCTCGAGCGATTGCCCCTCGCGCACGACGATCGGGGTGCCGCCGAGCGCCGTCCATCCGGCAGGGCCGGTGGCGATCTGACGGTTGCCGCTCGGCGCGGGTTGGGACGAAGGCGCGGAGATCGTCTGCGGCTGTGCGCCGTTCGATCCGGGCGCCGCCAGCGGAGATGCTTGAATGACCCCGGCAGGCGCAGCCGCCGCAGGTTCGATGCTACCCGTCGTGAACGGCTCCGCCTGACGGGAGGAGAACGGGTTACCGAAGGGATCGCCCGCAAACCGCATTGTATCTGAACTACATGCGGCCGTGAGACCGGATACGAGACCGATCACCATAACCCGCGAGAGAAGGGAGAAACGGCCGGAACCGTGCAGACAACTCATCGGCGCACCTGGTGTTCAACGCAACATTGGAATTCGATTAAAAGCCGATTCAGGTTAAGCATTGGTTGAGCGCGCGCGCAGAATTGCGACGGTGCACGATTTTTCTTAACCATGGAGAACGGGGCGAGACCGGACTCACCGCGCCTGTTTGAGCCAGGAATCGATCAGCCGCTTCATCTGATCGGCCTCGCGAAACGGGCCGAACGAGCGACTCAGCGCGAAAGTCTTGCCCGGCGGCCTGCGCATGAGGAGGACCGGACGGAAATAACGCCGGCCGCGCATGCCGTCCCCCTGATTGATCGAAACGCCTTCCACCTCGGCGAGCGCGACGCTCGCTTGCCGTGCACCGAAGAAGCCGAGCGACCGGCGCTCGACGATTCCGGCCCTGCGGTCGAAGCGCAGCTCCTGGAACGACGCCATGGCGATCATGCCGAGGGCGAAGAGGATGCTGAGGATCGCGAGAATCGCACCCTGCCACGCATCGCCGGAGCGGAAGGCGCGGATGGCCAGCGCGAGCGTCGTGAAGGTCAGGATCGCGAAGACGACCGCCAGGAAGCCAGGGCGGCGCACGAAGACAAGGCAATCATCGTCGTGACGGCTGACGCGCACGCGCGCTCCTCCCGATGGCGGATCATGAACGGTGCACGTTGATAGGCTGTGTTTGCGCGAAACGTCAAGGCGGGGTTGCGACACGAATCACTGCTGCGCGCCGCGCCTAGCCCTCCTTGCGTCCATCGGGATGCGTCTTGCCCTTGACCGCGCCCGGTTCGCCGGCGACGAATTCGGCTTCGAGGTAATGCAGGAGCTCATCGGTCGAGACCACCTTGGCCACCGTGCTGCCGGCGACCTTGAGGGCGATCTCGTGGTTATCAGTGGCCGTCGCCACCGCATCGCCCACGACCACGACGTCGTAGCCGCGCGAGCTCCCGGCATAGGCCGTGCTGAGCACGCATTCGTCGGTCCACAGCCCGACGATGACGATCGTATCGATATCGAGCGCCTTCAGCTTCTCGTCGAGATAGGAGCGGCCCTTCTCGTCGAAAGTCCAGAACATGTCGAGATGCTTGCCGTGATAGAGCCAGCCCTCCTCCCGCTCCTCGGGGGTCGGCGCGATTTCGGCGAGCGGCTCGAGCCCGGGCGCGCCGGTGAACACGTAGGCCGCGTTCTCCGGATTGTCCGGATCGAGGCCGCGCGGGCCGTACCAGCGATCCATCGCGTTGGAGATTCCGTCGTCGAAGCGCCGGCTCCAGATGCTCCAGGCGATGCAGACGCCCTCGTTGCTTGCGCGCTGTTCACGGAATGCGTTCACGAGCCGCGCAAGTCGCGGCAGAATCTCGCCGGCATAGGGGCGATACTCCTCCTGACAATCATCCATCAGCAGGGCGATGCGGCGCGGACGGTCCTTTAGATCCCAGGCGGCCCAGAACGACAAGGGTGTCTGATTCGGGCCGCCCGGCGTCTTGGCGTGGTTGGGCATCGGCTCGCGCGCGATGGCCATGTCGCGATGCTTGCGCGGCTTTTCGAGCGCCTCGCGCAGGGTACGGATGTCGCTTTTGCGATCGATCATGATTCGGCTCCTCCTCCCGTCGGGTTCGTTTTCCCAACGGGGGCGAGGCCGGCGCGTTCCCAAAAGCCTCCTGCCCGCAAGCCTCCTGCGGAAGGAGTGCGAGCGGCTATACCGGGCTCAGTCGCGCACGGGATCAGTCGCCCGTGAGGGAGCGGATCCGGGGATCGGAGACGACTTCCTTCTCCGTGCGCAAGGCGTTGCGGGCGAAGATCCACGTCACCCATGCGGCAGCTCCGCACAGGATGGCTCCGAGGGCCCAGGTGAGGAGGGCTCCCAGATGAAACAGCCCGCCGACCGCCCAGGCGGTTGCGGCGGCCACGCCGATCACTTCGGTTCCGACCAGGATGACGGCGCTGATCGCGATGAGATACGCGCTGAAGCGCGAGGATTTGTCGTTCGTTTGTGTGCTGGACATCGATATCGTTCCGATGAGGCGCCCTGCGGGCCGCCGATTGCGTCTTTCGATCCGCGCTGCGGATCTGAAGGTTCGGGAATTGTCGCAATCAGACGGGAAGCGGCGGGGCGCGGGCGCGGAACGCATTCGCGCGGATGTCATGGGCCGGGGCGCCGTGGCGCGAAACGGTGCCGGCATCCACGGGAGCCGATTCGCGGGCGTGCAGGGGCACGGCGCGCGCATCCTCCTCGCCCTCCGGTGAGGCCGAGCCTGAAGCCGGCGCCACGAGACTTGCGAGAATCAGCGGCTGCGCCGTCGGGGCGGCATCGATATCCTGGACGCCCTGGGCGATTTCCGTCGTAACGGAAAGCGGGCCGGTTGCCGGCGCGTGACCGTACATCTGGGCGACGAGCAGGATTACCGCGCAGGCAGCCGCAATGAAGCGCTTCGCCAGGCCCGGCGAAGGCTTTGATCGATCGTGCGGATGATGAGGCAAAACCGGTAGATCCAGACCCAAGCCTTCGCCCTCTCCACGAGCGCCGGATCGCGGATGCCGGCTTCGCTGAACGGAAGATGGCGTACGCGTCCGATCGGCGCAATACCGTCGCTTTGCGGCTTATCCGTGTCGCAACGCGCAAGCATCGAAAATCGCGCGATTGCGGGCGCGGGTCTGCATCCGGCGGTTGACGCAAGGCCCCGCGCTCGCCAGAACAGAACGCGCGTGCTTCGCGCTCCTCTCGCGCCGTTACCCGGCTTTCGGCCAGATCATGGATGTCATCACGATCGTCGGCGTCGTCGCCGGCCTGTTCATCATCATCTCCCTCAGCGAGCCGCTGGCGGACAGGACGCGGCTGCCCTACACGGTGGTGCTGGCCATCATCGGCGTGATCATCGGCGGCCTCGCCATCTATGCGGTGGAGAACGGGCCGTATCTGTTCGGCATTCCCCAGACGCTGCTGGTCTTCGATTTCAGCATCCGCTCGAACGTCTTTCTCTACGTGCTTCTGCCCACGCTGCTTTTTCAGGTCTCGCTGGGGCTGAACCTGCGGCGCATGGCGGATGACTGGGTGCCGATCCTCGTCATGGCCGTGCTCGCCGTCGTCGTCGCGACCTTCGCGATCGGCTTCGCGCTGACGCCCTTCACGACCCTGCCCCTGATGGCCTGCCTGATGCTCGGCGCCATCGTCGCGACGACCGACCCTTCCGCCGTCGTCTCGATCTTCCGCAACATCGCCGCGCCGCAGCGGCTGACGCGCATCGTCGAGGGCGAGAGCCTGCTGAACGACGCGGCGGCGATCGCGTTGTTCGGCTTTTTCCTCACCTTCGTGATGATGGGCGTGCCCAATCCCACCCTGCGCGACGCCCTGGTGGAATTCCCGATCCTGATCGTCGGCGGGATCGGCGTCGGCTGGGTGATGGCGCGGTTCTGCGCGATGGCGATGGCCGGGCTCGGGCGCTTCCCGCTCGCGCAGATCTCGCTCAGCGTCGCCCTGCCCTATCTCACCTATCTGATCGCGGAACGCTCACTCGGCGTCTCGGGCGTCACCGCCGTGGTGATGGCGGGAATGACGTTGAACTATCTCGGCCCCGGGCGTCTCTCGCCGGCGAACTGGTCCTGGCTGCGCGAGGTCTGGGACGTGCTCGCCCATTGGGCCGGCGCGCTAATCTTCCTGCTCGCTGCCCTCCTCGTGCCCGGCCTGCTCGCCGATATCCAGTGGCGGGATCTGATGCTGATCGGGGTCATCGTGATCGCGGCCACGGCGGCGCGGCTGTTCATGCTCTATGCGGTCCTGCCTTCCCTGACCTTCATGGGGCTCTCGCCGAGAGTCGAGCCGGCTTATCGGGTCGCGATCCTGTGGGGCGGTTTGCGTGGCGCCGTCACCCTCGCCCTCGCACTGGCCGTGACGGAGAACCTGCGCGTCACCATCGACATCAAACGGGAAGTCGGCATCCTCGCCACGGGCTTTACTTTGTTCACGCTGCTCGTGCAGGGCACCACCCTGCGCCGCGTGATTTCCTGGCTCGGCCTCGACAAGCTCTCGCCGCTCGATCGCGCCTTGTCGAACCAGGTCATCGCCGTGGCGCTCGCGAATGTGCGCGAGGAGGTCGCGAGCACGGCCAAACGGCACGAGTTGAGCCGCGAGATCGTCCGCTCCGAGGCCAAGCGCTTCGCCGAGCGCCTCGACAGCGCCATGGAGAAGGCGGAGGCGGTGGACGACATTCTCGACCGCGACCGCATCACCCTCGGCCTCGTGGCGCTCGCGGGTCGTGAGCGCGACATGATCCTCGACACGTTCCGCGAGCAGCTGATTTCGGCGCGGCTCGCCGAGCGCATGCTCTCCGACGCCGATCGCCTGATCGAGCGCACCCGCGCCGGCGGTCGCGACCAGTATCGCGCGGCGGGCCGTGTGAGCCTCGCGCGCGGGCGCTGGTACAGTTTCGCCGTCTTTCTCCACAACCGCCTGCGGATATCACGCCCGCTCGCGCGCCTGACCGCCGACCGGTTCGAGATCATGCTCAACCAGCGGCTGATCCTGCGCGATCTGCACGGCTATATCGACAGCAAGATCCGGCGCATCCATGGCAGGCGCGTCGCGGACCTGCTGCACGAATTGCTCAAGCGCCGCGAGGACGAAACACAATCCGCGCTCGAAGGCCTGCGGCTGCAATATCCGGGCTATGCCGAGGAAATCGAGCGGCGCTTCATCCGGCGGATTTCGCTGCGATTCGAGGAGCGCGAATACGACATCCTGCGCCAGGACGGTCTGATCGGGCGCGAGTTGTTCACGACGCTCAAGCACGAGCTCACGGAGAAGCGCAAACGCGCCGAAACCCGTCCGGCCCTCGATCTCGCGGTGCAGAAGACGGAACTCGTCCGGCAATTCCCGCTCTTCGCCGATATGGACGAGAAGAGCCGCGCGCAGCTCGCCCGGGCGCTGAAGGCCCGCTACGTGCAGCCCGGCGAGATCCTGATCCGCAGATGGGATGTCCCGCGCGAAGTCTGCTTCATTGCCTCCGGCGCCGTGGAGGTCGAAACGGCGGGCCAGAAGAACAGGCTGGGGCGCGGCGACATGTTCGGCCAGATCGCGCTGCTCAGCCGCCAGACCCGTCGCATCCAGGTCACCGCGATAACCCACTGCGCCCTGCTCGTCCTCGACGAACCGAGCTTCCGCCGCCTGATGGAACGCAGCGAAACCATCCGCGAAGCCGTCGTCGAAAGCGCCAAGCGCCGCGGCGTGACGATCGACTCGCTGGCTTTGTCAGGGTGAGGGTGGGTCAGGTGGCGTGGCGGATTTCATGCAGAACGCTTCCCTCAGGGAGCTTTCTGACGATAGCCCGCGCCGCAGCATCCGCCGACGCATCTTCGCTGGATGCTTCAAGCGCCACCGCGACAATCCCCGGCCTCCCCGTACCGACGACCGCATCAGGGAAGCCGGCGGCATAGACCGCATCCGACAGCACGAACGGATCATGCTGCCCTTCGGGCAACCCAAAGATGATTTCAAAATTACTTTTCATTGTGTCAAAGTTTTTCTTCAATCAGGTGTAATAAGAAGAACATAGAATTCCTTCTTCCACAACCCTTCACACCACCCCCACAAGCCCCAGCATGATCCCCACGCCCGCGCTCGCGGCGAGCACCGTCAGGGTTCCCACGCGCAGCCACAGCACGGCGACCATCGCGGCGATGGCGAGCAGGGCTGCGGCGAGGTTGAGCGATTGCCAGACGGGAACGTCGAGGGCGAGGCCGAAATCCGTGACCGTGCGCACCTCCTCGAAAACGACATGCATACCGAACCAGACTGCGAGATTGAGTATGACGCCGACCACCGCGGCGGTGATCGCCGTCAGCGCCGTCGACAGGACCTTGTTCTCGCGCAACCGCTCGATGAACGGGGCGCCGAGGAAGATCCAGAGGAAGCAGGGCACGAAGGTCACCCAGGTCGTCAGCAGGCCGCCGAGCGTCGCCGCCATCAGCGGCGGCATCGCGCCGGGATCGCGAAACGCGCCCATGAAGCCGACGAATTGCGTCACCATGATCAGCGGCCCCGGCGTCGTCTCGGCCATGCCGAGGCCGTCGAGCATCTCGCCGGGTGCGAGCCAGCCGAAATTCTGGACCGCCTCCTGCGCCACATAGGCCAAAACCGCGTAGGCGCCGCCGAAGGTCACGACGGCCATGATGCTGAAGAAGCCCGCAATCTGGGAAAAGACGTCGTCCGACCCCAGCAGCAGGAACAAAGCCGCCACGGGGGCGAGCCAGAGGAAGAGGAAAGCCGCCGAGATCCGGAAGGCATGACCACGGCTCACCACCGTGTGCTCCGGGGATTCCTCGCCGAGCAGCGTATCCGCGTCACGGACCTCGTGCTTGCCGATCTTGCCGTGCCCGCCGCCCCCGCGAAACGCTTCGATATCCGCCCGCGCGGCGACATAGCCGACGAGGCCCGCCGTCAGGATGATCAACGGAAAGGGGACGCCGAAACCGAATATCGCGACGAAGGAGAGAGCCGCGATCGTCATCATGGCGGGATTGCCCAGCACCCGCGCGCCGATCCGCAGCACAGCCTGCACCACGATCGCTAGCACAGCCGCCTTGAGCCCGAAGAACAGGGCCGCGATCACATCGACATTGCCGTAGATCGCGTAGAGCCAGGAAAGCGCCATGATGGTGACGACGCCGGGCAAAACAAAGAGCACGCCGGCGATTATCCCGCCCAGCGTGCGGTGCATCAGCCAGCCGATATAGGTGGCGAGCTGCATCGCTTCCGGGCCGGGCAGCAGCATGCAATAGTTGAGCGCGTGCAGAAACCGCTTCTCACCGAGCCAGCGCTGCTCCTCCACGAGGATGCGATGCATCAATGCGATCTGCCCGGCCGGACCGCCGAAGCTCAACAGGCCGATCCGGGCCCAGATCCGGGTCGCTTCCGCGAGCGTGGGGTAAGGACGAGCGGGACCGGGATGATCTTGCATGGCGGGCTTTCTGTCGGGGGCCGGAAAGACGTCGCAATGATGCGTTTGCTGGCGCGAGCACGGGACGGAGCGACCGTTCTCATATGATTACCGGCCGCGCGCGGGAGCGGCAACCGCGCGACCGGAATTCCCGTTCACACAGCCTTCTCGTAGAAATACTCCACGGAGCCCGACACGTCGCCGAGATCGCGCGTTCCGGGTGCGCGCACATAGCCGCGTTTTTCGTAGAGCGCATGCGCGTTGAGGAAGCGGGTATCGCTCCACAGGGTAACGCGACGGGCGCCGCGCGCGCGGGCATGGGCCTCGACGATGCCCACGAGATGGGAGGCGAGGCCGCGCCCGCGCGCATCGGGGCGCACATAGAGCCGGTGCAGCTCGGCAGTGGTGGCATCCGGGAAATCGAGGGCGATACAGGCCTTCACGCGCCCCGCCTCGTCCTCGACCACGAGGAACAGCATGTCGCGCGCGAGCGCGGTCTGGCCCGGTCGCACGAGATCGACCATGTCGTCATGGGGATCGGTGAAGCAGCCGGGATACTCGGCGAAACACAAGGTGACGAGACCGAAGAGATCCTGCGCATCCGCGTCGCGCGCCTTGCGCACCGCGATACCGTGGGGCCGGCGCATGATCAGGGCCGCCGCCTCATCGCTATCCGCGCAGGTTTCCCGCCTCCCCTGCAACGCGAAGCCGCGCGCGGCGTAAAATCCCAGAGCCGCGCGGTTTTGCGCTTCGACCTCGAGCCAGACCGCGCGCGGGCCCAACCGCGTGAGCGTTTCCTCGAGCAAGCGTGTGCCGAGACCGTTACCCTGCACATCCGGCAGGAGATAGAGGCGGCGCAGGCCGATCTCGCCGGCTTCGTCGATCCGCGCGAGCGACGAGCCGACGACCCGCCCGTCCGTCTCGGCGAGCATGAACGCGGCATCGGGCAGATCGACCTGCGCGGCCAGCGTCTGCGGCGCATGCCAGGCCGAGGTGAGCGCCCGGACCTTATCCGGCCCGAGGCTCTCGTCGTAGGTGGCATGCCAGCTCGCCAGGAGCGCCTCGCGAACGGCCTCGATATCGCGCGATTCGACGGGCCGGATCACGCTCATCGCGGCGTCACTCGATGCCGAGCTTGTCTTTGAGCATGGCGTTCACCGCCTGCGGATTGGCCTTGCCGCCGGTCGTTTTCATCACCTGGCCGACGAACCAGCCGAGCATCGAGGGCTTCGCCTTGACCTGCTCGACCTTGTCGGCATTGGCCGCGATCACCTCGTCCACCGCCTTCTCGATGGCGCCGGTATCGGTGACCTGCTTCATGCCGCGCTCTTCGACGATGGCGCGCGGATCACCGCCCTCGCTCCAGACGATCTCGAACACGTCCTTGGCGATCTTGCCGGAGATCACTTCCTCGCCGATGAGATCGACGATGGCGCCGAGCTGGTCGGCGGAGACGGGCGATTCGGTGATGCCGAGCCCCTCCTTGTTGAGACGCCCGAATAGCTCGTTGATCACCCAGTTCGCCGCCGCCTTGCCGTCGCGCCCCGTAGCGACGCGCTCGAAGAAATCGGCGGATTCGCGCTCGGCGATGAGGACGCCCGCATCATAGACCGACAGGCCGTATTGCGCGATGAAGCGCTCTTTCTTCTCATCGGGAAGCTCGGGCAGATGCGCGGCGAGCGCGTCGACGAAATCCTGCGTGAATTCGAGCGGCAGGAGGTCCGGATCGGGGAAGTAGCGGTAATCATGCGCTTCTTCCTTGGAGCGCATGGAGCGCGTCTCGCCCTTGCCGGGATCGAACAGCCGGGTCTCCTGGTCGATCGTGCCACCATCCTCGATGATGCCGATCTGGCGGCGCGCCTCGTGCTCTATGGCCTGGCCGATGAAGCGGATTGAATTGACGTTCTTGATCTCGCAGCGCGTGCCGAGCGGATCGCCGGGGCGGCGCACCGAGACGTTCACATCCGCGCGCAGATTGCCCTTCTCCATGTCGCCGTCACAGGTGCCGAGATAGCGCAGGATGGTGCGCAGCTTGGTCACATAGGCCTTGGCCTCCTCGGAAGTGCGCAGATCGGGCTTGGAGACGATCTCCATCAGCGCCACACCGGAACGGTTGAGATCGACGAAGCTCTGGGAGGGGTGCAGGTCGTGGATCGACTTGCCGGCATCCTGCTCCAGATGCAGCCGCTCGATCCCCACCTGGATCTGCGTGCCGTCGGCCATGTCGACCACGACCTCGCCCTCACCGACGATGGGATACTTGTACTGGCTGATCTGATAGCCTTGCGGCAGATCGGGATAGAAGTAATTCTTGCGGTCGAAGACCGAGCGCAGATTGATCTGCGCCTTGAGGCCGAGCCCGGTTCGCACCGCCTGGCGTACGCATTCGTGATTGATCACCGGCAACATGCCCGGCATCGCCGCATCGACGAGCGAGACATGGGCGTTCGGCTCGGCGCCGAAGGCCGTGGCCGCGCCGGAGAACAGCTTCGCCTTGCTCGTCACCTGGGCATGGATCTCCATGCCGATGACGACTTCCCAATCACCCGTGGCGCCCTTGATGAGCTTCTTGTGATCGACCGGCGCGTTCATGAGACATCCATCCTTCGAAACAACCTGCTTCCGGTTAGCCTCCCGCGCCGCCAATCGCAAGACTCCTCGTGCATCGCCTTGCCGAAATCGGGTGCAACCTCGCGGCACCGTGCGGCGTTGACCTTGCGAGAACGGCCATACGAACCAAAGGAGGCCCGTTATGAACCGGCGTGATTCCACGCATGAACAGCCGATGGTGCACAACCCCAACGAGCCCTATCGGAACCCGAATCTGATGCAACCGGGGCATGATCCCAACGAAATCGATCAGCGCCCCGTCCCCGCGCCGCGACGCAGGACGTCTTCGCTATGGGCGTGGGTGTTTCTCGGCGCCGTCGCCCTGATCATCTTTACCGCCGTCTTCCTGCTCGGAGGCACGAACGAGATCGCCGACGTACCGACCGAGGGGCTGCCGGCGGGTGAGCCGACGATCGACGCACAATAATGCCAAGAGCAGCCGCTAATGTCCGAAGCAGCGGCTCAGGCGCGGTTGCGATCGCGCAGACGGCGCGCGAAATAAGCAAGGCTCGCCCATAGAATGGCGCCGGCGGTGCGCACTTGCAGGAGCATCGGCTCCTCGCCGCCCACCGGGGCGATCCACGGAAGACCGAGCGCGTTGATGCCCCAGGAGACGGGCACCGATATCAGAAGCGCCGCGATCGCCGCGATGAAGACCTTGGCGAATTGATCCGCCTTCCAGCCGAGAAACACGGCGATGGCGATCAGCACCGGATCGAAGGCGCCGAGCACCCAGACATGCAGGGCAACCGTGGGCGTCTCCATGGCGTCACTCCGATGCTTTGACGGGAGAGGACGGCCCGGCGCGCCGCATCGGACGCCCGGGCCGCGAGGCTTGTCAGCCGACGATCTCGATGCCGGAGAAGAACTGCGCGATCTCGATCGCGGCATTCTCGGCGGAATCGGAGCCGTGCACGGTGTTCTCGCCCACGGAGAGCGCGAACTTCTTGCGGATGGTGCCTTCGGCTGCATCCGACGGGTTGGTGGCGCCCATCACTTCGCGATACTTCGCAACCGCGTTCTCGCCTTCGAGAACCTGCACCACGACCGGGGCGGAGGTCATGAACTCGACGAGTTCGCCGAAGAAGGGGCGCGCCTTGTGCACGGCGTAGAATTCTTCCGCCTGGGCGGTGGTCATGTGGATGCGCTTCTGCGCGATGACGCGCAGGCCCGCTTCCTCGATGACGGCGTTCACCGCGCCGGTGAGGTTGCGCTTGGTCGCGTCGGGCTTGATGATCGAGAAGGTGCGCTCGATGGCCATGAGATATCCGTTCCTGATGGGAGTGGTGTCGATGATGCGGGGCTTATAGCGGCGCAACCGCGCGCTCTCAAGCGCGATCCTTCGCCCTTATGCGCTTTCGCGCGCCGCGAGCCGCGCGGCGATCCCCTCGCCCGCCGCAAACCCGGTGGCGAAACAGGCCTGCAGGAGGTAGCCGCCCGTCGGCGCTTCCCAGTCCAGCATCTCGCCCGCGACGAAGGTGCCGGGGCGCTCCTCGAGCATGAAACGATCATCGAGCGCGTCGAAACGCACGCCTCCGGCGCTGGAGATAGCCCGGTCGATGGGACGCAAACCGGTCACGCGGAGCGGCGCCGTCTTGATCGCCGCGGCGAGCGCTTCGGGCTCACGCGGCAGATCGACGCCATGCGCCTCGCGCAGAAGACCGATCGCGACACCATCGAGGGCGAGCGCCTTGCGCAGGCGGTTCGTCAGCGTGTCGCGGCGCTTCGAGGCTTGTGCGCGTTCGAGCTTTCCGGCGATCTCGGCGGCGGCGAGATCAGGCCGCAGATCGACGACGAGCGTTGCCGTTCCCGCTTCTGCCAGCGCCTCGCGCAGAGGTCGCGACAACGCGTAGACCGCGCCGCCTTCGAGCCCGCTCCCGGTCACCACCGCCTCGCCGCGCTGGACATGATCGCCACAGCGCAGCGCGATCCGCTTGAGCGGATGACCGGCGAAGCGCTCGCGGAACATCTCGCTCCACGCGATCTCGCATCCGACATTCGACGGCGCGAGCGGGCGCAGCGCGATCCCTGCATCGGCGAGCTGCGTCGTCCACGCCCCGTCGGAGCCGAGCCGCGCCCATGACGCGCCGCCGAGCGCGAGCAGCGTCGCCGCCGGGCGCACGCGCAATTCGCCGTCAGGCGTGTCGAAGACGAGACCGTCCGGCCCGTCGAAACCGACGAAGCGATGGCGCGTCTTCAGGGTGACGCCGAGCGCTGCCAGCCGGGCGAGCCAGGCACGCGCCAGCGGCGAGGCCTTGAAGCTCTTCGGAAAAACCCGCCCGCTCGAACCGACGAAAGTCGGCTCGCCGAGCTTTTCGCTCCATGCGCGCAGATCCTGCGGCGTGAACGCCGCGAGCGCGCGCGTTAGCAGTTCCGGCGCATCGCCGTAGCGCGCGACGAAGGCCTCGCGGTCTTCGCTATGCGTCAGATTGAGCCCGCCGCGCCCCGCCAGCAGAAATTTTCGCGTAGGCGACGGCATGCGCTCGTATATCACCACCGGATACCCGCGTTCGGCAAGCACCTGCGCCGCCATCAGGCCAGCCGGACCCGCACCGATGACGGCGACCGCGCGGCCCGGCTGCGCTTGCTGCGGTGCTTCCATTGTACTCATATCGCTGATCCCTTCGCTGCGCCGGTTTGGCCCGCAAAGCCCGGTTTGGCAAGCAGCAGCACGACGATACAGCATCGCGCAGGATCACGGAGCATGCAGCCGGCGTTTGCACCGTCGCGGGTGACCGGATGATTGGCGCGAAGGCGAGTTTCGGTCATGCTGCGCGCGAAGGAGTATGGTATGCGAGACGAGACTGCGCGCGGCGCCGATGCGGCGCGGACACCGCATTTCCGCCAGCACCCCCTGCGCGGACGGCTACTGGCGGAAATGCATGCGCGGCCATTTTCCCCGCTGACAGCGCCGCATCGGGTCATCCATCTCGCCTTCATGACCGACGAGGCCGCCGCGAGCCTGGCGCGGACGAGACTCGTGGAATGGTGCGAGGCGCGCGGGCTGCCCGCGCCGGCAGAGGGCGCGCGCCACCATCGGGCGCAATGCTCCGGCGTCGCACTGCGCTTCGAGAGCCACAGCGAGTTCACCACATATACGTGGGAATTCCCCGGCAATGGCGGCGGCGGCAGCGGACCGGACGCGCATGAACCCGCCCCGGATCGTCTGGCGCGGGTGATGGACGGCTTGCAGGATCTGCATACGGATGGCGACGGCACGGGTTCCGGCCTCCTCATGGTCGCCGTTGATCTCACCCTGCATGGCGGGCCGGCGGATCTGAAGAGCATATTCGGCGATGCCAATCTCGCCATGGCCGATGTCGAAGGGGATGCGGCGCGGATCATCACGGATTTCCGGGCGGATGCGCATGGATTCGTGCGTATCGTCGTCGAGGATCGCGGGCTCAGCCCCGGCCAGGGCGGGGCGCTGGTGCAACGCCTTCTGGAAATCGAGACCTACCGCACCATGGCGCTGCTCGGCCTGCCCGAGGCCCAGGCCCTCGCGCCGACGATCCGGCGGATCGAGACGACGCTTCCCGGGTTGCTCGAAGAAATGCGCCGCAGCAAGGGCTTCACCGATAACCGCCGCCTGCTCGACACGCTCACCGGCCTCGCGGCGGAGCTCGAAAGCGATGCGGCGGGCTCCCTGTTCCGCTTCGGTGCCACGCGCGCCTATGGCGATCTCGTACGCCTGCGGCTGGAGGCGATCGCGGAAAAACCCGTTGCGGGTCATGATTCCTGGTCGTCATTTCTCGACAGGCGCCTGCAGCCGGCGATCCGCACCTGCCTGTCGACGGAAGAGCGCCAGGCCAATCTCTCCCGCAAGCTCTCGCGGGCTGCGCAGCTTCTGCGCGCACGGGTCGATGTCGAGCTGGAGAGCCAGAACAGCAATCTGTTGCAGACGATGAATGCCCGTGCACGCACGCAATTGCGGCTCCAGCAGACAGTCGAGGGCCTCTCCGTCGCGGCGATCACCTATTATATCAGCGGCCTCCTGCATCGCGGCCTGACGGGCGCGCGCGACGCCGGCTATGCCGTCGATCCCACCATCGTCACGGCGGCAGCGATCCCGGTCATCCTGATCGCGATCGCCCTGCTGGTGCGCCGGATCCGGCGCGCCCATGACGACCGCACTCCCTGAGGCGCATCTCACACGTTGATCGGACCCTTGTGCTGGTGGAAGCCCTTCAGCGCCCGGTAGACCGGGGTGTCGTAATTCTCCGGCACCCTTGCCTCGTCGGTCAGCCAGCGGAAGAGATCGCGATCGGGCACTTCGATGAGAGCCTCGTAATCGTCGAGCTCGGCCTCCGTCAGATCGCCGATGCGCGCATCCGCGAACTGGCCCATCAGGAGATCCATCTCCCGGATGCCGCGATGCCAGGAGCGGAAGAGGATGCGGCGGCGGCGCACGTCGAGATCGGCGCTGGAGCGGGTGGTACCGGTCATGGAGCAAACTCCTCGGATCGCGCGGGAACGACCCGCCTGGTGATATCCCGCGAAATCCCCCGCGCGTTCTCGTCGAATCTGCGCTTGGGCCTCGCCGGGTCTGTTCTGACGGGGTATATAACTCGCCCGCCTGCGAATGCCACCCGTTGCGAGCGAGCGCCGATCCACACATGTCCCTGCGTCCCGCCATACTCGATCCGTATTTCGCTCCGGCGACGACCGTGCCGGGCGTCGGGCCGAAGATCGCGCCCCTGATCGACAGGCTCGTCGGCGCGCAGGGGCAACCGGCGCGGATCGTCGATCTGCTCTTTCACATTCCCACCGGCGGGATCGATCGCCGCCTGCGCGGCTCGATCGTCGAAGCGCCCGTCGGCGAGCAGGTGACGCTCGCCGTCACGGTGGTCGATCACCAGCCGGGCCCTCTCAACCGCTCGAAGGCGCCCTACCGCGTAGTCGTCGAGGACGAGACCGGCGATATCGCGCTGATCTTCTTCAACCTGCCGCGCCAGCGCATCCAGGGGCTCTTGCCGGTGGGCGCGCAGAAGATCATCTCGGGCAAGATCGAATTATGGGACGGGCGGCGCCAGATGGTGCATCCCGATCGCATACTCGATGCCCGCGAGGCCGACAAGCTCCCCACCGTCGAGCCCGTCTACGGCCAGACCGAGGGCCTCACCTCGCGGCTGATCGCGCGCTTTACCAATGCCGCGCTGGACCGGGTGCCGGATCTTCCGGAATGGCAGGATCCGGCCTGGATACAGCGCAACGGCTTTCCCGCCTTTCGCGATGCGCTCATGACGCTCCACCGCCCGCCCGATGCGGATGCGGCGAAGGCCGAGGCGCTGGAGCGCAATCCGGCGCGTCGACGGCTCGCCTATGACGAACTCCTCGCCTCCCAGCTCGCCCTCGCCATC
Source organism: Salinarimonadaceae bacterium (assembly GCA_050485405.1). GTDB lineage: Bacteria > Pseudomonadota > Alphaproteobacteria > Rhizobiales > Beijerinckiaceae > Saliniramus. The sequence continues at coordinate 63,333 of JBJHBI010000009.1, forward strand.
GTGCGCTCGCGCATGCGCCGCAAGCCGGGGCGGGCCAATGCCGGAGACGGGCGTCTCGTCGAAGCCTTCACGAAGGCCCTGCCCTTTCCGCTGACGGGTGCGCAGGCCCGCGCCGTCGCCGAGATCCGCGAGGACATGGTCTCCGACAAGCGCATGCTGCGGCTGCTCCAGGGCGATGTCGGCGCGGGCAAGACCGTGGTCGGTCTGCTCGCCATGGCGAGCGCCGTCGAGGCCGGGCGGCAGGCGGCCATGATGGCGCCGACGGAAATCCTCGCCCGCCAGCACCATGAGCGCTTCAAACCGATGGTCGAGGCACTGGGCCTGCGCATCGCGCTCACCACCGGGCGCGACAAGGCGCGTGCGCGGCGTGAGGTGCTGGAGGCGCTGGCCGAGGGCAGCATCGATATCGTCGTGGGCACCCATGCGCTGTTTCAGGAGAACGTGATCTTCAAGGATCTCGGCCTCGCCGTCGTCGACGAGCAGCATCGTTTCGGCGTGCATCAGCGCCTCGCGCTCGGCGCGAAGGGCGATGCGGTGGACGTGCTCGTCATGACCGCGACGCCGATCCCGCGCACCCTCGCGCTCGCCCATTTCGGAGACATGGACATCTCCGTCCTCGACGAGAAACCTGCCGGCCGCAAACCCATTGCGACGAAGCTGATCTCGCTGGAGCGTCTCGGCGAAGTCGTCGCCAGCCTCGGGCGGGCGCTCGATGGCGGCGCGCGGGTCTACTGGGTCTGTCCGCTGGTCGGCGAATCCGAAGCGCTCGATCTCGCCGCAGCCGAGGAGCGCGCGGAGGATCTGCGGCGCATCTACGGCGAGGCGGTCGGCCTCATCCACGGCAAGCTGCCGGGCCCGGAGAAAGACGCGGCGATGGAGCGCTTCATCGCGGGCGAGACCAAGATCCTCGTCTCGACCACGGTGATCGAGGTCGGCGTCGACGTGCCGGAAGCCACCATCATGGTGATCGAGCATGCCGAGCGCTTCGGACTCGCCCAGCTGCACCAGCTGCGCGGGCGCATCGGGCGCGGTGCCGACGCCTCGACCTGCCTGCTGCTCTACAAAGGCCCGCTCGGCGAGACGGCCAAGGCGCGGCTGGAGATCATGCGCGAGACCGAGGACGGGTTCCGCATCGCCGAGGAGGATCTGCGCCTGCGCGGCGAGGGCGAGATGCTGGGATCGCGCCAATCCGGCCTGCCCGGCTTCAAGCTCGCGCGGCTGGAGACCGACGGCGATCTCCTCGCGGTCGCCCGCGACGAGGCCCGCCTCATCATGGAGCGCGACCGCGAGTTGGAGGGCACCCGCAGCGACGCCCTGCGCGCCCTGCTCTACCTCTTCGAACGCGATGCCGGCGTGCGGCTCCTGCGCGCGGGGTAATTCGGGGCTGCAGCGATGAGCATCGGTACGGACCCGACGGCGCATCGGCGTCCTCGCGTGATCGTGAGACGGATCTTCAGTCCTGCCGGCTATCGTGCGCCTCGCCCCATGAACGGAGATTGCATGAACCCGTCTTTACCGACACGTCGCGAATTTCTCGCGGCGGCGGGTGCGTTCGGCGCCTGCGCCACGTTGCCCGTGATCGCCTATGGTCAGGGCGTATCGCTCGGCATACCCTTCGGCCCGGATCTCGCCGCTGCGGGATGGGAGCATATGACCTTTCGGCGCATCCCCGCGACCGATTACCGGGCCGCCGGGGAGCGCGAACTCGCAATCGAAGCGCGGGCGAGTTCCTCGCTGATCCATCGCGCTCTGCCCCCCGATGCCTTCGATGCCCGGCGCGCCGCGTGGCGCTGGCGGGTGGATGAGGGCGTGCCGGCCACTGATCTGTCGCGGCGTGGCGGCGATGATCGGGCGATCGCGCTCTATTTCGCCTTCGCGCCGGAATCCGCCCGGGCTTCCGCAGCGGCTGGACGCACCAGCCTGAGCCGGCTGCTGTTGTCCGGATCCGGGCATATGCTCGTCTATGTCTGGGGTGGGGGCGAGCCGCGCGGCACCATCGTGGCCAACCCTTATGCGCGCGGGCGGGGCGTCTATCTGATCCAGCGCCCGGCAAATACCGCAACCGGGCAATGGCAGAGCGAAGAAGTCGATCTCGCAGCCGATTTCAACCGCGCCTTCGGGGAGGCGCCGGGCATTCTCGTCGGCCTCGCCGTCGCCTCCGATTCCGATGATGTCGACGCGATCAACCGCGCCCGTCTGGCTGATCTGACGCTCGCGGGCTGAACCCGGGATCAGATCAGCGCAAAGCGGTCTACATCGACGAGGCCGCGATCGGAGATCTTGAGATGCGGGATCACCGGGAGCGGCAGGAAGGCGACTTGCAGAAACGGCTCGGCCAGGGTCACGCCGAGGGCGCGGGCTTCCTCGCGCAGGGGGATCAGCGCATCGCGCACCTGCTCGAAAGGCAGATCGCTCATCAGGCCCGCCACGGGGAGTGCGAGTTCGGCCCGCACCGCGCCGTCGCAGGCGACGACGAAGCCTCCGCCGATTTCGCCGAGGCGATTGACCGCGAGCGCCATATCGGCGGTATCGGCGCCGACCACGGTGATGTTGTGGCTGTCATGGCCGACGGATGATGCGATCGCACCGCGCCTCATGCCGAAGCCCTTGACGAAGCCGCGCCCGATATTGCCGTTGTGCCCGTGGCGCTCGACCACGCAGACGCGCACGATGTCCTGATCGGTATCGATGTCGAGCACGCCGTCATTGAGCGGCAGCGTGGCTTCGAGGTGCTTCGTGATGATCTGGCCCGGAATCACGCCGATCACCGGCTGCAATGCCGATTGCGCCCGCGCCACGAAATCCTCCGCACTCACGGGCCGCGCCTTCATGCTCGTCAGGCCGATCGGCGCGACGGGTTCGCGGGTGGCGAAGAGCGCATCGTCGACACGGCGCCCGGCGCTGAAGACCTCCCGCACGTCGCATTGCGCGAGATCGCCGATCAGCACGATATCCGCCCGTCGCCCCGGCGCGATCATGCCCCGATCATCGAGGCCGAAGGCGCGCGCGGCTGTGAGCGAGGCGGCCCGATAGACCGCGAGCGGCGGGCAGCCGAGCGCGATCGCGGTGCGAATCAGATAGTCGAGATGGCCCTCCTCGGCGATGTCGAGGGGGTTGCGGTCATCGGTGCAGAAGGCGAGGAACGGGCTCGTCGCGATGTCGAGCAGCGGCGCGAGCGCGTGCAGATCCTTGGAGACGGAGCCCTCGCGGATCAGCACGGTCATGCCCTTGCGGATCTTTTCCAGAGCCTCCTCGGCGGTGGTCGCCTCATGCTCGGTGCGGATGCCCGCCGCGATATAGGCGTTGAGCCCGCTCCCGCGCAAAAGCGGCGCATGCCCGTCGACATGGCGCCCGGCGAAGGCGTCGAGCTTGTCGAGGCAGGCGGGATCGGCATTGACGATACCGGGAAAGTTCATGAATTCCGCGAGCCCGATCACCTTGGGCGCATCGCGGTAACGCGCGAGCGCCTGCGCGTCGATGGATGCACCGGCGGTTTCGAGATCTGTGGCGGGGACGCAGCTCGAGAGCTGCACGCGCAGATCCATGATGGTGCGATCCGCGCAGGCGAGGAAATAATCGAAGGCGTCGGTGCCCAGCACATTGGCCATTTCATGCGGATCGCAGATCGCGGTCGTGACCCCGTGCGGGAGCACGCAGCGATCGAATTCGAGCGGCGTCACCAGCGAGGATTCGACATGCAGATGCGTGTCGATGAAACCGGGCACGGCGATCAGGCCCTTTGCATCGAACAGCGTCTCGCCTTCGAAGCGGCCATAGGTCGCGACGATGGTATCGCCGCAGATGGCGATATCGGTCTCGGTCAGATCGCCGGTGACGAGATCGAACAGGCGCACATTGCGAATCACGCCGTCAGCCGGCTCCGCGCCCGCGCCTTGCATGATCCGCGCGCGATTGCGGGCCTGAGTGCCTGACTTAGAGGATTGCGCCGCCATGATGATCCGCCTCTCTGCATGCCTTTTCGAGAGAGTGGACGAGCGCCACCGATTGTCAACGCGGCGATACGGCAACCGCTCCGCTCTCGTCATCGCCCGCGCTTGCGCCTAATCTCCCGGCGACGCGTCAACGGACGAGGTGGGATGTGAGTGCTGACGAGTACGGCCTGCGCGAGGGCGAGATCGCGGTGGAGCTGCCCGCGGAATTCGATGCCGGGATCTATTTCATCGGGCGGATCGAGACGCCCTGGAAGAGCCGCGCGGATTGCCCCAAGAACCCTGCGGAATCCGATGCGATCTGCACGATCCGGCTCGACCCGCGTTATGCGGCGGGGCTGAAGGATCTGGAGACCTGCTCGCATGTGATCGTATTATACTTTATGGACCAGGCCCGTCGCGACATCGTCCTCCAGCGCCCGCGCCATTACGGCACCGGGCGCGGTGTCTTCGCCCTGCGCAGCCCCGCGCGGCCCAATCCGATCGCTTTATCGGTGGCGCGGCTCGAAGGGGTGGAGGGGAACGCCCTGCGCGTGCGCGGGCTCGATTGCCTCAACGGCACGCCTCTCGTCGACATCAAGCCGTATTTCGCGAGCATCGACAGCCATCCCGAGGCGATCGTCGGCTGGCGGGGTGGGCAAGAGCGCTAGCGGTGCTTGCTCAGCCGTTGGGATCGTCGCGCCCTTCGATCAAGGCACGTTGGGCGACGATCGCGGCGTTGACGAAATCGAGGAAGGCGCGCACGCGGGCCGCGTGGCGCAGGTCGGGATGGGTGAGCACCCATAATCCGGCCGAGAACTCGTCGCGGGGTGCTTCGAGGCGCACGAGATCCGGATTGCGTTCCGCGATGAAGCAAGGCAGCGGCCCGATCCCGGCGCGCGCGCCGATCGCCTCGGCCAGCCCGAGCACCGTATTGACGCGATAGGCGATGCGCTCCGCCGCGACATGTTCGGAGACGAATCGCGTCACCTTGAGGCCGGCGAGATTGTCGCCGAGCGAGACCCATCGCTTCTGGAAGAGATCGACGAGATCGACGGCGGCGGGGTCGGGCACGTCCTCGCGATGGGCGTAGAGCGCCCAGGCGATCGTCGCGGTGCGTCGCCCGACCAGCGTTTCCGGAGGATTGTCCGTGGCCCGGATGGCGACATCCGCATCGCGCTTCGACAGGTTCAGCGCCTGGTTGGCGAGCACCACGTCGAGGCGTATCTCGGGATAGGCGCGGGTGAAATCGGCGAAGATCGGCGTCAGCAGGTGCACGAGCAGCGAATCGTTGGTGGTGACCCGCAACTCACCTGCCGGCGCGATGGACTGGCCCGCGAGTCGGCGCGTGAAGGCGGCGACATCCTCGTCCATGCGCTCGGCCAGAGCCGCCATTTCCTCCCCCGCCGTGGTGAGGACGTATCCGGTGCGGTGACGCTCGAACAGCTTGACCTGCAACGATTCTTCCAGCTGACCCAGCCTGCGGAAGACGGTGGAATGGTTCACGCCCAGCGTCTCGGCGGCACCGGTCAGACCGCGCGATTCCGCGATGATGCGCACGAGGCGGAACTCGTCCCAGGAGATCTGGTCGGGAAGCGTCATTTCTTGCATCCATGCAATTACGTGCTTCCGAAGATAGCTATTTTATTGCGGGCTGGAAAGCTTAAATCGGGGGAAGCGAATTCATCAGCACAGGAGCTGTCCATGGCCCGCGTTCTCGTTCTCTACTATTCATCCTACGGCCATATCGAGACCATGGCCGGTGCCGTGGCGGAGGGCGCTCGCGAAGCCGGCGCCGACGTCACCATCAAGCGCGTCCCCGAACTCGTGCCGCGGGAAGTGGCCGAGCAAAGCGGCTACAAGCTCGACCAGGCGGCGCCCATCGCCACCGTCGAGGAACTGGCCGATTACGACGCGGTGATCTTCGGTACCGGCACGCGTTTCGGCAACATGACCGCGCAGATGAAGAACTTCATCGATCAGGCCGGTGGCCTCTGGGCGCAGGGCAAGCTCGTCGGCAAGGTCGGCGCGGTGTTCACCTCGACGGCGACCCAGCATGGCGGCCAGGAATCGACCATCCTGAGCTTCCACACCGTGCTTCTGCATCTCGGCTTCGTCATCGCGGGCCTGCCCTACAGCTTCACCGGCCAGATGGGCCATGACGAGGTGATGGGCAACTCACCCTACGGTGCATCGACCATCGCCGGCGGCGACGGTTCGCGTCAGCCCTCGAAGATCGAGTTGGAAGGCGCACGCTTCCAGGGCCGCCACGTGGCGCAGATCGCGGCGAAGCTCGCCGGGTAATGCGGCTCAGCCGCGATCGGCGGCGGCACGGCGCAGGCGGTCCATGATCGCCTCGCCGAGATCATGATCGGGGACGGGGGCCACGGCGATGCCGGCGGCCCCCGTTTCATCGAGGGTGCGCATCGCAGCAAACAGGTTGGCCGCCGCCTCGCGCAAATCGCCGCTCTCGCTCAGATTGAACCGCGCGACCGCGTTCTCCATGCCGTGCGGGCGCGCGTCGCCGAAGAGCAGGACCGCCTCGCCGGGCTCGATCGAAGTCGCATCGAGCCGCACCCGCGCGCGCGGCGCGTAATGGCTCGTGAGCATGCCCGGCGCGACCGGCGCCGTCGGCTCGCCGGCTGCGGATGCATCCTCCGCCAGCGCATATCCGAGAACCGCCTCCAGCGCCTCGCGCGAGACGCCGCCGGGCCGCAGGAGACGGGGCGTTCCGTCGAGACAGGCGACGATGGTCGATTCGAGCCCGACCGGCGTTTCGCCTCCATCGACGATCGCGGCGATGCGCCCGGTGAGATCGCGCGCGACATGGGCCGCGCTGGTCGGGCTGATCCGGCCCGACGGGTTGGCGGAAGGCGCCGCGAGCGGCCTGTCGACGGCGCGCAGGATCTGCGATGCCACGGGATGATCGGGCACGCGCAACGCGACGCTCGGCAGGCCGGCACGGGCGAGATCGCATACGCGCGCGCCCCCGGCCAGCGGCACCACGAGGGTGAGCGGCCCGGGCCAGAAGGCATCCGCGAGGCGGCGGGCTTCCGGATCGAACATGCCTTCGCGGGCGGCGCTGTCGAAATCCGCGCAATGGGCGATCAGCGGATTGAAGCGCGGGCGGCCCTTCGCCTCGAAGATTCCGGCCACCGCGCGCGGATCGGTGGCGTCGGCGGCGAGCCCGTAGACCGTCTCGGTGGGAAGCGCGACGCAGGCGCCTTCGCGCAGGAATTCAGCCGCGCGGGCGATGCCGGCATCATCTGCGGCGAGCATCTCGGTCTGGATTGCGGTATCGATGGTCAAGACGGATCTCGCGAGCAGGGTGGGGTAATTGCGGCATATCGGCTGTTGATGCGCGTCAAGCAGCTGTTCATCAGTCTGGCTGCATGTTTGTGCTGCGCGCGTCAACGATTACGATCGTGGCCGGGAGTGATTCGATGCTGACGACCCATGATTACACGCAGGCGCCCCTCGCTCTCACCGTCACGGATGATCGGGGGAATGTCGAACTGGTGACGGTCACACCCGGCGCGAACGGCGCCGTGACCATGACATGCTCCTGCGCTGACCACGCCCGCGAGGGCTGGTGCGGCCACCTGATCGATCTCGCCTGCATGCGGCTGCGCGATTGCGGCATCACGGATCCCGAGATCGATGCGCGCTTCGAGGAAATCGTCGCGGGAACGCCGCTCGAAATCGCCGGCAACGACGCCGATCATCGCCTCGCTCTCATGGCACAGCATGCGGAACGCGTCGCACAGGCGCGCGCGGGCGGACCGTCGCGGGATGCGATGGAGACGCTCGCGATCGCTGCGCGCGATCTCGCCGAAGCCGCAGAGGCGGCCTCCGACGCGCTGCGCCGCTTCACGCGACGTGCCGCGGGCGGCATCGACTGACACCGCCCGCCGCACGTTTATCACGCCGCTTCGGCGGCGCCTTCACCCCGGCGATCGCGTTCTTTGTTCGCGCGCTTGAGGGCGGCGGCGAGCACCGCCATCTTCTCCTTCGTGCCGGTGTTATCTGCAGCGCCCTTCGCACCCGCCGGAGCCGCCTTGCCGCGCATCTCGCGACGCTGGCGGTTGGCGACGTCGCGCGCCTTGTCGCGGCGATCGCGCAGCTGACGGACCAGATCGGCGAGGTCCTTGTCGGACAGCTCCTGGATCGCGGGATGGTGGCTCTTCTCGACGAAGGCGAGTTCGTCCTTGTCGAGGGCGCGTTGTTCGGTTCTGCGTGAACGGGCCATGTCGTGCTCCTTGTTGATCTTGCGCGGTTAGCGTGAACGGCTCAGTCGGTCAACGCGACCTTGCCGGATGAAGTTGCAGCGCTCGCCAATGCGATGACGGCGAGGGCGAAGGAAATCAGGGCGTTCCACCCGGCCATGGTGATGCCGAGGAAGAACCAGGCGGGCTCCGAGCAGTCGATCACGCGCACGGTTTCGAGCTGGCGCATGAAGTCATCCATGTCGCTCGCCCGCGCCGCCGCCTCGCCGCCGCATCCGGTCGGGCCGAGGAAATACCCCATCTCGACGCCCACGTGATAGAGCGCGAGCCCCGTCCCGGCGAGGAAAATCAGCCCGGTCAGCCCGAGGCCGGCACGGGCCGGGCCGGGTCGGGTCGCGAAAAAGGCGACGCCGAGCGCGATCGGGATCGCGGCATAATGCGGCCAACGCTGATACAGACAGAGCAGGCAGGGCTGCAATCCGACCACGTATTCGTAATACAGAGCCGCCGCGATCGTCGCGATCGAAGCGAGTGCGATCGCGAGCGCGATGCCGCGATGAATGGCGAGAAGGCTGGTGATCTGCACTTTCGTCACCCTCAGAAGAGATAGCGCACGAGCACGAATCCGAGCACTCCGACGATCGCCACCAGCGTCGTCAACACGGCGAAATGACGGTCGATGAAATCGCGGATCCAGTCGCCGAACTTGTAGAGCAAGGCCGCGAGCAGGAAGAAGCGGGCGCCTCGCGTCAGCAGCGACAGCAGGATGAACATCCAGACATCGTAGCCCGCAAAGCCGGAGGTGATCGTGATCAGCTTGTAGGGGATCGGCGTGAAGCCGGCGATCATGATCGTCCAGTGGCCGTGTTCGGCGAACAGCGCGCGGAAGTTCGCGGCCTTGTCCTCCAGGCCATAGAGCTCGATGACCCAGAGCCCGACCGATTCGTAGAGCAACGCCCCGATGATATAGCCGAGCAAGCCGCCCGCGACGGAGGTCAGCGTCGTGATCAGCGCGTAGTAATAAGCGCGCTCAGGCCGCGCCAGCGCCATCGGCACCAGCATCGCATCCGGCGGGATCGGGAAGAAGGAGCTTTCCGAGAACGAAACTGCGCCGAGGCCCCACGGCGCCCAGGGGCGCGCGGCGAGAGACAGGGTCCAGTGATACAGACGTCTGAGCATGTTCCGCCTTCGCTGAATACCGATTCACGCGGGTTGCGAGGCCGCTTGAATCTCCTGATCCACGGCCTGCCTCGCGCGCCGGCGGCTTCTCTTACGTGATCTGCGCCAAATTCGTAAGCGAAACCTGAAGCTGCGTCGCAGGACCGGTTAAATTCGTTGATCTGTCCGCAACGGTCGTGCTAACCGGACATCGTGTTGCCCCTGTGGCGGAATTGGTAGACGCGCTCGACTCAAAATCGAGTTCCGCAAGGAGTGCCCGTTCGACTCGGGCCAGGGGCACCATCTTTTTCCCGAAATTTCAATCGAAAGAACCGGCATGCGCTCGCAAGGCTGCCGCGACGGCTCCGCAATTCTCCGCTCTGTCGCATTCGGACATGCGTCGTATGATGCTGCACTGCAAGAGAGGCGGGAGAGGCGTCGTCATGACGAAGAAGATCGCCATCATCCAGGGCCACCCGGATCCGGAGGGCGGGCATTACTGCCATGCGCTCGCGGAATCCTACCGCGCGGGCGCCGAGGCTGCGGGACATGTCGCGACCATCATCGACACTGCCGCGATGGATCTGCCGTATATCCGCAACCAGGCGCAATGGAAGGCGCCGCCGACGGACGAAGCCGTCCTGCGCATGCAGGCGATCGTCGGCGAGGCGGATCATCTCGTGATCATCTATCCGCTCTGGCTCGGCGACATGCCCGCCATCCTGAAATCGGCCCTCGAACATCTCTCCTGCGGCGGTTTCGTGATGTCGATCGACGAAAACGGCAACTGGCAGCAGAAGCTGAAGGGCAAATCGGCGCGCGTCGTGGTGACGATGGGGATGCCGGCTCTGGTCTATCGGTTGTATTTTCTCTCGCATTCGCTCAAAAGCCTGGAGCGCAACATTCTCAAATTCGCCGGCGTCAAGCCGGTGCGCACGACATTGATGGGGCGCGTCGAGGGCGAGGGGCGATCCGTCCAGCGCGAAGCATGGCTCGCCCAGATGCGCAGCTTCGGCGCCGAGGCGGCGTGAGAACGGATACGGATGCGCCGGCGATGCGGCGCGGGGAGCAGGCATCGTGAATATCAACAGCGTCAACATGGCGTGGCTGACCATCGCCGTCGCCATCGTCGTCTTTTCGATCAAGCTCCTCGCCTGGTGGGTGACGGGGAGCGTGGCGCTGTTTTCCGATGCGCTGGAGACGACCACGAACATCGTCGCGGCCAGCGTGGCGCTCGTCGCGCTGCGCATCGCGACGAAGCCACCGGATGCCGAGCACCCTTACGGCCATCACAAGGCGGAATATTTCTCCGCGATTCTGTCGGGCGTCTTCATCATCCTCGCTGCGCTCGCGATCCTGCACGAGGCGGTCGGCGGGCTGATGGATCCGCGCGCGCCGCAGGCTCCGCTGGCCGGCCTCGCCCTCGCCGTCCTCGCGACGCTGATCAATGGTGGCTGGGCATTTGCGCTGCGCAAGCGCGGGCAGACCCTGCGCTCACCGGCGCTCCTGGCCGAGAGCCGCCATCTGATGACCGATGTCTGGACCTCGGTCGGCGTCGTCGCCGGTTTCGCGCTGGTGGCGGTGAGCGGCTGGCTGATCCTTGATTCGCTGGTCGCCATCGCGGTCGCGATCAACATCCTGTGGAGCGGCTGGAAGCTCCTGCACCACTCCACCGACGGCTTGATGGACCGCGCCGTCTCGGACGAGGAGCGCGCCCAGATCAGCGCCATCGTCACCGCCAACGGCGACGGGGCGCTGGAAGCCCACGACCTCAAGACCCGCCACGCCGGCAGCGCCACCTTCATCGAATTCCACCTCGTCGTCCCCCGCGCCATGACCGTGGAAGAATCCCACGACATCTGCGACCGCATCGAACGCGCCATCCGCCATGAGATCGCGGGCGCGATGATCACGATCCACGTGGAGCCGGATCCGAAGGTGGAGGACGCGCCGTGTATTCCGATTGCGGATGCGGGTGGGCGGGGGTGATGGGGGGGGTGTGGGGGATGGTCTGCTTCCGACGCCATTGCAGCCTTCAACGCACCCCTGTCGGTTCCCGAAAGGCAGCCGTTCGTTCAGTTCCCGCTGGACGGCTCTGCCGAGAGCGTCGGGCGGTTATCCAATCATCTTGCCTTCCAACGCCTTGGCGGCTTCAAGCAGCGGGCGTAGAGCTTTCGTTGCATCGTGCCAGTGGCAGAATAACGTGATAGGTGCCGGGAGGATGGAAAGCGCGACGAGAATTATGGAGAATTGAGGGTTGACGGGTGACGAATAATAATATGATATCAAAACCAAAAGTAGCGTCAGAATGGCTGCCACGACCGAGTTAGCAACAAGATACCTTTTGTAGTCGGTAAACATTTGGATCTTATAGACCTCGAATCGGCTTATGATCGCAGCAAGCTGTTCGCTATGCTCGTCCTTGGGGGGATGGTTTGGGTCTTCGGCAACATTCTGCATGCGCTCAATCGACCGGATCATCGGTTGAAGCCCAATTTCGCCGTACATCTGCAGCAGCGCGGCTCCGAGATGGAGCCCTACCCCTAGTTGAACAAGGCTTGAGAAATCTCCAAAGTTCATCATCGGCCCTACGTGCTGGGGAAAACTCTTGACCTACAATCCTGCCATACTCCGCGATGCTCTCAAGGCAAGATCAATGAGCATGCGCGATTTGTCCAAGCGGCTGCAAATGGATATTGCGGACCTCCGCAGGGAGATCGAAGGCAAACCGGAGCCGGGACTCGGGGTGATCGGCAAAATTGCCCGTGAACTCTCCTTGCCCAAGTTCGCCTTCTTTATGTCTCAGCCTCCCGAGCTTAATGGCGCGCTTCCGGATTTTAGGTCCGACCAACCGGAAGAAACTCAGAAATCACGCCGGACTGTAGAAGTCATCCAATTTGCGCAGAGTGTTCAGCGCACCGCAATCGCGCTAGCTGACGCCCCGGCAAACGACTGGCCTCGTTTCACCGCGACTACCGTGCCGGACATTGAATCCTTTGCACTCAGCGTCCGCAAATATTTCGAGATAACGCTTGAGGACCAGTATGACGCGAAGGATGCCAGAGCCTTCTATACGCTGTGCAGAAAAAAGATTGAGGACAAAGGGATATACGTCCTCCATGCCAGTTTCCCGTCGGAAGATGGCAGTGGGTTCTGTCTGGCTCACTCGGAAAACCCAGTAATCTTAGTCAATACGAAGAATCAAACGCGCGCACGGCGCCTTTTCACGCTGATCCACGAGCTTGCTCATGTGCTGATGGGCAAAAGCGGCATTTCTGACCCGTTTGTTAGAAAGAATTCAATCGAGAGGCGCTGCAATCGCTTTGCTGGCGCGTTCCTTGCTCCGAAACCCTACATCCGTCGGCTGTTAAGAAACGCTACGCTTTCCAAGCATCCGGACCCCGACGACGTAGCTTGGGTGTCTCGCCGGCTCAAAATCAGTCAGGAAGCGTCCGTTCTCCGGCTGGAGCAACTTGGCATCTTTGCAGAGGGGAGCCATTCTTCGTGGCTCGCTATCGTAAAGGGCCGTGGCGGCAACCCCGATTATTCCGAGAAGGGTGGCGGCGGTAGTGGCGAACCTCCTCCACAGGAAAAGACGAAGCTGGCGAAATACGGCTTCCACTTTGCCCAGGTTTTCTCGCCCCTCCTTGCCAGAGGGAAAATTGACCCGATCCATCTCTACAGGGCCACAGGGCTGAAGCCAGCGTATCAGAAGGCATACTTCGACTACGCCAAATCTTTGACCTCCGACGAACTTCAGTATCTGGATCTTGATGATGAGTGAGTCGGGTCTGGCTTGCTCCTGCTTGGCTGATACCCATGGCCTTCTTGAGGTCGCGATGCAGACCTCAGGGAATTTGAAAACGTCGCTTTTGAACCAGATTTCGTCGGGGATGATTGGGATTCCTGCAATGGTCTGGCAGGAATTTAAGGACCTCTACCCTGACAAAGCGACCGCATTGGAGCCGTACGTCTCTGCGACTGCAACCATCGGGATGAGGAAAAGGGCCTACACCGCAAAGGCTGGGAGCATCGCTGAAAAGCTAAACTCCGGCTTTGCGGTGGGGCCTTACGACAGCGGAATCGAGATCCAGGTAGCTGCAATCTCGTCGGTGGAAAAACGTCCCGTCCTGACCAGCACACCGCAGCTAGCTCAATACAAGAAAATGTCGTGCACGGCCATCGATCTTGAGAACTGGCTGCAACAATAACGCGATATTAGCCAAATCGATTCAACGTTAGCATTGGGCCCGCGAACGGCAGCCTTCCCGACGCAGATTACCAAAACCCGCCGTTCCGCTTCCCACGCCAACACAGCCGCCCTCCCACTTTAACCCCTCACCACACAACCACCGTCGCCTCCCACCCGCCCCCGTTCATACAAACCACCCATATCAATACTCCACACACAGACGCAGCCGGAGGAGACGGCTCGGCCTATGCTTTCGGGTTTGTTGGTGCCGTGGATACGCAGTGCACGCGCCCATGGAACCCATCAGGCCGCCTTCCATTGAATCCTCATACTGGCCAGCGTTCCCGCGTGGAGCTGGTCGCCCTTCGCCCCATGCCGCGCGGCGCCATCCGCGCACTCCCCCACCCGCTCCCTGCTACGTGAACCGCCCTCACCTCCTCCCACGCCGCACCCCTCACCTGCGACCGTGATCGGCTCCGGCGCTCCGGGGCGACTGCGTTCTCCGCCTGAAACGGGGCGCCGTCCCGGTCGCTCGGTATCGGCAGGTTCCGTGATTTGCGGCGGTGGGTTTCAGGATTGGTGAAAACCGGTTATGCAACGCGCCTGTCGCCGCGCCGGGATCGCCGGGTGCGGGTTTGTTTCGTGATCAGGATGATGCGATGTCGATTATCGATTCCGTCCGCAAGGTAATGGTGCCCATCCACAGGGAGGGCTATCCCTATATCGCCATCGCGGCCGTGGTGACGCTGATCCTCGCTTTCGTCTGGCAACCGCTCGGCTGGATCGCGGCGATCATCACCGCCTGGATCTGCTACTTCTTCCGCGATCCGCCGCGCGTCACCCCGATCCGCGACGGGCTCGTCGTATCCCCCGCCGACGGCACCGTGAGCATGATCGTCGTCGCCGAACCGCCGCCCGAGCTCGACCTGCCGCCGCAGCAGATGCTGCGGATATCCGTCTTCATGAACGTGTTCGATTGCCACGTGAACCGCTCGCCGGTCACCGGGCGCATCGTCAAGCAGGCCTATACGCCGGGGCTGTTTCTCAATGCGGAGCTCGACAAGGCGAGCGACGACAACGAGCGCAACGGGCTGGTGATCGAGACGCCCGGCGCCACGATCGGCGTCGTCCAGATCGCCGGGCTCGTGGCGCGGCGGATCGTGAGCTTCGTCAAGGAGGGGGAGACGCTCGGGGCCGGGGATCGCTTCGGCCTGATCCGTTTCGGATCGCGTCTCGACGTGTATCTGCCGGCTGATACGGTGGCCCTCGTCGGCGTCGGGCAGACGGCGACCGCGGGTGAGACGGTGCTCGCCGATCTGCGGGCGGAAGAGCCGCAGCGCCTGTTCCGCAGCAGCTGACGGACGGCACGACGCAGCGCGCCGCGCGTTCCGATACGGGAGTGAGACCATGAAGCCGCTTTTTCCGCCCTTCGCGCCCGATCCGAACGAGCCGCGCCGCCGACGGTTCCGCCCCGTGCCCCTGCGCGTGATCGCCCCCAACCTGATCACGCTCTTCGCGCTCTGCCTCGGGCTGACCGCGATCCGCATGGCCTATGAGGACCGCCTCGAACTCGCCGTCTACGCCATTCTCGTGGCCGCCTTCCTCGACGGGATCGACGGGCGGGTGGCGCGCCTACTCAAGGGGACTTCGCGTTTCGGCGCAGAGCTTGATTCGCTGGCCGATTTCGTCAATTTCGGCGTCGCGCCGGCTTTGATCATCTACAGTTTCACGCTGGAGGGTCTCGGCGGGTTCGGCTGGGTGATCGCGCTCGTCTTCGCCATTGCGTCCTGCCTGAGGCTCGCCCGGTTCAACGTGATGGTCGATGATCCCGCCCGCCCGGAATGGAAGAAGGATTATTTCGTCGGCATGCCCGCGCCCGCCGGCGCCATTGTCGGGTTCCTGCCCGTCTACCTGCATTTTCTCGGCCTGCCGATGGACGGCTACATGGCCTTCCCGGTCGCGCTCTACATGCTCGCCATCGCTTTCCTGATGGTGTCGAGCCTGCCCACCTATGCGGGAAAATCGATCGGCAAGCGTATTCCCCGTTCCTGGGTCCTGCCGATTTTCGTGGCCAGCGTCGCCTTCGTCGGGCTGCTGCTCACCTTCACCTTCCAGATCCTCGCCCTGTGCACGCTGATCTATCTCGCGATGATCCCGCCGACATTCGCCCGCTATCGCCAGCGAGAACGCGAGCATCACGCCAGGCTGCGCGAAGCGATCGATCGTCCCGATCCGCAACCAGCCCCCGCCACGAATGATACGCCGCCACCCGGCCCGTGAGGATCGTCACTGCACCGGGCTGTGACCGCTATAGGCACCGGGGCCGCCCGCCTCGAACAGTCGACGCAGGAAGCCGGGTGCGATCGCCGAGAGCGGATTGACCGTCAGCGTCGGCTCGCTCATCGGCCCCGAGACGCGGAAATTCACGCCGAGCAGGCCCTCGCGCCGCCCCCCGCCGAGAAGTGGCCCGAACAGGGGAACCTGCGCGAAGGCGTTGTTCACGGCATAGGCGGGGACGAAGGTTCCGCGCAGATCCATCACCCGGTCCGCCATGTCGACGAAACCGTCGAGCCTGAAGCCGATCTGCGTGCCCCACATGGCGGCTTCCTCGAAGGTGATGCGGCTGCCGCTGCGCAGAAAGTCGATCTGCGCGCGGTTGAAAGCGGTCTCGGCGACGTTCAGCGTCTCCTGACCCCGCGCGGCCTGCGACGCGATGTTGCGCAGAGCCGGCTCGTCCCGCAGGACGAAATCGCGGATGACGAGGCGGCCCGGGCGCTCGTTGCCGCCCGCCGCGATCTGGAAATCCAGCGAGCCGCCGACCATGCGGGTGTAGAGATCGATGAAGCGCAGGATCACGCCGGCATCCTCGCTTCCGATCGACAGCATCGCGCGCCCCTGCGGCGTCAGCCCCATCCGGCCCGAGACCGGCGCGCCGGGGAAACGTCCGTCGAGATCGAAACGCCGCACCTCGTCACCCGCGATGAGGAGACCGACGCGCGCATTGGTCAGCGCCTCGCCGTTGTGCCCGGTGAGGATGTCGGCGCGCATGTCGAGGGTGATCTCCTGCCAGGCGCCCGTCATGTTGCCCCCGGCAGCGGGCGCACCCTCGCCGGTCACGGTGCCGAGAAGCGCGCGGGCATCGAGGGTCTGAGCCCGCAGATCGACCCGCAATCCGCTCCCGTCGGCGCTGGCCTCCAGCCGCGCCTCGTCCCCGCTCGCGAGGCGGAACGGGCTCAGCCGGGCATCCACGAGGCGCCCTTGCGCATCGAGCCGGACATCGCCGCCGATCCGCGTCGGCCCCGTCTCCAGATCGAGATCGCGGATCACCCAGCCATTATCCTGCAACAGGTTGAAGGAGAGGCGCCCCGCCCGGCCCGCGGGCTTGACGAGGCCGGGAAACGGCTGTGCGAGGGTGATCCCGGTCAGATCCGCCTCGACGAAATACGGCCGTGATTCACCCGGAATCAGCTCAGTCGAGATGCTCAGCGGCAGGCTTCCGCTGATCGCGGCGCCGAGATCGATCCCCCGGCGTGCACGTGCCTGCGCATCGAGCTCGGCATCGACCCTGAGCGCGAGCGCACCATCGCGCGGGCGAGAGACATTCAGTCCGATCGCGTCCTCGCCGAGCAGCGCATTCCCGACGAGATCGAGGCTGCCGTTGCGATACGACAGGGTGAAGTCGCCCTCGCGCAGATCCTCTTCGGCGAAAGCGTCGCGCAGAACGATATCCGTCAACCGGCCCGATACGGCGATGGAGGTTTCGTGCGGGCCGGGTGCAACCGAAAAATGCGGCGCGACCGCGACATCGAGCACCGCATCGCCGGAAACCGTGTCGGGCTCCAGCACCGTCGGCGTGTCGCGCGCGATCATCGGTGAGCGCATCAGCGACGCCACCGCATCGGCGCCGCCCTCGAGCCGGAAGGTGATCGCGGCGGTGGTCTCGACGGCCCAGAAATCGTCGAAGGCGAAATCGGCGCGCGACATCGCGAGCCGCCGCCCGTCGGTGAGAGCGACGCTCGCACGCGCATCCGTGATCGTGGCGCTGCGCCCGTCGACCGTACCCGAAACCTGGACGTCCTCCAGCGGAGGCAGGCCCGGATCCGCCTGGAACGTCGCATCCGCGATCGTGAAATCGAGCGCGACCGCCTCCCGCGGAAGACCGTCACGGGGAAGCGTGGCGATGAACTCGCGGGTTCGCAGCGGCAGCGGACCGATCAGCAGCGCCTCGTCCGGCCTTCGCATGTTGACGAAATCGCGCCCCGTAAGCGTCGTCGCGACGGAAAGCCGCTCCAGCCGGCCGGCCCGCAGCGTCTCCACGAGATATTCGCGCGGCTTGTGGGCGACGAAACGCGGCCATATCCGCATCGCGTCGCGCACGTCGATGTCGCGCGCCTCGAGCGCGATGCGAAGGCCGCCGGCGTCCTCGGGCGAGCCGGTGGACGCGGTCATGACGATATCGAGCCCCTCGCCCGCAAGGGCGATTTCCTCGACCAGCACGCCCGAGCGTCCGACGAGGGCATGGATGTCGATGGCGGGCAGCGCGACATCCGCGTCTCCGGGGCCGAGCGCGGAGAGGACGGCGTCGCGGCCCCCGAGATAGACCCGCCACGCCCCGTTCGCCGGATCCGGCCGCGCATTCCCGCGCAGGGCGACCCTCGTATCGTCGCGCGTATAGCTGATTTCCGGGATCGTGATCGTATCCTCGGCGCGGTCGTAATCGAGGGCGGCGACGAGCTCGCCCAAGGTCAGGATCGGCGCTTCGGGATCGTCGAAGTAGAAGCGCCCCACCGAGCTGCGCAGCCGCCCCGAGAAGTTCTCGACCTCGTTCTCTGCGTCGACGCCGAGCGTCGCATCTATCGCCAGCTTGATGCCCTGCGCGGCGTAGCGCCGCGACAGGCCCGCCATCATGAGCGCGTCGTTGATCGGAAAGTCCCTGACCTCGACTGCGGCCTCGGCGCCACCGCCGGCTTGCGGGCGCGCGGCGCCCTCGATCCGCCAGGTCCCGTCGGATCCGGTGAGGCTCACATCGATGCGCCGCCCGTCGCCCTCATGCGCGAAACGGGCATCGACATTGCTGAAACCGACCCGTTCATGGCCCGTCGCATCGACGAGGGTGAGTCTCGCGCCGACGAGGCCGGCCTCCGCGATCGCCCCGACCGGGCTTTCCGGATCGATCAGGGCGGCGACGAACGCCCCCAGCGCGGCGATGGCCGGCGTCGCGGAAAGCGGTGCATCGTCATCGTCCGGGGGCGGGACCAGCAGGGTCGGATCCGCGATGGCGAGATCCTCTTCGAGATCCGGCGACAGGATGAGATCGTTGCCGGGCGCCGTCAGCGACAGCCCGCCCGTCTCCGAGACCTGCAATCGCAATTCCACGCCGACGAGTTCGAGCCCGTGGGCGCGTGGCGCTCCCGCGACGAGCGACCATGTCGAGATCGGGATGAAGGCCGTCGGCGCATGCGCGACGCGCCCGCCCACCGGATCGTGAAGCGTGATCTCGGCGACTTCGAGCGCCAGCCTGCCATCGTGCAGGCTGAGTGCCGCATCCTCGATATCGATGCGCCAGCCCTCGCCGAGCTGTGCCTCGAGTGTGCTCGTGATCTGGCTGGTCAGGCCGGCGAAGCGCACCGGTTCGCTCGATATGCGCCAGTAGAACGCGCCGAAGGCGATCGCGACGATGAGGACGAGGACGGCCTTGAAGATCAGCGCCCGGCGGGCCAGCCGTCGCCATCGGGTGCGGGCACGCGCGCGCGACGTGCGACCGGGACGGCGCAGCGTTGACGGCTCCAGCGCTCTGAGATCATCCTCTTCGCCCAAACCGTTCTTCGACACCCTTTCCATCCCCCGCACGTCATGTTCACCCGAACGGGGAAG
>JBJHBI010000010.1:0-80702 GCA_050485405.1 Salinarimonadaceae bacterium
TTCGGCGACCAGATCACGATCATCGCAATGAATGGGGCGTCCATCGTATTCTCCTGAATTTCTCGGGGCGCCATGAACGGCGCTGCGAGGGAAATGTGGCGAGCATCGCGAATCAACGGCCCTCACCATGGTTGAAGGCAACCATAAAATGCCAAGGTTGCAAAATTATAAATTGCTGTGATTCACTGTTTTCGGGCAAGTTACGTTATTGATTCTTATAATTTGCACGCAAACAGCAATCATTTATTGAATAGGCTCGATTCACGAACACACAGCCCCTTGGCATTTTTCCCGCGTTGATCCATTCTGCATTGCATATTCTGGGTATGTCGCGATTCGCACGTGAGCGTCTCGCGGAGACATGGTTGCGGCGCCTTGGCCTCGAGAGCGAATGCGGCTGCGGTTCCTCGGCCTCACACGCGAAAGAACTCTTGCGAGGGCATGGGTCGCTCCTGCCGGAACATTGAAGCGTAGCCCTTGATGTCGCAGCAGGATATCGGGTTGGAGGAGATGCGTCATGGCGTTGCGGCGGCACTCGAGCAGTGCGGTATCCGGTCAATCCGGTGGCACATTGCGGTCCAGCAGCGGCGGACTCCGTGGGCGCGCAGAGCGTCTTGCCACCGAAGGCGAGCCTGCTGGCACACTCCTCGGGGCATTCCCCCGCGCTGCTCTCACTCTCGCGCTGGAGCCGCGCATCATGTTCGATGCAGCGGGCACCGCCACTTATGCCGATGCAGCGGATTCCGACTCGGACACCAGTGAAACCGTGGTTCAGGATGATGCTGCAACGCTTGAAATCGTCTTCGTCGATTCGGGCATTGCCGACAAACAGGCCCTGATCGATGCGATCGGCAATACGGCGGAAATCGTCATTCTCGACGGGGACAGCCCGGCTCTCACCCAGATCGCCGATCATCTCGACGGGCGCACCGATCTCGGCGCCATCCATATTCTCAGCCATGGCGCCAACGGCGCCCTGAAATTCGCCTCCGGCGTGGTCGATTCGAGCAATCTCGCCGATTTCGCAGATGATCTTGCCCGGATCGGGGCAGCCATCACCGAGGGTGGCGATATCCTTCTTTATGGCTGTTTCGTCGCCGCCGATGGCGCGGGCCAGGCCTTCGTCGATAGCATGGCCGACAAGACCGGCGCAGATATCGCCGCGTCGATCG
The DNA here is from genome assembly GCA_050485405.1 of Salinarimonadaceae bacterium. Lineage (GTDB taxonomy): Bacteria > Pseudomonadota > Alphaproteobacteria > Rhizobiales > Beijerinckiaceae > Saliniramus. The sequence goes on from JBJHBI010000010.1 coordinate 1,173, forward strand.
ACCCGACCGGCGCGGAGGAGGCCGGTGGCGACTGGGTACTGGAACATGCGACAGGGCCTATCGCCGATAGCGAGGTCATAGCGCTGCTGGCTGAGTCGGAATTCGGTAGTTTATTGGCTTCACCCGTATTTGGAACGATGGATTTCGGATCGGAGCAGTTCGCACTCGCTTTCGGAAGTGATATAGTTGCTCTAGCGAGCGATTTTCCTGACCTTAACGGTTTCAACGTCGGTGGCAGTTTCTGGGAATTGATCGGCCTCGGCGGAGGCCCGCCGGACGGCGCTCAATTCTCTCCTCATCCGCTAACAATTGCATTTCTGACAAATGATGAGACCGCACCTGTACAATTATCCGGCCCCGAAAACGCAGCTTTGGTTTGGACTGGCGGCTCAGGCGGTTCCTTCGGCATAGGAACCGCGCGCATGGATACCGCAGATAATTCAGAATTCAGGCTATCTAGCATTGATCTAGAATTTTTTCAGCTGAGTGAATTCTATACATTCAATTGGATTGAAATAGTTGGTGTAAATAATGGAATTGAAACTGGAACAATTCGCTTCGAAAATATTGTTGATGGAGTTGCAAACAATATTGATTTCAGCACACCAACAAGTGGAAACTTTGAATCTATAACTGGATTCTTTTTTCGATCAGATAGCACACTGAATTTTGGCGGAGACGCTTACACTGGGATCCCATATTTTCATGGCTCCATCGCCATCGACAACATGGTCATCGCCGAAGCCGTGACCAACACGGCGCCCGAGATCGGCGGCGTTCAGGCGGGGCAGGCGGTCAACGACAATGCGAGTGTCTCGCCGTTCACCGGCGTCACCATCTCGGATGCGGAAGACGATCCCGTCACCGTCACGATAGCCCTCGACGATGCCGCCAAGGGCGCCTTCACCACCGACTCGCTGACGGCGAGCGGCTTCGACGATGCGGGTGGGGGCACCTACACCCTGAGCGAGCGCTCCGCCGCCGCCGCCACGAGCGCCATCCGCGCCCTCGTCTTCGAACCGACCGAAAACCGCGTCGCACCCAACTCGACCGAGACCACCACCTTCACCATCACCGTCAATGACGGCACGACGGATACCATCGACGATACCACCACCGTGGTCTCGACTTCGATCAACGACGCACCCGAAATCGGCGGCTTCACGGCGGGGCAGAGCGTCGACGACAACGACACGATCAACCCCTTCGCCGATGCCACGATCAGCGACCCGGATGTCGGCCAGACCTACACCGTCACCGTCACCCTCGATGTTGCGGCCAACGGCGTTCTGACCAATCTCGGCAGCTTCACGCATCTGGGTGGCGGCGTCTATCAGGCCACCGGCCTCGCGAGCGCCGCAGCCGCCGAGGCCGCCCTGCGCGCCCTCGTCTTCGACCCCGCCTCGAACCGCGTCCCGCCGGGCTCGACCGAGACGACCACCTTCACCGTCGCCGTCTCGGACGGGCTCGCCACGGTGAACAACGCCACCACCACCGTTATCTCCACCTCGATCAACGACGCGCCCACCGCGAGCAATCTGACGCAGGTGATCACCTATACCGAGGATCCGGCGGATCCGGTCGCGTTGGGCAATATCGTCGTCACCGATCCGGATGTGGACGAGGTCATCACCGCGACGCTCACCCTGAACACCCCGGAAGCCGGGAGCCTCTCCACCGGCACGTTCGGCGCGGCGACTTCGACCTACGATGCCGCCACCGGCATCTGGACGGTCTCGGGCTCCGTTGCCGACGTGAACGCCGCGCTGGCCGCCGTCGCCTTCTCCCCCGTGCCGAACTGGGACCAGGACGTCACCATCACGACCCGCATCCGCGACGCCGCCGACACCGGCCCTGCCGACGGCACCATCACCCTCGACGTCACTGCCGTGAACGATGCCCCGGTCTTCGGCAATCTGGCGAGCAGCGCCACCTTCGTCGAGGGCGGTGCCCCCGTGCAGATCGCCCCGAGCGTCACCATTGCCAATATCGAGCTCGACGCGCTCAACGGCGGCAACGGCAATTATGCCGGCGCGAGTCTGACCATCACCCGCGATGGCAGTGTGAATGCCGACGACCGCTTCAGCATCGTCTCGGGCGGTTCGCTCACCGTGGCAGGCGGCCCTGATGGCAGCGGGACGGTTTCCGCGGGCGGCAACGTCATCGCCGTGATCGCCGATACCGGCAACGGCCAGCTCCAGATCACCTTCGCGAATAACGGCACGGTCCCGACCACGGCGCTGGTCATCGAGACGCTGCGCGCCGTGCATTACGCGAATGCATCCGATGACCCGCCGACGACCGCGAGCCTGCGCTGGACCTTCTCAGACGGCAATACGGACGGTAGCCAGGGCACCGGCGGCGTCGAGACCGTCAGCGGCACCACCGAGATCGCCATCACCCCGGTCAACGATCCCCCGAGCCTGTCCACGACGGCGAGCAATCCGAACTTCGTCGAGGGCGGCGCGTCGGCGAGCCTGTTCAGCGGGACGGTCATCGATACCATCGAAGCCGGCCAGACCATCACCGGGCTCAGCTTCACCGTGTCCAACCTCGCCGATGGCGCGGATGAGCGGATCATCATCGACGGCACCGCCTTCACGCTCACCGATGGCAGCGGTGGCCCCGTTGCAGGCGGCACCGTCGCGATCAGCGTGACCGGCACCACCGCCACCGTCACCATCACCGGCCTCTCCGCAGATGCCGCCATGGCGCAAGCGCTCGTCGATGGTCTCGGCTATCGCAACGAGAGCAATGATCCGACCGTCACCGATCCACGCGTGGTGACACTGACGCAGATCACCGATTCCGGCGGCACGGCGGATGGCGGCGTGGATACGACCGCCTTGTCGATCGCCTCGACCGTTATCGTAACCGCCGTCAATACTCCCCCGATCATCACCGGCGTTGCGGGCGAGAGCAGCGGCATCGTCGCCGGGACGGGCCCAGCCGCGATCGGCCTGTTCGCGGATGCGACCGTCAGCGACGCGGATACGCCCGCCTTCGATGGCGGCTTCGTGCAGATCACCCAGAATACCGGCACCGCCAACGGCAATTTCGGTCTCGACGGCACCGGCGCCACGTCCGGCGGCGACGGGCAGTTCGCCGACGGTGAGGCGGTCGCGGTCGGCGGTATCGTCATCGGCACCGTCGCCGCTGGGCAAGACGGGCAGGACGGCGCCGTACTGCGCATCGACCTCAATGCGGATGCTACGCCCGAGCGCGTCGAGGCGCTTTTGCGCGCCCTCACCTACGAGGCGCCCTCCGGGCTCGGCGAACGCGGCTTCACCCTCGCGATCGACGATGGCGGCGCCGATGACGGACCCGACCAGTCCACCGCCACCGCCGCCTTCACCATCGACGCGACGCCCAATCCGCCGGTCATCGCGGACTTTACCGGTGCGATCGACTATACCGAGGATACCGGGCTCGTGCGCCTGAACACTGCGCTCGACGCCGTGGTCACCGACGCCGATTCACCGAATTTCGACGGCGGTGAGTTGCGCCTGTCCGTCACCGCGAACAACGTCGCCGCAGAAGACCGTCTCGCGATCATCCAGGAACCGGGCGTGATCACGCTGGACGGTGCGAACGTCCTCGTCGGCGGCACAATCGTCGGTACCTGGGCGGGCGGTACGGGGGGCGACGATCTCGTCGTCTCCTTCAACGATCAGGCGACGCCCGCCGCCGTCACCACCCTGGTGCGCGCTCTCGCCTACGAGAACCTCGACACGGGAGCGCCCACCGAGACCACCCGCACCATCACGCTGACCATCCGCGACGCAGCCGCCGGCCCGGGAGCGGCGACGAGCGAGCCGGCGAGCATCGCCGTGACCGTGATCGGCGTGAACGACCCGCCGGAACTCGGCGGCATCGTCGCCGGCCCGCAAGTCACAGACGACAAAAGCACGATCACGCCCTTCCCCGCCGCGACGGTGGTCGATGTCGACGGACCGGGCGTCCTGCTGACCGTGACGGTGAGCCTCGACGATGCGGCCAAGGGCAGCCTGACCAATCTCGGCGGCTTCGTCGATCAGGGCAACGGCACTTATGTGTTCAACGGCGTCCAGGCCGATGCCGAGGCCGCCCTGCGTGCCCTCGTCTTCGTCCCGACGGAGAACCGCGTCGCACCGGGCGAGACCGAAACGACGACGATCACGGTCACGGCCGACGACGGCGAGGCGACCGATCAGGCGCAGACGCAGATCGCGACCGCCTCGGTCAACGATCCCGCAACCCTCACCGGCATCGCCGCGACGCTGATGCAGAACGACAACGCGACGAGCAGCCCATTCTCCGGAGCTGTCGTCGCCAATCCCGATGTCGATCAGCCGCTCACCCTGCGCGTGACGATCGACGATCCCGCGCGCGGCGGCTTTACCGCCGCATCGCTCACCGCTGCGGGCTTCACCGCGATGGGCGGCGGCGTGTTCGAGCGTACCGCACCCGATGCGGCAACCGCGCAGGCCGCCCTGCGCGCGCTCGTGTTCGCGCCGGTCGAGAATCGCCTCGAAGTCGGCGATACCGAGGATGTCGTGATCACCGCGCGCGTCGATGACGGCGTCGCCGGGCCGGCCGAACAGAGCACGACGGTCACCGTCACTTCGGTCAACGATCCCCCCGCTCTCGCCGGGTTCAGCGACGCGACCGTCGCGCAATCGGACACGATCACGTTGTTTGCGAATGTCACTATCGTCGATCCCGATCCCGGCCAGACCCTGAGCATCTTCATCGGTGCGGATACGCTCGGCATGGGGACGTTTACGGCGCAATCCCTCGCCGATGCCGGCTTCACCACGGCGGGACTGGGGACCTATAACCGGTCGGGCATACCCTCCGCCGCCGAGGCGCAGGCCGCGATCCGCATGCTCGTCTTCGTTCCCGAGCCCGACCGTCTGGCTGCCGGCCAGAGCGATACGCAGATCTTCGACATCTTCGTCTCCGATGGCATCGCCACGTCGAGCGCCTCGGTCACGCTGACGATCGAAGGGCCGCCGCTGGCGGCATCGGTGCCCGACGGCGCACCCGGCCAGCCGACGATCCAGACGACGGCGTCCGCACCACCGGCTTCCTTCGCAACGGCCCAATCCGGGCAACCGCTCCCGCCGCAAGTGCTGTTCACGCCGCGGATGGATCCGTTTTCCGGGGAGCCGGAGGGGACGAGCGCCATGCAGCGCAGCGCCGTTTCCGGATTCTTCATTACGCCCGCCGCGAACCTCGTGGCGGACGGCGTCGCGATACGCGCCGAGGTGCCGGTTGCGCCCGTATCCGCACCCCTCGCGGACGGGGCCTTCACGATCATCCTCCCCGCCTCCACCTTCGTCGTGGCGGATACGACCCTGCCGGTATCGGTCGCCGCCGCCCTCACCGATGGCTCAGATCTGCCGGAATGGATGATCTTCGATGCCGAGGCGGGCAGCCTCCTCGTCGACCCGCCTGAAGGCGCGGAAGGGGTCTACGAGATCACCATCACCGCGACCCTGCCCGACGGCGAGAGCGCACAGGTGACCTTCACCCTCACGATCGAAGCGGAAGAGGTCGAAGCCGAGGATGCGATGCACCTCGATCCCGCGATCGGCCTCGCCACCGGCAAACCCGCCTTCAGCGAAATGGTCCGCGCCGCGAGCCGTGTCGGAATAGCAACACATGCCACCTCGCTCGACATGAGCGATGCGGAATTCTGGGACGAGCCCTTGCCAGAGATGCGCACTTCTGACGATATGACCTATGATTACAAAGATTCGATGGAATCAGCCTAAAGCTGTATTTATCGAGAAAATTAACGGGCATTCGTAGCACGATACCCGTTAAAGCAACAGCGTGACGCGCGCCGGTGGACGTGAACCGGGACCGGGCTGGCGTTCGGTAATCGGCGTGCCGTGTTGCAGGTCGTGAATATGGGTCGCGGATATCGCTGCGGAAGTTGGGGGCGCGTGGATATGCAGGCGGAATCGGGTTCGGCGGCTGGTCGACATCGGCGAAACGCTGATTCCATACCCATGGAATCCGGTTTTTCCGGTTCGCGGAGGGACCGTATGCCCAGGCTGCGCCCGCTCCTCACGGTGATCGCCGCGGCTGGAATCCTCGCCGGCTGCGCTGCTTCCCCCGAACGCCTCAGCCTCGCCGAGCAGATCAGCACCGCAGCAGCCGATCGGCATACGATCTACGCCTCCCAGGAACCGATTTCCGGGCCGATACGGCTCGAAGGAGCGCTGGCCCGTGCGCTCAAATACAATCTCGACCATCGGGTCGCGCTCATGGAACGCGCGCTCGAGGAGCGGCTCGGCGACAGGGCACAGATGGATCTGCTGCCCCAGCTCGCCGGTCGCGCGGGATTGCGCACCCGCGACAACATAGCCGCCTCGTCGAGCCGTTCGGTCGAGACGGGCCGCCAGTCGCTCGAGCCTTCCACCAGCAGTGACCGCGATACGGGAACGGCAGATCTGCAGGTGTCGCTGAACGTGCTGGATTTCGGGCTGAGCTATTTCGGCGCACAGGCCCAGGCCAACCGCGCGCTCGCCGCCGAGGAGAGGCGTCGCCGTGTCGTCCTCACCGTGGCCGACGACGTCCGCAACGCCTATTGGGAGGCCGTCACCGCCGAGCAGCTCGCACCGCGTGTGCGCCGCGTCCTCGGCGAAGCGCGCGAGGCACTCGGTTTCGCCCGCGAAGCGGAGGCCGAGCGGCTGATGCCGCCACTGGAGACCCTGCAGTTCCAGCGTGCGATGCTCGAAACCATCCAGCAGCTCGAAGGCCTGGAGACCGAGCTCGCGAGCGCCAAGGCGGAGCTGGCCGGGCTGATGGGCCTGCCGCCGGGCACGAGCTACAGCCTCGCACCGCCGCGCCAGAGCAATACGCGCCTGCCCTATCGCCTGAACGATCTCGAAGCGGTGGCCATGGTCGAGCGACCGGAGATCCGCGAGGAGCTCTACAATGCGCGCAACGTCGTGCTCGAGGCTCGCTCGCAGATGCTCTCGCTGATGCCCGGCGCCAACCTCTTCGCCGGCGTGAACTACGATTCCAACAGCTTCCTGCTCAACCAGTCCTGGGCGGATGCCGGGATCCAGGTCACCTGGAACCTGCTGCGGGTTCTGTCCCTGCCCTCCATGCAGGCCGAGGCGCAGGCGCGCGAAGAGCTTTCCGATGCGCGCAGGCTCGCCCTACGGATGGCGATCCTGACTCAGGTCAACGTCGCCTATCGCCGCTACCAGCGCGCCGTCCGGCACTATGCCCGCGCGAGCGAATTGCAGAGTGTCGAGCAGCGCATCGCCGAAGCGACCCGCAGCGCCGAGGAAAGCGATGCGCAGAACCGTCTGGAGAGCGTGCGCGCCGCGGCTGCCGCCGTCCTCGCAGAGCGCGCCCGCAACCGGGCCTTCGCCGAGGTGAACAACGCGCTCGGCGCGGTCTATGCGGCTGCGGGTTTCGATCCGCTGCCCGAGACCATCGCCGATCACGATCTCGCCACGCTACAGGCGGCCATCGCATCTCGCGCCGCAGAGATCGCCTCCGGGCGGGCGCGGCTGCCGGATATTCCAGCTGCCTCTGCATCGGCGGCGGAGCACGACGGGCGCGCAGATGGCAGTGCGGCCTATGCCATGCTGCCGCCTCCAAGACCGGAACGCGCACCGGCATTGGTGCCAGCGCCAGCGCAAACACAACCGGTTCGCGACTAGCCGCGCGCCGGGTCGATCATGGATGACGGTTGAATCATGGCTGCGGACCGGGTCATTTCTGCAACGACATCCGCGCCCGCCCGCCCTGCCCGGTCGCGATATCGGCGCCTGCTCCACACATCACGCCGTGCCGTCCACGCCCACGCGATCGCTTTCGCCATGGTGCTGGGGCTTCTCTCGACGCATGGCGCGCAAGCAAATCCCGCTTCCTCCCTCCACGCCGTCCCGCTCCCCGCCGGCGCCGCCCTTCATGATCGCACGCTGGTGCAATATACCCGGATCGTTCTGGCGATGCTCGCGGATGCGGATGCGACGCTAGCGCAAAATCCTTTCGCCCCGATCATGGACGAGCCTCCTCCGCCGCCTTCCGCTCCCGACCAGACGCCGCCGAACCAAGCGCCGCCCGGCCCCTCTGTACCTCCGCTCCCGGTACCGCCCCTCGCCGCACCGACGGCTCCCAGCCCAAATGCGAATAATGGCGGCCTCGGTGGCCCCGGCATCGCCGATTTCGCCCGCCCGGTCCTGCGCGCCCAGATCAGCCCGCGTCGTCAGACGGTGCTCTCGGCCGAGATATCCGGCAAGATCGACGATTTCCCCCTGCGTGAGGGCGAGCGTTTCGCCGAAGGTGATCCCCTCATCGGCTTCGATTGCGCGGTCCATGTCGCGCGCCGCGACCGTTCGCGTGCGCAGGAGCAATCGGCGCGAAGGCGCCTCGAAACCGCCGGGCGACTCGACCAGCTCAGCTCCATCAGCCGGCTCGAATTCGACGAGACCGTCGCCGCCCTCGCAGTGGCCGAGGCCGAGACGACCTTGTCGGAAATCGCCGTATCACGCTGCACCATTACCGCGCCCTTTCCCGGGCGCGTGGCGGAGCGCATGGCCGAGCCGTTTCAATACGTCGCCGAGGGCGAGCCGGTCATCGCCATCCTCGACGACCGTGATCTCGAAGTCGCGCTGATGGTGCCCTCGCGCTGGCTCGCATGGCTGCGGCCCGGCCATGCCTTCACTGTCATGATCGACGAGCTCGAAACCACGCTCGAAGCCGAAGTGTCGCGTATCGGTGCGCGGGTCGATCCCGTCAGCCAGTCGATCCGGATATTCGCTTCGATCGGCCATGCGCCGGAGGGGCTGATCGCCGGAATGAGCGGTGAGGCGGATCTGCGCCCGCCTCCGCCGGAAGGCGCTTCCGGTGCGCCATGAGCGAACAGCCCAGCCGCAAGGGCGTCGCCCTCGCCACCCTGCTCGAACTCGAAAAACGCGCCCGCGCCGCCGAGGATGCCCAGGCGCTCGGCTTCCTGATGGTGAACGACACCCATCTCGCCATCCCCTACCGGCAGGCTGCCTGGTATTGCGCGGCAAGCAACCGGCTGCGCAGCCTCTCGGGCCTCGCCACGCCTGATCGCGACGCGCCCTTCACGCGCAGACTCGAAGCGTTCTTTCGCAAGACCCTGCGGCAACAGCCCCGCGCGCAGAGCCTGACTGCGGCGCGGATGGGCGAAGCTTTCGGCCCGGAGGGCCGCGCGGCGCGTGACGAGGCGAGCACCTTCTTCACCGCGCATCTACCCGCCGATATCGCCTTCCTGCCCCTTCGTCACAGGGGAGAAATCCACGGCGCCCTTCTGTTTGCGCGAGAGACGCCTTTCACCCGCAGCGAGATCAACGCGCTCGATCATCTCGCCGATGCCTACGGCCATGCGCTCGCCGCCCTGACCGGCCCGCATCGGCGCCGCCTGCATTTGCGCCGCAGCCGCGTGATCATGCTCGCGGGCCTCGCCGCTCTCCTCGCGGTGATGGCGCTGCCCGTGCGCCAATCCGTGCTCGCCCCCGCCGAGATCGTCGCGCAGGAGCCCGGGCTCGTACGCGCACCGCTCGCAGGCGTGATCGAGACGGTGCATGTGCGCCCCAACGAGGCGGTCAGCGCCGGCACGCCGCTGGTCTCGCTCGACGGCTCCGAACTCACCACCCAGCGCGAGATCGCCCGGCAACAGCTCAGCGTCGCCGAGGCGGAACTACGCCAAGCCCGCCAGCAGGCGCTGTTCGATCCGCAATCGCGTGCGCGCCTCGCCGTGCTCGAAGGCCGCCGCGACCAGCACGCAGCGGAACTCGCCTTCCTCGACGAGCGCCTCGCGCGCATCGAGATCACCGCCGCGCGCGACGGCATCGCCATATTCGACGATGTGGCCGATTGGGAAGGCCGCCCCGTCGCGCTCGGCGAACGGATCATGCTGCTCGCCGATCCGCAGGCGCGCGAGCTCGAAATCCGCCTCGCTATTGCCGATTCGATCAATCTCGAGCCCGGCGCCGAGATTCGGTTCTTTCTGAATATCGACCCGGCGGATCCGATCGCCGCCGCGCTCACCCGGACGGGTTATCGCGCGAGCGCGATGCCCGACGGCACCATGGCCTACCGCCTGCGCGCGGCACTCGCCGAAGACGATCCGCGCCTGCGCATCGGCCTGCGCGGGACGGCGCGGGTCTATGGGGAGCGCACGATCCTCGCCCTCTATCTGTTGCGCCGCCCGATCGCATGGCTGCGGCTGCGGGCCGGTCTGTGATGGCGGCGGGCGGCATCATCGGTTTGGATCGGCGAAAGCCCGGCCCGCGCATCAGCTTCGGTGGAGGCATGCCGGGCGCCAAGCCGGCGACGTTGCCGCCCCTGCGCGACGAACTCATCCTGCATCCCGGCCCGGCGGATCGCGACGGCGCCCCCGGCTGGACGCTGGAGGATCCGCAGCGCGCCCGGTATTTCCGCCTCGGCTGGGCGGAGATCGAGATGCTCGCGCGTTGGCATCTGGGCGATCCCGCCGCCATTGCCGCCGCCATCAATGCGCAGACCACCCTGACGCTCACGGCGGGCGAGGTCGAGGCTTTCGCCCGCTTCCTCGCCGGGGCCAATCTCGTGCAGGTGCGCGGCGAGCAGGCGCTGCGGATGCTGGCCGAGCAGGCGAAATCCGCGCGGATGAACCCGCTCGCCTTCGTCTTGAAGAATTATCTCTTCATCCGCATTCCGCTGGTGCGCCCGGATGGATTTCTGGAGGCGACGCGCGGCCTCGCGGCGCCGTTCTTCTCGCGCGCCTTCTGGATCGCCACGGTGATGGCCGCGATCATCGGCCTCCTCCTCGCCCTGCGGCAATGGGATGCCTTCACCACGACCTTCCTGCATCTGTTCAGCTGGCAGGGCCTCGCTGCGATCGCGGTCGCGCTCGTCGTGACCAAGATCGCCCACGAACTCGCCCATGCCCATGCGGCCAAGCGCGAGGGCCTGCCCGTTCCCACCATGGGAATCGCGCTGATGGTGCTCTATCCGGTGCTTTATACCGATACCACCGCCGCCTGGCGCCTGACAGACCGGCGCAAGCGCCTGCGGATCGGCTATGCCGGCATGGCGATCGAACTCGCCATCGCCGCCTGGATGACGCTGGCCTGGAGCTTCATGCCGGATGGCCCCATGCGCTCGGCCACCTTCGTCCTGGCCACCACGACCTGGATCATGACGCTCGCGATCAACCTCAACCCGTTCATGCGTTTCGACGGATATTTCCTCTTCTCCGATCTGCTCGACATGCCCAATCTGCAGGAGCGCGCCTTCAAGCTCGCGCGCTGGCGCCTGCGCGAGGCTCTGTTCGGATTCGGCGAGAGCCCGCCGGAGCGCTTCCCGCCGGGGCGGGCGCGGTTGCTGGTCGCCTATGCGGTCGCGACCTGGCTCTATCGCTTTCTGCTTTTTCTCGGCATCGCCCTGATCGTCTACCATTTCTTCTTCAAGGCGCTGGGAATCATATTGATGATCGTGGAACTCGCCTGGTTCATCGGACGCCCGATCGCGCTCGAATTGCGCGAATGGTACGAGCGGCGCGAGCGCTATCGCCTCAACCGCAACACCGTGGTGACGCTCGCGACCCTGCTCGCCCTCGTCACGCTCTTCCTCATGCCGCTGCAATGGGCGATCCACGCGCCGGCCCTGCTGCGGGCGGAGCGGCAGACGCGGATCTTTGCGCCGGCGGATGCGATGCTCGTCGCGGATACCGCGCCACAGGGCATCGCGGTGGCGCGCGGCGATACGCTGTTTGCCTTCGTCGCCCCCGACATGACCTATCGCCTCGACGAGAATGCCCGCGCCATCGCGCTGCTGCGCTGGCGTGCGGCGATGGATGAAGAAGCCTCAGGCGCCCGCGTCGATCGCGCGGCCCTGTGGCGGGAACTGGAAGGCGCGCTGTCCGAGCGCGCGAGCCTGACGCGGGAGGCGGAACGGTTGACCGTGCGCGCACCGCATGACGGACGCCTCGTCGAGCGCGATCCCGAAACCGGCATCGGCGACTGGGTGAGCGCCGGAGAGTGGCTCGCCACGCTGATCGTCCCGGATGCGCCGCTGGTCGAGGCCTATCTGGGCGAGGCGGATCTCGCCCGCGTCAGTACGGGCAGCCGCGCGACCTTCTATCCGGATGCGCCGACGCGCGCGCCGATCGCCGTCACCATCGCGGAGATCGGCGATACGGCCACCGCGCGTCTCGCCTCGGCGCCGGAACTCGCCTCGATCCATGGCGGCGGCATTCCCGCCCATGCCGGCGAAGACGGGCCCGTCGCCGATGGTGCCGTCTACCGCATCCTCGCCCGGCCCGATGCATCGGATGGCGCGATGCAGGCGCCGGATCTCGCCCTGCGTGGCACCCTGCGCCTGCAAGGCGAGCGCCGCTCCCTCGCCTCCCTCACATGGCGTGCGATCCGCGCCGTCCTGATCCGCGAGAGCGGGTTCTGAGGTGCGGGCGGCGCCGCGCGCAGGTTCATGACGCCCGACCGTCATCGGCAGAGCTGCGCGCTGCCGCGACGAGTGCCTCGGCGGTGAAGAGCAGGGTTTCGCGCGCGTCTTTGTCGTCGAGCCCGCAGACATCCTTGAGCACGATCCGCGCCTCGATCCCGCATAACAACGCGAGTGCCCCGGTCAGGCGCGCACGCGCGGGCTCCGGAATATTCGCGCCCGTGAGGCATGCATCGATCCATCCGATACGCCGCCCGCCGCGGGCGCCCTCCCCGGCTTCGAGCGAGAGACGCAGCATCGTGCGAAAGGCGGGCTCGTTCTCGCGCACCATCTCCTCGACACCGGCGACGAGATCACGGATCGCGGTCTCCGCGTGCTCCACGCCTTCGCGCGGAATGCGCCCGATCCGATCGGGAATCGCTTTTGCGACGGTATCGAGAGCGGCTTCGTTGAGCAGTTGCTCGGCGGAGGAAAAATACCGGTAGGCCGTCGCGCGAGAGATCTCGGCCCGGTCGGCGACCTCGGCGAGGGTGGGCGTGAGGCCTTCGTCGAGCATGGCCTGCGCTGCATCGAGCAGGGCCTGTCGATTGCGGCGGCGCAACGGACTGAGCGCTGCCCCTGAGGTGGCGCGATTTTTCTCTTGCATCAGCCTTCCATCAGATTTATGAGACGCTCGTCTCAAAAAGAGATCATCGTATAGAAATGGAACTCCCCATGTCGGAATTCAAGCCCCCACATCTGACCAAAGCAAAACACGAAACCGTCCACGTCCTCGGCAACCTGATCACCTTTCTCCTGAGCGGCTCCGAAACCGGTCAGCGCTTCTCGATGGTCGAGGCGTATACGGCACCCGGCGCGGGTTCACCGCCGCACCTTCACCGGGAGGACGAGGAGACGTTCTACGTTCTGGAAGGTACCTACGCCTTCACCCTCGACGGCGAGACGCTGATGCGCGGGCCGGGTTCCGTCGTGCATGTGCCGCGCGGTGTGGCGCATGCCTTCGCCAATCCCGGCGACGCGCCCGCGCGCATGCTGATCCTGAACTGGCCCGCCGACCATCACGAGCGCTTCTTCCGCGCCATCGGCGAGCCGGTCGATCCGGGCACGCGGGAATTCCCGGCGCCGCGCGCGCCGGATCTCGCGGCGATCGCCGCCGCTGCGGAAGCCTCCGGCATCGCGCTTCTGCCTCCGGGCCGGGCCTGACTGGACCGGGCCTGACTAGGCCGGGTCACCCAAAGCGCGCGCCGTCACCCCGACGGCGCGCGTTTCGCATCAGTCGATGCGCTCGAGCAGGCGCGCGATCAGCTTGGCGCGCGGGGCGATGGAGGAGACCAGGGCGTATTCCTGGAGCGTGTGGGCGCCGTCGCCGTCGATGCCGAGGCCGTCGAGGGTGGGGACGCCGAAGATCGCGGTGAAATTGCCGTCCGAGCCACCGCCCGTGCGCGAGCATTCCTGCACGTCGAGGCCGATATCGGCGCCGATCTCCTGCGCGAGCGCGAAGATCTTTGCGACCTCGTCCGTGCGCTCGAAGGGCGGACGGTTCATGCCGCCGGTGACGGTGACCTTGAAATCGGGCGCGAGCGGCTGGAGCCCCATGATCTTGGCCGCGAATTCCTCACCATCAGCCACGGTGGCGACGCGCAGATCGATGGAGAAGCGGCAATGCTGCGGCACCGTGTTCATCGCCGTGCCGCCATTGATCAGCCCCACCGTCGTGGTGACACCGCGCTCGTAATCGGTCATCGCCTCGATCACGGAAATCTGGCGTGCCGCCTCGTGAATGGCGTTGCGGCCCTCCGCGTGTTTCGAACCCGAATGCGCCGGGCGGCCCTCGATATGCACGTCGAAACGCCCCACCCCCTTGCGCGAGGTGACGATTCGGCCCCCGTCTCGCGCCGGTTCGGTGACGAGCACCGCCTCGGCCTGGCGGCCGAGTTCCTCGATCAGCCCGCGTGTCGTGATCGAGCCGATCTCTTCGTCGGGGGTGAAGAGGAAGACGAGCGGGCGCTTCGCCGTGCCGCGCCGCGCCACTTCCATGAAGGCCTCGAGCGCGAGATAGGCGCCGCCCTTCATGTCGTAGATGCCCGGCCCGTAGAGCCGATCGCCGTCGCGCCGCACGGGATTGTCCTTCTCCGCCGTACCGATCGGATGCACCGTATCGAGATGCGACAGCACGAGAATCGGCTTCTCGTTGGTCTGGGGACCTGCGCGCAGGATGACGCTGTCGCCGAGGCCGTCGCGCCCCGGCACCCGCTCGACGGAGGCGATATTCTCGTCGATACCGGCGACCAGTACGTCCATCATCGCATTGACGGCATTGGCGTTGCGCGTCGGGCTCTCCACCCGCACCCATTCGCTGATCCGCTCGACCATGGACGCGATACGGCCCTCGTCATCGAAGGCATGGACGGCGGAATTGGGATCGACGGGCATGGGAGACCTCCGGATGGCGCGCGATTGCAATATGGCGCCCGTCATAGCCAGAGCCGCCCCGCCTGCGAAGTGGCCGATCCGCGCACGCCCTTGCGGTTTTCGCGCACGGGGCGGGGGAAATGAGATTCCTCAGCCCAGCCGCTCGATCTGCCCCAGCGCCCGCGCGACCGGCTCTTCCAGCAGCGGCACATGCGCCGCAGCCGCCGTGATGGCGGGGTCGAGGGAGAAGGCGGGGGCGAGATCGTCCTTGTCGCGGCCCGTCTCGAGGCAAAGCGCATCGATCAGATCGATCTGCTCAGCACGCACGCGATCTGCGGCGCGGGTCACCGCCGCCTTCGCCTCCGCCGCACCCATATCGCGGGTGAGCAGCGCGCTCGCCGCGTCGGCGAAAAGCAGGCCACGCGTGGCGTCGATATTGGCGCGCATGCGCGTGGCGTCGATCTCCATGCCCTGAGCCAGCACCCGCCCCTCGCGCAAGACGCCGGAGGCGAGGCCGAGCAGCATCGGCAGAACCTGCCATTCCCCGTGCCAGGCGCCGGCGGGACGTTCATGCGCGCCGATCGCAGCGGCGTCGAAGGCGCCCGCGAGGCCGCGCGCCTGTGCCTGCGCAGCGAGGACGACCGTGCAGGAGACGGGGTTGCGTTTGTGCGGCATGGCGGATGAGCCGCCGCGACCGGGCTGGTGCGGCTCGGCGATCTCGCCCACCTCCGTCGAAGCGAGATGCGCGAGATCCCCCGCCATATGCGCGAGCGCCGAGAGCATTTGCCGCAGCGCATCTGCGAGCCGCGCGAGCCCGCCACGGCGTGCGTGCCAGGAAAGCTGCGCGTCACCGAGGCCGAGGATTTCCGCCATCCGGGCGCGTATCGCAAATGCCTGATCGGGCGGCCCCATTCCCGTGAGCGTGCCGACGGGGCCGGCCAGCGACAGTTTCAGCGCGCCGGGGCGGGCATCGTCGAGGGCCGCGAGCGCATCGCAGATATCACCGAGCCAGATCGCGAGCTTGAAGCCGAAGGTCACCGGCGCCGCATGCTGGCCATAGGTTCGCCCGGCACAGACGCTGTGGGCATGTTCCTGCGCGCGCAGATGCAAAGCCTCGACCAGCCCGCGCAGATCCGGCGCGAGCGCCTTCAAGCCATCACGGATCTGGAGAACGAGGGCGGTGTCGAGCACATCCTGCGTGGTCGCTCCCTTATGCAGGTCACGCGCGCAGGTGGGCGGCAACAAAGCGCGCAGATGCGCCACGAAGGGGATCACCGGAACGCCGGCCAGCGCCGTCTCCGCGCCGAGCGCCGGGAGATCGAAATCAGCCGGCGTGATCGCGGCAAGCGCTTCCGGCAAAGCCGCATCCGCGATCCCCGCTTCGGCCTGGGCGCGCGCGAGCGCCGTCTCGAAGGCGAGCATGGCGGTGATCCGTGCTTCGTCGGTGAAGATCGCGCGCATGGCGGGGGTGACGAAGAGCGGACCGGTCAGGGCGCTGTCGAGGGGCGAGAAGCTCATCGGGGCATACTATCACCGTCCCCCCAATCCATGGGAAGGCCCACGTAATTCTCCGCCAGCGTCGTCGCGGCGGCGCGCGAATTGACCACGTAATCAAGCTCGGCCAGCTGCCGGCGGCGATCGAAGGGGCTCTCCGCGTCGAAACGATGCAGCATCTGCGTCATCCACCAGGAAAAACGCTGCACCCGCCAGATCCGCCTCAGGCAGATCGGCCCGTAGGCGGCGATCGCGTCGCCGTCCCGGTGCGCGTACCAGCGCTCCAGCGCACGGGCCATGACCCGGACATCGCCGACGGCGAGGTTCATGCCCTTGGCGCCCGTCGGCGGCACGATATGGGCCGCGTCGCCCGCGAGCAGCAGCCGCCCGAAGCGCATCGGCTCGCAGACGAAGCTGCGCATCGCCGTGACGCTCTTTTGGAGGATCGGGCCCGGCGTGAGCCGGAACCCGTCATCGCGCGACAATCGCGCATCGAGCTCTTCCCAGATGCGCGCATCGGGCCAATCCGCGAGATCGGCATCGGGCGGGCATTGCACATAGAGCCGGCTGATCTCCGGAGAGCGCATGGAGAGCAGCGCGAAACCGTCATCGTGATTGGCGTAGATCAGTTCGTGGGAGGCGGGCGGCGTGCGGGCCAGCACGCCGAGCCAGCCGAAGGGATAGACCCGTTCATAGAGCGTCAGCGCCTGTGGCGGGATCGAGGCGCGGCAGATGCCGTGGAACCCGTCACAGCCGGCGATGAAATCGCAGGCGATCTCGTGGGTGACGCCCTCACGGGCATAGCTGATCACCGGGCGTTCGCTTTCGAGATCGCGCACCTGGACGTCCTCGCAATCGAAGCGAATCACTTCCCCGTCGGCGAGCCGGGCGGCGATCAGGTCCTTCACCACCTCGTGCTGGCCGTAGACCATCACGCCCTTGCCGGTGAGCGCTTCGAGATCGATACGGTGGGCGGCACCCGCGAATTGCAGGAACAGGCCGCCATGGACGAGCCCTTCGCGGTCCATCCGTTCCCCGAGGCCGGTCTCGCGCAGGACGGCGGCGGTTTCGTGCTCCAGCACGCCCGCGCGGATGCGCTCTTCGAGATGCACGCGGGATTTCGCCTCGATCACGAGCGATTCGATGCCCGCCTGCGCGAGCAGGTGCGAGAGCAGGAGCCCGGCCGGGCCTGCACCCACGATCCCCACCTGCACGCGTTCGCGATGCAGCTGCTGCGTCATCCTCCCCTCCCTTCACCGCCGGAGCGGCGCGGCGGCTTTTCAACCATTTGTTGTTTTATTGGCTGTACCGGGGGAAAGCATCCGCCGCGTCGGCTGCGCTGTCAATCGCGGCGCGCGCCTTCGCAGGTGCAGCATCGGAAGGCGGCCCGCGTCGATTGACGACACGCCCGGGGCTGCTTACCTCTAAAGATGCAGACCCGGCGCGACGCCGTCGCGCGCAAGAACAGGGGGAGACGATGACGCTTCGTATTTCCGGCAAGAACATGGATATCGGCGATGCCCTGCGCAGCCATGTCGAAGAACGTGTCGAGGCGGCTCTCGCCAAGTATTTCGACGGCAACGTCGCCGTGACCGGACATGTCACCATCGAGCCGGAAGGAAGCGGCTACCGCACCGATTGCGTCCTGCATCTCGCCACCGGCGTCACCCTCGAATCGACCGGCAGTGCCATGGATGCGCATGCCGCCTTCGACCAGACGGCGCACCGCATCGAAAAGCGCCTGCGGCGCCACAAGCGCCGGCTGCGGGATTATTCGCAGAACGGCAAGGCCGCCGAGATGATGAAGGCGAGCTATTCGGTGATCGAGGCCCCCTACGACGATTCGCAGGATGCCGAGGAGATGGAGGGAGAATTCCATCCCGTCGTAATTCACGAAGAGACCAAGTCGTTGAAAAAGCAGTCGGTGAGCGAAGCCGTGATCGAACTTGATTTGACAGGTGCCCCCTGTTTGGTGTTTCAGCATGCGGGAAGCGGGCGGATCAACATCGTCTACCGCCGCATCGACGGAGCGATCGGGTGGATCGATCCTCCGGCGGAAAATTCATGAGGCCGTGATCGGCCTCACCGATACATCAGGGGGCTCCTCATGACGCAAAGCGTGTTTTCGCGCCGTCATGCGCGCGTCCCCGCCATGACAGAGCCTGATGAACGTCATGCTGCTTGAGATCCTGTCGTCAGAAGCCGTGATCCCGGCCCTCAGGGCCAACGGTAAGAAGCAAGCGCTCCAGGAGATCAGCGCCCATGCCGCCCGGCTCACCGGGCTGGAGGCGCACGACATCTTCGAGACGCTGCTCCAGCGCGAGCGTCTCGGCTCGACCGGAATCGGGGAAGGCATCGCCATTCCCCACGGCAAGCTGCCAAGTATCGACAAGCTCTTCGGTCTCGTCGCGCGCCTCGAAAAGCCCATCGATTTCGAGGCGATCGACGGGATGCCGGTCGATTTCCTGTTCCTGCTGCTGGCCCCCGAAGGTGCCGGCGCCGATCACCTCAAGGCGCTGGCCCGCATCGCCCGTGTGCTGCGCAATCCCGGTGTGCTGGAGCGTCTGCGCGCCGCGACCGACGGCGATGCGATCTATGCCGTGCTGATGGAGAATTCCGCGCCGCAGGCCGCCTGAGCCGGGCCGGCGCGGACAATCTCACTCCCGATCCGGATCGTCCCCGGTGGTATCATCCCCGGCGGCGTCTCGCGCGTCTTCCTGCTCCGTACGCAAATCTTCGAGCATGTTGAGCCGGTCGATCGCGCCCTGGAGGATGTAGCTCGCGGCGAGTTTGTCGACGAGCTGCCCGCGCCGCGCCCGCGAGGCATCGGCTTCGAGCAATGTCCGCGTCACCGCCATGGTCGAGAGCCGCTCGTCCCAGCCGACGATGGGGCAGTCGATCACGGCTTCGAGATTGCGCATGAAGCTCTGCGTGGATTGCGCGCGCGGGCCGGCGCTGCCATCCATGTTGAGAGGCAGGCCGACGACGATGGCCACCACCTCGAAACGCTTCACGATCTTCGCGAGCTCGGCGGCATCCTTCGTGAACTTGCCGCGCTTGAGCGTCTCCAGCGGCGTGGCGATGCGCCGCTCGACATCGGAGAGCGCGAGGCCGATCGTCTTGGTGCCGAGATCGATGCCGATCATCCGCCCGTAACGCGGCAGCTTGCCGACGAGCCCTTCCAGCGCCACTGTCATGGGAGCCGCTCCGTACGGGTCAAATCGGGCCCGGTGCGGAGGCGGGAAACACAAGCCGCGCCGTCGCGTTGCAGATCAGGGGTTCCGGAGCGTCGATGTCGGACGGGCATGATGTCGGTTCCGGCGAGAAACGGGGCGCTGCGACGCTTCTACGCCAGAAACGGAGGATAAGCGAGCCATGAAGATCACCTGGTACGGCCATTCGGCCTTTCGTCTCGAATTCGGCGAGAACAACGTGCTGATCGACCCCTTCTTCACCGGCAATCCGGGTTTCGAGGGCGATGCGGAGAAAGCCGGCGAGGGCACCCGCCACATCCTCATCACCCACGGCCACGGCGACCATGTCGGCGATGCCCCGGCGATCGCACAGCGCACGGGAGCCAAGATCGTCACGAGCTTCGAATTGTGCATGTATCTCGCCAAGCAGGGCATCGAGAATTTCGAACCGATGAATCTCGGCGGCACCACCGATCAGGGCGAATTCCGCGTCACCATGGTGCGTGCCGATCACTCCTCGGGAATGGTGGAGACCGACGTGAACTTCCCCCTCGGCCCCGCCGCCGGCGTGATCGTCAAGGCGCCCGGCGAGCCGACCGTCTATCACATGGGCGATACCGACATATTCGGCGACATGGCGCTGATCGCCGAGCTGCATCAGCCGGATGTGGTGATCGTTCCGATCGGCGACCGCTTCACCATGGATGCGGCGACGGCGGCCCTCGCCGTGAAGCGCTTTTTCTCCCGCGCCAAGGTGGCGATTCCCTGCCATTACGGCTCTTTCCCGATCATCGCGCAGAATGCCGACGGGTTCGTCTCGGCGATGGAGGGAAGCGGCATCCAGGTCGTGGTTCCACAAAAGAACATGCCGGTGCGGATAGACAATTAACGCGCGTTAACCATAATCGACGATCGCGACTGGCGCGGATGCGACGATCTGCGCATAGTCCGCGTTAACACTTGGTTAACCTTAAGGGCACGCGGGTGATCGTCGATTCAACGCCGGCTTCGGGCTCGGCAAGACAGCCAGCTTCTGGCTCGGCAAGACACAAGCAGACCATCGCCGTCGACGAGAGCGCCATCTCGTCGGCGGGGTGGATGACGCTCGACCTCACGGCCACCCGTGGCATCGCAGTATCGGCAAAAGGCGGCGATGGCGCGCCCGGTGCATCCGATGCGGACGAGATCCTCTCCCTCGGGCGGCGCGAAATGGCGGCGGCTGCGGTGCTTCGCGCCGTCGAGGCAAGCGGCGACGGCGCGCGGAGAGATTCCACTGCGGAAACCGATCCGACCCGCCGGGCATGGCGCCTCGCTCGCGAGGCTCGCGCTCTCGCACGGGCACGCGGGCAATTGCCGCAAACTCGGCGAAACGCTTCCGAGGGGAACCGGTCGCGCCCTGCCGCCATTCCCGCCGGCGCGATTATTCCCGTGGGAGGGTCGAACCTCCAGGCCTTCACACCGGCGCAGCCCTTTCCGCGCGACGAGAAGGCGGCGAACGACAATCGCGGGCGGCTTCTCCTGATGACGGCGCTCATCGTCGGCATCAGCGCCGGCTACGCCATGACGGCGCCCTCCGCCCCGCCCGAGCGCGGCGGCTACGAAGTGCCCGCGCCGCTCTCACCTGAGACACGCATCACGCATGTCGAGCACGGCGTGTCGCCCGCATCCGGGCCGAGCGAATTTTTTTCCGATCTCGTATGATCCATCCGGCTATGGCCGGCGTAACCCGGATGAGGGCCGCGGACACGGCCTTCTCTTCCCCGTACGGTGATCTCCCCCCAATGGTCACCGCAACGTCAAGGCCGCTCCTCCCCCGGGAGCGGCCTTTTTTTCGTGCCTCGTCATTCCGGAGAATTCGAATGCCCGTCACAGGGCCGGGAGGCGTTTGTCGAGCCGGGCCTGGAGCGGGTTGTGGGCGCGGAAGACGTAGTCGAGGCTGCGCACAGTGATGTCGCGCGCACCTGCCGCCCCGAGCGCATCGGCGATGGTGAAGACATGGCCGGCCTCGCAATGCATCACGAGTTCGTCCGCATCGGGCGCCGAGAGCAGATGCACCTCGAAGGCATTCGCTGCGGCGGCCACGCCGGCGCGCTCGTCCTGCGGCACCCGGGCACGGATCTCGCGCACGCGCCGCGCCTCTTCCTGCGCCGCGATCCGCGTGAGAATCGCCCGCGCCGCAGCCCGCGACGCTTCGCTCCAGGGCGCGCGAAGGGAAGCGGCGAGATTGGCCTGCGAACGCAGGATCACGCCGTCATCCAGAACCTTCAGGGCATTCGCCGCGAGGGTGGCGCCGGTCGTGGTGATGTCGACGATGATCTCCGCCGCGCCCGATGCGGGCGTCCCCTCGGTCGCACCGAGCGATTCGACGATGCGGTAATCGACGATCCCGTGGCGGGCGAAAAAGCCACGGGTGAGGTTCACGTATTTCGTGGCGACGCGCATCTTGCGGCCCTGCCGGCTGCGCAGATCGACGGCGACATCGTCGAGATCGGCCATGCCGGACACGTCGATCCAGGCCTGGGGCGCGGCGACCACGACATTCGCATGGCCGAAACCGAGCGGGGTGATCAGCGCGATGTCGTTATCGGCATCGGGCGCCTGTTCGCGGATCAGATCTTCGCCGGTGATGCCGAAATGCACTTCGCCGCGCACGAGATGGCCGACGATCTCGGAGGCCGAGAGGAAGGCGATCTCGACCTCGGGCATGCCCTTGACCGTGCCGCGATAGCCGCGCGAGCCGCGCGCCTTGGCGAATTCGAGGCCCGCGCGCGCGAAGAACGCGGTCGCGTTCTCCTGCAGGCGCCCCTTGGACGGTACGGCGATGACGAGCGGCGCGGCACTCATGCGGTTTCTCCCGAGTCGGATTTGCCGGCACCGCCATCGCCTGCCCGGCAGGCGGCGATACGGTCGAGCCAGAAGGAGCAGCCGATCGCGGGCAGCGAAATCTCCGGATCGAGATGGCGTGCCAGCCTGTCGTAGCGCCCGCCGCCAACGAGGGGCTTGTGAGCGCTGTCCGGCTCGGCGGCGATGTCGAAGATGAAACCGGTATAATAATCGAGATTGCGCGCGAAATCGGCACGGAAGCCCAGCCGGGCCAGATCGATGCCGCGCGCGGCGAGGAAGCCGTTGCGCTCCTCGAACAGATCGAGAGCGGCATCCATGTCGAGACCGGCATCACCGGCCAGCGCGCGCATCTGGGCCGCGGCGGAATCGGGATCGCCCGCAATCTCCAGATAGCGCCTCAGCACGGCACGGGCTTCCGGGGCGACATCGCCGCCGTTGCGGCCGGCGCGGGCCAGGAAGCGTCTGGCGATGTCACCGGCACTGCGCCCCCCGACGGAGGTGATTCCGGCGATGGAGAGCACGTCTTCCACGAAGGCGCGCGCGGCCTTGGGATCCTGCCCCTCGAGAGCGGCGAGGAGGCCCGCATGCTGGGTCGACGCGGCCTGCGCCTCCTCCGGCTCGTCCGGCTCGGCGAGAACGGCGAGGCCGTTGCCCGCGACGATGGCACGCATCAGCCGGGCGCGCGCGGCGGCGGGGATGTCGAGGGCGGCGAGCAGCGCTTCGAGCAGACCGACATCGCCGAGCGCGATCCGCTGCGGCACGATACCCAGATGGTCGAGCGCCTCCATGGCGAGTCCGAGAATCTCGGCATCCGTGGCGGCGATGTCCGTCCGCCCGATCGACTCGACGCCCGCCTGCTGGAACTCGCCGGTCTCGCCGGCACGCAGCCGGAAGACCGGGCCGCGATAGCAATATTGCGCGGCGCCCGGATCGCCCCCCGCCTTCTCGAGATGAGCGCGGCAGACGGGGATGGTGTATTCCGGGCGAAGGCACAGTTCGGCGCCGTTGGCGTCGAGGGTGACGAACATGCGCCGGCGCATCTCTTCGCCGGAGAGATCGAGAAAGAGTTCGGCCGGCTGGAGGATCGGCGGCTCGATCACGCCATATCCGGCTCCCGTAAACAGTGCGAGGAGCGCATCGCCCGCCATTGTCTGTTCCGACATCGTCAAATCCTGCTCTCGCCCGCTTCTGCTCCCGGTCCCCGGGCCCCTCGATACACGCCCCGCCGCTACGTCACCGGCGCGGCGGATGATCGCATCGGGAAGTGCCCGTTCGGGCCACCCGCGCGCCGAGACCCGCAGGCGGCGCAGCCTATAGCACGAAACCGTAAACGCAGTGCAATGATCCGCGGACAGGCCTTCGGGGCGATAAAATCCCCGCGATCCCGGCCGATTGATCCGGGCGGTTGTGTTATCCCCGATAAATTAACATTTCCAACAATTTAAAATTTTGCCGCAAACCGCGCCATGGCGAATTCCGCGGCAGAATCATGGCGGCGGCATGACGCGGCGGTGAAGAAAATCGAATTCGGGGGTTGCGAGAAAGATGAGTATCGTGAAGGATATACATCAAGAAACGCGCAGCGCGGTCTCGTAAGGGCCGTGTCAATAGGGGAGCGTGTCCACAGTGCTGAAAACTGCTGACGGAGTGGCCGATACAGGCCATGTCTGCTTTGAGAACGTGCAAAAAAGCTATGACGGCGAAACGCTCGTCGTCAAAAACCTGAATCTCGACATAGCGCGCGGCGAGTTTCTCACGATGCTCGGGCCGTCGGGCTCGGGGAAGACTACCTGCCTGATGATGCTGGCCGGTTTCGAATCCGCCACCTTCGGTGAAATCCGCCTGGACGGTCAGCGCATCGACAACGTCGCTCCGCACAAGCGCGGCATCGGCATGGTGTTCCAGAATTACGCGCTGTTTCCCCATATGACCGTCGCCGAGAACCTCGCCTTCCCGCTGCGGGTGCGCAAGATGGGCAAGGCCGATGTCGAGACGCGGGTGCAGCGTGCCCTCGACATGGTCGAGCTCTCCGAATTCGGCTCGCGCATGCCGGCGCAGCTTTCGGGCGGGCAGCAGCAGCGTGTGGCGGTGGCCCGCGCCCTGGTCTTCGAGCCGGAGCTCGTGCTGATGGACGAGCCGCTCGGCGCGCTCGACAAGAACCTGCGCGAGCAGATGCAATACGAGATCAAGCACATCCACGAGCGTCTCGGCGTGACCGTGGTCTACGTGACCCATGACCAGACCGAAGCGCTGACCATGTCGAACCGCATTGCGGTCTTCAACGACGGCGTGGTCCAGCAGCTCGCCCCGCCCCCCGATCTCTACGAGCGCCCGGAAAACGCGTTCGTGGCCGCCTTCATCGGCGAGAACAACAAGCTCATGGGCAAGGTCGAGGCGATCGACGGCGACAGGTGCAAGGTCGTGCTCGACAGCGGCGACGCCGTCACCGCGCTCAAGGTCAATGTCGGCGCCGTGGGTGACCGCACCACCCTGTCGCTGCGCCCCGAGCGTGTCGTCATCGCCCCCGAGGGCAGCGCCGATCTCGACAACGTGTTCGAGGCGCAGGTGCGCGAACTGATCTATCTCGGCGACCATATCCGCACCCGCGTGAACGTGTGCGGCAACGACGAATTCATCGTGAAGGTGCCGAATTCCTCGCACAGCCCGGATCTCGCGGTCGGGGCGAAGGTGCGGATCGGCTGGATCACACAGGATTGCCGCGCGCTCGATGCTTGATGCGCGCGCGGCGGATCGGGCGGGTGCGATCGCGACCCGCCGCAGCAGGTGGCCCGCGTTCGCGCCGGCCCCGCGAAGAAGGCCGGATGGCGGATGCCCGCCGTACCGGTACGGAGCGCGAAACAGGCGCTCCTCGAACTCAGGACTGGGAGAAATTATATGTCTTTGAAGAAGCTTTCCATTCTGGCTGGTGGTGTCGCAGCTGCGGCGATCACGGCGGGCGCCTATGCGCAGGAGCCCGTCACGCTGACGATCGTTTCCTGGGGTGGCGCTTACACCCAGAGCCAGATCCGCGCCTATCACGAGCCTTTCATGGAGGCGAACCCGCACGTCACCATCGTCAATGACGACGGTTCGGCAAACGCCCTCGCCGGCCTGCGCGCACAGGCCCAGGCCGGCAACGTGACCTGGGATCTCGTCGACATGCTGCCCTCCGACGCGCAGCTCGCCTGTGACGAAGGCATCATCCTGCCGATCGACCACGACGAGGTCCTCGCGGCCGCGCCGGACGGCACGCCACCCACCGAGGACTTCCTCCCCGGTTCGCTCGGCGAGTGCTTCATCCCGCAGATCGTCTACTCGACCGTGCTCACCTTCAACACCGAGCTCTTCCCCGAGGATGCGCAGCCCGATTCGATCGAGGCGCTGTTCGACGTCGAGAACTTCCCGGGGCGCCGCGCCCTCCAGGATCGTCCGGGCACCAATCTCGAATGGGCGCTCTATGCCGACGGCGTCGCGCCGGAGGACATCTACGACGTGCTCGCCACGCCGGAAGGCCAGGACCGCGCCTTCGCCAAGCTCGACACCATCAAGGAGCACATCGTCTTCTGGACCGAGGGCGCACAGGCTCCCCAGCTCCTCGCCGACGGTGAAGTCGTGATGGCGACGGGCTATAACGGCCGCATGTTCGATGCCGCCGAAGTCGAAGGCCAGCCCTTCGAGATCATCTGGGATGGTCAGGTCGTGGAATGGGACGGCTGGGTGGTTCCCGCGGACGGCCCCAATGTCGATCTGGTGATGGAGTATCTGTACTTCGCCACGGACACGCAGCGTCTGGCGGATCAGGCCAGCTTCATCTCCTACGGCCCGGCTCGCGCGTCCTCTGCCGATCTCGTCGGTGAGCATGCCGATCTCGGCATCGACATGAACGAGCATATGCCGACGAACCCGGACAACTACTTCTCTCCGATCATTCTGGATAACGACTTCTGGACCGATTACGGCGACGAGCTGCGCGAGCGTTTCGCCAACTGGATGCTCCAGTAAGCAGCCTCGTGGACGCGGCTATCGCGTCGATGTTTCAGGTGGGGGCGCACGCGCCTCCACCCATCAAGAACGACGAACAGGTCGATAAGGCGGAGACCGGGTGAATGGCACAGGCTGATGCAGGAACCGCGGACCCGATGCGCGATGCATCCGGTCAGATGGTCACGGCTGACGGCGTTCCTTTGAAGCAGAGCCTGAAGCGCGCCGAGCGCAAGCGCAAGCTCGTGGCCTTCGGCCTCGTCGCGCCGCTGCTGCTCTTCCTGCTCGTGGTCTTCATCTTCCCGATCGGCCAGATGATGTGGCGCAGCGTCGACAACCCGCAGGTCGTCAACGCGCTGCCGCAGACGCTGGAAGCCCTCGATGGCTGGGACGGGCGCGAGCTTCCCGGCGAGGAGGTCTTCGCCGCCCTCGCGGCCGATTTCCGCACCGACATGGAGCGCGATCGCCGCGACCAGCGCTCCGGCCCGCTCGGCGTGCGGCTCAATTACGAACTCTCCGCCGCGCGTGGCGCGGTCGCGCGCACGGTGCGCAGCGTTCCCGGTTTCGAGCCCCCCTACAAGGAAGCGTTTCTGGATGCCCATCGTCTCTGGGGCGACGTGACTCTCTGGCGCGTGATCCAGCGCGAAGGGCGCCCGCTGACTACCGCCTATTACGTCGCCGCGATGGATCGCGAATTCGACGATCAGGGCAACATCGTTCTGCGCGACGAGAACAGACGCATCTACGTCAATCTCTACATGCGCACGCTCGCGCTCTCCGTCGCGATCACCGTGCTGACGATCCTCCTCGGCTTTCCGATCGCCTACTACATGTCGATCCTGCCGATGCGTTATTCCAACCTGTTGATGATCTTGGTGCTCTTGCCGTTCTGGACCTCGCTTCTGGTCCGCACCACAGCCTGGATCGTGCTGTTGCAGCAGCAGGGGGTGATCAACGAAGCGCTCGTAGCCATAGGCATAATCGGTGACGACGGGCGTCTCTCACTGATGTACAACATGTGGGGCACGATCATCGCGATGACGCACATCCTGCTGCCCTTCATGGTATTGCCGCTCTATTCGGTCATGCGCACCATCCCGCCATCCTACATGCGGGCGGCCAAGAGCCTCGGGGCGACGCCCTTCACAGCCTTCCGCAAGGTGTATCTGCCGCAGACCCTTCCGGGTATCGGCGCCGGCGCGGTGCTCGTCTTCATCATCTCGATCGGCTACTACATCACGCCCGCCCTCGTCGGCGGCCAGTCGGGCCGGATGATCTCGAACGAGATCGCGCGTCATATGCAGCAATCCCTGAACTGGGGCCTCGCAGCCGCCCTCGGCACCATCCTGCTGGTCGGCGTCCTCGTGCTCTACTGGGTCTATAACCGCCTCGTCGGTGCCCAGAACCTGAAACTCGGCTGAGGGAGGAGACGAAGCCATGGCACTGCCCTCCTACGCCACACGCGGCGAACGCATCTGGTACTACAGCTTCCGCGTGATCTGCGGCCTGATCTTCTTCTTCCTGATCGCGCCGATCATCATCATGGTGCCGCTGAGTTTCAATTCGCAGCCGTATTTCACTTTCTCGCGCGAGATGCTGACCCTCGATCCGGCGGGCTATTCGCTGCGCTGGTACCAGGATCTGTTCTCGTCCTCGAGCTGGATGCGGTCGATCCAGAACTCCTTCATCATCGGCATCGCCTCGACCATCCTCGCGACGACGCTCGGCACCCTCGCCGCGCTCGGTCTGAGCCGCGCCCACATGCCCTACAAGGGCCTGATCATGGGCATCCTGATCTCGCCGATGATCGTGCCGCTGATCATCTCGGCGGCGGGCATGTTCTTCTTCTTCTCCTCCGTCGGCCTCGCCCAGACCTATCCCGGCGTGATCCTCGCCCATACGGCGCTCGGCACGCCCTTCGTGGTCATCACGGTGACGGCGACGCTCGTCGGCTTCGATCATTCGCTGACCCGGGCGGCATCCAATCTCGGTGCTTCGCCGACCTATGCTTTCTTCAAGATCACCATGCCGCTGATCCTGCCGGGGGTGATCTCCGGGGCCTTGTTCGCCTTCATCACCTCCTTCGACGAGATCGTCATCGTGCTCTTCGTCGCCGGCGTCGAACAGCGCACCATTCCGCGCGAGATGTGGTCTGGTATCCGCGAGCAGATCAGCCCCACGATCCTCGCCGTCGCGACGATCCTCGTCGCCCTCTCGATCGCGCTGCTCACCACGATTGAATTGCTGCGGCGGCGCTCGGAGCGGCTGCGCGGCGTGCGCCCGAACTGAGGGCGCGCGTACCCGTCGCGCGGGATGTCGAGACTTCCGAGTTTTCGGTATTCAGCGCGCGGTCGGCTGCGCCATCGCCTCGTCGGCATTCACATGCACCAGCAGGCGGTCGATCACGGCCTGCGCCTCTTCGATCTCGCTCGAATCGGGAATGTCGCGCCCACCTGAATTGAGGAAGGCGCCGGCCTGGGCGATCAGCGCGCGCAGGGCGGGCGCCGTCACTTCCGCGACGAGGGCGGCATCCTCGCGCTCACAG
Organism: Salinarimonadaceae bacterium; assembly: GCA_050485405.1. Classification (GTDB taxonomy): domain Bacteria; phylum Pseudomonadota; class Alphaproteobacteria; order Rhizobiales; family Beijerinckiaceae; genus Saliniramus. The sequence goes on from JBJHBI010000010.1 coordinate 30,066, forward strand.
GGCGGGCGCAGGGCGCGGATGGCCGTCATCGCGAGCCGGTCCATCGCATGCACGAGCACATCGAAGGCCGCGCGGCGATCGGCGTCCACGAGATCATAGGCCGCACGCGCCTGCGGGGCGTGGCGCAGGTTGGAGGCCTCGAAATATTCCGGATAGGAGACGGGCCGCCAATCCTGGAGATCCTCGACGATCTCGGGCGCATCCGCCGCGATCTCGACCAGCATCAGGACCTCGTTGAAATGGTTGAGATAATCGTTCGACAACCCGTCGGCCGCGCGACGGCCCTCGGCCACGGGAGCGTGGCGCGCCTGCGCGTCGGTCATGGTTGCGGCTGTCGACATCATCACCACTTCGTTGCGATCCTCACAAACTCGCCCATAAACGCTGATAAAGCGTTGACGCAGCGGCGGCAGAGCATTGACCGGCCCGCCGCACTACGCTTTCCTCCCGACGCCGCACCTTGAACGCGGTGCCAGGCCCGAGGAGCCGGGAGAACACCATGTGCGGACGCTTCGCCGTCACATTGCCACCGGAAACCTTTCGCGAGGCCTATGGCTATACGCAGACGCCGAATTTTCCGCCACGCTACAACATCGCGCCGACCCAGCCCGTCGGCGTCGTCACGCAGGATGGCGAGGCACGCGGGTTCCGGCTGATGCGATGGGGCTTCCTGCCCGGCTGGGTCAAGGACCCCAAGGGTTTTCCGCTGATCATCAACGCCCGGCGCGAAGGCGTCACGGAAAAGCCCGCCTTTCGCGCCGCGATTCGCCGGCGGCGCTGCATCTTCCTCGCTGACGCCTTCTACGAATGGCAGCGCGAGGACGATGCGAAGATACCCTTCGCCGTGCGCATGCAGAGCCTCGGCCCGATGCCGCTGGCCGGCCTGTGGGAGACCTGGAGCGACCCGCAGGGCGGCGAGATCGACACGGCGGCGATCCTCACCACCGATGCCAACGGCCTGATCAGCGCGATCCATCATCGCATGCCGGTGATTCTCGGAAGGGCCGGCGTCGATGCCTGGCTCGATCCGCAGACCCCGCTCGATGCGGTCAGTACGCTCACCGGGCCGTGTCCGGACGATTGGCTACGCGTCGACAGGGTGTCGAGCCGGGTCAACAAGGTCGCGAACGACGATGCGGCATTGCTCGAACCGGTCGCGGATGCGGGGCGGGCCGAGCCGCGCGATCAGGCGCGAGACGAGGTGCGAGGAGAAGTTCAAGATGAGGCGCCGCCCTCAGGGCCGGAAGGAAAGCCGCGCCAGGGATCGCTTTTCTGAAATACGGTTGCTTCAGCGTCCTGCCGGCACCGGGGGCACCTCCTCAGAAGACCGTGCGCACGATCACGAGCAGCGTCACACCGACGAGAAAGGCCAGCCCGAAACGCTGCCACATCTCGAGGCGATCCCAGAAACGCCAGAACTTGTTCATCGCCGCATTCTCCCCCTTTTCCCGATCCGGATCGTGGTCCAGCGCGAATGCCGCGTCAACCGTGGGGATTGGCTTTCACCCATGCGGATCACGCAGCCCTCCCCTGTCACGGTCACGCCCGCCGCGACCGCGTGGGGGCTTTGATTGCGCCGGGGGGCGTGATAGTACCGCAACGGTTTTCCCGGGCGCCCGTCGCGCCCGCCTCAATTCACGCGCGCGCATTGCGCGCCGGACGGCCCGACGGCCGACAACCGAGAGGATGATATGAGCGCAAGCCAAGCCAAAGCCGATCTGAAGCCCAACCATCTGTCGAATGCCTTCTTCTCGGCATCCCTGCACGATGTCGATCCCGAGATCGCATCGGCGATCGATCAGGAGCTCGGCCGGCAGCGCGAGGAAATCGAGCTGATCGCCTCCGAGAACATCGTCTCGCGCGCCGTGCTGGAAGCGCAGGGCTCAGTGATGACCAACAAATACGCCGAAGGTTATCCGGGCCGGCGCTATTATGCGGGTTGCCAGTTCGTCGACATCGCCGAGAAGCTCGCCATCGACCGCGCCTGCAAGCTGTTCGGTTGCGACTTCGCCAATGTCCAGCCGAATTCGGGCAGTCAGGCCAACCAGGGCGTCTTCCTCGCGCTGATGCAGCCGGGCGACACCTTCATGGGTCTCGACCTCGCCGCCGGCGGCCATCTCACCCACGGCGCCCCGGTCAACGTCTCGGGCAAATGGTTCAACGTGGTGGGCTACAACGTCCGCCCCGAGGATCAGCGCATCGACATGGACGAGGTGGCCCGGCTCGCCCACGAGCACAAGCCGAAGATCATCATCGCCGGCGGCTCGGCCTATCCGCGCTACTGGGATTTCGCACGCTTCCGCGAAATCGCCGACGAGGTGGGCGCCTATTTCATGGTCGACATGGCGCATTTCGCCGGCCTCGTGGCCGGTGGCTCGCATCCCTCGCCCTTCCCGCATGCGCATGTGGCGACGACGACCACCCACAAGACCCTGCGCGGCCCGCGCGGCGGCATGATCCTGACCAATGACGAGGCGCTCGCCAAGAAGTTCAACTCGGCGATCTTCCCCGGCCTCCAGGGTGGTCCGCTGATGCATGTGATCGCCGCCAAGGCGGTGGCTTTCGGCGAGGCGCTGCAGCCGGAATTCAAGGTCTATGCGCAGGCCATCGTCGACAATGCCCGCGCGCTGGCGGCGACCATCGCCGATGGCGGCTTCGCCATCACCACGGGCGGCACCGACAACCACCTGATGCTGGTCGATCTGCGTCCGAAGAAGCTCACCGGCAAGGCGGCGGAAGCCTGCCTCACCCGCGCGCATATCACCTGCAACAAAAACGGCGTCCCCTTCGATCCGGAAAAGCCGATGGTGACCTCCGGCATCCGTCTGGGTACGCCGGCTGCGACGACGCGCGGCTTCGGCGTGGCCGAGTTCCAGGAAGTCGGTCGCCTGATCGTCGAGGTGCTCGACGGGCTCGCCGCCAATGGCGAGGAGGGCAATGCCGCGCTCGAGGCTTCGGTGAAGGAGCGGGCGCATGCGCTGACCCGCCGCTTCCCGATCTACGGCTGACAAGCCTCCGGCCATGCGCTGCCCCTATTGCGGAAGCCTCGACACGCAGGTGAAGGATTCGCGGCCGACGGAAGATTCGGCCGCGATCCGGCGCCGGCGCGTCTGCTCCGATTGCGGGGGGCGCTTCACCACTTTCGAGCGGGTGCAGTTGCGCGAGCTCTTCGTGATCAAGCGCTCGGGCAAGCGCGCCCCGTTCGATCGCGACAAGCTCAAGCGTTCGATCGACGTCGCCCTGCGCAAGCGCAGCGTCGATCCCGAGCGCGTCGAGCGGATGCTCAACGGCATCGTGCGCCAGCTCGAAGCCACCAGCGAGGGCGACATCCCCAGCGAACGCCTCGGCGAGTTGGTGATGGAGGGGCTCAAGGGCATCGACGACGTCGCCTATGTCCGCTTCGCCTCGGTCTATAAAAACTTCCGCGAGGCTCGGGATTTCGAGGAACTGCTCGGGGGGCTCGGGCGCCGTGAGGCGGAACCGGATCCCGCCCCCGATACCGATTCCCCGCGCAACGACAATTCCGGCGAAGCCTCATGAGCCCGCGCCTGCGCGATCTGGCGCAAGCGCATGATGCCCATTTCATGCGCGCGGCGCTCGCCCTCGGCGAACGCAATCTCGGTGCGACCTGCCCGAACCCTTCCGTTGGCGCGATCATCGTCGACTACGCCTCCGGTGCGCCCGTGATCGTCTCGCGCGGCATCACCGATGCCGGCGGGCGCCCCCATGCGGAGCGCGTCGCGATCGATCTGGCTGGCGCGGCTGCGCGCGGCTGCACCATCTACGTCACGCTCGAACCCTGCTCGCATCACGGCAAGACGCCGCCCTGCGCCGAGGCGATCATCGCCTCTGGGATTGCGCGGGTCGTGACGGCCCTGTCCGATCCCGATCCCCGCGTCGCCGGGCGCGGCCACGGCCTGCTGCGTCAGGCGGGGCTGCTCGTCACCACCGGGATCGAGGCGCAGGCGGCGGCGCGCAGCCATCGCGGGCACGTGCTACGCGTGACGCAAGGGCGCCCCGCCGTCACGGTCAAGCTCGCACGCACTGCCGATGGTTATGCCGCAGCCGCCGGCGCCGAGCGGCTGATGATCACCGGTGCGATCGCGAATGACCGCGTCCATCTGATGCGCATGCATGCCGATGCGATCATGGTGGGCGCCGGCACCGTCGCCGCCGATGATCCGCGTCTCGATGTCCGTCTGCCCGGCCTCGCCTCCCGCTCACCGGTGCGCGTGGTGATCGACAGCCGGCTCTCCCTCGATCTCGATTCGCGGCTGGTGCGCAGCGCCGGCGATCCGCCGAGCTGGGTGATCACCACGGTGGATGCGCCCGTCGAAGCCGAGCGACGGCTCGTCGCGGCGGGGCTCGAAGTCATGCGCGTCGGCGCCGACGATGCGGGACGGGTACGGCTCGACGAGGCGCTGCGTCTGCTGGGCGCGCGCGGCATCACCCGCGTCTTCTGCGAGGGCGGGCCGACCCTGGCCGAAGGCCTCGCACAGGCGCGGCTGATTGACGAAGCCGTGCTCGTCACCGGGAAGGATCGCCTCGATCAGCCGGGCCTGCGTGCTGTCGGACCGGCACTCGCGCATTATATCGAGGCCAGCATGCAGCCCTTCGCCGAGGACGAGGCGGGGGCGGACCGGTTTTCATTTTTCGAAAGGAGCGCGTGAATGTTCACGGGCCTCGTCACCGACAAGGGCACCATCGCCGCGATCAGCGACCAGCCGGATCTGCGCCGGGTGCGGATCCATTCCGCCTATGATGCTGACGGTATCGCGCTCGGCGCCTCCATCGCCTGCAACGGCCCCTGCCTCACCGTGGTCGACAAGGGCGCCCGCGAGGGTGGCTCCTGGTTCGACGTCGATATCGCCGCGGAGACGCTCGCGCGCACCAATGCCCGCGCCTGGAAGGTGGGCGATGCGCTCAATCTGGAGCGCTCGCTGAAGATCGGCGACGAGCTGGGCGGGCATATCGTCACCGGCCATGTCGACGGCGTCGCCACCATCGTCGCCCGCGAAGAGGTCACGGCTGCCGGGGAATGGGGGCCGACGGCGCGTTTCGAGATCGAGGCGCCCGCACCGCTCGCCCGCTTCATCGCCGAGAAAGGCTCGATCTGCCTCGACGGCACGTCGCTGACGGTGAACAGCGTCGCGGATAACCGCTTCAGCGTTCTCCTGATCCCCCACACGCTGGCCGTCACCACCTGGGGCGGGCGCAAGGCGGGGGACACGCTCAATATCGAGATCGACCTGATGGCGCGCTATGCCGCGCGGCTGATCGAAGCGAAAGACTGATCGGTTCTCACACGCGCCACAGCCGCTCTCCATAAGCCAGCGCGAATCGCTGCGGATCGGCGCCGATCCCGGCCATGGCGCGCAGGATGATGGCGTCGTCGAGCATCAGCGCGAGCGGCATCGTGCGCGCGAATGCGGCGACGGGTTCCTTGGCGGTGAATTGGCGGCGGAACTCGTCCGGGTCGATCAGGCGCGCGAGCGCATGCACGACGCCGCCGCGCAGGAAGACACCGCCGGTCGCGCCGAAAGCGAGGGCGAGATCGCCGGCGGTGCGCGCGAGAAGCTTCAGGAAGATACGTGCACTCGCCGCCGCATGCGGATCAGTACCGGCGAGCGCCGCCTCGGCGATCTGCGGCGGCGAGATCGCATCAGCATCACCGGAATCGATGCCGAAATCCGGGGCGAGCGCGGCATGGAGCCGTGTCAGGCCGGGGCCGCAGAGCAGGGTCTCGGCGGTGACGCGCCCGTGCTGACGCGCGATGCGCGGCCAATAGGCGTCGTCTTCCGGATCCTGCGGGCCGATCCCGACATGACCGCCTTCACCGGGAAGCGGCAGAAAGACATCACCGCAATGCGCGAGCGCCGCGACGCCGAGCCCGGTGCCGGGGCCGAGCACGAGTTTCGGCCCGCGCCCGGGCACGATTGTCGGTCCGACCGGCGAGACATCCGCTTCCCCGATGAAGGCGAGGGCCAGCGCCGCCGCCTCGAAATCGTTGAGGAGCAGGCCCTGTTCGAGCCCGCAGGCCTGCGCGATCGCCGGTCCGTCGAAATGCCAGGGCGCATTGGTGAGCCGCGCCTGCCGCCCGGTGACGGGGCCGGCGGCGCAGATGATCGCGGCACGCGGGCGCACATCCCCGCAGGCGGCGACCGCCTCGCTCAGCGCTTCCTCCGGACGCGCATGTGCGGCGGTGGCGAGCTTGGTGACGAGGCGCGGCGGATCACCCGGTGCGCGGGTGAGCGCGAAACGGGCATTGGTGCCGCCGATATCGGCGACGATGAGCGGATGCGCGATGGCGGTCGGAGCGTTCATGCCCGCAACGATACGGCAGGCGCCCCGCTGGTGTGAAGGGGCGATCCGCCGATGCCTCAGCCCGCCTTCAGGCGACGGCGCTCGATCGAGGAGGGGATGCGCAGGGATTCACGGTACTTCGCCACCGTGCGCCGGGCGATATCGACGCCCTGCCCCTTCAGGGCCTTGACGATGGCGTCGTCGGAGAGGATGCGTGCGGGATCTTCCTGGTCGATCATCTGCTTGATGCGATGGCGCACGGCTTCCGCCGAATGGGCGTCCTCGCCGGCAGCCCCCGGGATCGCGGCGGTGAAGAAGTATTTCATTTCGAACACGCCCCGGCTGGTGCCGATCGACTTGTTCGAGGTGACCCGCGAGACGGTCGATTCGTGCATGCCGATCGCATCCGCCACGGTCTTCAGATTGAGCGGGCGCAGACCCGCCACCCCATGGGCGAAGAAGGCGTCCTGCTGGCGCACGATCTCGGAGGCGACCTTGACGATGGTGCGCGCGCGCTGGTCGAGGGAGCGGGTCAGCCAATGGGCGTTCTGCAGGCATTCGCCGACATAGGCCTTCTCGGCTTCCGTGCGCGCCGCCGCCGAGACGCGCGCGTAATAACTCTGGTTCATCAGCACGCGCGGCAGGGTCTGCGGGTTGAGATCGACGAGCCAGGTCCCGTCGGGCGCCGCGCGCACGAACACGTCCGGGATCAGGATCTCCGCCGGCGCACCGCCGAAGGCGCGGCCCGGTTTCGGATCGAGAGCGCGCAGCTCGGCGATCATCTCGGCGAGATCGGCGTCATCGACCCCGCAAAGCCGCCTCAAAGCCGCGAGATCGCGCTTGGCGAGCAGATCGAGATGGGAGAGCAGTGCCTCCATGCAGGGATCATAGCGGTTGCGTTCGCGCAATTGCAGCGCGAGGCATTCCGCGAGATCGCGCGCGCCGATCCCCGTCGGCTCGAAGCTCTGGACCACCTCCAGAATGGCGGCGACCTGCGAGGGCGGCACCGACAGCCGGTCGGCGATCGCCTCGATGCCATCGGTGAGATAGCCCGCTTCGTCGATCGCATCGATGATGAATTGCCCGATCAGCCGCCCGCGCGGATCAGGCACGGCGAGATCGAGCTGGGCGAGGAGATGATCGCGCAGGCTCACCTCGCGGGTGAGATTGCGCTCGAGCCCTTCATCGTCCTCGAAGGATCCGCCGGCACCCACACCGTTCCACATGCCCTGCGACAGCGCGAGCTCGTCGCCCCCGGACATGGGTGTCTCGCCGGGATTTTCGTTCTGGAAGACGTTTTCGAGGGAAGTGTCGAGCGCGCTCTCGATGGTCGAGCGCTCCGGCGCCATATCGGCGGCGAGCCACGGATCGGGCGCGCCTTCGCCCTCGCCCTCGGTGCCGTCACCGCCCGGATCGCTGCCGCCATCGCCGCCGTCGGAATCAGCCGAGAAGGCCGATGAGGGCTCCTCGGCGCGATCGGCCTCCGGCGCATCGCCGGACGTGCCGTCGCTCTCGTCGCGTTCGAGAAGGGGGTTGCGTTCGAGCTCGGCCTCGACATAGGCCACCAGATCGAGATGCGACAATTGCAGCAGCTTGATCGCCTGCAGCAATTGGGGCGTCATCACGAGCGACTGCCCCTGGCGCAGCTCCATGCGCGGTGCCATACCCCTAGGCGCGATACTCATCGATACCCCGTCGGCTCCGGTTTCAATCGCGGCGGCGACACTACCGGCATGGTTCTTGCATCATTTCGTTGAGCATTCGTACCGCGTCTGACGGCATTCGTCAAAGACGTATCGGGGAAAGTGCGGATCGAGGCGGCGGGGCGCCTGCCGGTCAACCGGCGACGACGCGGGCAGGCGGGAAGACGACTTCCGCGAGCGTTCCCTCGTCCTTGCGGGACGTGATGCGCAGGCTGCCCTGATTCGCCTCGACCAGCGCCTTCGTCAGCGGCAGGCCGAGCCCGGTTCCGCCCGCCTTGCGGGTCGTGGCGAGTTGGCGGAACGGTTCGAGCGCGGCGGCGATCTCGCCCTCGTTCATGCCGATGCCGGTATCGCGCACCCGGAAGATCACGTCCCCCTGGTTGCCCCGCGCCGTCGAGACGATGACCTGCCCGCCCGCATCGGTGAACTTCACCGCGTTCGAGAGAAGGTTGATCACGATCTGCCGCATCGCACGTTCGTCGACGAGGACGGGCGGCAGCCGATCGGCGAAGGAGGTGCGCAGGACGATGCGCTCGCGCGCGGCTTCGGGCTGCATCATCGCGACGCCCGAATTGACGAGATCGTTGAGCAGGACGGGGGTGAAGTTCAGCTCCATCCGGCCCGCCTCGATCTTGGCGAGATCGAGCAGATCGTTGACGAGGCTGATCACGTGTTCGCCCGAGGCGTGGATATCGGTGAGGTAGTCGCGGTAGCGCTCGTTGCCGACGGGGCCGAAGCGCTCGTCGAGCATCACTTCGGCAAAGCCGATGATGGCGTTGAGCGGGGTGCGGACCTCGTGGCTGATCCGGGCCAGAAACTCCGATTTCTGGGCGCTGGCCGCCTCCGCCGTCCGGCGCGCGGCGACGAGTTCGTTCTCGGTCTGCTTGAAGGCGGTCATGTCGCGCAGGACGGCGCAGAATTTGCGGTCGAGCCCCTCGCCCACGGTTCCCAGCGTCATGAAGAGCGGGATGGCGCCGCCCTGGCGCACGCGCCCGAGCACTTCGCAGCCGTCATTGAGGACGCTGCGCATTCCGTCATCGCGCATCGCGGCGAGATATTCGAGCGCGCTGACATGGCTCTCGGTTTCGAGCAGTTGCGTGAGGCCCTCGCCGGCGATTTCGCGCTGGTCGTAGCCGAACAATGCCTCAGCCGCCCGGTTGAGCGACAGGATACGGCCGCTCTGGTCGAGGACGACGATTCCGTCCGTTGCCGTATCGAGGATCGCCGTCTGCTCGCGCAGGCGTTCCTCGCGCGCGGCGAGATCGGCCTCGAGGGCGCGCAGGCGCTCCACCGGATCGGTCTCTGCGATCTTGCGCAGCATCAGCATCGAGGCGGGATAGCCGAGCCAATCGACCGTCGTCAGGCGGATCTCGACCGCGACAGAGGCGCCGTTCCGGCTCGCGATGATCAGCGGGGCGGTGCTCTCCTGCGCCGCCTCGGTCAGGGCAGCCGGGCGGGCCTGGAACAGGCGGGCGAGGCCACCGGCCTCCATGAAGGCCGCGAGATCGCCGTAGCCGAGGAGATCGAGCAGATAACGGTTGACGAAGAGCGCATCCTCGCCGCGATGCACGACGACGCCGGCGGGCAGACGATCGAGCACGGCGCGTATATCGGGGGTGCGGTCGTTCGCGGCGGCGATGATCACCGGCGCCGATCCGCCCGTATGGCCGCCGCCGAGCCTGCCGCCTACCCGCGCCGGAGTTGCGCTCTGGGCACCGTCCTCTCCGGCGGTCTCGCCGGGATTGACTTCCTCCGCCGGGGCTTCGCCAGTTTCCGGATCGTCGCCGGCGAAACGCGCGCCGAGGGCCTTGGCGATCTCGCGGAAGGCGTTGCGCTCCTCGACGGAGAGCGGAGCGGGCCGTGGCCCGTCGGCCGCCCTCGCTTCTTCTGCGGACCCGGTTTCTGCATCCGGTTGCGATGCTTCGTCGGCTTGCGATATGGGCTCGGACGGAGAGCCGGGCGTCTCGTCATCTCCCGGCTGATGCGCCCCGATATCCGCTTTCTGCACGTCGCTCGGCGCTGATTCAGGCGCGGCGGCTTCATCGTCGGCAGTAGCGTCGTCGACGATCCGCAGAGGCGGCGCCGCATCGCCGAGGCGCCCCCCGATGCGCGTGGCGAGACCGGCCATCAGCATCACCGATCCCGACGCGTAGCGTTCCTGCGAGGCGGCGGATGTTTCCGCTTGCAGCGCGTGCGCGCGCGCAGCTTCCGCGAATTCGCCCGCGCCGAGTGACGCCGTAATCGCGACCGGTTCCGCAGGCGCATCGAGCGCTTGCGCGCTCACCCCTTGCTCATGCTGGTCTTGCGCATGCTCTTCTTGCGCACTCTCTTCTTGTACATTCTCTTGCCGCGCAGGGGCTACTTCCGCAGGCTCTTCCTGCGCCGGCTCTTCCTGCAAGCCGCTCTCTTGCTCGACGCCCTCTTGCTCTGCGCTCTCATGCGAAGGCTGCGGCTGCGCTTGCGCCGATGCATCCTCCATCACAGGTCCCTCAGCCGGGCCCTCCACCGGCTCGGGAACCAGCGTGGCGAGGGGTGCCGGGATGATTGGCTCGTCGGATGCCGTCTCGGTCGACACGGCCTCGGTCGACGCGATCTCGCCTTCCGGCTCCGCTGCGGCGTCCTGCGGCTGCGGCAACAGCATCGCCCAGTCGCCCCTGATGTCGGGGCGGGCAATGCCGAACCCGCGATAGGCGCCCTCGCGCCCCGCCGCGCCGGGAGCAGGGAAGCCGGCGAAATCGACGGCGACGGCAAAGCCGCCCTCCGCCTTCCAGAAGATCCGGCGCCCCGAGAAGGTCTCCCGCCGGGCGATCAGCTCGAGAACGATATCCTTGGGATCGAAAGCCAGCGCGTCGGGCTCGGTGACATCGAGAATATCGGCCAGCCTCCGCCCCACGATCTGCGCGCTCGATGCGCCGACGGCAGAAGCGAGATCACCGCTGATCCGGGTGATCGAACCGCCCGTGTCGCATTCCCAGAGGAAGCGCACGGGGGCCGACGGGACCGGTGATTCGGCCTCGCGCGGCGCCTGCGCCGGGGAAACCGCATCTTCGGGTTGCTCTTCGACCTGCGGCGGCGGGGCCTGTCGACCGGGGCGACGGATCTGGGGAATGCGGTCGACGAAGGTGAGCACGAGCGCGGTGCTGCCATCGGGCATGGAGATACGGCGCAGGGCGCAGGTCGTCAGCGGCGCGAGGGTGCTCGTCTCGAAGCGGATCTTCTCGAACCTCTTGCCGGTCACGGGCGCTTCGCTGCGAGCCAGGGCCTCTATACGCCGCGCGGCCGGAAGCGAGGGGTCGATGCGTCCGTCGGGGGCGATCACGATCGCGCTCGCGAGCGCGCCGGTCCGATCACTCGACCAGAGCAGCCGCAGCGGGTCCGCAGCAAAGACGAGCGCGGCGACCCCCGGTGCCAGCAAGGGGGCGAGATCCGGTTCGCGGCCCATCAGCGCGATGGCTTCGTCGATCTCTTCGAAGGTCACCCGGAACACCTTAAAATTGCGCTTCCTACGTTCACCAATGATTAACCGATCCCGACTCGGAACGCATCCCTGTTAGCGCGGGTAACCTTACATCAACCTTAATGAGCCGGCGATACGGCGGTTGATTTTGCAGTGCACAATGTATATATTGCGTCGCAATAACACGGCGGCGCGCGACGTGCGCCCGGCGCGGTCTCGACGTTTGACCGAGAAGGCGTGATGATGAGCCGCCCCGTGTTCGACAAGGAGGATATCATGACCGACAAGACCCCCAAGCTCGAAGTCCCCGCCGAAATGCGCGAATTCGCCGAGCGCAGCATCGACCAGGCCCGCAAGGCCATGGACGGCTTCGTCTCCGCCGCGATGAAGGCGATCGACACGTTCGAGGGTTCCACCTCGACCGCCGGCACCAGCATGAAGGACATGCGTCACAAGACCTTCAGCTATGCCGAGCAGAACCTCAAGGCGGCCTTCGACCACGCCCAGAAGCTGGTCAAGGCGAAGGATCCCACCGAAGCGATGAAGCTTCAGGCGGAATTCATGCAGAGCCAGTTCGCCGCCATGCAGAAGCAGATGCAGGATTTCGGCGAAGTCGCCAAAACCGGCATGACCGAGGCGCAGAAGACGATGACGGAAGCGTCGAAGACCATGACGCAGAACGTCACCGCCGCCACCAAGGCAGCGACCGAAGCGGCTCAGCCGAAGAAGTAAGTGCATTGCGCGCATCTGCGCGCTTCGACCGGGCGCGGCGAAGATTCTTCGCTGCGCCCGCCGCTCATCCGCCGTATGGAATGCCGGCCTGCGAGAACCGCATGAACCGGCGCCGCGTCACGGCGGGTCGTTGTGAAACGGCCGGATGTCGGCCGCATCGGACAGGACAGGCAGATCATGGCGACGAATACGAAGACGCCGCAGGCCGGTGACGGGCCCGTGCCGACCGGCAAACCCTCGGCAGACGTGAAAACTCCGGCAAACGTCCAAGCTCCGGCAGCTGCGAAAGCGCCTGCGGACGCGAAGGCTGCGACGAAGGATTCCGCCCCGGCATCCCCCGCGAAGCCGGCGCAGGCCGCAAATACCGGCCCGGCCCCCGCGAAGTCGCCCGCCGCTCCCGCACCGCAGGCCGCAGCTGCGCCCAAGGTCGAAGCCAATAGCGCGAGCAAGATCGAGAGCAAGCCCGAGGCCAAGATCGACGCAAAGCCCGAAGCCAAGGTAGAGCCCAAAACCGCGCCTGCGACGACGGTTGCCCCCGCGGCGAAGGCCGAACCCAAGGCAGCCACTAAGCCGGAACCCGCAGCCGCCGCGCCCAAATCGGATGCGACCAAGTCGGTCGCATCCAAGTCGGATGCACCGAAGGCAGCCGCGCCCAAATCGTCCGCTCCCAAATCGTCCGGTCGCAAGGCACCCGCCACGAAGGCGCCCGCCTCCAAGGCGGCTGCGCGCAGTGCCGTCGCGCCGAGTGTGAAGGCCGAGGCGGTCGCACCCGAGCCCGCGGCTGCGGCACCGAAGCCGGCGGCGGCCAAGCCTGTAGCGCCTGCAGCGAAGGTCGCCGCGCAGGTATCGACCGCTCAGCTCGGCTTCGAGCTGTTGCCCGGTGGCGATGCGGTGGCGAAGCCGCTGCGCATGGCGCTCGATCTGTCGACGCAGAGCGCACGTGACGGCTACGTCCGCGCACGCGAATCGCAGGAAGTGCTCCAGAAGGCCTGCGCCGAGAGCGTCGATGCCGCCTCGCGCGGTCTCGTCGCCATGAACGCGCAATGGATCGATCTGATGCGCATGCACAGCGACGCCACGCTCGGCCTGTGGCGCGCGACCATCACCGCACCCTCCCTCTCGGAGGCGGTGAAGGCGCAGACGAGCGGCATGCGCCAAGCCTATGAAGGCACGGCTTCGCAGCTCAAGGCGATCGCCGAAACCGGCAGCCGCATCGCGAACGAGACGGCGGAGCCCCTGCGTAAGGCCTTTCCGGGCGTGTGATTCCGGCTCACGCCGATTGTGCCGAAAGAAACGCATCCGGGGGCTTGCGAAAATACTCCGGATGCGGCATTCAATGCGCCGTCCCGCCCGGCGGGACGCGCCACACATGATATGCGCCGAGCATGCTCGAAGCATCGCAAACGTGCAGCTGTAGCTCAGTTGGTTAGAGCGTCGGATTGTGGCTCCGAAGGTCGGTGGTTCGAGCCCACCCAGCTGTACCATTTCCGCGAAACACTTCCCCACGCACAGACTGATCGCGCCCTTGACGGGTGACGCGCGTCGTCGACGCATCAAGCGCACGACACCTTCCCCGCTTCGCAAGACGAAAAACCCGCCGACCGGAGACTGGTCGACGGGCAAGATGTGTTTGCAGGCAAAAATGCCGTCTCGGAAAGAATGCAATCTTGGCCGCGCGGGAGCGAGGCTGCGACCGGAGCGGCCGCAGCCGGGATCTCACCAACCGAGCGCGCAGCCGTCCTTGCGCGGATCGGAAGCGCCGATCAGGGTGCCGCTCGCATGGTCGATGGCAATGGCCTGCGCGCCGCCGAGGGGGGAATCGAGTTCCTTGACCGCGCAGCCGTTCTCCGCGAGATAGCGCGCGACGCCCGCATCGATGCCGCTCTCGACCTGCGTCTCGCCCTGATAGGCGAAGGCGCGCGGGGCGTCGATCGCCGCCTGCAACGGCATACCCTCCTCGAAGAGCCGCATCATCAGATGCGCGTGCCCGCCGGACTGGTACTGCCCGCCCATCACGCCGAAGGGCAGGACGGGCTTGTCGTCCTGCATCACGAGGCCGGGAATGATGGTATGCATCGGGCGCTTGCGCGGCTCGAGCCGGTTGGGATGATCGGCGGCGAGGCTGAAGCTCGCACCCCGGCAATGCAGCATCACGCCGCTCTTCGGCGCGAGCAGCGTCGAGCCGAAGGCGTGGAAGATCGAATTGATGAACGAGACCACGAGCCCGTCCTGATCGACCACCGAGAGGCAGATCGTATCGGTCTCCCACGGCGCCGGCCCGAGCTTGCGCTCCGCATGGGCGTTGCGTGCTTCCGGTGCCGGGCGCAGCGCCTCGCGGCGCACGAAATCGATCGCCGCCGGACCGAGGAACTCATCCACCCCGATTTTCATGAAGGCGGGATCGGTGATGCCCCGGTCACGCAGGAAATAGGCCGCACGGGTGGCTTCGAGATAGAGCCGCATGCGCTCGCCCGGATCGGTGCAGCCGGTCCAGACGTCCCAGTTCTCCAGGGCCGCGAGGATGAGAAGCGCCGTCGCGCCCTGCCCGTTGGGCGGGCATTCGAGGATGTCGCGTCCTTTGTAGCGCCCCGAGATCGGGTCGGCGTAATCGCTCGTCTGCGCGGCGAAATCATCGAGGGTATGCACCCCGCCGAGCGCATTCAGCGTCGAGACGATGTCGTCGGCCACCGCGCCCTCGTAGAATCCGGCGCGCCCCTTCCGGCCGATCAGGCGCAGCGACGCCGCGAGCGCGGGCTGGGCGTGGCGCGAACCGAGCGCGGGAGGCGAACCACCGGGCAGGAAGGCCTCCGCGGTGACCGGATTGCGCGCGAGGCGCTTCGCATTGCTCTGCCAGTCGAAGGCGACGCGCGGCGCGATGGCGTAGCCTTCCTCCGCGACTTTCGCCGCCGGCTCTAGCAGTTCGGCGAGATCGAGCTTGCCGTAATCGGCATGCAGGCGGCACCAGGCGTCGACGGCGCCCGGCACCGTCACCGCATGGGGGGAATTGTCGGGGATCTCGGTCAGCCCCTGATCCGCGAGAGCGGCATGGTCGCTCGCTGCCGGCGTGCGCCCGGATCCGTTGATGGTGACGGGCTTTGCACCGGGTTTCGCGATGATGGCGAAGCAATCGCCACCGATCCCCGTCATGGCCGGCTCGACCACGCCGAGCATCGCGGTCGCGGCGATCGCGGCATCGACGGCGCTGCCGCCCTTGCGCATCACCTCGACGCCGATCAGGGAAGCCTGCGGGTGGGACGTGGCGATCATCGCCCGCGTGCCGTAGACGGCGGAGCGCCCGGGGCGCTGGAAATCACGGTTCATGGGTATGTCGTCTCCTTCGATCGCGGCGGTCCCGGCCTTCGTCGGACTGGGCGTGGCCGACCGGCGCATCGTTCTCGTGGCGCGATCATAACCTCTGATCGACGCGCCGGCGCCCCCTCGACCTGCGCGAAAACGGAGAAACGGATATGGCGTGACGCGCGCAAGCGCCACGGCTTGCCGAGGCGCTGCGCGACGTGGCGGATACAGAGAAAGCAATGATGCGCTAGCGCGCCATCACGTCCTTCACCGTCTCCACCAGTTGCTTGAGTGTGAAGGGTTTGGGCAGGAAGTTGAATTCCTCGCCCTCGGGCAGATTCTTGCGGAAGGCGTCCTCGGCATAGCCGGAGACGAAGATGACCTTCAGCCCGGGATGCTTGCCGCGCAATTCGCGCAGAAGCGTCGGCCCGTCCATCTCCGGCATCACCACGTCCGAGACCACGAGATCGACGGGCACGTCCTGCTCTTCCATGATCTCGAGCGCCTCGACACCGGATGCGGCTTCCAGCACGGTATAGCCGCGCGCCGAGAGTGCCCGCCCGTTGACGGCGCGTACGGGATCCTCGTCCTCGACGAGCAGGATCACGCCCTCGCCGGTGAGATCGCGCGCCTCTTCCTTGGTGGCCTGCGGCTGCTCCTCCTCGACGCCCTCCTCGGGGACGTGGCGCGGCAGGAAGACCCGGAAGGAGGTGCCCTCCCCGATCTGCGAATCCGCATAGATGAAGCCGCCCGACTGCTTGACGATGCCGAAAACGGTGGAAAGCCCGAGCCCCGTCCCCTTGCCGATTTCCTTGGTGGTGAAGAACGGCTCGAAGATCTTGTCCATCACGTCGGGGGGAATGCCGGTACCCGTATCCGAGACCTCGACGAGGACGTAATCGGCCGCCGGCATGCCGGTCAGGGCGAGTTCCTCGGCCTCCGGCGCCTCGACATTCGCCGTACGGATGGTGAGCTTGCCGCCATCGGGCATCGCGTCGCGGGCATTGACCGCGAGATTGACCACCACCTGCTCGAACTGGTTCACATCCGCCTTGATGGGCCACAGATCGCGCCCGTGGCGCAGGTCGAGCTCGACCCGCTCGCCGAGCAGGCGCTTGAGCAGCATCGACAGATCCGACATCACGTCGCCGAGCTGCAGCACTTCCGGGCGCAGCGTCTGGCGGCGCGAGAAGGCGAGCAGCTGGCGCACCAGGCTCGCGGCCCGGTTCGCGTTCTGCTTGATCTGCATGATGTCCTGGAAGGCGGGATCGGTCTGGCGGTGATTGGCGAGCAGCAGATCGGAATAGCCGATGATCGCCTGCAGGACGTTGTTGAAATCATGCGCCACGCCGCCGGCGAGCTGGCCCACGGCCTGCATCTTCTGGGCCTGGGCGAATTGGCGCTCGAGCTGGCGCTGCTCGCTGGTATCGAGGGCATAGAGGATGACCGCCTCGCCCTCCTCGTTCTCGCCTTCTTCCGCCGGGCTGAGCCAGATCCGCGCCGAACGCCCGCCATCGCCAGCGAGCGAGACTTCCACCGGCGCGACGCCGGAGCGCGCCTCGGCCGCGTCGTGCAGGGCGGCGGAGAGCGCTTCGCGGTCGGCCTCGGTGACCTGGTCGAAGAGGTTGGGCCCGTCATCCTCGCCGCGATGAGCGGGGCCGAACAGGCGCGCGAAGGAGGCGTTGGTGCGCAGGATGCGCCCGCCGCGCTGGAGCGTGGCGATGGCGACAGGGGTATTATTGAAGAAACGCGCGAAACGCACTTCCGCCGCGCGCTGGCCTTCGGCGCTGCCCTCCTCGCCGGCGGAGCGGTTGATCACGAGGGAGCGCGAAGCTCCCACCTCCCCGTCCTGACCAAAGGCGACGCGGTGATAGATGCGCACCGGCAGGGCCTGGCCGTCGCGGCGGCGCATGTCGAGATCGAAGGTCTCGGTGCGCACCTCGCCCGGGGCGCCGGTGATCGTCGTCATGATCGCCACGACGTTTGCGGGCAGGACGTCCTCGATGCGAAGCCCCCCGGAACCGACCTCCGCGAGATCGTGGCCGAGCCAGGCGGCGAGCGTGGCGTTGATATAGGCGATGGAGCCTTCGGTCTCGACCGAGAAGAAGCCCGCCGGCGCGTGGTCGAGATAATCGATCGCGTGCTGGAGTTCCTGGAAGACGTTTTCGTGACGCTCGCGTTCATGCGTCACGTCGGCGACGCTCCACAAGGTCGCGGTGGCGCCGCCGGGACGCGGAAGGGGGCGCACGCGTACCCGGTACCAGCCGAATTCCGTCCGCCCGGCAAGGCCCGGCGAGAGGCGGATCTCCTCGGCCAGCGCCCGGTGTTCGCGCGCCGCCTGCGAGAGCCGGTAGATCGCCTCGGACACTTCCGGCGCACCGACGAAGAGCCGCTCGACAGGTTTCACGTCACCCGGATCGCGCGCACCGGCAAAGGCGAGATAGGCCTCGTTGGCATAGACGACGCCGCCGTTCTCACCGGCCACGACGAGCCCCTCGGCGGAACTGTCGGCCATGGCCTTGGTGAGATCGTTGCGTCCGCTCGCACCGGAGAATTGCAGCGCCCCGATGGCATAGGCGGCGATGAAGAAGACGCCGGCCACGGCCAGCAGGGCGAGGATGCCCATGATGGCGAGGCGGGCCTGTTCGCCGCTGAACAGGTTGAGGCCGAGAAACGCCGCCGGCAGGGCGATGGCGAGCATCACCAATAGCCATATGTTGCCGGATTTCTCCGACCTGTCGATGGTGCTGCGGGCTTTGTCGCTCGGTGGAGCCATGGGAGGGAAACCGCCTGTGCTGAACGTCACTTATGCCCGAATACGCCGTAGCCGCAAGACGTAACCGATCACTTCCGCCACGGCTTTGTAGTGTTCCACCGGGATTTCGTCCTCGATCTCGATACTCGCGTGCAGAGCCCGCGCAAGGGGGGGATTCTCGACGATCGGGACACCGTTCTCACCGGCGACCTTCCGGATCCGCAGCGCGATGTGATCGACGCCCTTGGCGACGCAGACCGGAGCCTGCATGCCCTGCTCGTATTTCAGCGCCACGGCGTAGTGGGTGGGGTTGGTGATGATCACGGTGGCGTCGGGCACCGAGGCCATCATGCGTCCGCGCACGCGCGCCATGCGCGTCTGCTTCATCTTGGCCTTGACCTCGGGGTTACCTTCGGTCTGCTTGTATTCGTCGCGCAGTTCCTTGCGGGTCATGCGCTGCTTGTTGTACCAGCGCACGCGCTGATACATCAGGTCCGCGACGGCGACGAAGAAGAACAGCACGAGGATGCCGAGCATCAGCTTCACCGCGCCGCTCTGCGCCGCCTGCGGGATGATCCGCGGCTCGACCTGGATCAGCAGATCGAGCGTGTGCCGCTCACTCCACAGGATCACCCCGGCGAGCGCGCCGACGATGAGGATCTTCATCAGGCCCTTGGCGAAATTGACCAGCGCCTCCTTGCCGAACAGGCGCTTTGCGCCGTTGATCGGCGAGATCCGCTCGAGCTTGGGCTGGAGGGGGTCGACGGTCCAGAGCGGGCGGTGCTGGATCGCGCCGCCGGCGAGCCCTGCGAACATGATGAAGAGAAAGGGCAGCGCGAGCACGGTCAGCATGCCGATCAGCGCGTTGCGCGCGACCAGATAGAAGCCCGCACCGTCGGAAGGCACCTGATGCGCGTTCATCAGGAAGCCGCGCATCTCTTGCATGAAACCCGTACCCATGGGGCGTGCGAGGATGGCGATGCACAGGGCGAGCCCGGCCAGCACGAAGAGCGTATTGAGCTCCTGGCTCTTGGGAACGTCACCCTTTCGGAAGGCCTCGTCCAGTTTTCGCTGGGTCGGCTCTTCCGTACGATCGTCCTTCTCCGACTGTTCAGACATCGCGATGCCTCACAGCCCTGCGATCTCGGCGAGAAATTCGCCGATTTCCTGGAGAAACACGCCCATCATCACGCCGACGGCGGTGAAGAGGATGATCATGCCGATCAGGATCGTCGCCGGCAGGGCGAGGAAGAAGACCGGCATCTGCGGCATCAGGCGCGCGAGCACGCCGAGCCCGAGATTGAACAGGATCCCGAAGACGAGAAACGGCGCCGATATCTGGATCGCGAGGCGAAACCCACGCGCCGCCGCCTGCACGCCGAGCGCGGCGGCATCCCCCGCAGCCGGCAATCCGCCGGGCGGCAGGAGATCGTAGGAATTGCGGATCGCGGCGATCGCCAGATGATGCAGATCCGTCGAGAAGATCAGCGTGATGCCGAGCAGCGAGAGAAAGTTGCCCACCGCCGCCTGCTGGCCGCCCATCGCCGGATCGACCGTCATGGCGAAGCCGAGCCCGGTCTGCTGCGCGATAATGGTCCCCGCCGTCTGCAACGCACCGATGATCAGCCGCGTCGCCATGCCGAGCATCAGCCCGACGAAGATCTCGCTGATCAGAAGCGTGATCAGTTGCGGCCCGCCCTGCCCGATCGGCAGCACGGCTTGCGTGGCGGGAAACATCACCAGCGTGAGGAGCAGGGCGAAGCTCAGCCGCGCGCGCGCCCCCAGCGCCTGCTCGCCGATCGCGGGCAGGAGCATCACCAGCGTTCCGACCCGCGCGAAAGTGAGCAGGAAGGCCACTGCGATCTGGGGAATCAGCAGGTCCATGGGCGATGACGTTAACCATATTCCGTGCGCCGCGCCCCTGATTCGTGCCTGCTCTCACCATCGAATTCGTCGCCGCTTTCCGGCTCAGCCCCCGGTCGCGATCGTCTCGGCGATGCGTTGCATGTAGCCGCCGAGCGCATCGCTCATGAAGGGCAGGAAGATCAGGAGCGAGGCGAAGACCGCGATGATCTTGGGCACGAAGATCAGCGTCTGCTCCTGCACCTGGGTCAGCGCCTGGATCAGGGAGATGGCGAGGCCGACGCCGAGCGCCACCAGCATGACCGGCGCGCCCATGCGAAGGAAGGTGAAGATGCCGTCACGCGCGATGTCGAGGATGAGCGAGCCCGTCATGGAATTGTTCCGATGCTTTTCATGGATGCGCCTTCGCCGTCAGACCGGCATGCGCATGATTTCCTCGTAGGCCTGGATTACCCGGTCGCGGACGGCGACGAGCGTTTCGATCGCGGCCTCGCTCTCGGCCACGGCGGTGACGACGTCGACGACATCCGCCTTGCCCGCAGCGACGGCGGCCGCCTGCGCCTCGGCTGCCTGTCCGCTCGCGCGCACGGAGCCGAGGGCGGAACCGACCATGGCCGAAAAGTCGGGCAACTCGCCCGCCTGGCTGGCCCGCCCGGCGGCGCCGGCGGCGCTCGACTGGCCGATATTCTGGACGGCGGCATAGGCGCCGGCGGCGAAAGCGTTGGTGGCCATGGGCATCTACTCCGTTTCGCTGCGCCCTCAGGCGCGCAGGATGTCGATGGTGCGCGAGATCATGCGGCGGGTGGCGGTGACGAGGTTGAGATTGGCCTCGTAGCTGCGCTGCGCCTCGCGCATGTCCATCTGCTCGATCAACGAATTGACGTTGGGAAGCTTCACCTCGCCGTTCTCGTCGGCGGCGGGGTGGGACGGGTCGAAGCGGGTGCGGAAGGCGCTCTGGTCCTCGCGGATGCGCCCGAGCTGCACCGTATGCGCCTGCAATTCGCGATCGAACCGGTTGGCGAAGGTGGGCACCCGCCGGCGATAGGGATCACCGCCGGGGGTGTTGGCGGTGGAGTCCGCGTTGGCGAGGTTTTCCGCGATCACGCGCATGCGGCCCGATTGGGCCTTCAGGCCGGATGCGGCGACGGAAATGGTCTTCATGAAGTCCATGGGCGATCACCTCGAGTAAAATCAGCGTCTGCCTGTCGCGATGCGCAGCATCGAGAGGCTCTTTTCGTAGAGAGAGGCGGCGAGCTGGAAATCCGACTGGTTCTGCGCGGATTTCAGCATCTCCTCCTCGAGATTCACGGCATTGCCGCTCGGGCGCACCTCGAAGCGCGCCGCGTTGCGTTCGGTGAGCCCCGGTCGCGCCTGATCCAGGGCGATATGCCCCGGCGACGTGCGCGCGACCTGAACATTGCCGCCGACGGGGCGCCCGCGCGCATCGAGCTGCGGTTCGGCCACGTCACGCGGCTTGAAGCCCGGCGTATCGGCATTGGCGACGTTTTCCGCGATCACCTTCTGGCGCGCCTGATGCCAATGCATGCGCGTCTTGAGCTTCTCGATCAGCGGCAGACCTGCGACGGACACCGGACATCTCCGTTACTCGAATCGCGTGCACGCCATCCGACGACACCCGGCAAAAATTGCCGTGTGTATGGTTAACGGGGAGTTAAGGATGACACGCAATTGCCGCTTTTCCCCCGTTGAAATCCACAGAATGCTTGCGCGCAAATGCATTGAAGGCGATAACGCGTGTAGCCCTATCGACCTGCACGGCTTTTTACCTGCCGTGCGCAAAGAAGAGCGTGCGTCCATCTATGCTCGGTTTCGAAGTATCTCCCGTCGTCCAGTACGTCATCGCCTTCGCGATCGTCGCGATCCTGCTGGCCCTCTTCGCCGTCGTCCTCAAGCGGATCGGCGGCAAGCGTTTCGCCATGGGGAACGAGCGTGGACGCGGGCGCCAGCCGCGGCTCGGCATCGTCGACGTCTATGATCTCGACCGCCAGCGCCAGCTCGTGCTTTTGCGCCGGGACAATGTCGAGCACCTGGTCATGCTGGGCGGGCCGAACGATTGCGTGATCGAGAGCAACATCGTGCGCGCGGCCCATGGCAGGGCCGTCGCGCCGCCGGTGGCGGAAGTGCCCTTCGAGCGCATGCCCGAACAGGCGATCCCCGCCCAGCCGGGCTACCCGCCGGGACTTCCGCAGCAAGGAATCCCGCAACAAGGTGTTCCGCAGCAGGGTATGGCACCGCAAGGCGCTGCGTCTCAAGGGATGCCCCCGCAAGCAGCCGCGGCACCGATGGCCGCGGCACCGGTCGCCGCCGCGGCAATGGCACAGCCCGCCGCTGCGCCGTCGCAACCGCCCGCACCGCAAGCCGCCGCTCCCGCAATGCAGCCGGAACCGGCGCCGCAAGCACCTGCCCCCGCACCTGCTCCCGCCCCCGAGCCTGTCGCACCTGCGGAATCCAAGCCCGAGCCGAAGCGTGGTCTGTTCGGCTTCGGACGCGCGAGCGAGCCGCAGGGCGCCGAGAAGCCCGCACCGCAATTTCCGCCGCGTCCGCGCACCACTCCGGTCGCGCCCGACAACCCGCCGCCCTATCCCCCGCGCCGCACGCCCCCCTCGCTGGCCGACGCGCCGACCGACGATACCGGCGCGCCGCCGCGCGGGTCGTCGGGCATGTCGTCGGGTACCGGTATCGCCGCCGCAGGTGTTGCAGGAGCCGGGATTGCGGCAGCGGGAATGGCGGCAGCAGGTGGAGCGCCCGCGTCGCAGCCGTCGACGCGCGTCGAACCCGCGATCACGCCCGAACCGGCGCACGAGCCCGATTCTGCCCCCGTTTCCGCACCCATTCCTTCGCCCTTGCCCGAGACCAAACCCGCCGTTACGGCCGGTCGCGACGATGCGCTTCTTTCCGACATGGCGCGCGAGCTCGAAGCCGCCTTCAAGCGTCCCGCTTCCGGCCCGGTCAGCGATGCCGGCGGCCCGCGTCGCGAGCCCTCATTCGGCGCATCGGCAGAGCCGGTATCGCAACCGGACACGCCCGCGCCTTCCGTGACGACGCCTGAGCCGCCGGCCTTCCCTGCGCGCACGGCCCCGCCCGTCGAAGATGCGCCGCAAGCGGCACCCGATGGCGGCTTCTCCTTCGAGGAGGCGTTCGCCAAGACGATCCCGACCCGGTTCAAGCCCGTCGATACGCCGGCTGACACCACCGCCCCGGAGGCGACGCCGGCAGAGGATGCGCCGGACGCGGATATTCCGGCGGCCAGTGTACCGCATGCGCCGGCGCCAGGCATGACGCCGCCGCCTTCCGCCGGGCCGGCCCGTTTCGCCACGGCGATCGAGGAGGTTCCGCAGCCGCCGGTCTCGCCCGCGCCGGAGGCCCAGACCGATACGGAGACGCCGCCGCTCGCGATCGCCGACACGGAGACCGCCCCGCCCTCCCCGGCTTTCGCGCAGGCGCAGGTCATCATGGCCGAGGAGGCGCTCGCCGAGGAAGCAAATGAAGCAGAGGCATCGGTCGAGCCGCCCCCGACCGACACACCCCCGACCGACACCCGGGATACGAGCGCATCGCCCGCTGATACGCCTGCGGAAGATGCGGATGACGAGCCGAAATTCGCCGACGAGCATGCGGCGGGTGACGCATTCACCGCATCCGAGACGCGCGACGAGGCGGATGCGGCTCCCGCGATGACGGCGGAGCCGGAACCCGCTGCTATGGATGAGCGGCACGGTGCCGATTCCGAAAGCGCCGTCTCCACTAACGAAAGCGCCGCCGACGCGCAGCCCTCGGAGCCGGCAGCGGAAGAGGAGCGTCGGGACGACAAGCCAGCGAGCGCGGTCGATCCGTTCTCGGTGGACGAGATCGAGGCGGAATTCGCCCGGCTGCTCGGTCGTAGCACCGACAAGGATCCGAAAAGCTCTTGATAGCGCGCTTGCGCCCCCTTGCCGCGCTTGCACTGCCGTCATCCGCATCGCACCGTCCCGTAACGGGACGACGCGGAGCGAATCAGCGGTGCAGGCAATTCACGGGGGCGCGGATCAGGGGGGCACGGATTGCGCGCAGGCTCTGCGGCGTGATCGCCGGGAGCGGGCGCGCGCGCGGCTCGAAGCCCTGCGTCTCCCGGTCGCCTGCCTCATCGGCACAGGTGCCTTTCTCCTCGCCTTCCCCAGCCTCGCCCAGACGCTGACCCTCGATTTCGGCGAGGAAGGCGGCGTCACCGAGCGCGCACTCCAGCTGATCGCGCTGCTCACGGTGCTCGCGCTCGCGCCCTCGATCCTGGTGATGATCACCTCCTTCACCCGGATCGTGGTGGTGCTCTCGCTCCTGCGCTCCGCACTCGGCACCCAGACCGCCCCGCCCAACGGCGTGATCATCGGGCTCGCACTGTTCCTCACCGCCTTCATCATGGCGCCGACGCTGCAGGAGGCCTATGAGCAGGGCGTGGCGCCGCTCGTCGCCGGTGAGATCACCCAGGAAGAAGCTTTCGAGCGCGGCATCGCGCCGTTTCGCACATTCATGCTCGCCCATGTGCGCGAGCGCGATCTCGAACTCTTCATCGACATGTCCGGCCAGACCGATCTCGAGGGCCCCGAGGACGTGCAGCTGCACGTGCTGGTCCCCGCCTTCATGATCTCGGAGCTGCGCCGCGCCTTCGAGATCGGCTTCCTGCTCTTCGTGCCCTTCATCATCATCGATCTGGTGGTCGCCTCGATCCTGATGTCGGTGGGCATGATGATGCTGCCGCCGATCACGGTCTCTTTGCCGTTCAAGCTGATCTTCTTCGTGCTGGTGGACGGCTGGAACCTCGTTGCGGGCTCGCTGGTGCGCAGTTACGGCTTGTAGCGCGTCACCCGTCGTCCCGGCGCGGCTTCTTGCGGCGCTTGTCGGCGCCCTCGTCGCGCAGATCGTCATCGTCGAGGATGCGCAGTGCAGCACCTTCGAGATCCTCGTACTGCCCCGAGCGCAGCGACCAGAGAAAGGCGATCAACCCCATCAGGCCGAGGCTGAGCGCGATCGGCAGGAGATAGACGAGGACGTTCATGATGCAGCCTCCTTCGCCGTTGCCGGCGCGAGCGCAGGCGCGCGCACGGGACGAGCATGCACGCTCCGGCGCTCC
The DNA here is from genome assembly GCA_050485405.1 of Salinarimonadaceae bacterium. GTDB lineage: Bacteria > Pseudomonadota > Alphaproteobacteria > Rhizobiales > Beijerinckiaceae > Saliniramus. Next base: position 55,301 of record JBJHBI010000010.1, read on the forward strand.
GGTTCCAGCCCCGCGCGACGCGCCCGCATGGCGTTGAGGGTGACGATCACCGAGGAACCCGACATCGCCACCGCCGCGATCAGCGGCGTGACGTAGCCGAGCACCGCGATGGGTACGGCGATCAGATTGTAGATCGTCGAAAGCCACAGATTCTCGCGCATGATCATCAGCGCCTTGCGCGACAGGGCGACGGCCTCGGCGACGGGCTGGAGGCGATCGCCGAGGGCGAGCGCGTCGGCGCAGTTCTGGGCGAGATGGGAGGCGGTGATCGGGGAGATCGAGGCATGGGCTGCGGCGAGCGCCGGGGCGTCGTTGAGCCCGTCCCCGACCATCAGCACGCGGCGCCCCTCGCCCGCGAGACGCTCGAGGATCGCCGTCTTGTCGCCGGGCCTGCAGCCGGCATGCCAGTCGGCAATGCCGAGCGCCTGCGCGGCGCGGCGCACCGGCCCCTCGCGATCGCCGGAGACGATCATCACCGAGAGCCCGCGCCGCTTCAGATCGGCGACGACCTCGCGCGCATCGGCGCGCAGCACCTGACGCAGCAGCAGGACCGCGACGCGCGAACCATGGCGCAGGACGATCGGCGTCGCATCCGGCTCGTCGCGCAACGCATCCGCCACGGCATCATGGGCATCGCAGAAATCGGGGCTGCCGAGCCGCGCCTCGACCCCGTCCACCATGGCGCGCACGCCGCGTCCGGGCTCCTCGACGACATCCTCGAAGGGCGCTCCCGTCGCGCCGTCTCGGGCGAGCGCCCGGGCGAGCGGGTGGTTCGAGCTCTGGCCGAGCCTGCCCGCGAGCGCGACCATCGCATCATCGACCGCGCCGCGATTGACGAGCCGCGCTTCCGGCGTGGTCAGCGTGCCGGTTTTATCGAAAACGACCGTGTCGCAGGCGGCGATCCGCTCGACACCGTCACCGGCGGTGAGCAGCACGCCGGAGCGGAACAAAGCCCCCGAGACGACGACCTGAACCGCCGGCACGGCGAGGCCCAGCGCGCAGGGGCAGGTGATGATCAGGACGGCCACCGCCGTGATCACCGCGAAATGCGGATCGGCCCCGAGCAGGATCCAGCCGATCAGCGTCAGCGCGGCGGTGGCGTGCACCACGGGCGAATAGAGCTGCGCGGCGCGATCGGCGATCTGCACGTAGCGGGACTTCGCCGTCAGCGCCTCGTCGAGCAGCTTGTTGACCTCCGCCACGAGGGAATTCTCGGCCGCCGAGACCGCGCGCAAAGTGAGCGCGCCGGTGAGATTGAGCGTGCCGGAATGCAGCTGCACGCCTTCGCCCGCCGGCTCGCGCGCCGTCTCCCCGGTCACGAGGCTCGCATCCACATCCGACAGGCCTGAGACGATCACCGCGTCGACGGGCACCCGGTCTCCCGGCCTGACCTGGAGGAGATCGCCGGTCTTGACGGCGAGAATGGGGATTTCGGTCACCCCGCCATCGGCATCGATCCGCCGCGCCGTCTCGCCACGCAGGGCGAGCAGATTGCCGGCCACGGCGCGGGTCTTCTTGCGCATGATCTGATCGAGCACCCGCCCGGCGAGCAGGAAGGTGAGGAGCATCGTCGCGGCGTCGAAATAGGCGTGTTTGGCCGAATGCATGGTCTCGAAGATCGAGATCCCCACCGCGAGCAGCACGCCGAGCGAGATCGGCACGTCCATGCCCAGCGAACGCGCCTTCAGCGAGCGCATCGCCGCGCGAAAGAAAGGCTGGCCGGAATAGGCGACGGTCGGGATCGCGATCAGTGCCGAAATCCAGTGGAAGAGATCACGCGTTTCGGTATCGATATCGGCGACGTTGCCCGACCAGACCGAAACCGAGAGCAGCATGATGTTCATGGTGGCGAAGGCCGCCACGCCGAGTCGCTTCAGGAGATCGGAAGTCTGCGCCGCCTCGATCTCCTCCTCGCGGCTGCGCGTGAAGGGATAGGCCTTGTAGCCGAGCTTCTGCAGCCGGGCGACCGCCGGCCCGGGATCGACTGGAGAGCGATCGACTGGGGGACGATCGACGGCGGCTGCCGGCTCGCTTTCCGCATCGCCATCCCCCGCCTCGTCGAAGACGAGATGCAGGCGTTTGTTGGTGTAGTTGAGCCGCGCCTGCGCGATATCCGGCCCCGCGACGCCCTGTTCGATCTCGCGGATACAGGCGGCACAGGTAATACCGTCGATCGCAAGATCGAGCTGCGCGCGGCCATCACCGTCGCGCGTCACGAAAGCCGAATAATCGATCCGCTCGCCCATGATCTCAACGCAGCATGACGCGGTTGCGCGAATGGAAAACCTGCTCGCCCTCCTCGTGGAAGGTCAGGACGAGATCCCACTGACCGGCCGGGACATCCTCGAAGCGGGCCTCGTACACGCCGTAGCTGAGCCGCTCCAGCGTGGCCGGGCGATCGAGATTGCTGTCGGCGGGACGCGCGAGGATGATCTCGCCGTCCATGTCGGGCAGCATGTTGCCGTCGCGATCGCGCGTGGTGATCTCGGCATAGGCGCTGCCGTCGGGATTGCGCTCGACATAGGCCTCGATGTTCCAGCCGCGCGCCTGCTGCTCCGCCGCGCTCGCGAGCGTGGTGTTGAATTGCTGGCTCGTACGATAGGAACTGTCGGTCTCGAGGCCGCGGAACGTGCCCACCGCATTGGGCAGGAGCAGGCCGAGATTGACGAACATGATCACGCCGAAGAAGGCGGCGATGATTGCGAACACTTTACGACCGGTGAGCGGCTTGCCGCCGGGAACGTAGTCGTTTTGATATCGATCGGGGGAGGACATCGTCGAAATTCCCTCTTTGACCCTTGCGGGCGTCAGTTGGCGGGTCGGATGAAGTGGTCGCCGGTGGTGGCGGTCTCACCGCTCTGCGGATCGGTGAGCAGGAAGGTGATCGGCGTCGATTCTGGCCCGCTCGTGCCGGCAGGCAGCGTGACGAGAACGCGCAACTCACGGGTCTGGGCAGGGCCGACGGGCATCTCTATCACGCCCGGCGCGACCTCGGCGGCACCGAGTGCGCCGATATCGGCGCCGGGCAATCCGGTCACGGCGAGGGTGAACACCCGCTCTTCCAGCGCCTTGTTGAAGAGCCGGATCGTGTAGGCGTTGCGGATCGAGCCGTCCGAGAGCTGCACGTAGAGCGGGTTGCGGTCATGCTGGGCCGAGACGTCGAGCGAACCGCGCCCGACGAAGGTGACGAGCATGATCCCGGCGATCAGCGCGATCAGGGCCATGTAGACGATGGTCCGCGCGCGCACGATCTTCGAGCGCTCCTGCGGCTTGCCCGCGAGGCGGCGCTCGAGATTGTATTCGCTGTCGTAGGTGATCAGATCGGGCGCGAAGCCGACCTTCTGCATGACGTTGTTGCAGGCATCGATGCAAAGGCCGCACTGGATGCAGCCGAGCTGCGAGCCGTCGCGGATATCGACACCCGTGGGGCAGACGGCGACGCACTGGCCGCAATCGATGCAGTCGCCCGCCGGCTGGTCCGCCTCGCGCAAGGCACGGTTCTTCTTGACCGAGCCGCGCGGCTCGCCGCGATCGGCGAGATAGGTGACGTTGTAGGCATGTTCGTCCGTCAGCGCCGCCTGGATACGCGGCCAGGGACACATGTATACACAGACCTGCTCGCGCATCCAGCCGGCCAGCGTGTAGGTCGTGAAGGTCAGGATGCCGATCCAGACATAGGCGACGAACGGCGCCTGGAACGTCGCCAGATTGTAGACGAGTGTGGGCGCATCGGCGAAATAGAGCACCCAGGCCCCGCCGGTCCACCAGGCGATCATCAGCCAGACGAAGTGTTTGGACGCGAATTTCGAGATGCGCTCCGCGTTCCACGGTCCGTTATAGAGCCGCAGCCGCTCGCGCCGATCCCCCTCGATCCGCCGCTCCACCGCCATGAACAGATCGGTCCAGACCGTCTGCGGGCAGAGATAACCGCACCAGATACGCCCCGCCACGGCATTCATCAGGAAGAGCAGCAGCGAGGCGAGAATCAGCAGGCCGGTGAGGTAATAGACTTCCTGCGGCCAGATCTCGATGAAGAAGAAATAGAACCGCCGCGCGGGCAGATCGATCAGCACCGCCTGATCCGGCGCATTCGGCCCGCGATCCCAGCGCACGAAGGGCAGGAAGTAGTAGACGCCGAGCGTGGCGACGAGGATCGCCCACTTGATCTTGCGAAACTGCCCCCAGACACTTTGCGTGAAGAGCTGCTTGCGCGCCTCGAAGAGCGGGCCGTCGATATAGACCTCGTGCTCGTCTTCGGGCTTGAGTTCGGGCGGTTTGGTGGCGGCTGCGTCGGACATTGCGTCCCCGGGGGCGGGTTTGAGGTGTTCCCCCGAGCTGTAGGCCAAAGCGCGCGCCACCGCTTTGACAATGATCAAGCGCGGCTGCGGCAACCCGTCATGCGTCGATTTCCCGGCCCGGACGTTCTCACGGCACCAGCCAGCGCCCCTGCGGATCGGCGGGATCGAGATCGAAACGCGCGCGCCGGTGGCCACCATGGTCGAGATAGAGCGTCTCGATCGATTCGAGCGTGATCACGACGGCGGAGAAATGGTCTTCCCCCGTCGCGATCGCAGCCTCGTCCGTCGGCAGGGCGAAGGCGCCGGGCGCGTCGATCGCGGTACCGGGCGCCGGCTGCGTGGCGTAGCAGGCCCGGCTCATCATGCGCGAGCCCTCCCATGCCGTCCGGGCGAGCGCATCCGTCTCGTGCAGATGCGCGATCCCCTCCCCGCGCAGCTGGAACTTGCCGCGTGGGTCATAGACATGCACGGCGACGCGCGGATCGTTGCGGATCTCCTCGCTCTTGAGGCCGCGCCGGTCGGTATGGAAGCGCAATGTCCGCGCTCCGGCTTCGACGGCGCGCAGCACCACGGTGCGCATGCGCGGGCGCCCGTCGAGGCCGAGCGTGGCGATGGAGGGTGTGTGGAAGGGCGAGCGGCGATCCTTCACGCCGCGCGCGAGGCAGGCCCAGGCATGGCGCAGGGTGGCATCGAGATCATCGGCGAAATCCGGGCGGTGATAGGGCTGGCCCGTCTCGCGTCGCATCGTCTTCTCGCTCATCGCGCGCTCCTTGGCGCATCATTCCGTCAGGTGGGTAGCGGCTGACGGAATGATGCGTCACGCAATAAATCAGAGCCCCGGCCTGACGCCGTCAGGTCGAATGCCGCTCTACCCGGTTTCGCGCTCCCGCGCGGCCCGCTCGCGGGCGATCAGCATCAGATTGCGCATATAGATGAAGGTGCCCAGCGACTGGCCGAGAATGAAGACCGGATCCTGCCGGTATATCGCGTAGCCGAGGAGGATGAAGCCGCCGCCCAGCGAGAAGAACCAGAAGGAGATCGGAATGACGCTGCGCCCGGCCCGCTCGCTCGCGATCCATTGCACGAGAAAGCGTGCGGTGAACATCAGCTGCCCGAACAGGCCGATCAGGACGACCATGTCGAAATTGGCGATGAAGATCGTGTGCAGCCCCGCGCCGATATCATCGATCAGGTTGGCGATCATGAACGGGTCACCTCTTCCACCTGCGGCACGCGCCGCCTGCGCCGGATCAACCACCACACGCCCGCGAGATCAAGCAGGCCGACCCAGAGGCGGTCGAACAGGCCGTAATTCGAGACACCGGCGAAGCGCGGCCGGTCCTGTACGTCGACATGCACGATGTCGAGCCCCTCGCGCCGGATCAGCGCGGGCATGAAGCGGTGGAGCGCGTCGAAATAGGGCAGGCGCAGATAGGTCGCGCGGGCGAAACATTTCAGCCCGCAGCCGCTGTCGCGGGTGCCGTCGCGCAGGATCGCGCCGCGCACCGCATTTGCGAGCCGCGATTGCATCCGCTTGCGCAATCCCTTGCGTCCCAGCCGCTGGCCCGCCGCGAGGCCGACACCCGGCCCGCCCGCTTCGAGCGCGGCGAGGAGCTTGGGAATGAAGGCGGGATCGTTCTGGCCGTCCCCGTCGATGGTGCAGCAATAGCGCCCGGCAGCGCCCATCACCCCGGTGCGCACGGCAGCGCTCTGGCCGCAGCTCTGCGCATGGCGAAACACCTTCAGATGACGCCGCTCCGCCATCGCCTCGCGCAGGATGCGCGGCGTCTCGTCGGTCGAGCCGTCATCGACATAGACGATCTCGAACTCCTCGATCTCGCCACAGGCCGCCTCGATCTCCGCGATCAGCGGCAACAGGTTCTCCGCCTCGTTCTTCACGGGGACGATGACGCTCAGAAGAGGGCCGGATTGTTCCGCGAGCGTCATGGGGTGACCTTGTAGACGCCGATATCGAGGGGGCGCCCGCCATTGATGTTGAAGCCCTCGACCCGGGTGAGCAGGGCCGGCGTGACGTCGCTCTCGCGCAGAGCCGCGATGAACGGCTCCTGCTGGCGGGATTCGACGAAGACCATCCGGCAATCCCCACCTTCGAGGAAGGAGACGGCGTCAGGGCCGGAATCGAGCATGACCAGATCCGTCCCCACGAGAAAAACGAGGCTCGGCTCGCGATACCCCAATGTCCCGAAGGCGGGATCGGGGCAATCGAGGCTGCGCGAGACGGCGGCGAGATCAGGCGAGACCTGCAGCGAGCGCAGGAGCGGCTGCACGAACTGGAAGACGCCGATCGAGAGCACCATGGCCGAGGCGACCGCCGTCAGCGCGGCGGGCACCACCCGCCCCTTCACGAAGAGCCACCAGGCATAGAGCCCGATCAGCGCCGAGACGACGACGAGCGGCATCCCGAACAGCAGCATCCCGTCACCCAGCTGAATTCCGGCGATGGGCAAGGCGAAGACGAGCACGAGCGGCACGAAGGCGAGGAATATCCCGACGGGCCGCGCCAACGGACGATGCGGGCCGACGAAGCCGTGGCTGATCGCCATGGCCGTGAGGATCGCGATCGCCGGATAGACCGGCATGACGTAATGCGGCAGCTTCGTCGGCACGATCTCGAAGACGATCCAGCCCGGCACGATCCAGGCGAGCAGGAAGGCCACGACATCCACCCGCCGGTTCGCCCAGGCGAAGGGCACCGCGATCGAGGCGAGAATGGCGGCGGGCCAGAAGGTGACGAAGAACAGCGCGAGATAGGTCCCCGGCGGCGCCCAGTGATAGATCTGCGCGGTGCCCAGCTTGCCCAGCATATCCTCCCCCGCCGAGGCGGCGAAGAAATCGGCGCCCGCGAGCCAGGCGATGGCGATGAACCAGGGCCCGGCGATGGCGAGCGCGATCAGGATGCCGATACCCGGGCGCAGGGCACGCAACCAGTCGAGGGAGCGCTCGCGGATCGTCAGCGTGATCGCGGCGAGGCCCACGAAGAGCAGGATCACCGGCCCCTTGATCAGGATACCGAGCCCGGTCGCCCCCCAGAAAAGCAGCACATGCGCCCAAGGCAGGATGGCCGCGCCCTTGATCAGATAGGCCCGCGCCAGCGCACCCATGGCGACGACGATGCAGGCGAGCAGCATCGCATCGGTCTTGGCCAGACGCGCCTCCACCATCAGGATCAGGCTCGCGGCCATGAAGGCCCCGGCGAGGAAGGCTTCGCGCCGTCGCGCGAGGGCGAGCCCGGCCCAGTAAGTCGCGAGAACGGCGCCGATGGCACCGAGCACCGAGGGTATGCGGTAGATCGCGACAGTGGTGCGCGCTTCCGGCACGCCGAGCGTTTCCGCGATGGTCACGCTCGCCGCCTGCATCCAGTAGATGCCCACGGGTTTCTTGTGGCGTGCCTCGTCCTGGAAGCGGATATCGATGAAATCGCCCGTCTCCAGCATCTGCTTCGTCGCCTGCGTGTAACGCGGCTCGTCGCGATCCATCGGCTGGAGACCGGCGACGCCCGGGAGGAAGCAGACCAGGGCGATCAGGACGAGCACGGCGCAGGCGCGCGCATGGCCGCCCTCGACGAACAGCATCAGCCGGCCGGCCAGTCCGCGGCCCCGTTCCGGCTGCGCAGCCGAGGGGGCATCGATCACGTCGCGGGAGAAAGCGCTGCTTTCGCGGGACATCGTCATGAGGGCATCGTCATTGGGGGACCTCGACCGGTTCCCCGCGATCCGGAAACCGAATGCCACGGGGCGCCGGGTCATCTCTCCAATCCGGCGCGAAATGTCAAATCCTCCCGTCGCGTCCGGTCACCGGGTCGCAGGTGCTTAAGCAGCCCTTACCGCGATCATCGAGAATCGAAGCTTTCCGATGACTCGTGATTTTCCTTGCAAACAGAGAGCCTTGCCCGATCCCCCGATTCGATAAAATTTGAACTATCGGCTTCAGCGGCAAACAAAACCGATGCGGCATCGTCTTCCCGTGGACAGGGAGACGATCATGCTTTTGACGATGTCGAAACGTGCGGCCATCTTCGCTTTGGCTATCGGGAGCTTTCTCGCCTTGCCGAACCTGGCCGAGGCCGGGCAGACGATGCAGGCATCCGGCGTCCAGAATGCGGGCGTGACCATCGAGCGCGGCAGCGCCCGGCCCATCGCCGGCTGGGTCGATTTCTGCCAGCGCTACCCGCAAGAATGCGTCGTGGACGCCTCGGAGCCCGCGATCATAACGCTCGATCGCGACAACTGGGCGCTGATCAACGAGATCAACCGCACCGTCAACGACGAGATCACGCCGCGTACCGACATGGAGCTCTACGGCGTGGCGGATTACTGGACCTTTCCCTATTCGGGCTACGGCGATTGCGAGGACTTCCAGCTTCTCAAGCGCCAGCGCCTCGCCGATGCCGGCCTGCCGCGCCGCGCCATGCGCATGACGGTCGTCATCGACGAGCAGGGCGAGGGCCATGCCGTCCTGATGATCCGCACCGATCGCGGCGATTTCATCCTCGACAACGTCACCGACGAAGTCGTGTCCTGGCACGAGACCCCCTATGTCTACGTGTCCCGCGAGAGCCAGCACGCCACCGCCTGGACGTCGCTGGGCCATACTGTGGCGCCGACCGCCACTGCGGCGCGCTGAGGCGATCCGAGAGATACGCGCCGCACGGCGCGAAGGGTTGCGAACCCCGGTCACGTCCCCACCTCCCGTCCCCAGACCGGGCTCGCATACGGGGCCAGCTGCCAGTCAGCTGGCCCCGATCCGTTTCGGCAGGTGCAGTGCCTCACCGTGACATCGACGCAACGTCCCGGCGAGACGTTAACCGTGATTCTGCTTAGTGCTTGAACGCTTCCGCAGCGCCTGTCAGCTTTGGTTAAAATTTTATTAAAATGTCTGGCAGATGCGGGAGCCGGGGGCATGAGGGGCAATCAGGGACGGGATGTCGCGAGGAGGTCGTCGCGCGCGCGGGAACGCGCAGCCGCGATCGCATGCGCGATCGTCACCATGGTGCTGGCGGCTCTGGCCCTCACCGCGATGCCGGCATCGGCGCAGCAATATGCCGCCCTGCCCGACAGGGTCACGCCGCTCGACGCGGTCGGCGGCGCGCGTCCGATTCCGGCCTGGGGCGCCTTCTGCGAGCGGCATCCGATCGAATGCGCCGTCGACCCGCGCGAGGCACGCCACATCACGTTGACACCGCAGATCTGGGAGCTGATCGTCCACGTCAACCGCACGGTCAATGCCGAGATCACGCCGATGACCGACATGGAGCAATGGGGCGTCGCCGATAGCTGGGACTTCCCCAAGACCGGCTATGGCGATTGCGAGGATTACCAGCTGCTCAAGCGCCATCGCCTGGCCGAAGCGGGCCTGCCCCGTCGCGCCATGCGCATGACAGTCGTTCTCGATACCCGCAACGAGGGTCACGCCGTGCTCGAGATCAAGACGGATCGCGGCGCCTTCATCCTCGACAACGTCACTGACGCCGTCCTGCCCTGGGACGAGACGCCTTATGTCTATATCAAGCGCGAAGGCCGCGACGACACGCGCTGGGTGTCGCTGGGCGGTGTCGCCGCCTCCCCCACCGCCGTGGCCGGCACCCGCCGCTGAGAGCGGGGCGGAAAGCGCATCGTCACGGGCGCACGAGGCGGCATGTCCGTCTGCGCGCATGCCTGCTGCCATCGGGCTATGTCGGCGCTAGAATGATGCGCCAAGCGATGACCTAAAGCACCGATTCGGGAGCCCTTCTGATGGACAAGTTCGACCTCGCCATGCGTGACATGCCCCTCGTCGCGGTCCTGCGCGGGATCACGCCGGAGGAGATCATCCCGGTCGCGGACGGGCTGATGGCGGCGGGCTTCCGGCTGATCGAGGTGCCGCTGAACTCGCCGCGCGCCTTCGACAGCATCACGGCGCTGACCGCTCATTGCCCGCCGGACGTGCTGACCGGCGCCGGCACGGTGCTCGACGTGGCGCAGGTGCGCCGTCTCGCCCAGACCGGTGCGCGGCTGATGGTGACGCCCAATACCGATCCCGACGTGATCCGCGCGGGTGTCTCGGCCGGACTCGTGCCCCTGATCGGTTGCCTGACCCCGAGCGAGGCGCTCAGCGCCGCCGCGAACGGGGCGCGCGCGCTCAAGGTCTTTCCCGCTTCCCGGATGGGGCCGGATTATCTCAAGGATATCCGCGCGGTGCTGCCGACGGGCACGAAGCTGATCCCCGTCGGGGGCATCGATGCGCAGAGCATGCCGGCCTTCCATGCGAAGGGGGCAGACGGGTTCGGCTTCGGCACCAATCTCTACAAGCCCGGCATGAGCGCCGACGAGGTGGCGGCGAACGCCCTGCATCTGGTGCAGACCTGGCGCGATCTGTAAGCCCTGTCACGCCGAGACCTGACACCGCAAGATCTGTCACGCCGAGAAATGCGAAAAGGCCGCCCCGGATACCGGCGCGGCCTTTATCGTTGAACGCTCGTGCAGCCCGTTTCAGCTCAGGGTGCGACGCGTGTCCTGGAGACCCTGCTTGATCAGGTCTTCGCCGAGCGGGCCCTGGACGGAGCCGCGCAGAACCGTCTCGGAAGCCTTGACCGCAGCGGCGATGGCGGCATCACGCACTTCGATCATGGCCTGCTCCTCGGCCTGGGCGATCTTCGCTTCGGCGGAGGCGGTGCGGCGGGCGATGAAGTCGGTCAGGCGTGCCTCGGCATCCTTGGAGATGCGCTCGGCTTCCTCGCGGGCGGCATTGACGATCTCGGCGGCTTCGCTTTCGGCGCGCTCGCGCTTGCGCTCGTATTCGAGCAGCAGCGCTTCGGCTTCCGCGCGAAGCCGGCGGGCTTCTTCCAGCTCCGAGGAAATCCGCTCGGCGCGCTTGTCGAGCCCGGCTCCGACCCGCTTGAAGACATCGAAGCGGACGAGCAGCCAGACCAGCAGCAAGGTGCCGAGGGTCTGCCAGAAATAGGTGTTTGCGAGCAGTGCACTCATGATGACGGCTCCTGCTTCAGCGCTTCATCGCCGCGTCGAGCGCAGCCGAAACGGCGCCCTGGGGCGGTGCGTTGCCGGAAAGACGCTCGACCATGGCAGTGGCGGCTTCCTCGGCGATTTCGCGGACATTGCCCATGGCCTCGGCCTTGCGGGCGGCGATGGTCTTTTCCGCATTCGCGAGCCGTTCGGCGAGATCCGCCTCGAGCTGCGTGCGTTTCTCTTCGCTCTCGGCGGCGAGCTTGTCGCGCGTCTTCTGCGCGAGGGCTTGCGCCTTGGCCTTGGCTTCGGCGAGGGCCGTCTCGTAGGCCTCGCCGGCCTCCTCGGCCTTCTGCCTGGAGAGCGCGGCGGTGTCGAGATCGCGGGCGATGGTCACCTGACGATTCTCGATGATGCCGTGCAGGCGCGGCGCGATGATGCGCACCATCAACGTGTAGAGCACGGTGAAGGTGATCGCGAGCCAGATCAGCTGCGACAGGAATGTTTCCGTCTGGAACGGAGGAAACGCGCCCTGATCGGCGGCTGCCTGCGCCACGACAATGCTGGTTTCTATCGCCATCGTGCTGACGCCTCTTCGATGCGCTTGACCGGTTTCGCCACGGCTGGATCATCCACGCCGAAACGATCGCCGGACCGGCGCGAGCCGGACTGTCACCAGCCCGGCGCGCAAGCGGTTTGTTTGCTCATGCGACGGGGCAGCCGGATGCCGCCCCCTCGCTTCACGCCAGTAACGGGTATGCGTCAGACGACGAAGAGCAGGACCAGCGCGACGACGAGACAGAAGATGCCGAGACCTTCCGCGAGCGCGGCGCCGATGAAGGCGCGCGGGAACTGGCCGTCGGAAGCGGTCGGGTTGCGCAGCGCGCCGGACAGGAAGTTGCCGAAGATGTTGCCGACGGCGAGCGCGGCGACACCCATGCCGATGCAGGCGAGACCCGCGCCGAGATACTTGAAGGCCTCAGCCAGTTGAACCGGTTCCATGTTGAACTCCTTGAGATTGACAGGCGAGCTTGGGGGTATGGACGAGTGCGCCGATCCTCAGTGTCCGGGATGCAGCGCGTCGTTGATGTAGATGCAGGTGAGCACCGTGAAGACGTAGGCCTGAAGACCCGCGATGAAGATCTCGAAAGCGATCAGGGCGAAGGTCATCAGGAAGGGAAGCGGGAACAGCACATAGCCGATACCGCCGACCGACAACAGTGAGACGATGAAGCCGGCGAAGACTTTCAGCGCGATGTGACCCGCGAGCATGTTGGCGAAGAGACGCAGGCTCAGCGAGATCGGACGCGAGAAGAAGGAGATGAGCTCGATCACCGTGATGAACGGCGCCAGCCAGCCGGGAACGCCCGACGGCACGAACAGACCGAGGAAGTGGAAACCGTGCTTGACGAAACCGTAGACGATCACGGTTCCGATCACGAGGACCGCGAGCGCGAAGGTGATGATCAGGTGGCTCGTCACCGTGAAGGCGGTGGGGATCATGCCGACGAGGTTCGCCACCAGAACGAAGAGGAAGAGCGAGAAGACGAAGGGGAAGAAGCGCATGCCTTCCTTGCCGGTCATCTCGCGCAGCATGTTCGCCACGAACTCGTAGATCGTCTCGGCGAAGCTCTGCCAGCGGTTGGGCACGAGCAGCGTACCGCGTGTCGCGAGCATCAGGCCGCCCGTGATGAAGGCGACGATGAGGATCATGTGGAGACCGGAATTGGTCAGGGCGACAGGCGAATCACCGATCATCCCGAAGCGGATGATCTCGGAGATCTCGAACTGCTTGACCGGACTATCCATCGTCGTCGGATCCTCGTGCTCGCCGACATCACGCATCGCGATGCGAAATGTGGCCGCCAAAACCAGTTATCGTCGAAAACGCAGCCTTGCGGCGACGCCCTCATTCACGCGCATCGTCCTCGGGCCGCCGCGCAGACACGGGGGGCTTATCCGAGGTCGGCTTGCGTTTCAACTCCCCGGATGCGCGCAGCATGTTCAGCATGCCCGATCCGAAACCCAAAAGCAGGCCGACAATGAACCCCCAGGGCGACGATCCGGCGAAACTGTCCAGCATCCAGCCGAGAAAACCACCGGCGATCACGCCGGAGATGAACTCGGCCGAAAGGCGGAAAGCCTGGCCGAGCCCGCTGGCATCGGAGGCCCTGCGCCCCGCCGCTTTCTCGGATTCCTCCCGCCCGGACGAGATTTCGCCCAACCGGGATCCGAGACGCGCGAGTCTCGTGGACAGATCGGCATCGTCGCCGGGTTTCGGCTCGCCTTCGTCTTTCCCGTGCCTTTGCGGATCAACCATCATGACACCGTCAAGGGTGGGAAGGACAAGAAAAACCGGCCCCCGTCAGCCGCGCGCACCATATTGGGGGCTCGATACCGTGTCAAGGATCACGGCGAAACTATGAACCTCTTGATTTTGCTGAATAAATCGCCCCAACGTGAAAACTTTGCACGCTTTGTTTCGCACCTGCAGCGTCTCAGCCGGCCTCGCGCAGCTTTTCCGCCCGTTCCAGATCGACACTGACCAGCTGCGAGACGCCGCGTTCGGCCATGGTCACCCCGTAGAGCCGGTTCATCCGCGCCATGGTGATCGGATTGTGGGTGATCACGAGGAAACGCGTGCGCGTGGTGCGGGCCATCTCGTCGAGGAGGTCGCAATAGCGCTCCACATTGGCATCGTCGAGCGGTGCATCCACCTCGTCCAGCACGCAGATCGGCGAGGGATTGGTGAGAAACACCGCGAAGATCAGGGCGGTGGCGGTCAGCGCCTGCTCGCCGCCGGAGAGCAGCGTCATGGTCTGCGGCTTCTTGCCGGGCGGGCGGGCGAGGATTTCGAGCCCCGCTTCGAGCGGATCATCCGAATCGACCAGGGTCAGCTCCGCCTCGCCACCGCCGAACAGCGTCGTGAACAGCGCCTTGAAATGGCCGTTGACCACATCGAACGCAGCCAGAAGCCGCTCGCGCCCCTCACGGTTGAGGCTCGCCACGGCCTGGCGCAGGCGCTTGATCGCCTCGACCAGATCGTCGCGCTCGGCGCCCAGCGTGTCACGCCGCTCCTCGATCTCGCGCAACTCGTCCTCGGCGCGCAGATTGACCGCGCCGAGGCGCTCGCGATCGTGGCGCAGGATGAGGAGCTTCTCCTCGACCTCGCCGACGGGCGGCGGCGCGGCGCCCGTCTCCAGCCCCGCGAGCTGATACAGCCCCTCCGGCGTCGTCTCGAGATTGTCGCGGATCGCCCTGTCGAGTTCGGCGAGGCGCGCCTGCTGCGCATCCCGACGCGCCTGAGCGGCGGCAGCCGATTCGCGGGCGGATGAGAGGGCTGCAAGCGCCTCACGGGCGGTCCGGTCGGTCTCGGCCTGCACGGTTTCGCCCTCGGCCAGCCGGTCGGCTGCGTCGCGGCGGGCAGCCTCCGCTATCTCGATCTCGCTTTCGAGCCGCCAGCGGCGCATGTGGAAATCGTCCGGCGCCTCGCGCAGGGCTTCCAGCTCCTCGCGGGCCGCCTCCATGCGCTCGTCGACGTCTTCGAGGGCCGCGCGGGCATTCTCCGCGCGCTCGCTCCAATTGCCGATTTCGAGCGCGATCGCCTTGCGGCGGCTCTCGGCGAGTTCCACCTCGCGCACGAGACCCTGCAAGCGTGCCCGCGCCTTTGCGGCTTCGGCGCGCGCCTGTGCGGCAGAAAGCCGCGCCTCCTGAAGCCGCGCTTCGAGCTCGGGGGCCGGGGTGAGATCGTCGAGCGCCTCGCGCGCTTCCTCGGCGCGGCTTTCCGCCTCTTCGAGATCGGCATCGAGGCGTGCGAGCGCGTCCTCGAGCCCCGAGAGCCGCGCGATCCTGTCGGCATCCGCCCGCTCGGCCTCGGAGCGGCGCGCGGCAGCATCGTCGCGCATGCGCCGCGCCTGACGGGCTGCCTCCATGGCCTGATTCTCGCCCGATGCCGCAGCGCGGGCCGAGGCCTGGGCGAAATCGAGATCGCGGCGGGCGAGATCCGCCTCGTCGCGCGCCTGCGCCGCCTCGCGCTCCAGATCGCCCAACCGATTGCGCTCGGCCAGACGCCGTGCGGCAGCGGAGGGAGCGTCGGCGGCGGCGGCATAACCGTCCCAGCGCCACAGATCCCCCTCGACCGTGACGAGCACCTGCCCGGTGGCGAGCCCCCCTTGCAGCCGAACGCCTCTCGCGCGATCGACGACGCCGATCTGTGCGAGCACGCGCGCGAGCGCCGGTGGCGCCGTGACGTATTCGGCAAGCGGCGTCGCGCCCTCCGGCAGAGCGGGATCGCCCCCGCCTTCCAGCGCGCGCCAGTGAATCGGCGCCGTCTCGTCCTGGGCCGCCTGCAGATCCTCGCCCAGAGCCGCCCCGAGCGCGATCTCGTAGCCTTTCTCGACGCTGACCGCATCGAGCATCGGCGCATGCGCATCGCCCGAGGGCGCGGCGAAGAACTTGGCGAGCGTCGCCGCTTCGGTTTCGAGCTTCTGCGCCCGGCGCTCGGCCTCGGCGAGGGGACCGCGCGCGGCGCTCTCCGCCTCGCGCGCGGCGACGAGCGCTTCGCGCGCCCTCGCTGCCCGGGCATCGGCCTCTTCGGCGCGCTCGGCTGCTTCCTCATGCGTGGCGCGCAGGGCTTCGAGATCGGAAGCCGCCCCGGAATCGGCGAGCGCGGCGTGCTGGGCCGCGATGTCCTCGCGCTGGCGGGCATAACGCGCGGCGCGCTCCGTTTCCTCGCGGGCGCTACGCTCCAGCCCGGCGCGGCGCGCATTGAGATCGGACATGGCCGCCTGCGCGGCGGTGAAGGCCTCCTCGGCCTTGGCGAGCGCCGCATCGCGGGTTTCGCAGAGCGCTTCGGCCTCCTCGCGTGCGGCGCGGGCCTGCGGACCGTCGGAGACGAGGCTCTCGGCTTCCTCGCGCAGGCGGGTGATGCTCGTCTGCGCATCGGTAATCAGCGCATCCTGACGCACCCGGTCGCGTTCGAGTTCGACGAGGCGGCGCTCCAGAGCCTGGGCGCGATCGCGGGAGCGGGTTTCCTCCGCCTCGAGCTCGGCGCGGGCCAGAACGAGACGCTGCAAGGCGGCAGCGGCCTGCGCTTCGGCCTCGCGCAGACCGGGCAGCGCATGGGCGGCGATGGCCTGCAAGCGGGCTGCCTCCGCTTGCTCGGCGCTGCGCGTGGCGACCTCCGCGGTGATGGCGGAGAGTGCGTTTTCCGCCTCCACCGCCTCCGTGCGCGCCTCGCGATAGCCGATCAGCTGAAGAATGGCCTCGAAGCGGCGGATATCGGCCGAGAGGGTGCGATAGCGCGTCGCCTGCCGGCTCTGGCGCTTGAGGCTGTCGGCCTGCTGGTCGATCTGGCCGAGCACGTCCTCGACGCGAGAGAGATTCTCCTCCGCCGCGCGCAGACGCAGCTCCGCCTCGTGGCGCCGGGCATGCAGGCCGGCAATGCCGGCGGCGTCTTCCAGAATGCGACGGCGCGCCTGCGGCTTGGCCGCGATGATCTCGCTGATCTGGCCCTGCCGCACCATCGCAGCGGAGCGCGCCCCGGTGGCCGCATCGGCGAAGAGGAGCTGCACGTCGCGCGCGCGCACCTCGCGCCCGTTGATGCGATAGGTCGAGCCGGATTCCCGGGTGATCTTGCGCGAGATTTCTAGGATTTCGGCATCGTTGAAGGCGGCGGGGGCGGTGCGCTCGGCATTGTCGACGCTGACCGTCACCTCCGCCGTGTTGCGCGCGGGGCGATGGCCCGAGCCGCCGAAGATGACGTCGTCCATGCCCGAGGCGCGCATGCTTTTGTAGGAGCTTTCGCCCATCACCCAACGCAGGGCCTCGACGAGGTTCGACTTGCCGCAGCCATTGGGACCGATCACGCCGGTGAGCCCAGGCTCGATCAGGAATTCGGTCGGCTCGACGAAGCTCTTGAAGCCGACGACGCGCAGGCGGGTCAGTTGCATCGGCGCGCCCTCCCCCGATGGAAGGAAGCGCGCCGCGCGTCGTCATGACGGCTGAGACGATCAGCCGCCGAGTTTGGGTGCGAGGATTTCCTCGAACTGTTCAATCGACAACGCTCCGCGATGCATCTCGCCGTCGACGAAGAAGGTCGGGGTGGAATTCACCCCCTGCTCCCGGCCCCGATCGGCGACATCCATGATGCCGTCATAGGTCGCCTGATCACGCAAGCAGGATTCGAATTTTTCCTGTGAGAAACCCACCTGACGCATCATTCCGGCGAGTTCGTCGAGGGGACGATCACCGAAAGCCCATGTGCGCTGGGTCTCGAACAGCATGTCCACGATGGGGAAATACTGCTCCTCGTCGCAACGCGCGAGCATGAAGCCGGCCATGGCGAGCGGATCGAGGGGGAATTCGCGCAGGATCATCCGCACCTGGCCGTTATCGACATAGCGCTCACGCAGAAGCGGATAGGTGTTCATGCGGAAATTCGCGCAATGCGGGCAGGTCAGCGAGGCGTATTCGATGATCTCGACCGGGGCATCGGGGCTGCCGACCACCATCTCCCGCCACTCCCCGGCATTCTCGCCATGGTCTTCAGCGAAAGCCGCCGGGCCGAAAGCCAGACCCGCCACTCCCGCACCAGCCATGAGAGCCATTGCATGACGCCGATTGATCATTGCACTTCCTTTCGCTGAATGCGCGCGGCCTGGCCGCACGCCGTACCATCCGGACATCTTCCGAGGGAGCATTGTCCGAATTCGCATGAATGTGTCGTGAATGTCTTGTGGCAAGAATGCGCCCCGGGAGGCAAGTCCCGCGCGGCTCACAGTTTTGTGTGCGGAAACCGCGCTCACCGCCCGCCCGGGCGCCCGCCCTTGCCGGCGATCACCGCCTCGCCGAAACGCGCGAGCGCCGCGCGCAGAGCCGGATCCTCGATCGTATCCACCTTCGCGGCGACGGTGCGGGCGATCGCCGGATCGGGCGGCGCGGGCGGCGCGACGCGCTCGGGCGGGCGGGCGACCGGCCCCTGGCGGATCACCACGCGCCCGATACAGGCCCAGCCGTAATGAGCGTTCAGCCGCTCGATCACCAGCGGTATGGATTGCTGGAAATCGAGCGCGAAGGCTCCCTCGACGCGCACCACCAGCGTCGCGGGATCGGGCGCGCGCTCCGGGTCGCGCGGCCCGCGCCGGCGCGGCCATTCGAGCTTCACCGGCTGCGAGAACGCCGCGAGATGCGCCCCCACGATCTCCGGCCAGGCCGCGATCACGTCACCGGAGGCGAAACCCTGTTTCGCGAGAGCCGGCGCCATGCATCCGTCGATGAGCTCCGCGAGCGCCTCGGCACGCGGCTTGCGGCGCGCGGGGGGCGCTGGGGGCGGGGGCGTTGGAGTGGGGGCGCGTTTGGCCGGATTTCCGTTCATGATGTCTTTTCCGCGTCCATCCACCTCGGTTTGATCGACACATATGCTTCGTGACCGTGGAGGGTCATCGCAGGCCCTACTGCTGTCAAGAGGAACCGACGGCGTCCCTTGCGCCCCGGTCCGTCCCGCATCAGCGCTTGCGCGCCACGATAAAGGGGCGCGCATCCCCTCTTCCGGTCGCTTGCGCCTTGGTCGAATGGTGCTCGAGGGCGAGGATATCGAAGCCAGCGGCGTCGATCAGTTCGCGCAATTCCCCGGCACTGAAGACCGCCACATGCGGCGCCATTCCGATGACCCGCATCGCAGGCAGCAGGGCGCTGCGGATCAGGATGTTCATTTCCCCGAGGCAGGGGGTCTTGGAGATGAACAATCCATTGGGAGAAAGCAAATCGTGCACGCGGCGAAGCGTGTCGGGCAGATCCCGGACCAGATGCAGATAATTGAAAGCGAGAGTAACGCCGTATCGCGTGGCCTGCGCAGACAGCGATTGCGCGGTCTCCACCCGGAAGCTCAACTGAGGAATGGGCTCGGCGACGCGCTTTTCTTCCGCAATCGCGATCATCTGCGGGGAAATATCCGTCGCGAGGTAGCTTTGGACCGCCCCGGCGAGGCGGAGTGCGGTCGTTCCGGTTCCACATCCCAGTTCGAGAACGCAGTCATCCGGCTTCATGAATGCGCGCACCCGATCGAGCGTGCGCTCGTAGCCGCCCGGATCGGCGATTTTCGACTTTGCGTATTTCCGCGCCGCCCGGTCCCAGAACCGCCCGTCCTTTGCCGAAGCTGTCTCGTTTGCAGAAGCTGTCTGGTTTGAAGAAGACATGGCGGGTTTCCCTTCGGCGACCCAAGTAGCATATGCGAAATTGAATGCATGATATGCGTATACCTATGAAAGCTCTGGACTGGAACCATGTCCAGGGCATCCTGGTCGACGAGTTGGCGCGGCTTTTGAACCCTTGAAAGAGCCCCTACACCGCCCCCACCTCCTCCAGAAACCGTTTCGCATCCGAAACGATCTCCTCGCGGCGCGCCTCGCTCATGCGTGCGAGGTTGCGGTAGGGCATGCCCATGCGGGGGTTGCTGGAGAGGCGTTTTTCGTTCTCGATCAGGAAGTTCCAGTAGAGATAGTTGAACGGGCAGGCCTTCTCGCCGGTTTTCGCGCGCACGTCGTATGCACAACCCTTGCAGTAATCCGACATGCGATCGATATAGGCGCCGGACGCCGCATAGGGTTTGGAGGCGAGCAGCCCGCCATCGGCGAACAGCACCATGCCGTGCACATTGGGCAGTTCGACCCATTCATAGGCATCGGCATAGACGAGCAGATACCATTCCTGCACCTCGCGCGGCGTGATGCCCGCGAGGAGCGCGAAATTGCCGAGCACCATCAATCGTTGAATGTGATGCGCATAGGCGTTGTCACGCGTCTCCTCGACGCAGGCGCGCAGGCAGGCCATCGGCGTATCCGCGCTCCAGTAGAAATCCGGCAGCTTGCGCCCGGCTTCAAGCGCGTTGGTATCAGTATAATCGGGCATGCGCAGCCAGTAGATGCCGCGCACATATTCGCGCCAGCCGATCACCTGCCGGATGAAACCTTCCGCCGCGTTGAGCGGTGCGCGCCCGGCGCGATAGGCTTCCTCGATCGCGACACAGACCTCGTGGGCGGTGAGCAGGCCGATATTCAGATAGGGCGCTATGACGGCATGGAAGAGGAAGGGCTCGCCGCTCTTCATCGCGTCCTGGTAGTCGCCGTAATTGTCGAGTCGCTCGTTGACGAAGCGCGTCAGCGCCGTCCGGGCATCCTTGCGGGTGACCGCCCAGCCGAAACCCTCGAGATTGCCGAAATGATCGCGAAAGCGCTTTGCGACCATGGCGATCACGTCCTGCGTGATGGCGTCCGGGCGAAAGGCTGTGGCTTTGGGGATATCGACCTGCGCCGGCAGCTTCTTGCGGTTCTCCGCGTCGAAATTCCAGGCGCCGCCTTCCGGCTCGCCGTCTTCACCCATCAGGAAACCGGTCTTGCGGCGCATCTCACGGTAGAAGAACTCCATCCGGTAGCTCTTGCGGCCCTCCGCCCAGGCGGCGAATTGCGCGCGCGAGCAGATGAACCGGTCATCCTCGCGGATCTCGACCGGGACGGCGCATTCCTCACGCCAATCCTGCATCATCTGCCAGACCCGCCATTCGCCGGGCTCCGTCACGACGAGCCGATCCGGGCGGTGGCGGTCGATGGCGCGCATGACCTCCCCGGTGAAGGAGCCGGTATTCTCCTGCGCATCGAGAGCGACGTAGTCGACTTCGATCCCGTCGTCGCGCAACTCCTGCGCGAAGTGGCGCATCGCCGAGAGGATGAAGGCGATCTTCTGCTTGTGGTGGGGCACGTAGACCGTCTCGTCATGCACCTCGACCATCAGCACCACGTCGCTCTCCCGGTCGATATCCGCGAGCGCGGCGATCCCGGGAGTGAGCTGATCACCGAGAACGAGCCGCAGGCAGCCTTTTCCGGAACCCGCCCGCTCGCGCTGTTTCGCACGACCCGCCCCATCCTCGCCCATCGCCCGCACTCCCGATAGTAACCTTGTGTTGTGTGATTGCCGTCTACGGTCGCATAACAGTTATGGCGGGGAGGCGATGTTTCCAGCATGCTCGCCATCCAGGTCGCGAAAGGGGAAGCCACGCCATGCGATTCGCCTATGCCGGTATCGACATGCTCGCGCCGGCCTTCGAGGCGCTGCTGCAATGCGGCTGGACGCCGGCCAAGCTGTTCACCCGCCCTTGCGACGGCGTCGTCGATTTCAACGAACGCGTGATCGCGACGGCGCGGCAATGCGCCATCCCGGTCCAGGAAACCCGGATCACGCCGGCGGATATCGCGGCGCTCGCCGATGACGGCGTCGAGTGCCTCGTCGTGGCCGGCTACAAATGGCGCGTGGTCGGCTGGGAGGGGGTCATCCCCTATGCCTTCAATTTCCACCCCTCGCTGCTCCCCGAGGCGCGCGGCCCCTTCCCGGTGATCCGCGCGCTCCTCGAAGGGCGTCGCGAATGGGGGGTGAGCGCCCACAAGCTCGCGCACGATTTCGATGCCGGCGACATTCTGGGGCGCGAGCGCTTTGCTGTGTCGCCGAGCGACACGCTGGACAGCGTGATGATCCGGTGCCAGTTCGCCGCCGGCTATCTCGCGGCGCGGATCGCGCAGGATCTGCCCGCGCATTGGCGAGCCGCCGAAATACAGGGGCCGGGCAGCTATTGGCAGCGCCCGAGCGATGCGGATCGGCGCCTGCGCTTCGATGCGGGAACGAAGGCCGTGCTCGACACCGTGCGCGCCTTCGGGCGCGTGGAGACGATCGCGCGGCTCGACGACCATGATTACCACGTCGCCGCCGCTTGCGGCTGGGAGGAGGCTCACACCTTACCGGTCGGCGTCGTTCTTCACGATCACGGTGGGCATCTCACCGTCACGACCAGCGACGGCTTCGTCGTGCTCACGCGCTGGAGCCCGATCCCACTGCATCAGCGCGCTGCGGCAGGAAGGACATGATGCTCATTGTGACATTTTCGCAATACCAGACCCGAAGCCGGAGATTGCGGCGAAATTTTCTTGCTAACAGCTGGACGAGATGGCATGTGCGTGCACGACGCTAATTCCGATATGTGTCAAATGCCCATGCGAGCCCAAGCGGGCTCGATGAACATCACCGGACTATACGTCATTGTTATATCTTTTAGGAAATGCGGATCTGAATCGCGGCGATCTAGCACACTTAAAAACATACTTCAATGTATTGATACAATTTAAAAATGCCAATCTGAACGCGCGCGAACTTATTAAGTCATAAAATTCAAAAGCTTGGCATAGAATACCAACTCTGAATAACTTTCTGTCAGAAAATGCATATTTCTTCTTGACAAAATCAATGAAATATAGCAATTTTTTATCGTCACATGATGGCTCAGGATACGTGATATTGCATCATCTTCGTTTCCGTTTTCGCCGTCAGGTGGCTTCGTATGCGTGATCCCCTCGCGCATGCACGGTCCTCGAGCCGGTCCCTCGGCTCATGGTTTCCTCCCAACTTTCTCAACGGCTCCTTCGGGAGCCGTTTTTTTTCGCTGAGGCCGCACGCGCGCGCCGGCGATCATCGTCGGTCCAATGGGTTCACGACGGCTGATTTCATCGCACTGTCATATGGCGTTCCTAGGTTCGCGCGATCATCATCGATACGGAGAGAGACCATGTCGCCCTGCTCGCTCGACGCCCGGAACTCGGGATCCACCCTGAAACGGATGGCCACCACCGCTGCCGCAGCACTGATCATCGGCGCCGGGTTCTTTCATGCGCAGGATGTGCGGGCCGAGACGCCCTCCGGCACGATCACCTTCTATTCCTCGATGGTGCTGGACGTCGTCGAGCCGATCATCGCGGAATTCGAGGAACGCCACCCGGACATCACCGTCGATCTGCTCTATTCCGGCTCCGTCGAACTCGAACAGCGCATCTTTTCAGAGATCGAGGCGGGCGATCTGCGTGCCGACGTGATCTGGGCGGCGAACCCCGCTCTTTTCCTCAATCTGAAGGAAGCCGGCTGGCTGCAGGCGCATGCGAGCGAGCATCGCGAGGCGATCCCGGAAGGCCTGCGTGATCCCAACGACATGTTCTTCGCCGGGCGCGTCCACAATATGGGGATCGGTTTCAACACCAACCTCGTCTCCGCCGACGACGTGCCGACCACCTGGGCGGAGTTCCTCGAATGGGGTCCGCAGGCGGCGCTGGCCAGCCCGCTGCATTCCGGCACCAATTTCAACATGATGGGTGCCTTCGTGCAGCATGAGGGGATCGGCTGGGAATGGTTCGAGCAGGCGCGCGAAGCCGGCGTGCAGGTCGTGCGCGGTACCGGTGACGTGACCCGCGGGCTCGTCTCCGGCGAATTCGCCGTGATCAAGGGGATCGACTACATCATGGCCGGCGAGGCCGCCAACGGCGCCCCCGTCGCCTTCACCTTCGTCGAGGACGGGGTTCTCTCCCTGCCCAGCCCCATCGCCATCGGTCGCGAGGCACGAAACCCGGAAGCTGCGAAGGCCTTCCTCGACTTCATCCTGAGCGCCGAAGGCCAGCAGGTTCTCGTCGACCGCTACTTCCTGCCCGTGCGCACCGATGTCGACCCGCCTGCCGGCCTCCCCAGCCCCTCCGAGATCGTCGCACTCGACGTCGATTTCGAATGGCTCGCGGAAAACGGTGGTGAACTGCGCGAACGCTTCGCCGATCTCTACTGAGCAGACAGGGCGCGCTGCGCTTCGAGCATGAACGCAGCGCGCCCTCAGGCTTGATGGCACTGATCACCCCCAGCAATCCCGGCCTGAACCGGCTGTCGCGGATCCTCGGCGACGGTCGAATCATGCTGTTCGTCGCCCTGTGCGTCTTCGTGGCGATCACCATCGCCTACCCGCTCTTCCAGGTGGTGTGGCGCAGCTTCCGGGTGGACGAGGCCTGGAGCCTCGCGAATTACGCGGAAGTCTTCCTGCGCCCGCGCAATTTCGTCGCGATCTGGAATTCGCTGTGGGTCTCGGTGATCGCCACGGCGCTCTCGGTGGTGATCGGTGTCCTCGCCGCCTTTCTCGTGATGCGCACCGATCTGCCGTGGAAGCAGGGTTTCGGCCTGCTGCTGGTCCTGCCCTTCGCGATCCCGCCGCTCTTCTCCGCCATGGGCTGGGTGCAGCTCGCGGGGCCCGTCGGCCTGTTCGCACAGGGCTGGCGGCAGATATTCGGTCCCGGCCCGGTGCCCTGGAACATCTACAGCCCCGGCGGCATCATCTTCGTTCTCGCGGTCAGCAATTATCCGCTGGTCTTCCTCACCGTCGCCGGAGCGCTCCAGCGTGTCGATCCGAGCCTCGAGGAGGCCGCGCGCACGGCGGGGGTCGGCACCTGGCGGATCATGCGCGACATCACCCTGCCGCTGGTCAAGCCCGCGATCTACGGCGGCGCGCTCCTCGCCTTCGTCTCCTCGATCGACAATTTCGGCATTCCGGCGGTGCTCGGCATGCGCGCGCAGTTCTATGTGCTGACGACGCGTATCTACGAGGCGCTGACCATTCCCAACATGGCGCTCGCCACGGCGATGTCGGTGCTGCTGGTGCTCGTCGCCCTCGTCTCGATGGTGGGCTTTCGCTATGCCGAGGGCGCGCGCAGCCGCTACGCCGTGATCAGCGGCAAGTCGGTGACGCCCAACGTGATCCGGCTCGGCGGGGCACGCCCCTATGTTACGGCGGGGCTCGGCCTCGTCGTCGTGATCGTCGTCCTGATGCCACTCTTCGCGCTCGGCCTGACATCGGTGCTGCGCTTCTGGGGGGCGCCGCTGATCGCGGAGAATTTCACGCTCGCTCACTATACTGCAGCCCTCGGTGCCGCAGGGGCGCGCCGCGGGATCGTCAACAGCCTGTTTCTCGCCGCCGCCGCAGCAACGATCCTGATCGTGGCGACGGCGCTCATCTCCTATCTCAACGTCAAGGCCAGGATGCGCGGCGCGGGCACGCTCGACGCGCTCGGGCTGATCCCCTTCGCCTTGCCGGGATCGGTGATCGGCGTGGCGATGATCCTCGCCTGGTCCAACCCGCCGATCGGCCCGACGCTCTACGGCACGATCTGGATCCTCCTGATCGCCTATATCATGCGCTACATGGCGTTCGGCCTGCAGACGACGCGGGCGAGCCTCGCCCAGATCCACGATTCCCTCGAAGAGGCCGGGCAGGCGGCGGGTGCCGGGCGGCTGCGGGTCATT
>JBJHBI010000011.1:0-80637 GCA_050485405.1 Salinarimonadaceae bacterium
TCGTCATACTGATCCTCGTGGCAGCACTCGCGATCCCGCCTTTCGTCGACTGGGAGGAGAGGCGTCTCGATCTCGAGGCGGCCTTGTCGCGCGCCGCCGGCGTGCCCGTCGAAACGCGCGGCGCGATCGATCTGCGGCTGTTGCCGTCGCCGCGCATGCGGGTAGACGGCTTGACGATCGGCGTGCCGGACGGGACGTCGCCCTCGCTCGTCGCCCAGAATGTCGAGGCGGAGATGGAGCTCACCGCGCTGTTGCGTGGCCAGGTGCGCTTCAACGCGATCGGCATCGCGCGTGCCGATCTGCGCCTGCCCATGGAAGACGGCGCGCTGCGCTTTCCCGAGCGCATGCGCGAGGGGCCGGAGGCGCTCGGCGTGCTCGCCTTCGACGACCTCGCCGTCACGCATCTGAGCGTCACCACGATCACCCCGGAATTCGGCGCGATGCGTCAGGCGGAAATCGCCAATCTGCGCCTCGGCGCACCGTCGCTCGCGGGGCCGTGGCGGATCGAGGGGATCTATGGGGGCGATACGTTCCGGCTCGGGACGAGCGAACTCGCCGATGATCTCACGATGCAGATGCGTCTCGTGGGCGGCGCGGATACGCCCCTGCGTTACGATGTCGACGCGACGCTGCGTCTTTTGCCGGAAGCCAATCGCTACCGCCCGGTTCTCAACGGCGAAATGCGCATCGTCGCGCTGCCGGTCACCGAGGCGGGGCCGGATCCGGCGGTCCAGGATCCGATCGTGCTCACCGGCGAATTCGCGAGCGAGGGGCTGGGCTTCGCTTTGTCCGAATTGCGGCTCGAACTCGGTGACCCGTCCCTCGGCTCGCAGCTCGAGGGCAGCGGCTTCCTGCGTCTCGACGATCCGCGCCTCAATCTCGAGCTCACTGGGCGCAGGCTCGCCCTCGACGCGATCATGGCCGGTCCGCGCGGGGATCTGCTCGCATCATGGCTTGCGGGCGAGGGGCCTCGCGTCCCGCTGCCGCCGATCGATCTCGCGCTCGAGCTCGGCAGTATCGGTTTCGCGCGCGAGGAACTGCTCGATGTCGGCATCCGCGCCATGCTGGAAGATGGCGGCCTCCAGATTGCGCAGAGCGCGGTGACGCTGCCCGGCGAGGCGCGGCTGTCCTTCGCCGGCGCCGTCGATCTCGCGGCGGGCGACCGGATCGCGGGCGATGCGAGGCTCGTCGCCGCCGATGGCGACCGGCTCGCGCGGTATCTCACGCGGCTCGGCTTCGAAGGGCCCTGGCTCGGGCTGGTGCGCGGCCCCGATCTCGACATTGCTGGCCATCTCTCCATCGCGCCGGATGGTGTGAGCGTGAGCGATCTGGCCTTTAGGGCCGGCGCGGCGCAGATCGGCGGTAGCGTGGTCTATCGTGCGCCGGAAGTCGGGCGGCGCGGGCGCGTCGAGGCGCAGATCCGGGCCGACGGCATCGATCTCGCCGATCTGCCCGCCCTCGATGCGGTATCGCTGACCGCGGGCGAGGCTGATCTCGTGATCGCGCTCGTCGCGGAAGACGTGCGCTACGGCGATGAAGGCGGGGGGCGCATCGATGCCCGCATGCGCAGCGAGGGCGAGACGCTCGTCGTCGAGGCGCTCGACATTGCCGGGCTCGCGGGTGCGCAGGCATCGCTGTCGGGCCGGATCAATCCCGATGGCGCCGGCGTGATCTCGGGCCGCCTGGAGGCGGCACGCGCGGCTCCGCTCCTGACGCTGCTCGGGCGTTTCCAGCAAGACGGCCTGCTCGGCCTGGCGCCACCCTTCATCCGTGACGGGGGGCTCGATCTCGCGGTCTCGATCGATCGCCTTCCGCCCGGCGACGCGCTCGGTGCGGGGGCCTTGCGGCTGACGCTGGAAGGCGAGGTGGCCGGCGGCCCGTTCAGCGCCACTGCCGCGACGCTCGACGGGCGCACCGAAGCCTTCCGCCTCTTCCTCTCCACCCGCGATACCCGCGAATGGGTCGATCTCGACCATGATGCAGTTGCCGGGCAGCCCTCGAACGTGACCGTCGAGATGCGCCGCTCGGGCGCTGATCGCTACGCTGCGACCGCGTCCGGCGACATGGCGGGGCTTCGTTTCCGCACCACGCGGGCCCTGTCGATCGACGCGATCACCCGCGAGATCTGGGATGGCGAAATCCAGCTCAACAGCGCCGATCTGCGCCCGGCACTCGGCCTCTTCGCCCTCGGCGATGCGGGGCTCGACACGCTTCCCGGCCAGATGCGCGTCTCGCTGTCGCGTGAGCCGGGCGCCTCGCGGCTCGAACTCGACGGGCGCATCACGGACGCGCGCGTACGCGGCGAATTGCTCGTGGGCGGCGAGGTGCTCTCGGGCGATCTCACGCTGGGCGCGGTGTCGCTGCCGGCGCTGATCGACGTCCTGATGACCGATACCGGCGGCGCCGGCGCCCGCGACGGCTGGAGCGACGTGCCGTTCGGGCGTGTCGCGCTGCCACTGCGCAGCGGGCGGATCGGTGTCAGCGCGGAGAATCTCGCGCTGGGGCGGGGCATGACCGCGCGCGATGCCGGTTTCGATCTCATGCTCTATTCCGACGGGCTCGCTTTCGAGAACTTCTCGGCCGGATACGGCGAGGGTGGAATTTCGGGCGGGATGCGCCTGCGCCGTGCGCCCGACGGGCCGCTCGTGGCGAGCGGTGATCTCGATTTCTCCGGCCTGCCGACGCAGAGCTTCCTGCCCGGCGCACCTTTCTCGGGCGTCGTTACCGGCGCGCTCGATTTCGGCGGAACGGGGGATACGCTCGCGGGCCTCATCGGC
Organism: Salinarimonadaceae bacterium; assembly: GCA_050485405.1. Classification (GTDB taxonomy): domain Bacteria; phylum Pseudomonadota; class Alphaproteobacteria; order Rhizobiales; family Beijerinckiaceae; genus Saliniramus. The sequence goes on from JBJHBI010000011.1 coordinate 2,778, forward strand.
GATGTTTCTGGGGGCGGCACCGTCCTGATCGAGGATGTCACCGTCAACGGGATGGCGCCGGAAGCGATCACGGCCGGGCTCGGTCGGGCGCTCGCGGAGGACGATCCGCTCGGTGGTCGGCGCTTGCAGGGCCATGTCGAAGAGGCGCTCGATGCGGAGATATTTCGCGCTGACGCCGTCGCGGTTCCCGCCACGCTGGTCGCCGGGACACTGCGGCTCGAACCGCTCGAACTGCGTGACCGGCACGCGGCGGATGCGGGCTGGAACGGTTACGCGTCCTTCGATCTCGCGGACGCGAGTGTCGCCATACGCGGCAGCCTGCGCGCCGCGTCTTCGCCGCCCGGATGGAGCGGGCCGGCGCCGCGCATCGATCTCGGCTGGATCGGCGATGCCGGGGCGATGAGCCGCGTCGCGGATGCCGGGCCGCTCACCAACGGCGTGGCGCAGATCGTCCTGCAACGCGAGCTCGACCGGATCGAAGCGTTCGAGCGCGAGGCCGGCGAGCGCACGCGGCGCCTGGAACAATTGCGCATGGAACGCGCCCGTGAACAGGCGCGTCTCGCTTGGGAGGCCGTTCTCGAAGAGCGCGCCACCCGTGCAGCGCAAGCACGCCCCGCCGCGATCGAAGCCGCGCAGGACATCGCCCGCGAGCGCCGGGAACGTCTTGCGGCAGAGCGGGAAGCGGAGGAGGAGGCGCGTCGCGCGCAAGAAGAGGCCGAGCGTCTCGCCGCCGAGGAGGCCGCGCGGGCCGAAGAGGAGGCTCGGCGTGCCGAGCAGGCGGCAGCGGAACAGGCAGCTAGAGAACGGGAAGAGAGAGAGCGCGAAGAGAGGGAGAGGGCGGAACGCGAGCAGGCCGAGCGGGCAGCGCAGGAGGCACAACGTGCGCGCGAGGCCGCCGCCGAGGATGACGAACGCAGGCGCATGCAGGACAGCATCCGCCAGCTTCTCGATCGCGAGCGCGAGCGTGATGCCTGGCGCGGATTGTTCAACGGCGATGCCGGCGATACCGATGGCGAGGCGCCCCTGATGCTGTCACCCCCGGGCTTTGCAGATCCGATGAGCAATTAATAGATACAATTTGAAGTATATAAGTATTTTCCAGTAGATTGGTCGCAGCGGCCCGGTGCTTCATGATTTTGCCTATCCTGATCGCGATTAGGTTGCATTGCGGCTCGTAATTTTCTTTTAAGCGATATGAGTTATTGCGCTGCACATACGCACATTGCGTTGCGTCATGCAGGAGCCCGTTCATGGCCAATAAAGCCGCCTTCTCGATTCCGGCCTTCACGGTCGGTGGTCGATTCTATCTCGTGATCGCCATTGCATTCTTCGCCCTCGTCAGCCTCGCCGTGGTCGGCGCTGCGCGCTTCTCGGGGGCGCTCTGGTCGGCCAAGCAGCAGGAGCTGATCAACATCACCGATTCGGCTGCGAGCATCGTCGCCGACTTTCATCAGCAGGCGCTTCGTGGCGAACTGAGCATGGACGAGGCCAAGGCCCGCGCCGCTGCCGCGCTGCGCCCGATCCGCTATGCCGATGACGAGTATTTCTTCATCCACGGCTATGATGCGATCACCGTGATGCATCCGGTGGTCCCGGCGATGGAGGGTACGGATCAGAGCGGGCTGCGCCTGCCCGACGGGCGGTCGATTATCATCGAACTCGCCGATCTGGCCCGCGCGGGCGGCGGTTTCTTCGAATATGACTGGCCGCTCGTTCCCGGTGGTTCCGAGGAAGCCTTGAAGGTCGCCTATGTCGTGGGCTTCGACCCCTGGCAATGGACCATCGGAACGGGCGTGTTCGTGCATGACGTCGAAGCCGCGATCGCCGACAGCCGCAACATCTTCCTCGGAATTGCCGCCCTCGCCGGGCTGATCCTCGTCGCGATGGGCATCTATCTGGCGCGCGGTATCACGAGCCCGCTGCGGCGCCTCGGTCACGGGATGCAGGCGCTGGCGCGCGGCGAGCTGGAAACCGACATCGAAGGGCTGGCGCGGCGCGACGAGGTCGGCGAAATGGCCGCATCCGTTCAGGTCTTCAAGGAAGCGCTCGTCGCCAAGCGCGAGGCGGATGCTCGCATTGCCGACGAGACGCAGGCGAGGGAGCGCCGCGCCGAGACACTCGATCGCCTGCTGCGCGGGTTCGAGGAGACCGTCTCCGCGCTCTCCAAGGAGCTTTCAGCTGCCTCCGCAGCCATGCAGGACACGGCGAAGGGCATGCATGCGACGGCTGACGAGACCAACGGGCGCGCCCTGTCGGTCGCGAGCGCAGCCGAGCAGACATCGGCGAATGTGCAGGCCGTGGCTTCCGCGACCGAACAGCTCAACGCCTCCGTCGCCGAAATCGGCCAGCAGGTGACGCAATCGGCGCATATCGCGGATACGGCGGTGGAGCAGGTGCGCCGCACCGATCAGGTCGCGCGCAGCCTCGCGAGCGGCGCCCAGAAAATCGGCGAAATCGTCTCGCTGATCAACGGCATCGCCGGCCAGACGAACCTCCTCGCACTCAACGCGACCATCGAGGCGGCACGGGCAGGCGAGGCGGGCAAGGGCTTCGCGGTTGTCGCAGCGGAGGTGAAGAGCCTCGCCGACCAGACCGCCAAGGCGACCGAGGAAATCGCGAGCCACATCTCCCAGATCCAGGGCGTGACCGAGGAAGTCGTGACCGCCGTGACCGATATCGGCGGCGTGATCGACCGCATGAAGGAGATCTCGACCGCGATCTCCGCCGCAATGGAAGAGCAGGGTGCGGCGACCAACGAAATCGCCCGCAACGTCCAGGAGGCGGCGAAGGGGACCGGCGAGGTCACCGAATCGATCGAGATGGTCAAGGCGGGCGCAGGCGAGACGCAGGGGGCGGCGGATGCCGTGCTCGGGGCCGCCACGGATCTGTCCGAGCGCTCCTCCGGGCTCGGCCGCGAGGTCGATTCGTTCCTGCGGGCAGTGCGGGCGGCGTAAGCGCCGCTAACCGATCACCAACGAAGAAGCGCCGCAGATCGGAGTGATCTGCGGCGCTCTTCTCGTTTCCGAGCGTGCTTTGATGCCGTCAGCCGCGTGAGGAAGCCGTATCGGCACCGTCGCCGGATTGTGCGACATCGGCATCGTTGGCCGGCGCGTCGTCCGGCTGATGGGCGATCGCGGCCTGCGCATCCGCGCTCTCGAGGCCGGCGGCGTTGTCCGCGGCTTTGGGGCCGAGGCGCCCGTCGAGATAGGCGCCCACCTGAAGCATCAGATCATCGACCTTGCCATCGAAGAAGTGGTTGGCGCCGTCCACGACCGCATGCTCGATCTTGATGCCCTTTTGCGTCTTCACCTTCTCGATGACGCTCATCACTTCCTTCACCGGTGAGACCCGGTCCTCGGAGCCGTGCACGAACAGGCCGGAGGAGGGGCAGGGGGCGAGGAAGGAAAAATCATAGCGATTGGCCATGGCGCCGATCGAGATGAAGCCTTCGATCTCCGGGCGGCGCATCAGGAGCTGCATGCCGATCCACGCGCCGAAGCTCACGCCGGCGATCCAGCAGGCGCGGGCATCCGGGTTCATCGACTGGGCCCAGTCGAGCGCCGCCGCCGCATCCGACAATTCGCCGGCACCGTGATCGAAGGCACCCTGCGAGCGCCCGACGCCGCGCGAATTGAAGCGCAGCACGGAGAACCCGCGATCCACGAAATCGTAGAACAGGTTATAGACGATCTGGTTGTTCATCGTCCCGCCGAATTGCGGGTGCGGATGAAGCACGATGGCGATCGGCGCGTTTTTCTTCTTGGCGGGCTGATATCGCCCTTCCAGTCGGCCGGCGGGGCCGGTGAAGATCACCTCAGGCATACGCTATCCTCGTTGGCGCCCGCACCACTCCGACGAGCCGGCCCGGTGCGCGCGTTCTTCATGCGACCACACAATGCGACCACACCATGCGAAAGACCGGGGCATACGCGCTATCACGTATAAAAAGCCAACCGGGCGCACCGCGCAGCCTTGACTTCCGATACGGAGCTTCCCTAAATCGCCTTTAGAATTGTTCTAAGCCGTTAGAACGATTCCAAACTGGCAACGGCACCCGCGTCGCTCGGTCACTGTCATGTGGTGGGCGTGCTTTAGCATGGCAAGCGGGGGCGATTGCAAGGATTTCGTGTCGCGGTTTGCGATTTTCGCGTTTCGCACACGCCTCGATAGTGGGAAGGCCGTCAGTCGCAGCATGAGCATGACGCAGCGGACATATCTCGATTACAACGCCACCGCCCCGTTGCGGCCGCAGGCGCGGGATATGCTCGTACGCGTTCTGGAGAATGTCGGCAACGCCTCCTCCGTGCATCGCGAAGGCCGCGCCGCGCGGGCGCTGATCGAGACGGCGCGCGACCGGGTCGCGGCGTTGGTCGGCGGTCAGGGCAAGAACGTGATCTTCACGGGCTCCGGTTCCGAGGCCAACAATCTCGTGCTCGCGCCGGGTTTCCGGCGTGCAGATGGTGCGCCCGCGCATAAGCTCTTCATCGGTGCCGGCGAGCACCCCTGCGTGCTGGACGGCCATCGCTTCGAGGCGGATGCGGTGGAGCTGATCCCGCTGCGCGCCGACGGCATCGTCGATCTCGCCGCGCTCGAAGCGCGCCTCGCGGCATGCGAGGGTGTGCCGTTCCTGGTCTCGATCCAGCTTGCCAACAACGAAACCGGCGCGATCCAGCCCGTAGCCGAGGCGGCCGCCCTGGTGAAGGCGCGCGGCGGGCTGATCCATTGCGATGCGGTGCAGGCGGCGGGCAAGATCGCGGTGGATATCGTCGCACTCGGGGTCGACGCGCTGACTTTGTCCGCGCACAAGCTCGGCGGTCCGCAGGGTGTGGGTGCGCTGGTGCTTGCGGGCGAGGGCTATGTTCTCGACCGGCTGGTGCGCGGTGGCGGGCAGGAGCGCAACTGGCGCGCGGGTACGGAAAACGTCGCGGGCATCGCGGCCTTCGGCGAGGCGGCGCTGGCGGCGCATGAGGCGCTCGCAGAGGAAGAGCCGCGTCTCGGTGCCCTTCGCGCTGATTTCGAGGCGGCGATCCGCGAGATCTGCCCCGATGCAGTGATCTTCTGCGAGGACGCGCCGCGCCTGCCCAATACCATTCTCTTCGCCGTCCCCGGCAAGCGGGCCGAGACGGCGCTGATCGCGCTCGATCTGAACGGCGCGGCGCTCTCCTCGGGCTCCGCCTGTTCATCGGGCAAGGTGAAATCTTCGCACGTTCTCGCGGCAATGGGGGTCGACCCCGGGCTCGCGGAAACGGCGTTGCGGTTGAGTTTCGGTTGGAACACGCAGAAAGAAGACGTGAGGCTCTTCACATCCGCTTTCGCGAAACTACTTTCGAATCGAAACCAAAGTTCGGATCGCGCGGCCTGAACGGGTGCGCGGCGATGTGGTGTTCAACGGCCAGTCCGCGGCCCTTGAAGCCGTGAGAGGAGGGTGACATGCCTGCAGTGCAGGAAACGATCGATCGCGTGAAGGAAATCGACGTCGATCAGTACAAGTACGGCTTCGAGACCATCATCGAGATGGAGAAGGCCCCCAAGGGCCTGAACGAGGACATCATCCGCTTCATCTCGGCGAAGAAGGACGAGCCGGAATGGATGCTGGAATGGCGCCTCGACGCCTATCGTCGCTGGCTCACCATGCAGGAGCCGAACTGGGCGCGGGTGAACTACCCCAAGATCGACTTCAACGACCTGTATTACTACGCCGCCCCGAAATCCAACGAGGCGCCGAAGTCGCTCGACGAGGTCGATCCCGAGATCCTCAAGACCTACGAGAAGCTCGGCATTCCTCTGCGTGAGCAGGAAGTGCTCGCTGGTATCGCCCCGGAGAACCGGGTCGCGGTCGACGCCGTGTTCGATTCCGTCTCCGTCGCCACGACCTTCAAGAAGGAACTGGCCGAGGCGGGCGTGATCTTCTGCTCGATCTCCGAGGCGGTGCGCGAATATCCCGAACTCGTGCAGAAATATCTCGGCACGGTCGTGCCCAAGAGCGACAATTTCTACGCCGCGCTGAATTCTGCGGTGTTCACCGACGGCTCCTTCGTCTACGTGCCGCCCGGCGTGCGCTGCCCGATGGAGCTCTCGACCTATTTCCGCATCAACGAGAAGAATACCGGCCAGTTCGAGCGCACGCTGATCATCGCCGATGCGGGCTCCTACGTCAGCTATCTCGAGGGCTGCACCGCGCCCCAGCGCGACGAGAACCAGCTCCACGCCGCCGTGGTCGAGCTCGTCGCGCTCGACGATGCGGAAATCAAGTATTCCACCGTGCAGAACTGGTATCCCGGCGATGCCGAGGGCAAAGGCGGGATCTACAACTTCGTGACCAAGCGCGGCGATTGCCGGGGCAAGAACTCGGTCATCACCTGGACCCAGGTCGAGACCGGCTCCGCCATCACCTGGAAATATCCGTCCTGCATCCTGCGCGGTGACGGTTCGCGCGGCGAGTTCTATTCGATCGCCGTCTCGAACGGGCGCCAGCAGATCGATTCCGGCACCAAGATGATCCATCTGGGTAAAAATACGACCAGCCGGATCATCTCCAAGGGCATCTCGGCGGGGCATTCCGAGAATACCTATCGCGGGCTGGTATCGGCGCATCGCAAGGCGTCGAATTCGCGCAACTTCACCAATTGCGACAGCCTGCTCATCGGCGACAAGTGCGGCGCGCATACGGTGCCCTATATCGAAAGCAAGAACGCGTCGGCCGTGTTCGAGCACGAGGCGACGACGTCGAAGATCTCCGAGGACCAGCTGTTCTACTGCATGCAGCGCGGGCTCGACGAAGAGGAAGCGGTGGCGCTGATCGTCAACGGCTTCGTCAAGGACGTCTTGCAGAAGCTCCCGATGGAATTCGCCGTCGAGGCGCAGAAGCTGATCTCGATCTCGCTGGAAGGCTCCGTCGGCTGATGGCCGCGCCCACGGGCGCGCCGACCGACGCATGTAACGATCTGAAGGACTAAAAGACCATGTTGGAAATCAAGAACCTCGTCGTTGAAATCGAGGGTAACCGCATCCTCAACGGGCTGGATCTCACCGTGAACAACGGCGAAGTCGCCGCGATCATGGGGCCGAACGGCTCGGGCAAGTCGACGCTCTCCTATGTCGTCGCCGGCAAGGAGGAATACGAGGTGCTCGACGGCGAGATCATTCTCGACGGCCAGAACATCCTCGAGATGGAGCCCTCCGAGCGCGCCGCCGCCGGCGTCTTCCTGGCCTTCCAGTATCCGCTGGAAATCCCGGGCGTGGCGACGATGACCTTCCTCAAGGCCGCGCTCAACGCCCAGCGCAAGGCGCGCGACGAGGCGGAACTGACGACGCCGGAATTCATCAAACGCGTCAACGCGGCGGCGGAAAAGCTCGAAATCCCCAAGGACATGCTCAAGCGTGCCCTCAATGTCGGCTTTTCCGGCGGTGAGAAGAAGCGCATGGAGATCCTGCAGATGGCGCTGCTCGAGCCGCGTTTCTGCATCCTCGACGAGACCGATTCCGGCCTCGACATCGATGCCCTGCGCATCGCGGCGGAGGGGGTAAACGCCCTGCGTTCGCCGGATCGCTCCTTCCTCGTGATCACCCACTACCAGCGCCTGCTCAACCACATCGTGCCCGATACCGTTCACGTGATGTCGCGCGGCAAGATCGTGAAGTCCGGCGGCAAGGAACTCGCCCTCGAGCTCGAAGCCAACGGCTATGCCGACTACAAGGGCCTGGAGGCCGCGTGATCATGGGTGAGGTCGAGAAGATGAAGACGCTGGTGGAGGCCGCGATCGCGGAACATTTCGCCGGCGTGAAGGCGACGCTGCCCGGTGATGCCGGTGCACGCGAGAGCGCCTTCGCCCGCTTCACCGAGGCCGGGCTGCCGCATCGGCGTGTCGAGGAGTGGAAGTACACGGACCTGCGCAACGCCATGCGCGAGGCGGCTCCGCTCGCACCGGCCCTGTCGGATGACGATGCCGCCGTCGCGCTCGCCGCCGCGCCCTGGTTTTCCGGGATCGATGCGGTGCGCATCGGGATCGCGAACGGCCATGTCGTGGCGAGCGCCTCCGATATCGCGGACCTCCCCGAGGGCGTGACGCTGGAGACGCTCTCGGACGCGCTCGCGGCGGGCGGTGCTGGCCTCGACGGGCTCGGCGCCATCGCGGAAGCCGCCGACAACATCGCCTATGCGCTCAACAGCGCCTTCATGACGGATGGCGTGGTGATCCGCGTCGCACCCGGCGCGAAGGTCGAGTTGCCGCTGCATCTGCGTTTCGTCGTGACCGGCGACAGCGCCGTGGCGACGGCGACGCGCACGCTCGTCGTGGTCGGAAAGGGCGCCTCCGTGCGTCTTCTGGAGAGCCATGACAGCGACGACGGCGTGGCGCATCAGCCCAACAACGTGGTCGAGATCGTCGCCGGGGACGAGGCGCAGATCGAGCATTTCCGCATCGACGGGCACGGTGAGGGGACGCTCGCGCTCTCCACGCTGACCGCGCATCTGGGCGCGCATGTGGCGTTTGATACGCTCAACATCGTCGCCCGCCCGGGCCTCGTGCGGCATCAGGTCTTCATGACCTTCGCCGGCGAGAATACGAAGGGCGCCGTGCGTGGCGCGACCATGATCACGGGCCGGCAGCATGCCGATACGACCCTGTTCGTGAAGCATGTCGCACCTCATTGCGAGAGCCGCGAGCTGTTCAAGACGGCGATCGACGGCGATGCCACCGGTGTCTTCCAGGGCCGGATCGCCGTGGCCCGCGAGGCGCAGAAGACCGACGGGCAGATGATGTCGGCCTCGGTGCTGCTCTCCGACGGCGCCACCATGAACAACAAGCCCGAGCTCGAAATCTTCGCCGATGACGTGCTCTGTGCTCATGGTGCCACCTGCGGTGCGCTCGACGACGATCTGCTCTTCTACCTGATGGCGCGCGGCATTCCGCGTCCGCAGGCCGAAGCGCTGCTGATCGAATCCTTCCTCGGCGAAGCCATCGAGGAAGCGACCGGCGAGGAAGACGAAGCCATGCACGAGGCCCTGATGGGCATCGCGCGCGATTGGCTCGCCGCGCGCGGCTGAGGCGCGTATCCTGCCGCCCGGCGCACGAGATGCCGGGCGGTGGCCAACAAGGAAGAGGCGATGGACGTGAGCAAGAGCCCGCAGGCTTTCGATGTCGAGGCGATCCGCCGGGAATTTCCGATCCTGGCGCAGGAGGTCTACGGCAAGCCGCTGGTCTATCTCGACAACGCCGCCTCGGCCCAGAAGCCCCGCGCCGTGATCGAGCGCATGGTGCAGACGATGGAGACGGGCTATGCCAACGTCCATCGCGGCCTGCACTACATGGCCAATGTCGCGACCGAGGGCTTCGAGCAGGCGCGCGAGACCTGCCGGGAATTCCTCAACGCCGAATCCGTCGACGAGATCGTCTTCACGCGCAATGCGACGGCGGCCTACAATCTCGTCGCCAACGCGTTCGGCCAGATGGAAGGGCCCGAGGCGATCGGGGAGGGGGACGAGATTATCCTCTCGATCATGGAGCACCATTCCAACATCGTGCCCTGGCATTTCCTGCGCGAGCGCAAGGGCGCGGTGATCAAATGGGCGCCGGTCGACGATGACGGGAATTTCCTCTTCGAGGAATTCGAGAAGCTGTTCTCGCCGCGCACGAAAATGGTCGCGATCACGCAGATGTCGAACGCGCTCGGCACGATCACGCCGATGCGGCAGATCATCGATGCGGCGCATGCGCGCGGCGTGCCGGTGCTGGTCGACGGGGCGCAGAGCGCGGTGCACATGCATGTGGATGTGCGGGCGCTGGACGCCGATTTCTTCGTCTTCACCGGTCACAAGGTCTATGGGCCGACGGGAATCGGCGTGCTCTATGGCAAGAAGGCATGGCTCGACAAGCTCGGCCCGTTCGAGGGTGGCGGCGAGATGATCTCGGAGGTGACGACCGAAACCGTCACCTACAACACGCCCCCGCATCGCTTCGAGGCGGGAACGCCGCCGATCATCGAGGCGATCGCCCTCGATACTGCTCTGCGCTTCATGATGAATACCGGTCGCGACGCCATCGTCGCCCACGAGAACATGCTGCGCGACTATGCGCATGAGCGCCTGCGCGAGATGAACTCGCTGAAGATCATCGGCCAGGCGAAGGAGAAAGGCGCGATCATCTCCTTCGAGATGAAGGGCGCGCATGCCCATGACGTCGCCACCGTGATCGACCGCCACGGCGTCGCCGTGCGCGCGGGCACCCATTGCGCGATGCCGCTGTTGAGCCGCTTCGGCGTCACCTCGACCTGCCGCGCGTCATTCGCCCTGTACAATACGCGCGAGGAGGTCGATAAACTCGTCGACGCCCTGCGCAAGGCGGAAACCCTGTTCGCCTGAAAGGTCCAAAGAGCCATGAGCACCGATACGCCGGAACCCAATGCCCCCTCGATCGACGCCAAATCCGGCCTGCCGCCGGAGGAGATCGATCGGCTGACCGATGATATCGTGATGGCGCTGAAGTCGGTCTACGACCCGGAAATTCCCTCCGACATCTACGAGCTCGGCCTGATCTACCGCGTCGAGATCGACGATGACCGCAATGTCGCCATCGACATGACCCTGACCGCGCCGGGCTGCCCCGTCGCCGGCGAGATGCCGGGCTGGGTGGAGAATGCGGTGGCCGGGGTGCAGGGCGTGCAGAGCGTCACGGTCAACATGACCTTCGACCCGCCCTGGGACCAGAGCCGGATGTCGGACGAGGCCCGCGTCGCTCTCGACATGTGGTGAGGGGCGGGGCTTCGCCTTATCGCCCCTGCCAGCGCGGCTCGCGCTTCTCGATGAAGGCGCCGATGCCTTCCTCTGCGTCACGCGCCATCATGTTCTCCGCCATCACCTTCGCCGCATAATCATAAGCCTCTTCCAGCCCCATCTCGCGTTGCGCGTAGAAAGCGCGTTTGCCGATGGCGAGGGTGTGGCCGGATTTCGAGGCGATGATCGTCGCCATGGCCTGCGCCTCGGCCAACGCCTCGCCCTCGGGCGCGACGCGGTTGACGAGGCCGAAGCGGTGCGCCGTTTCCGCATCCGCGAGTTCGCCCAACAGCAGCATCTCCATGGCGTGCTTGTTGGAGAGATTGCGCGAGAGCGCCACCATCGGCGTCGAGCAGAACAGCCCGATATTCACCCCCGGCGTCGCAAAACGCGCCTTCGCCCCGGCCACGGCGAGATCGCAGCTCGCCACGAGCTGGCAGCCGGCGGCGGTGGCGACGCCCTCGACCGAGGCGATGACGGGCTGGGGCAGGGCGACGATCTTCTGCATCAGGGCCGAGCAACGCTGCATCAGATCGGCGAAATAGGCCGCCCCGCCATCGGCATCGGCGCGGCGCGCGGTCATCTCCTTGAGATGATGCCCGGCGCAGAAGGCCGGCCCCTCCGCCGTGATGATCACCGCGCGCAGGCTGCGATCACCGGCGATGGAATCGAGCGTGTCGGAGAGCGCCGCGATCATCGCATCCGAGAGCGCGTTGCGCGAAGGTGGATGGTCCAGCGTGATGGTGGCGATGCCGTCCGCATCCGCGCGCCGCAGGGGAAGCGCGTCATGCGTGGCCGCCGATGCCGGTCGTTGCTCGAAACCCATATGGCCTCCTCCTGATTGCTCGTCCGCTCTGCGCGGTTTCGTCTTGTCTCGGGCGCGCGCAGGCGTTCTGATCACCGTAGAGGAAACCGCCCGATACGCACGCAACGTCTTCGCACCACAGTGCCAAACGAGAGCCGAAACGACAATGAGCAATGCATCCGCACCGCGCCCCCCGAAGATGAGCGCCGAGGAGATCACCGCCTTCCTCGACGACGAATTCCCGCAGATCCATCTCGGCGGGCGCAGCTTCATCATCGAGGAAGTCGCGCCGATGGCCGCGCGCATGCGCATGCTCTACCACGAACGCCACATCCGCCCCGGCGGCACCATCTCCGGCCCCGCCATGATGTCGCTGGCCGACCTCGCCCTCTACGTCGCCATCCTCGCCCAGCTCGGCCCCGTGGCCCTCGCCGTCACCACCAACCTCAACTTCAACTTCATGCGCAAACCCGCCCAACGCGACCTGATCGCCGAATGCAGGCTTCTGAAGCTGGGGCGGACGCTGGCGGTGGGGGATGTGGCGATACGAACAGACGGGGAGGGGGACATGGTGTGCCACGCGACGGGGACTTATGCGATTCCGAAGGCGGGGTGGTCGGAGGGCTGACTCCTCAGTGTTGACAAATGCATCTATTCTTTGTATCAAAAGTTGCATTAGCTCCCCGTCGGACTTGGCTGGTAACAGTCCCCGGCGGGGTTTATTTTTGGGCGAGCCCAAAACGGAAGACTTCCGCGCATTTCGGCGATGATCTGTCCAGCATGCGAAGTTCCTCGAACAATGCGGCACCCCAATACCCCATAGCCCGGTACCCCGATACCACAACTCCAAACCCCTTGTTCATCAACTCTTCCAGCCGCATCAACATCCCCAAATAACCCTTGACGCGGCTCCGGACTGCGCATAAACACCGCGCATCGCCGCCGCGTTCGGGGTTTCCGGGCTGGCGGCTCTTCGTTTGGAACGGGGTTTTTGCCCCTTGAGGGATACAGCGCAATGAAAACGTTTTCGCTGAAGCCCGCCGATGTCGAGAAGAAGTGGGTCATCATCGACGCGGAGGGCCTCGTCGTGGGTCGTCTCGCATCGGTCGTGGCGAAGCGCCTTCGCGGCAAGCACAAGGCGAGCTACACGCCGCACGTCGATTGCGGTGACAATGTCATCGTGATCAACGCCGACAAGGTGGTCTTCACGGGCCGCAAGCGCGACCAGAAGGTCTACTACCACCACACCGGCCATCCGGGCGGCATCAAGGCCCGCACGGCGAAGACGATCCTCGAGGGTCGTTTCCCCGAGCGCGTGGTCGAGAAGGCCGTCGAGCGCATGCTGCCGCGCGGTCCGCTCTTCCGCAAGATCCTCGGCAACCTGCGCGTCTATCCGGGCACCGAGCATCCCCATGAGGCGCAGCAGCCGGAAGTGCTCGACGTCGCTTCCCTGAACGCCAAGAACCGGAGGCTCTGATCATGGCCACTCTTCAGTCCCTCTCCGATCTCGGTCAGCAGGAGCAGGCTCCGGTCGAAGCGCCGGTGCATGTCCAGAAGCTCGACGCCAATGGCCGCGCCTATGCCACCGGCAAGCGCAAGGACGCCATCGCCCGCGTCTGGATCAAGCCGGGCGCCGGCAAGATCACCGTCAACGGTCGCGAGCTCGACGTGTACTTCGCTCGCCCCGTGCTGCGCATGATCCTGAACCAGCCGCTGCAGCTGACGAACCGTGTCGGCCAGTACGACATTCAGGTCACCGTCACCGGTGGCGGCCTCTCCGGCCAGGCCGGCGCCGTGCGCCACGGCCTGTCGAAGGCGCTGACGCATTACGAGCCCGAGCTGCGCGCCATCCTCAAGAAGGAAGGCTTCCTCACGCGTGACTCGCGTGTCGTCGAGCGCAAGAAGTACGGTCGCGCCAAGGCCCGCCGTTCCTTCCAGTTCTCGAAGCGCTGATCGCAAAGCGATCCACGCCGTCATCGAGGGTCGCGCTCTGCGCGGCCCTTTTGCTTGTGTGCAGGTGCCTTACGGGGCGTGCGGCATTGCATTTCGCCGCATAATCCGTCACAGGAATGCGCATGAATGGCGGGTTCGCGGCGCCGCATTGCGCATGCGCACTGCCCGCCGGCCCGACGCCCCGACCAGCAATCCGCGCCTTCGCGAGCCCGCATGACCGAGCAGACCCGCCCCGACGATCCCGTTTCGATCCGTCGCACCTTCGCCATCATCTCGCACCCCGATGCGGGCAAGACCACGCTGACCGAGAAGCTTCTGCTCTTCGGCGGCGCGATCCAGCTCGCCGGTGAGGTGAAGGCGAAGCGCAACCGCGTCAACACGCGCTCGGACTGGATGAATATCGAGCGCCAGCGCGGCATTTCGGTCATGACCTCGGTGATGACCTTCGAATATGACGGGCGCGTCTTCAACCTGCTCGACACGCCGGGCCACGAGGACTTCTCGGAAGACACCTACCGCACCCTCACCGCCGTCGATTCCGCCATCATGGTGATCGATGCCGCCAAGGGTATCGAGGATCGCACGCGCAAGCTGTTCGAGGTCTGCCGCCTGCGCGACATCCCGATCGTCACCTTCATCAACAAAATGGACCGCGAGACGCGCGACCCGTTCGACCTGCTCGACGAGATCGAGAAGACGCTCGCCCTCGACACCGCGCCGGTGACCTGGCCGATCGGGCGCGGCAAGGATTTCGCCGGCACCTACAACCTCGCCCAGAACACGATCCGCCGCCTCGACGAGGAAGCCGAGGCGACGAAGGTCTCCGGCCCGGATGATCCGATCTTCGACGAATTGCTCTCGCAATATGATGTCCATGAGTGGCGCGAGGAGGTCGAACTCGCGCGCGAGGGCTTGCGCCCCTTCGATCTCGCCGCCTTCCGCGAGGGGCATCTGAGCCCGGTCTTCTTCGGCAGCGCGCTGCGCAATTTCGGCGTGCGCGATCTGATCGACTCGCTCGGCGCCGTCGCGCCGCCGCCACGCGCCCAGGAAGCCGAGGGGCGCACCGTCGAGGCAAACGAGCGCAAGATGACCGGCTTCATCTTCAAGATCCAGGCCAATATGGATCCCAACCACCGCGACCGCATCGCCTTCATGCGCGTGTGTTCCGGCAAGTTGACGCGCGGCATGAAGGCGAAGCTCGTGCGCACCGGCAAGCCGATCACGCTGTCGGCGCCGCAATTCTTCTTCGCCCAGGACCGCGCCATCGCCGACGAGGCCTATGCCGGCGACGTGGTCGGCATCCCCAATCACGGGACCTTGCGCATCGGCGATACGCTGAGCGAGGGCGAGGAGATCGTCTTCCGCGGCGTGCCTAGCTTCGCGCCGGAGATCATGCGCCGCGTCAAGATCGGCGATGCGATGAAGCAGAAGAAGCTGCGCGAGGCGTTGCAGCAACTCGCGGAGGAGGGCGTCGTCCAGCTCTTCATTCCCTTCGACGGCTCCGGCGCCATCGTCGGCGTGGTCGGCGCGCTGCAGCTCGACGTTCTCAAGGAGCGGCTCGGGGCGGAATACAATCTGCCGATCGATTACGAGCCCGTTCGCTTCAGCCTGTGCCGCTGGGTGGAGGCGGATGATCGCGCCGAGCTCGACAAGTTCATGACCGCCAACACCTCGGCCATGGCCCATGATTTGGACGGCGCGCCCGTCTTCATGGCGCCGTCACCGTTCTCGTTGCAATACGACGCCGAGCGCTGGCCGGCGATCCGCTTCACCGATGTGAAGGATTATCAGCGCAAGGCCGATTGAGCGCGGCCTACGTATGTTTCGCGATGGCGGGCGGATGGTGCGGATGCCACAAGGGTAGCCGACGCAACCCACTCGCCCTTCGCCCCCATGGACAAGAAAACACAGTTCAACATCTGGTACTGGGTCGCGGCCTTTGCCGGGCTCCTCGTGCTGCAATACTTCCTGACCACGGGGCAGGTCGCGCAGCTCAGCTATTCCGAATTCGAGCAGTATCTGCGCGAGGGCCGCATCGCGCAGGTGGAAGTCACCGAGCGCCATCTGCGTGGCCGCCTCGATCCGCCACTTATGGGGGGCGAGAGCCGGTTCTCGACGGTACGGGTCGAGCCTGAAATCGTCGACCGCCTCGCCCGGCACGATGTCGAGGTGGTCGGGCGCATCGAGGATACGTTCTTCCGCGATCTGCTTTCCTGGATGCTGCCGCTGCTGCTCTTCCTGGGCATCTGGATATTCCTCCTGCGCCGCATGGCCGGCGGCATGGGCGGGGGGATGATGCAGATCGGCAAGAGCAAGGCGAAGATCTATGTCCAGACCGATACCAAGGTCACCTTCGACGATGTCGCCGGTGTTGACGAAGCCAAGGACGAATTGAAGGAGATCGTCGATTTCCTGAAAGACCCGGTCGATTACTCGCGGCTCGGCGGACATATGCCCAAGGGCGTGCTCCTCGTCGGCCCACCCGGCACCGGCAAGACCCTGATCGCGCGCGCCGTGGCGGGCGAGGCGCAGGTGCCGTTCTTCTCGATCTCGGGCTCGGAATTCGTCGAGATGTTCGTGGGCGTGGGTGCCGCGCGCGTGCGCGATCTGTTCGAGCAGGCTCGCAAGCACGCGCCGGCCATCATCTTCATCGACGAGCTCGACGCGCTCGGGCGGGCGCGCGGCGCGGGGCCGAGCATGGGTGGCCATGACGAGAAGGAGCAGACGCTCAACCAGCTTCTCGTCGAGCTCGACGGTTTCGACGCCTCGCTCGGCGTGGTGCTGCTGGCCGCGACGAACCGCCCGGAAATCCTCGATCCCGCACTCCTGCGCGCCGGGCGCTTCGACCGGCAGGTGCTGGTCGACCGTCCCGACAAGATCGGCCGCGCGCAGATCCTGCGCGTCCATATGAAGAAAGCCAAGCTCGCCCGCGATGTCGAGGCGGAGGACGTTGCGGCGCTGACGCCGGGTTTCACCGGGGCGGATCTCGCCAATCTCGTCAACGAGGCGACGCTCCTCGCCACTCGCCGCAAGGCGGATGCGGTGACGATGGAGGATTTCAACAACGCGATCGAGCGCATCGTCGCGGGCCTCGAGAAGCGCAACCGGTTGCTCAATCCGAAGGAGCGCGAGGTCGTCGCCTATCACGAAATGGGTCACGCGCTGGTGGCGCTGGCACTTCCGGGCGTCGATCCCGTCCATAAGGTCTCGATCATTCCCCGTGGCGTGGGTGCGCTCGGCTATACCATCCAGCGCCCGACGGAGGATCGCTTCCTGATGACCCGCGAGGAGCTGCTCGATAAAATGGCAGTGCTGCTCGGGGGCAGGGCGGCGGAATGGATCGTCTTCGGGCACCTCTCCACCGGCGCGGCGGATGATCTGGGGCGGGTCACCGACATCGCCCGCGCCATGGTCACGCGCTACGGCATGTCGGAGAAGCTTGGCCATGTTGCGCTGGAAAAGGAGCAGCGCGGCTTCCTCTCGCCGGGCGGCTATGGTTACGGCAACGGTCGCGAATATGGCGACGCCACCGCCGATGCCGTCGATGCGGAAGTGCGCGCCATCATCGATACGGCTTTCGCCCGCACCGTCCGGCTGCTCGAAGCAAATCGCGCGATGCTCGATAGGACAGCCAAACGGCTTCTGGAACTGGAGACGCTCGATGCGAGTGCGCTTGCGCAGATGATCGGCGAACTGAGGCTCGCACCGGCGTAAACGAAAAACCGCCCGGTATCGGACCGGGCGGTTCGCGTCATTCGAATGGGGCGATCATCACTCGGGGATGAGGACCGTGTCGATCACGTGGATCACGCCGTTGGAGGCTTCCACGTCGGCGGTCACGACCATCGCCTCGCCGACACGTACGCCGTCCGTGGCGTCGATGGCGAGCTCGGAGCCCTCGACGGTCTCGACCGAGAGGCTCTGGCCGGCGATGTCGGAGGACATCACGGCGCCGGGGATGACGTGATAAGTGAGGATGGAGACGAGCTGGTCGCGGTTCTCTTCTTCCAGAAGGCTCTCGACCGTGCCCTCGGGCAGCGCCGCGAAGGCCTCATCGGTGGGTGCGAAGACGGTGAAGGGGCCTTCGCCCCGCAGGGTTTCGACGAGCCCGGCAGCCTCGACGGCGGCGACGAGGGTCTCGAAGGAACCTGCAGCGATTGCAGTATCGACGATGTCATCGGCCTGAGCAACGGAAACCGACATAAGCATAGCCGCCGAAGCAGCAGTGATCGTCTTGCCAAAACGCATTTTCGTTTCCTCTCATCAGAGTTGAAGCGTGTTGCTACACACGCGATGACTTACGTCTCGGGAGAAAAGTCGGATGACGAAAAACTGGTAAACTCGCAATAACATCGCCGTGATGCGGATGTGAGTTTTTCGTGAGGTGTGCCGGAATCCGCGCGCAGGGGGTTGGCCACCGGCACCGGAACGTGCTTCCCTACCGTTCGGCAACAAGCGGTTTTCGCGGTCGCACGCGGTGGAAGAGGCGGCCAGGGGAGCGGCTTGCGGGAAATCCGTAGAGGAGGGGGCAGCATGCTGAGGCGCGTCGGACGTTGCGTTCGCGGATATGTCGGACATGGCCGCGAAGCGGCGCAGCTCTCGCCGGCGATCCCGATGAGGATTTGCGCGAGCCTTGCAGCGCTTCTCTTCGCGCTCGTCGTCATGCTCCCGGGCGTCGCCCGCGCCGAGACGCCGATCCTGCTGATCACCGGCGCCGTGTCGCAGGAGGCGCCGGTCTCCTTCACGCGGGCGGATCTCGAGGCGCTGCCGCAGCACGTCATCGAGACGCAGACCGTCGTCACTGACGGGGTGCGCCGGTTCGAGGGGCCGCTGATGCGCGATCTCCTCGCCCATGTCGGGGCCGATGGTGACGAGATCGTCGCGCTCGCGCTCAACGATTACGAGATCACCATTCCCATGGCCGATTTCATTGATTACGACGTCGTCGCCGCGCTGACGATGGATGGCGAGCGGCTCTCGCCGCGCGATCGTGGGCCGATCTGGATCGTCTATCCCCGTGACGATCATCCTGCACTCCAGGATATCCGCTACGATTACCGCTGGGTGTGGCAACTCGCGAGCCTCGAAGTCCGATGACCCGGGCCGGCCCCTTTCTGCGCAGCTATGGTGGGCCGGTGCTGCTCATCGGGCTGTGCGTGGGGCTATTGATCTTCGCCCTCTGGCGGCTCGCCGTGATCGAGCGCGACATGCGCATCGAGGCGACGGAAAACATGCTCTGGGTGATCAGCCAGACGCAGATGGAGGCCCTGCGGCTCGACAAGGCGCTCTCCGATCACGCGCGTGGCGTCGGCGACGAGGATCGCGTCGTGCTCCGCTACGCCCTGCTGCTCTCGCGTCTCGATCTCCTGCTTCAGGGCCCGCAACAGCGATATCTGGAGCGGATCGGGTCCTACGCGTCGATCGCGGCGGGTGATACCGCAATCCGAGACGCGGATCCGGAACTGGTTGTCGGTGATGCGGCGGCATTCGCGGCGGCGCGCGAGCGGCTCGAGGACAGCCTCGGTGATCTCCATGCCACGCTGAACCGTGCGGCCAATGAAACCATGGTGCGCGAATGGGAGGCGATCGCCGCGCGGCTCGACGCTTATCGCGCAGCGGTGTGGCAGGTGATCGGATCGGTGATCGGTGTGCTCGCGGGCTGGCTGATGATCGGCTGGCGGCTCATCGCGAACGAGCGACGGCTGCGACGCGCCGAGGAGGCGCGCAGCCGCGCGCTCACCCTTGAGCAGGCTCTGCGTCGGGAAAAAGCGGTGAGCGCCTATTACCGCGACTTCGCAGCGATCGTCTCGCACCAGTTCCGCACACCGCTTGCCATCATCGATAGTGCGATGCAGCGCCTCGTGCGCCGTGGCGAAGCGGTGACGGGCGCTGATGTCGCGCGTCGCGAAGGGCCGATCCGCGACGCGATCCACCGTCTCACCCGCCTCGTCGACACCGCCCTGCTCGCCGGGCGGCTCGATAGCGGGCAGGTGAGCGTGAAGCCGCGCCATTGCGATCTCGCCGCGATCGCCCGCGAATGCTGCGCGCAGTTTCGCGCGCTCAACCCCGATCGCGATATCCGCTTCGCCAGCGCCGTTGCGGTGACGACGGCCTGGTGCGACCGGGAACTCGTAGATCACATCCTGGCCAATCTGATCGCGAATGCGCTGAAATACAGTCCGGAAGCGGCTCCGGTGGAGCTTCGCCTCTATAATTGCGGCGCGCAGATCGCCGTCGCGGTCACGGATTACGGTCCGGGCGTCGCACAGGCCGATCGCCCGCACGTGTTCGAACGGTTCTATCGCGGCGAGGCGGGTGGCCATACCGAGGGCAGCGGGCTCGGTTTGTCGCTGGCGCGCGATCTCGCCCGCTTGCAGGGCGGTGATCTGACCTTCGAGACATGGACCGGGCGCGGCAGCGTCTTTACGCTGAGCCTGCCGCGCATGTTCGATCCGGACATGGCCCTGGGGGACGGTGAGAAGGAACGGCAGGTGGCTGACATGCAGAGCGAGGATGCGCAAGCGGGAGACGACCAGGCCCTGGACGAACAGGCTGGAAAATCGGGCGTCGATAACTCGGATCTGGAGAATCTGGAACCGGAGCAAACCGACGAGAAGGAGCCGGCGCGATGAACGCGACCCCGCTGATTCTGTGTTGTGAGGACGAGGCGGAGCTCCGCCGCGACATCATCGAGGAATTGTCCGAGGCCGGGTACCGCACCGTAGAGGCCGCCGACGGGGAGGAGGCGCTCGCGCAACTCGCCGCCTGCCGTCCTGATCTCACCCTGTGCGACATCACCATGCCGCGCCTCGACGGCTACGGCGTGCTCTCGCGGGTGAGGCGCGACCATCCCGAACTCGCGCACATGCCCTTCGTCTTCCTCACGGTCTTCGCCGATCCCACCGACATGGTCGAGGGCAAGCGGGCGGGGGCCGACGATTATCTCGTGAAGCCGATCGATTACGATCTGCTGCTCGCCACCGTCGAGGCGCGCCTGCGAGAGATCGCGCGCTGGCGCTCGCACGAGGCAGACGCCATGGCGCAGTCACGCGCCGCGCTCGACGCGATGCGCGGCGAAAGAGCGCTCGCCGTGCTCGACACCATCGCGACGGGGATCGTGCTCATGGGCGGCGGCGGGCGCAGCCTGCATTGCAACGCGGCTGCCGCCCAGCTCCTCGAAACGCGCTACGGCTGGACCGACAGGACGCGTCTGCCGCACGGTTTCGGCGGTGCGGATCTGCGCGATCTTTTGGAGGAAGCCGGGCAGGCGAGCCGGGTGGGGGAGGCTTATTCGGGAGCGATGGCGATCGATCCTTCCTCCGAGATGCCGGAAGCGGGTTCCCTGATGGCGCTGGTCGTGGCTTTGCCCGGGCAGACGGCCGAGGCGCAAGGCGATCGGCCGATCGAGGCGCAGGTCGCGCTGTTTCTGGTCGATACCGCCCGCCGCACGCGTCTTTCCGATACGATGCTCGCCCAGGTCTTCGGTCTGACACCGACCGAGAGCGCCGTCGCCGGGCGGCTGGCCGCCGGTGAGCGGCTGGATGCGATCGCGAGCGAGCTCGGCATATCGCAGACGACAGTGTCGTTCCACCTGCGCAACATCTTCGGGAAGACGCGCACCAACCGGCAGGCCGATCTCGTCGCTCTGATGCTCTGTGCGCCGGTTCTCGGCGGCTGCGGCGCCTCCGCGATCGATCCGGGTGCCGATACCACGCTTGCGCCCACCGCCCGCCTTTGACACTGTGGCGCGGTTTTCGTGGAGGAAGAGCGGCAATGATCAAGGCAATCGTGACGGGGCATTCGCGCGGGTTGGGTTCCGGTATAGCGCAGGCGCTGCTCGCGCGTGATGCCACGGTTCTCGGCGTATCGCGCCGCCCCAATGCCGCGCTGGCGGAGCGTTTCGCCGAGAATCTGCAAGAAGTCACCCTCGATCTCGCCGATGCCGAAGCGGCGCGCGCCTGGCTCGAAAGCTCCGCCTTCGCCGATTTCCTCGCGGATGCGCAGACCGCGATCCTGATCAACAATGCTGGCATCGTCCAGCCGATCGGCCCGAGCGGGAGCCTCGATCTCGCGACGATCGGGCAGGCGGTGACCCTCAATATCGCCGGGCCGCTAATGGCGGCCAACGCCTTCATCGCCGCGACGGACAAGGTCGCGGACCGGCGGATCATGCATATTTCGAGCGGCGCAGGGCGGCGCCCGATGCCGGGCTGGTCGATCTATTGCGCCACCAAGGCCGCGCTCGATCATCACGCCCGCGCGCTCGCCGCCGATACCGTGCCCCACCTCGCCATCGAGAGCCTCGCCCCCGGCGTGATCGACACGGACATGCAGGGCGAGATCCGCGCCACGACGCCGGAGCAGTTCACGCTGCGCGAGCAATTCGTCGCCCTCAAGCAGAACAACGATCTGTCGAGCCCGCAGAGCTGCGGCGAGGCGATCGTCGCGCATCTGCTCGGCCCGCGATTCGGGACCGAGGTGATCACCGATATCCGGCAGTTGTGACGCCGATCCGGCCCGCGGCGATCTTCAGCCGAGTGCCTGCGGACGCGGCCCGCCCGTCGCCCAGTCGAGCAATTCGGCTGTATGGACGATGGGGATGCCCGTGCCTTTGCCGATCTGCGTCATGCAGCCGATATTGCCGGTGGCGATGATGTCCGGGCGGGTGCGCTCGATATTCGCGACCTTGCGCGCGCGCAGCTGCTCGGCGATTTCCGGCTGCAGGATGTTGTAGGTGCCCGCCGAACCGCAGCAGATATGGCTCTCGGGCACATCCTTCACCTTGAAACCGGCCTTCTTCAGGAGCCTTTTGGGGGCTTCCTTGATCTGCTGGCCATGCTGCATCGAGCAGGCGGAGTGATAGGCGACGGTGAGTTTGTCCGCCTCGCCGGTGGGCTCCAGCGTCAGGGTTTCGAGATATTCGGTGATGTCCTTGGCGAGCGCCGAGACCCGCGCCGCCTTCTCGGCATATGCCGCATCCTCGCGGAACATGTGGCCGTAATCCTTGATCGTGGTGCCGCAGCCCGATGCGGTGATGATGATGGCGTCGAGGCCGTTTTCCTCGATCTCGCGGATCCAGGCGTCGATATTGCGCTTCGCGAAATCGTGGCTGTCTTCCGTGCGCCCCATATGATGCACCAGCGCCCCGCAGCAGCCCTCGCCGGCCACCTGCGTGACGGTGATGCCGTGGCGGTTGAGCAGGCGGATCGTCGCTTCGTTGATGCCGGGATCGAGCACGGTCTGGGCGCAGCCCTGGAGGATCGCGACGCGCCCGCGCGCGCCGCCATGCGCGGCGAACACGCCCGGCCCCTCCTGGGGCGAACGGGTGGGCAGGCGGCCCGGGGCGAGATCGAGCATCGCAGCCATGCGCGGCCCCACTTTCGGCAGCGCTTTCGCCACACCCTTGAAGGGCTTGCCGAGGAAGGCGCCGAAAAGCGCGAGGCGGAAGCGGCCCGGATAGGGCAGGATCGCCGAGAGCAGGCTGCGCATCAGCCGGTCGTGCCAGGGGCGCTGATAGGTCTCCTCGATATGCGCGCGGGCATGATCGACGAGATGCATGTAATGCACGCCCGAGGGGCAGGTGGTCATGCAGGACAGGCAGGAGAGGCAGCGGTCGATATGGGTGACGACCTGCTCGGAAGCGGGCTTGCCGTTCTCCAGCATGTCCTTCATCAGGTAGATGCGCCCGCGCGGGCTGTCGAGCTCGTCGCCCAGAAGCAGATAGGTCGGGCAGGTCGCCGTACAGAACCCGCAATGCACGCAGGTGCGCAGGATCTTCTCCGATTCCCGCATATCCGGATCTTCGAGCAGTTCAGGCGCAAAATTGGTCTGCATGGGTGCGACTCACGTGACTGGTTTTGAGCGGATCGGCGCGACGTTCAGACGCCCGCATACATCCGCCCGGGATTGAAGATGCCGTCGGGATCGAAGCGGGCCTTGATGTCGCGGGAGATGCGCATCAGCGGCTCGGGCAGGGGCTCGAATACCTCGATCGCCGCGCGCAATTCCTGTGGTGCGCGCATCAGCGTGGCGTGGCCGCCATGGGCGCGGGTCGCGGCGCGCACGCTCGCTGCCGCGTGGTCGTCCGACGGGGTGGCGATCCAGATCAGCCCGCCGCCCCAGTCGAAATAATGGCGACCGGGAACCTGCGCGCGGATCGCTGCGGCGAGCGCGGGGCCGGCACCGGGACGCGTCGAAATCCGCCAGATCGCCTGATCGGACAGGCTGATCAGCGGCCCGCCGTCGCGCAGCCCGCGCCATAGCGCATCGCCGGCATCATGGGGCACGGTGGCGGGATCGCCGTAATCGGCCAGCGTCTCGCGCAATTCACCGAGCCTGTAGGTTACCGAGGGTTTGAAGCCCTCGATCCGGATCAGCGTCTGCGCCGTCTGGTAGCCTTCGCCGACCGGAATATGCGCCGCCCCCGTCACCTCGAAGGGCGAGCCGAGCGCCTCGGACAGAGCCGCGATCGCGCGCTCGTCGTCGAGGCCGGAATAAACCAGCGTAGCCGAGGTTTCGGGGATCGGCAGGACCTTGAAGATCACCTCGGTGAGGAGCCCCAGCGTACCCCAGGAGCCGCCCATCAGCTTCACCAGATCGAGCCCGGTGACGTTCTTCATCACGCGCCCGCCATTCTTGACGATCTCGCCATGGCCGTTGACGAAACGCACCCCGATCAGCGCATCGCGCGCGGCGCCCGCCATGATCCGGCGCGGACCCGACAGGTTCGCCGCCGCGACGCCCCCGATGGTGGGCTCGCCCGTAGTGCCGAGCAGCGCCCGGTAATCCGGCGGCTCGAAGGGCAGGCGCTGGCCTTTCTCTGCGAGCGCCGCCTCGATCTCGGCAAGCGGCGTACCGGCCTTCGCCCCGATCACCAGCTCCGCCGGCTCATAGAGCGTGATGCCCTTCAGCTTGCGCGAGGTCAGCGTCGCCGCCGCCTGGACCGGTCGCCCGATCCCCGCCTTGGTATTCCCCCCGGCGAGGCTCAGCGGCATCCGGTCCGCCCGCGCCGCCGCCACGACATCGACCACGGCCTCCTCGCTGGCCGGTTCATGCACGCTGGTCATGGCTGGCGCCCTTCCGGTTGAATTTGATTCGAGGGGGTGATGCAGGGCAACTCCCCTCTCCCTCCGTGGAGAGGGGATGGGGGTGAGGACGCTCATGAAGGTCTGAGCACTCGATCATCAAGCGCCCGGGTTCCACCCTCACCCCCGGCCCCTCTCCGCAAGGGAGAGGGGAGGCGTGCGGCTTTTCGCGCGCGCCTGATCCCAATACGTCGTTGCAGGCGGTCGATTCCCGAGGCGGATATACGCGCAACTGATCACGCAACGGCTCCCCTCTCCCTCCGCGGAGAGGGGACGGGGGTGAGGGGCGCTCATGAAGGTCTGAGCACTCGATCATCAACCGCTCCGGTTCCACCCTCACCCCCGGCCCCTCTCCGCAAAGGAGAGCGAAAAAGTTCAGCACACCCACCGTCATGCCGCGTCCCGCCCTTCCAGCGGGAAGACCTTGGCGGGGTTGAGGAGCCAGGCGGGGTCGAAGACGCCGCGCACGCGCAGTTGCTGGGCGAGGTCCTGCGCGTTGTACTGATGCGTCATCAGATCGCGCTTCTCGATCCCCACGCCATGCTCGCCGGTAAGGCAGCCGCCGACTTCGACGCAGAGTCTGAGAATGTCGGAGCCGGCATCCTCGGCCTTCTGCATGTCGCCGGGCTTGGCGGCATCGAACATCACCAGCGGATGCAGGTTGCCGTCGCCGGCATGGAAGACGTTGGCGACGCCGAGCCCGTAGGATTTCACGATCTCGTCGATGCGCTTGAGCACGTAGGGCAACTGGCCGGTGGGGATGGTGCCATCCATGCAGATGTAATCCGCGATGCGTCCGGTGGCGCCGAAGGCGGATTTGCGGCCCTTCCAGATCGCGGCGGATTCCGCCTCCGATTGGGCCACTTTCAGCGTCTGCGGAGAGAAATCCTCGGCGATGGCGACGATGCGGGCGAGCTGGTCCTCGATCTCCTCGTTCGAACCCTCGACCTCGACGATCAGCATCGCCTCCACATCGAGCGGATAGCCCGCCTTGGCGAAAGCCTCGCAGACCTGGATGGCCGGGCGGTCCATATATTCGAGCGCCACGGGGATGATCCCGGCGCCGATGATCGCCGCGACGCAGGCGCCGGCGGTCTCCGCCGAATCGAAGCCGATCAGGGCCGGGCGCGCGCCCTCGGCCTGCCGCAGGATGCGCACCGTCGCCTCGGTGACGATGCCGAGCTGGCCCTCGGAGCCGGTGATCAGGCCGAGCAGATCGTAGCCCGGCGCATCGAGATGCGCGCCGCCCAGTTCGACGACGGTGCCGTCGACGAGCACCATGGTGACGCCGAGCAGGTTGTTGGTGGTGACGCCGTATTTCAGGCAATGGGCGCCGCCGGAATTCATCGCGATATTGCCGGCAATCGTGCAGGCGAGCTGGCTCGAAGGGTCCGGCGCATAAAAGAACTGCTCATGCGCCACCGCCCCGCTGATCGCGAGATTGGTGATGCCGGACTGCACTCGCGCATAGCGATCGGCGAAATTGATCTCGAGCACGTCGGCGAGCTTCGAGACGCCGATCACCACCGCGTCTTCCTGCGGAATGGCCCCGCCCGCGAGCGAGGTGCCGGCGCCGCGCGCCACGATCTTCACCCCGTTCTCGTGGCAGAAGCGCATGACGTCCGAGACTTCCTGCGTCGAGCGCGGCAACACCACGGCGAGCGGCATCTTGCGATAGGAGGTGAGCGCGTCGGTGTCGTAGGCGCGCCGCTCGTCCTCCGAGGTCACGAGGCAGTCGGGGGGAACGAGCTCTGCGAGGCCCGCGATGATCTCGTCACGCCGCGAAAGAATCCCGGCATCGGGCGTGGGAAAGGCGATCGACATGGGTCCTCCCGTCCAACGGAACGTGCGTGTATTTTTCTTTGCAATATAGCGCGAATTCGCGGGCTGTGCAGATGACGTGATCGCGGTAGATTATTTCCAATGCGGAAAAAATCGCCATGAGAAAAACTCGGGCATATCAGGGGGGGGGCGATGGACCGGTTCGGTGATCTCGACATATTCGCGCGCGTCGTCTCGGCCGGAAGCATGTCCCAGGCCGGTCGCGATACCGGGCTTTCGCCGGCCGTGATCTCCAAGCGTATCCGCCGGCTGGAGGAGCGGCTCGGGGTGCGGCTGTTGCAGCGTACGACCCGCCAGCTCGCCCTGACCGAGGCGGGGCAGGGCTTTCACGAGCGCGTCGTCGGCATTCTCGCGGCGATCGAGGAGGCGGAAGCGGAGGCCGGGCAGGGGGCGGCGGAGGCGCGTGGGCTCTTGCGGATATCGGCACCGACCTCCTTCGGGCGCCTGCATATCGCGCCCTTCATGCAGCGTTTTCTCGACGCCCACCCGGCCGTCAGCCTCGACATGACGCTGACCGACGCCTTCGTCGACATCGTCGGCGAGGGTTACGATCTCGCGATCCGCATCGCGGATCTCGGTGATTCGAGCCTGATCGCGCGGCGCCTCGCCCCCGCGCACCGGGTTTTGTGCGCCGCGCCTTCCTATGTGGAGCGCGCGGGCGCGCCGCAGGCTCTGAGCGAGCTCGCCGACCACGCGCTTCTGATTCATAACGGCTCGGAATGGCGGCTGGAGGGGCCGGAGGGGCCCGCGACCGTGCGGGTGACGAGCCGGATCCGGACGAATTCGAGCGAGGTCGTGCGCGAGGCCGTGCTCGCCGGCGGCGGCATCGCGCTGCGCTCCACCTGGGATGTGGGACCGGAGCTGAAATCGGGAAATCTCGTGCGCATCCTGCCGGAATACGGCTCTTCCGCCCGGCTCGGCGTCTATGCGCTCTATCCCTCGCGGCGGCATGTCGAGCAGAAGCTGCGCGTCTTCGTGGAATTCCTGCAAGCGCTCTACGGCCCAACGCCGTACTGGGATGCGGGGCTCGATCTGTAGATGATCAGTCGGCGAGCTTCTCGCCCGTCAGCTTCGGGCGCCAGCGCCGGTGCTGCCATAGCCATTGCTCGGGATTCTCGCGCAGCCAGCCTTCGACGACGCGCGTCATGGCCTGCATGGCGCCGGGCACGTCGATCTCACCATTCGCGTCGCGCGGGAGATCGAGGGGCGGGGTCAGTTCGAGGCGAAAGCGCCGCCCTGGCAGACGCACCACGCGCACGCCGTGGACTGGGCATTCGAAGCGCTTGGCGAATTTCGCGAGGATCGGATTGGCGAGGGCGGGGCGTCCCATGAAATCGACGATCACGCCGCGGGTGAAATGCTGGTCGATCAGCATGCCGAGATGCCCGCCGCGCTCCAGCACGCCCTGCATGGCGAAGGCGGCGCCCTGCCGCGCGGCTTCGAGCCCGCCCATGGTCTGGCTGCGTACCTCGTGTACGGCCCGCGCGACGGCGACGGCGTTGGGCGCGCGGAACACCGCGGTGGCTTCGAGCCCGTAGCGCGCAGCGCAGATCGCCGGCAGTTCCCAATTGGCGAAATGGCCCGAGAAGATGATTCCCGGCTTGCCGTCGTCGCGCAGCGCCTCGAAATGATCGATACCGACGATCTCGACATTGCCGGCATTCGGATTGTCCGGGTCGAAATCGATCAGCTT
Organism: Salinarimonadaceae bacterium; assembly: GCA_050485405.1. Classification (GTDB taxonomy): domain Bacteria; phylum Pseudomonadota; class Alphaproteobacteria; order Rhizobiales; family Beijerinckiaceae; genus Saliniramus. The sequence continues at coordinate 30,926 of JBJHBI010000011.1, forward strand.
GTCGAGATGGGCGTATTCGGCGCCGGTGCGGCCGAGATTGTCCCAGGCGAGCCGCGCGATTCGCTTCACTTCGTCATCGCCGATCCCGGGAAAGGCGCGGCGGATATTGTCTTTCGCGGTGCGATGGGCGGGGAAGAGAGGTCCCAGATTGCGGGCTATGAAGCCGCCGAGATCAGCCGAGCGCTCGGCGCCCAATGCGCGCGCGATCGCGAAGAGGATCCGGATACCGGTAGCGGCGAGCAGGTCGAGGCTGCGCGCGATGAAACGGGCAAGGCGGAGGCGCCAGGCGAACACGCTGTGACAATTCCCTGATGAGTGAGCGATGGATGCGGCACCGTCTGTTCACCATCATGGCCACCGGGTCAAGCCCGCCTCGGAGAAAGACGGGGGTCTTTTGCCGCAATCGGCACCGGAATGCTTGACATCAAGGGTGATCTCGCCACATCCCGTAGGTGATGGATACCGCCTTGCCGCCCCTGTCGATTCTGCTTTGTGCCCCGCGTGGATTCTGCGCCGGCGTCGTGCGCGCGATCGATGCCGTGGAGAAGGCGCTGGCGATCCATGGTGCGCCGGTCTTTGTCCGCCACGAGATCGTCCACAACAAGTATGTCGTCGAGAGCCTGCGCAAGAAGGGCGCGGTCTTCGTCAAGGAACTCCACGAGATCCCCGATGGCGATGCGCCGGTGATCTTCTCGGCACACGGCGTGCCCAAATCCGTGCCCGAGGAGGCGATGCGCCGGCGCATGTTCGCCATCGACGCGACTTGCCCCCTCGTCACCAAGGTGCATCGCGAGGCGTCGATCCACGCCAAACGCGGGCGCCACGTCCTGCTCGTCGGCCATGCCGGCCATCCCGAGGTGGTGGGCACGATGGGGCAATTGCCCGAGGGCGCGATCACGCTGGTCGAGACGCTCGATGACGTCGCCCGGCTCGATCCGCCCGATCCCGATAATCTCGCCTTCGTCACGCAGACGACGCTGTCCGTCGACGATACCGCCCAGATCGTCGAGGCTCTGCAGGCGCGCTTCCCCAAGATGGTCGCGCCGCACAAGGAAGACATCTGCTACGCCACCACCAACCGCCAGGAGGCGGTGAAGAAGGTGGCACCGATGGTCGATGCAATGATCGTCGTCGGCTCGCCCAATTCCTCCAACTCCCAGCGCCTGCGCGAGGTTGCCGAGCGCGCCGGCTGCCAGGTCGCGACGCTGGTCAATCGCGGCGCGGATATCGACTGGACGCGCTACGGCGCGATCGCGACGCTCGGCATCACGGCGGGCGCCTCCGCGCCGGAAGTGCTGGTGGAAGAGATCATCGACGCCTTCGCCGCGCGCTATGATGTCACCGTCGAGACGGTCACCACGACGGATGAGGACGTCTTCTTCCCGCTGCCGCGCGAGTTGCGCGGCGCTGCCGCGGAGTGAACCGTGGCCGTCTATACGGAAGTCCCGGAAGACGCATTGTTCGCTTTCGTGGCGCAATACGATATCGGCGAGGTGCTCGCCTTCAAGGGCATCGCCGAGGGCGTCGAGAATACCAATTACTACCTCCACACCTCGCAGGGCGACTTCATCCTCACGCTCTATGAAAAGCGTGTGCGTGAAGACGAATTGCCGTTCTTCCTCAATCTGATGGAGCATCTCGCCCGGCGCGGGCTCAATTGCCCGCAGCCGCTGCGCACGCGCGAGGGCGAGAAGCTCGGTCGGCTCGAGGGGCGTGCGGCGGCGATCTTCACCTTCCTCGAAGGCCTCGCCATCCGCCGGCCCAACGCGACCCATTGCGGCGCTCTCGGCGAAGCCCTCGCGAAGATGCACGAGGCCGGGGCTGATTTCGGGATGCGGCGTACGAACGCGCTCTCCGTAACGGGCTGGCCGCAACTCTTCGCCGCCGCCGAGGACCGGGCCGAGGAAGTCGCTCCCGGCCTGACCAAGCGCATCCGCGAGGAACTCGCCTTTCTCGAGCTGAACTGGCCGCGCGGCTTGCCCGAGGGCGTCATCCACGCGGATCTCTTTCCCGACAACGCCTTCTTCATCGGGGAGGAGGTGTCGGGCATCATCGATTTCTACTTCGCCTGCACCGATTATTTCGCCTACGACCTCGCCATCTGCCTGAACGCCTGGTGCTTCGAGGCCGATCACAGCTTCAACGTCACCAAGGCCAAGGCGATGCTCGCAGGCTATGAGCGGGTGCGCCGGCTGGAAGAGGCGGAGGCCGACGCATTGCCGATCCTGTGCCGTGGCTCGGCCCTGCGCTTCATGCTCACGCGCCTCGTCGACTGGCTGAACGTGCCCCCCGGCGCGTTGGTCAAGCCGAAGGATCCGCTGGAATACGACCGCAAACTCGGCTTCCACCGCCGCGTGGAAACGGCGCGCGATTACGGGCTCATCCGATGAACCAGCGCGTCACGATCTATACGGACGGGGCCTGCAAGGGCAATCCGGGGCCCGGCGGCTGGGGCGCGCTGCTGATCTATAACGGCAACGAGCGCGAGCTGAAGGGCGGCGAGACGCTCACTACCAACAACCGCATGGAGCTGATGGCCGCGATCATGGCGCTGGAGACGCTCACGCGGCCCTGCACCGTCGAGCTCTTCACCGATTCCCAATATGTCCGCCAGGGCATCACCAGCTGGATGCATGGCTGGAAGGCGCGGGGCTGGAAGACGGCGGATCGCAAACCGGTCAAGAACGAGGATCTGTGGCGGCGCCTCGACGAAGCGCGCAACCGCCACGACGTCTCATGGCACTGGGTCAAGGGCCATGCCGATGATCCGCTCAATCACCGCGTCGATGCGCTCGCGAACGAGGGCATCCCGCCGCGCTAGAGCGCCATTCGACCTGACGGAGTCAGGCCGGCGCTCCAGTTATTGTGTGACGCATCATTCCGTCAGCCGGTACCCACCTGACGGAATGATGCGCTGAGCTCCCGGATCAGTATTCCGTCGTTTTCTTCGTGCGATAGCGGAACGTGCCCTCGCCGAATGCGACCATGACGCCCTGCGCATCGAAGATCTCCGCCGAGGCGAAAAATGTGTTGCGCCCGCCGCCGCGCTTCTTGCCGATCGTGCGCAGCACGCCCTCGCGGGCCGGTGCCGTGAAGCTCGTCGTCAGGGAGAGCGTGGCGACGCCGCGCTGTTCGCCGGGCGTGTCCGTATAGGAGCCGCAGAAACCGCAGGCCGTGTCGATCAGGGCGGCGAGGACGCCCCCATGCACGACGCCGACGCGGTTGCGGTGCTGCTCGGCGATCTCCATTTCGAGTACGGCCTCGCCCTCGCGCCATTCGGCGAGGCGATAGGCCATTGCGCGCTGGAAACCCGCCGGTTTTTCGCCGGTCATGGCGAGCAGGCCGGGATCCTCGAATTCATCCATGGTCATCATCGTTTCTTCTTCGTTGTGGATCTCGTCGCCGGCGCGGATCAGGCGATGGTCACGCCGCCATCGACCGTGACGACGGTGCCCGTCATGAAGGCGGCGGCGGGGGAGGCGAGAAAGGCCGCGACGCCGGATATATCCTCCGGATCGCCGATACGACGCAAGGGGGTGGATTCCTCGCGCAGCGACCGGCGCTGCGGATCCTCCCAGAGCGCGCGGGCGAATTCGGTCTTGATCAGGCCCGGCGCGATGCAGTTGACGCGGATGTTCTGCGGGCCCCATTCCGCGCCGAGCTGGCGCGCGAGCGCGAAATCGGCGGCCTTGGAGATGCCGTAGGCGCCGATATTGTCGGAGGCGCGCAGGCCCGCGATCGAGGAGATGATGACGATGGCGCCGCCGTTCTTCGCGAGATGAGGCTGCGCGTCGCGGCAGAGCCAGAGATTGCTCTTGACGTTGGAATTCATCACCTTGTCGAAGGCGCCGTCGTCGATCTCGGCCAGTGGCCCGTAATACGGGTTCACCGCCGCGTTGCAGACGAGGATGTCGATGCCGCCGAGAGCCTCGACCGTGCCCGCGATCAGCGCGGTGACTTCCTCGCGCCGGGAGATGTTGCAGGGCAGGACGATCGCCTCGCCGCCGCGCGCGCGGATTTCCTCCGCGACCGGCTCGCAGGCCTCACGCTTGCGCGACGAGATCACCACCTTCGCGCCGAGATCGGCCATGGTCATGGCGATGGCGCGCCCGATCCCCTTGCTGGAACCGGTGATGATCGCGCGCTTGCCCGTGAGATCGAAGGGGTGTGGGGCGCTCATGCCGCGCCTCGCGGACGCTGCTGCATATGCTTCTTGAGTTCGAGCTTGGCCACCGTCTCGCGATGCACCTCGTCCGGTCCGTCGGCGAGGCGCAGGATGCGCGAGCGGGCATAGGCATAAGCGAGGTGGAAATCCTGGGCGACGCCGCCGCCGCCGCAGACCTGGATGGCGCGGTCGATCACCTTCTGCGCCATGTTGGGGCCGACCACCTTGATCATGGCGATCTCGGCTCGCGCGGCCTTGTTGCCCACCGCATCCATCATCTTCGCCGCATGCAGCGTGAGCAGGCGCGCCTGATCGATCTCCATGCGCGATTCCGCGATCCAGTGGCGGGTGACGCCGTGATCGGCAATGGCGCGCCCGAAGGTCTCGCGCGACAGGGCGCGTTTGATCATCGTCTCGAGCGCGCGCTCGGCCACACCGATGGCGCGCATGCAATGGTGGATCCGCCCCGGACCGAGGCGCCCCTGCGCGATCTCGAAGCCGCGCCCCTCGCCGAGCAGAATGTTGGAGGCGGGGACGCGGACATTGTCGAAATTCACCTCGGCATGGCCGTGGGGCGCGTCGTCATAGCCGAACACGTTGAGCGCGCGCTCGACGATGACGCCGGGCGTGTCCATCGGCACGAGGATCATCGATTGCTGCTTGTGCTTCTCGGCATCGGGATCGGTCTTGCCCATCAGGATGGCGATCTTGCAGCGCGGATCCATGGCGCCGGAGGTCCACCATTTGCGCCCGTTGATGACGTATTCGTCACCTTCTCGCTTGATCAGCGTGCGAATGTTGGTGGCGTCCGACGAGGCGACGTCCGGCTCGGTCATGGCGAAACAGGAGCGGATTTCGCCTTCGAGCAGCGGTTCGAGCCAGGCCTTCTTCTGCTCGGGCGTGCCGTAGCGCGCGATCGTCTCCATATTGCCGGTATCGGGGGCCGAGCAGTTGAAGGGCTCGGGCCCGATCGGCGAACGGCCCATGACTTCGCAGATATGGGCGTATTCGTAATTGGTCAGGCTGTCGGGATATTCGCGCTTGGGCAGGAACAGGTTCCACAGGCCCTGCGCCTTCGCCTTCGCCTTGAGCTCTTCCATGATCGGCGGCTCGCTCCAGCGCGAGGGTCCGGCATTGAGCTGCTCCTCGAAGACGCTCTCCGCCGGATAGATATGCTCTTCCATGAAGGCGATGACGCGTTCGCGCAATTCTCGTGCGCGCGCCGAAAACAGCGCGTCTTCCATCATTCCCGATTCCCCCGACATGGATCCCCCGTCTTCGTCATTCCCCGATCACGCCGCCGAGATCGGCAAGGCGCGTGGTGTAGTGGTCGGTATCGCCGAACAGCTTCTCGATCATGGTCGCACGCTTGAAGGAGTGCGCCACCTTGTATTCCATGGTGACCGCCACCCCTCCATGCAGCTGAACGGCGTTCTGGCCGACGAAGCGGCATGAATTTCCGATCTGTACTTTCGATGCGGCGACGGCGCGGGCGCGCTCGGTCGCATCTTCCTCCTGCACCATCATCGAGGCGAACATCGCCATGGAACGCGCCTGTTCCAGCGCGATGAACATGTCGGCGGCGGCGTGCTGGAGCACCTGGAAACTGCCGATATGGGTGCCGAACTGGTTGCGGACTTTCATATAGTCCACGGTCGCCTCGTGCATGTCCGCCATGACGCCTACCGCTTCCGCGCACAGGGCGGCGATCGCCTCCTCGACGACACGGGTGATCACGGGATAGGCCTCATCGCGGGTGCCGATCAGGGCCGAGGCGGGCACGCGGACGTCTTCGAAGCTGATTTCCGCCCCGCGCGCCCCGTCCTGCGTGGCATAGCCGCGCCGGCTGACGCCGTCGGCCTTGGCATCGACGAGGAAGAGCGAGATGCCGGCCTCGTCGCGCTGGCTGCCGGAGGTGCGTGCCGAGACGATCAGGATGTCGGCGCTGTCGCCGGAGAGCACCAGCCCCTTCTCGCCGGAAATCACGTAATGCTCGCCATCCGCACGCGCGGTCGTGGCGACGTCGTGGAGATCGTAGCGCGCTTGTCGCTCCTGATGGGCGAAGGCGTAGAGCTTCTCGCCGCCCGCGATGGCGGCGATATGTTCCGCGCGCTGCTCGGGCGATCCGGCCCGGCGCAGGATGCCGCCGGCGAGGATGACGCTCGCCAGATAGGGCTCGACCACGAGGGAGCGCCCGAACGCCTCCATCACGATCATGGTCTCGACCGGGCCGCCACCCATGCCGCCGTCATCCTCGGAGAAGGGCAGGGCGAGCAGGCCCATTTCGGCAAAGGCGCTCCAGATCTCCCGGTCGAAACCCTCCGGCGAGGCGGAGATCTTGCGCCGCGTATCGAAATCGTAGCGCGCGCCGAGCAGCTTCTCGACGCTGTCCTTGAGCATGCGTTGTTCGTCGTTGAGATCGAAATCCATGACCTGTCCTCAGAGCCCGAGTATCGCTTTGGCGATGATGTTCTTCTGAATCTCGTTCGAGCCGCCGTAGATCGAGACTTTCCGCGTGTTGAAATAATTCGGCGCGATCATCTGCGCCCATTCCGGCCCGATGGGAGGTTCGTTGCGGCCCTCTTCCTCGGGGGTGAAGGGCAGGGCGTAGGGGCCGACCACGTCGAGGAGAAGCTCCGTCGTCGCCTGCTGGATCTGCGAGCCCTTGATCTTGAGGATCGAGGAGGCCGGGTCCGGCTTGTCGGAGGGGCGGTTGCGCGCCTCGGCGACGACGCGCAGCTGCGTCATTTCGAGCGCCTTGAGCTCGACTTCGAGGGCCGCGAGCTTCTCGCGGAAGCGCGGGTTCTCGATCAGCGGACGCTCGCCCGCCTTCTCGGCGCTCGCGAGACGGCGGATGCGGCGCACGCGTTCTTTCGAGATGCCGATCCGCGCGATGCCGGTGCGCTCGTTGCCGAGCAGGAACTTGGCGTAATCCCAGCCTTTGTTTTCCTCGCCGACGAGGTTCTCGACGGGCACCTTCACGTCGTCGAAGAAGATCTCGTTGACCTCGTGCCCGCCGTCCAGCGTCTGGATCGGGCGCAGGGTGACGCCGGGGGATTTCATGTCGATGAGCAGGAAGGAGATGCCCATCTGCTTCTTGGGCGCGTCCGGATTGGTGCGCACGAGGCAGAAGATCCAGTCGGCATACTGGCCGAGCGTGGTCCAGGTCTTCTGGCCGTTGACGATGTAATGATCGCCATCGCGCACGGCGCGGGTCTTCAGCGAGGCAAGATCGGAGCCGGCGCCGGGCTCGGAGAAGCCCTGGCACCACCAGTCATCCATGTTGCGGATGCGGGGCAGGAAGTAGTCCTTCTGCTTCTGATTGCCGAAGGTGTAGATCACCGGCCCGACCATGCTGACGCCGAAGGAGAGCGGCTCGGGGGCGGGCGCGGCGAGGAGTTCCTCGCGGAAGACGTATTGCTGCACCGGGTCCCAGCCCGTGCCGCCGTATTCCACCGGCCAATGCGGCGCGGCCCATCCCTTCGCATTGAGAATGCGCATCCAGGTGACCATGTCGTCGCGCGAGAAATGCTTGCCGAGCGTCAGCTTTGTGCGGATCGATTCGGGCACGTTCTCTCGGAAGAAGGCGCGAACCTCGTCGCGAAAGGCGATCTCTTCCGGGGTGAATCTCAGATCCATCTTCGTCTCCCTCGCGCCGGTAATGCCCGCTCGCTCGTCATGGCCGCTGCTTACGGCTGTCGATGGCGGCTTGCAATCCGTTTATATTTCGCATAGCAAAACCATGTTTTGCAGTGCGTTCGAAACTAGGAAGGCGGCTTGCGCTTGTCAACGCGACATCGCGCAATCACATCGGGTGTGTTCGCCCAATCCGCGTTTTCGCAAATGCAGCGCACGCGAACCCGCCGGCTTCGGCATAGTGCCGCGAGCAAACCGGTCAGGATCTGCGACAGAAGCGCCCGCGCGACGGGTGCCGTTACGAGGAGGATATCATGCGCGAGGCCGTCATCGTCTCCACCGCCCGCACGCCGATCGGCAAGGCCTATCGCGGCGCTTTCAACGACACCCAGGCCCAGACGCTGGGCGGCCACGCGATCGCGCAGGCCGTCGCGCGGGCGGGCATCGATCCGGCCACGGTCGACGACGTGATCATGGGCGCGGCCCTCCAGCAGGGCTCGACCGGCTACAACATCGCCCGCCAGAGCGCGCTTGCGGCCGGCCTGCCGGTGAGCGTCGCCGGCATGTCGATCGACCGCCAATGCGCCTCCGGCCTGATGGCGATCGCGACCGCGGCCAAGCAGATCGTCGCAGACGGCATGACCACCGCGATCGGCGGCGGGCTCGAATCGATCTCGCTCGTCCAGAACGACAAGGCCAACCGCTTCCGTGCGCAGGATCCGGCCCTGCTCGAGCGGGTGCCGCACATGTATATCGCGATGCTCGAAACCGCCGAGATCGTAGCCAAGCGCTACGGCGTCTCGCGCGCGGCGCAGGACGAATACGCCCTGCAATCTCAGCAGCGCACGGCGCAGGCGCAGTCCGAGGGGCGCTTCGATGCCGAGATCGCGCCGATGCCCTCCACCATGCTCGTCATGGACAAGGCGACCGGCGAGACTTCGAAGCGCGACGTGACGCTGGAGCGCGACGAGGGCAACCGCCCCCAGACCACGCTCGCCGATCTCGAAAAGCTCCAGCCGGTCTTCAAGGACGGGCAGGAGATCAAGGAAGGCGCCTTTATCACCGCCGGCAACGCCTCGCAGCTTTCCGACGGCGCGAGCGCGAGCGTGCTGATGGAGGCGCGTGAGGCCGAAAAGCGCGGACTGACGCCGCTCGGCGCCTATCGCGGCATGGCGGTGGCCGGCTGCGAGCCCGACGAGATGGGCATCGGCCCGGTCTTCGCCGTGCCCAAGCTCCTCAAGCAGCACGGCCTGACCATGGACGATATCGGCATCTGGGAGCTCAACGAGGCTTTCGCCGTGCAGGTGCTCTATTGCCGCGACAAGCTCGGCATTCCCAATGACCGGCTCAACGTGTCGGGCGGCGCGATTTCCATCGGCCATCCCTACGGCATGTCGGGCGCGCGGATGACCGGGCATCTGCTGATCGAGGGCAAGCGACGCAGGGCGAAATACGGTGTCGTGACCATGTGCGTCGGCGGCGGCATGGGCGCGGCCGGCCTGTTCGAGATATTCTGAGCCCTCGGCCCTGAATCCTGAGCGCAAAAACCAATAACGATTTCTACTGGAGAGCACCATGGCCGCCATCAACGACGTCGTGGATTTGACCCGCGAAGGCGAAGTCGCCGTCATCACACTCGATTCCCCGCCCGTGAACGCGCTTTCGGCGCAGCTGCGCGCGGGCATCGCCCAGGCCATCGAGCAGGCCGTCGCAGATGATGCGGCGAAGGCGATCGTGCTGACCTGCGCGGGGCGCACCTTCTGCGCCGGCGCGGACATCACGGAATTCGGCAAGCCGCCGAAGGATCCGAGCCTCTCCGCCGTGCAGGCGGTGATCGAGGCCGCGCCCAAGCCCGTGATCGCCGCGATCCACGGCACCGCGCTCGGCGGCGGGCTGGAACTCGCGCTTTCCTGCCATTACCGCGTCGCGGTGCCCTCGGCGAAATGCGGCCTGCCGGAAGTCAAGCTCGGCATCCTGCCCGGCGCGGGTGGCACGCAACGCCTGCCGCGCATCGTCGGCGCCGAGCGTGCGCTCGAAATGATCACCTCCGGTGCGCATGTGAAGGCGAAGGACGCCGCTGCGATGGGGCTGTTCGACAAGCTCGTCACGGAAGGTCAGCTGCGCGAGGAAGCCATCGCCTTCGCCCGCGAGGTCATCGCCTCCGGAGCGCCGCTGAAGAAAGTCCGCGATCTCGACGAGGCGATCGCCCCGGCGCGCGGCAAGCCGGAGATTTTCGAGGAGTTCCGCAAGAAGAACGCCCGCAAGTTCCGCGGCTTCGAGGCGCCCGAGGCCTGCATCAAGGCGGTCGAGGCCGCCGTCGAGAAGCCGTTCGAGGAAGGGCTCGCCTTCGAGCGTTCGCTTTTCGAGACGCTCGTTGCGAGCGAGCAATCGGCGGCGCAGCGCTATGCCTTCTTCGCCGAGCGCGAGGCGGCGAAGATCCCCGATATCCCCAAGGACACCCCCACCCGCGAGATCGCCCGCGTGGGCGTGATCGGCGCCGGGACGATGGGCGGCGGCATTTCGATGAACTTCCTCAATGCCGGCATCCCCGTCACCATCGTCGAGACGAAGCAGGAAGCGCTCGATCGCGGGCTGGGCGTCATCCGCAAGAATTACGAGAGCTCCGCAAAACGCGGGCGGCTCTCCATGGAGGATGTCGAAAAGCGCATGGCGCTGATCACGCCGAGCCTGTCGCTCGATGATCTCGCTGATTGCGATCTCGTGATCGAGGCGGTGTTCGAGCTGATGGAGGTGAAGAAGGAGATCTTCACCAAGCTCGACGGCATCTGCAAGTCGGGCGCGATCATGGCCAGCAACACCTCATATCTCGATATCGACGAGATCGCCTCGGTGACGAAGCGCCCCGGCGACGTGCTCGGCATGCATTTCTTCTCGCCGGCCAACGTCATGCGCCTGCTCGAAGTGGTGCGCGGCGAGAAGACGGAGAAGGACGTCGTCGCGACCGCGATGGCGCTCGGCAAGCGCATCGGCAAGGTGGCGGTCTGCGTCGGCGTCGCCCACGGCTTTGTCGGTAACCGCATGCTCTCGGAGCGCCAGCGCGAAGCGAATAATCTCATCATGGAAGGGGCGATGCCCTGGGATGTCGACCGGGTGCTGTATGATTTCGGTCTGCCCATGGGCCCCTTCGCCATGGCCGATCTCGCCGGGCTCGATCTCGGCTGGACACCGGAGAATTCCACCGGTGAGACCGCCAAGGAGCGGCTGTGCGAGATCGACCGGCGCGGCCAGAAGAACGGCAAGGGTTTTTATGATTACGACGAGAACCGCAAGGCGACGCCCTCGAAGGTGACCGAGGAGATCATCCTCGAATTGTCACGCGCCAAGGGCATCACCCGCCGCGCCATCAGCGATCAGGAAATTCTGGAGCGCTGCATCTATCCGATGATCAACGAGGGCGCGAAGATCCTCGAAGAGGGCAAGGCCCTGCGCGCCTCGGATATCGATATCGTCTGGCTGACGGGCTATGGCTGGCCGGTCTATCGCGGCGGGCCGATGTTCTATGCCGATACGATCGGGCCCGACAAGGTCGTCGCCGCGCTCGAAGGCTATGCGAAGACTCTCGGCCCGGATTTCGAGCCGGCGCCGCTGCTCGTGCGCGCCGCGCAAGAAGGCAAGCGCCTCAGCGGCATGTAAGAGCGGCATGTGATCGAAGGCGCGGCAGCCCTGGATGGGGGCCGCCGCGTCACGCTTCTTCCAGCGCCCGGCGCAGCTTGCGGATCAGGGCGCGTTTGCCGCGCGCATCGGCTTTTCCTTCGATCGCCTCGTTCAGATCGAGGATGAGCCGCGACATCTCGTTGCTCCAGTCCTGATGCGCGACGGCTTCGTGCGGCACGCGCGGATGGCGCTCGGTCTCATGCAGGACCGCGCCTTCCGGCGTCAGCGTGAAGCGATCGTCGAGCTGCGGCAGGTGGATGCGCTCGCGCGGCACGATATCCGCGATGCGATCGGCCAGCCCGTTCAGGGCCGCTTCCTCGCCATGGGTGAGGAAGATGCCGCCATCGACGGGCAGCCGATCGGCGATCCAGTCGCGCAGGCCCGCGCCGTCGGCGTGGCCGGAATAGAGGTCGAGCGTGCGGATGCGGGCGCGCACCTGGATCTCGTCGCCCATGATGCGCACGCGCTCCGCCCCCTCCTGGAGGATGCGCCCGAGCGTGCCCTGCGCCTGGAAGCCGACGAAGAGCACCGTCGTCTGCGATCGCCACAGGCGATGCTTGAGATGGTGGCGCACGCGGCCCGCATCGGCCATGCCGCTCGCCGAGATGATGATGTGGAAGCCGCTCAGACGGTCGAGCGCCTTGGAGGCCTCCACGCTCTCGGTGAACCGCACATAGGGCGCGCGCATCGCCTCGCGCAGGGCCTCGCCGTGTTCGAGTTCGTGGGCATGCGCGGCGAAGGTCTCGCTCGCCCGGGTGGCGAGCGGTGAATCGATGAAGATCTGCGCACGCGGCACGGCGCGGCTGTCGATCAGATGGGCGAGATCGACGAGCAGCTCCTGCGTGCGCTCGACGGCGAAGGAGGGGATGATCAGGGCGCCCCCGGCCTCCATGGCGCGGATCACCTCCTCGCGCAGCAGGTCGCGCCGATGCGCCTCGCTCGCATCGCTACGGTCGCGATCGCCATAGGTGCTCTCGCAGATCACGTAATCGAAGCCGCTTGGCGCCTCCGGGTCGGGATGGAGCAGCTTGAATTGCGGGCCGATATCGCCGGAAGCGAGCAACCGCACGGGCTTGTCGCCGTTTCCTGAAGCGATTTCGAATTCCACCGAGGCCGAGCCGAGGAGGTGGCCGGCATTCCAGAATCGGATCCGGATACCCGGTGCGATCGCCTGCCAGCGCTCATAGGCGACAGGCGAGAACTGCGTCAGCGCCTGCGCCGCATCCTCCGCCGTATAGATCGGCGTGACCTGGTTTCGCCCGCGCTGGGCGTTGCGGCGGTTGAGTTGGGCGACCTCCATTTCCTGGATATGTCCGGAATCCGGGAGCATGAAACGGCACAGATCCGCGGTCGGCGGCGTCGCGAAGATCGGGCCGGCAAAGCCCGCGCCTGTAAGCTTGGGCACGAGGCCGGAATGGTCGATATGGGCATGGGTGAGCACCAGCGCATCGAGCGTGGCGGGATCGAAAGGGAAGGGGCGATAATTCAGCTCGCGCTCCGATTTCGCGCCCTGCACCAGTCCGCAATCGATCAGGACCTTCGCCGCATCGCTCTCGAGCAGGAAGCACGACCCGGTCACCGCATGCGCGGCGCCGTGAAAGGTGAGCGTGACCATCGGTAATCCTCCCCGGAACCCTCGGCTTTTGCCGTTTTTCTCGATTCTGCCCGCATTCTAGCCCCGCCCATCGCGCCGCGCGAGGCTCAGCAGCGATCTTCAGCCGCTATCCTCGCAGCGTTTCACCACATCCTTGACCTGCAGGAAGCTGTCGGGCGTCACCGAGATCGTGTCGATGCCCTTCTCGACGAGGAAGGCGGCGAATTCCGGGTGGTCGCTCGGCGCCTGCCCGCAAAGGCCGATCTTCACGCCGGCGGCGTTGGCCGCCTCGATCACATGGCCGATCATCCACTTCACAGCCGCATCCTGCTCGTCGAACAATTGCGACAGGCTGCCCGCATCGCGGTCGACGCCGAGGGTGAGCTGGGTGAGATCGTTGGAGCCGATGGAGAAGCCGTCGAAGCGTTTGGCGAATTCCTCGGCGAGGATGACGTTGGAGGGGATCTCGCACATCACATAGACCTGCAAGCCCTTCTCGCCGCGCACTAATCCGTTCTCGGCCATGACCTCCAGCACCTTGTCCGCCTCCTGGAGAGAGCGGCAGAAGGGGATCATGACGATGACGTTGTCGAGGCCGATCTCCTCGCGCAGCTTGCGGATGGCGCGGCATTCGAGCGCGAAACCGTCGCGATAGCGGTCGCTATAGTAGCGCGAGGCGCCGCGGAAGCCGAGCATCGGATTCTCTTCCTTCGGCTCGAACTGCGCGCCGCCGATCAGCCCGGCATATTCGTTGGTCTTGAAGTCGCTCATGCGCACGATGGTGGGCTTGGGATAATAGGTCGCCGCGATCTTCGCGAGCCCCTGGGCCAGCCGGTCGACAAAATAGTCACCCATGTCCGCATAGCCGCGCGTCAGCTCCTCGATGGTCTCGCGCGCCTCATCATCCTCCAGCTTGTCGAAGCGCGTGAGAACGACCGGGTGGACCTTGATCCAGTTGTTGATGACGAACTCCATCCGCGCGAGGCCGACACCCTCCGCCGGCAGGCGCCACCAGCGAAAGGCTGCGGCGGGGTTGCCGACATTGAGCATGATCTTCGTGCGCGTGTCGGGAATGTCGTCGAGGGAGAGCGTCTCGACTTCGAACTCGCCGATCCCCTCATAGACGAAACCCTCGTCACCCTCGGCGCAGGAGACGGTGACCTCCTGCTCGTCATGCAGGACCTGCGTCGCGTCGCCGGTGCCGACAATGGCCGGCAGGCCGAGCTCGCGGCTGACGATGGCCGCATGCGAGGTGCGTCCGCCATGGTCGGTGACGATCGCCGCCGCGCGCTTCATGATCGGCACCCAGTCGGGATCGGTGGTATCGGTGACGAGGATCGAGCCGTCGATGAACTTGTCGATATCCTTGACGCTCTTGATCACGCTGACTTCGCCGGTCACGACGCTGTCGCCGATGGCGAGACCGGAAATCAGGGGCTTGCCCTTCTTCGTGACCGTGTAGTGCTTCAACTCGCCCGCATCAAGCCGCGATTGCACCGTCTCGGGCCGGGCCTGTACGATGAAGAGCCCGCCGGTTTCGCCGTCCTTCGCCCATTCGATATCCATCGGGCATTCGTAATGCCGCTCGATATCGCGCGCCCAGCGTGCGAGCCGGACGATCTCCTCGTCGCTGAGCACCTGCGCATCGCGTTCCTTCTGTGAGGTGTTGACGTTGCGCACGGGGCTGTCGCCGGATTTGGCGTAGATCATCTTGATCTTCTTGGAGCCGCGTTTCTTCTCCAGAATCGGCATCAGCGCAGCATCGTCGAGCAGCGGCTTGAACACGGTATATTCATCGGGATCAACGGCGCCCTGCACCACGTTCTCGCCGAGTCCCCAGGCGGCGTTGATCAGGACGGCCCGCTCGAAGCCGGTCTCGGTATCGATGGAGAACATCACGCCGGACGCACCGGTATCAGCGCGCACCATCTTCTGGACGCCGATGGAGAGCGCGACCTTGAAATGGTCGAAGCCCTTCGCCTTGCGATAGCTGATCGCGCGGTCGGTGAAGAGCGAGGCGTAGCAGCGCCGGCAGGCATCGAGCAGGGCCTTCTCGCCGGCGATGTTGAGGAAGCTCTCCTGCTGGCCGGCGAAGCTGGCATCGGGCAGATCCTCCGCCGTCGCACTCGAACGGACGGCGACATCCGCCTGATCCATATCGTATTTCCCGGAAAGCGTGCGATAGGAGGCGCGGATCGCCTCGGCGAGATCCTCCGGCCAGGTCGATTTCAGGAAGGCCTCGCGGATCGCCTTGCCGGTCTCCGCGAGAGTGGCATTGCCATCCTCCCAGGCGCCGATCTTCCCGGCGATGAGATCGCGCAGGTCGTTGGCATCGACGAAGCGCCAATAGGCATGCGCCGTCGTGGCGAAACCGTCCGGCACGTCGATACCGTGCTGCTTCAGCGTCTGGACCATCTCGCCGAGGGAGGAATTCTTGCCCCCGACCTTCTCGCCATCCTTGCGCCGCAAGCGCTCGAACCAGATGACGAATTCTTCGGATGCCGCCATGACGATCTCCCGTTGGCCTGTATGTCGTCCGCTTGGTGAACGACGACAGGCTGCCCGAGGATTGCCGGCGGCGCCTTGAGGAAGGTCAAGTCGTGGAAATCGATACCCGTTGCGGAGGCGCGGCCCGGCTCACACCCGGGGCGGCTTGACCGTGGTCGGCGGGGGGATCGCAATGCCGATCCGGCTCTGGAGCGTCGCGAGATTGGCGTTGCTGAGGCTGCCTCTCGCGCCGTCGAGGCGGATCACCGGCACTTCCGGATGGGCGCGTTCGAGCCGGTCCGCGACCGCGGCGAAGGCGGCGTCGGTACGTGCGTCACTGTTGCCGGGAATGTGGAGCAGTACGGCATCCGGCTCGACGATGGATGCGAATACGTCCGGGGCGGCCTCGACCGAGGTGGTGATGCTGGCATAACCCAGTTCGGCCAACTCCGCCGACAGGGCAGCTTCCGGTTCCCGATCGCCGTTATCTACGACGATGATACGCTTGAGTTCTGACATGACATGTCCATGGCCGGGCGTGATCTATAGCCACCTCGGCAATGACGCTAGCGTCGGGAGGTTCCGGAGTCGAGTGTGAAATACCCGTAGATCAGAGGTTATTTGTGCAGCGCAGCGCGCGAGACCCGCATCAAAGTAACGTACCGTTCGTCTCGGCCCGGGTCACGCCGATGACGATTCCGGCGAATACCTCGGCGACGAAGCCGCAATCACGCCAGATATCGGCCGCGACCGGCGGCGTCCGCCCGTCGAGCGGGGCGGCCTGCGCCGCCATGCCCCGGAACTGGATGCGTCCATCCGCCTCACGCTGCACCGCGAGCAAGCCCGCATTCTCGGCGGGGCGGTCGAGCGAGAGCGCGAAGCGACCGCGCGCGTCCCGGGCCTGGCTGAGCAGGGCGATCTCACCGAAGGCGAGGGCGTCGACGACGCCGTGTGTGAGGGGCGTCTGCGCCTTGAACCGTACCGGCGCGCGATGCACGAGCACCACGCCGCAGAGATTCTCCGGGAAATCGAGGCGGGCGAGATCGGATTCCATCCATCCGGGCGCGACGAGACGAACGGGGGCGTCGCCGGGCAGGCTCTGCGCGAGCGCGTCGCTCGCAAACAGCCCGTGTGCCTCGAGCGCGCAGCCGCTGATCAGCGCCGCCATCAGGCCCGTCGTGAGCCCGCGATGGTCATCCTGCGCGAGCAGGGTCAGGAGACGCTCCTGCGGGCCCACATGAGCCGCCGCGACGAATCCCTCGGCTGCGGCGTGCGCGGAAGCCCAACTGCGAAACCACGCGACCGGCGCGGCATCGGGCTCGTTCTCCGCCATGTCGAAGGAGACATAGCCGGCCGCGCCATGCGCTTCGCCCAAGGGCGGCGAAGCATCGGTATCAGGCTCGGGCGTGACGGGTTGTGCCGCGACAGCGTCGAGATCCGTGAAGCCGTCGGGGACGCCGGGGCCGAAGGCAGTGAGGAAGCGCAGGCCGAAATAGCGCATCGCGAGGTCGCGCCATTCCATGGCCGGAAAGAGATCGCCGACGCGGCTCTGGGTGACGACTCCGGCGAGGCCGAGGCTCTCGACCACCGATCCGATGCGCTCGGGTGACCAGCCGAGCGGGATCAGGCAGGGCGTCAGCCCGGCGCGATCGAGCGCGGCGATGGTGAGGCAGGCTGTCGTTCCGGCGGGGAGGGCGACGCCGAACAATGCGCGCGGCGGCAATCCGAACCCGGCGAAGCGCGCCGCGAGCCGGGTGACGACCGTCTCGGCCGCGGCATTGGTGAGCGGCGTCTCCACGCGCCCGGACCAGTTCGCGAGCCCGGGCTGCGGCAGGAAGGCGGTTGCCCCGGGATCCATGGCCGCGCGCCGGGAGAGCAGAGCAGCAACGCCGTGATCGCGATCATCGGCGGAAGATTGCGCGTCGTCGCCCGCTTCCGGCGCCCAGATTTCCCGTGCCGGCGGTTTCATGAACAAGGATTCCCCCCGATTGACCGATTCGCCCTGCGCGATCATGCCGCGTCACGGCGATTCGCGCCACCACAGTTCCGGCGGCAAACCCATCATCGGAACCGCATCGGGGCGCCGCAGCCCCGCATCATGTGCGATCCACAAGGCCGGCTGGTGCATCAGCGGGATGACGTAGAAGCCCGAGAGCAGCACGCGGTCTAGGGCGCGGACGGTGGCGACGAAGTCCTCGCGGTCATGCGCTTCTAGCATCGCGTCGATCAGGGCGTCGATCGCGGGCTCCTGCGCGCCGGCGAAATTGAGCGAGCCGTCGTTCTGCGCCGCAAGCGAACTCCAGCGGTTGCGCTGCTCGTTGCCGGGCGAGGCCGAAACGCCCCAGGTCCATTCGATCATGTCGAAATCGAAGGCGGAGAGACGCCGCCAATATTGTGCGTCGTCGACGATACGCACCCGCATGTCGATGCCGAGCCGGCGCAGGCTCTGCGCGTAGTTCAGGGCGAGCCGCTCCTGCGTCCGCGACACGGCGATGAATTCGAAGGCGAAGCTCTGCCCGGTCTCGCCATGGCGCAGGGCATTCCCGTCGAGCTGCCAGCCGGCATCGTTGAGCAGATCCATGGCGAAGCGCGCCATCGCCCGGTCGCGGCCCGATCCGTCCGGCCCGGGGGGGCGCCAGGTGCCGTCCATGATGTCGGGCCGCACCGCGTCCGGGAAGGGTTCGAGCCGCGCGCGTTCGGCGTCGCTCGCGGGATGTCCGATCGAGGAGAGATCGGAGCCCTCGAAGAAGCTCTGCGTGCGCGCCATCAGCCCGTAGGAGAGGTTGCGGTTTACCCATTCGAAGTCGAACAACGCGGTCAGTGCCTCGCGCACGCGGATATCCGAGAACAGGTCCTGACGCGTATTGAAGACGAAGCCGTTCATGCCGCGTGGCGTCTCGATCGGGACCTCCTCGCGCACGATCCGCCCGTCGGTGATGGCGGGAAAGTCGTAGCCGGTGGCCCAGCGGGTGGCATCGGTCTCGATGCGCAGGTCATAGAATCCGGTCTTGAACCCCTCGAACATCGTGTTCCCGTCACGGAAGAACTCGTAGCGGATCGTGTCGAAGTTGTACTTTCCTCGTCGACTCGGCAGGTCGGCGCCCCAGTAATCCGCGCGCCGCGTCAGGGTCAGCCGCTCCCCGGGACGCACTTCGCTGATCTCGTATGGGCCGGAACCGAGCGGGCCCTGCAGGAAGGTCGTCTGGAAGGTCTCGGCATCCATCGCATGGGCGGGCATGACGCGCATCAGCCCCAGAAGCAGCGGCAATTCGCGATCATCCGTCTCGGAGAGATCGAAGCGAATGGTGAGATCGTCGATGATCTCGACTTCCGAGACCTGGCCGTAATTCGAGCGGAAGTAGGGGCGCCCGTGTTCTTTCAGCGTCTCGAAGCTGAACAGCACGTCTTGCGCCGTCACGGGTTCGCCATCGGCGAAGCGCGCCTGCGGGTTCAGCCTGAAGGTGATCGAGGACCGGTCGTCGGGGAGCGCGACGGCCTCGGCCAGCAGGGGATAGAGCGAGAACGGCTCGTCGAGCGAACGCGCCATCAGCGGCTCCAGCACGAAATTCGGTACGGCATCGGGCGCTACGCCGCGCACGATATAGGTATTGAGGCTGTCGAAGGTGCCCTGGAGCGCCCGCGTGAAGCGCCCGCCCTTCGGCGCATCGGGGTTCACATAGGGAAAATGCGTGAAATCCGCCGGCAATTCCGGCTCGCCATGCATCGCGATACCGTGGGTCCAGGTGATGGAATCGCTTTCGTCCGCCACTGCCGCCGCGTGATCGACCGTGACGAAGATCGGCCCGATCAGCAGAAGAGCCGCGAAGGCGAGACGCGACGGCAGGGCGTCACGGCTGAGGGCGGGGAAGTGCATGGGACATCCTTCGAAGCGGCACTGGTCTCGAATCAGTCGGAACTTATCACGATTGTCGCTTGCGAAAACGACTGGAAAGCGGCGCCATGAAACGCTAGAACGGCGTCGCCGATGCCATCGCTTCGCCGCATTCGGCCCGCACGGCGTGGCATCAACGGGATCACAGGGTCGCAACGGCGGCGCTTCGACGGCGCCTTGCACCATCGAACCATGAAGGATCAACGCATGTCATTTCCGACGCGCCCCGCGAAAACGCGGACCTCGTTAGGCCTGGTCGCCGCCCTCGCTCTGGCCGGCGCCGCGTTCGTTCCCGGCGCGGCCCTTGCGCAGACGCCGCCGCCGGCCCCCGCGCCGGAAGGCCAGGCACCGATGGCGCCGGAGCCGACGCAGGACGGCCAGCCGATCACCGTTCCGGTCTTCCCCGAGCCTTCCCAGACCGAGTGGACCAAGGTCTGCGGTACGGATCCGGCGACCGAGGCGCGCATCTGCTACACCACGCGCGACTTCATCTCCGAGGATGGCGAGCCGCTGATGGCGGTTGCCGTCTACGATATCGAGGGCGGTAGCGCAGACGAGCCGAACAAGGTGGTGCGCATGCTCATGCCGCTCGGCCTCCTGCTCCAGCCGGGTATCCGTTTCGCCGCCGACCAGAACCGCCCGACCAACGGCAGCTACGCGATCTGCTTCCCGAACGGTTGCTTTGCGGAAGCCACGATCGACGAGGAGCGCCTCGACCAGCTCAAGGAAGGCGAAACCCTCAATGTCAGCGTCCAGAACCAGATCGGCCAGGTCGTGACCTTCGCCGTGCCGCTCGAGGGCTTCGCGGAAGGTTTCGACGGCGATCCGATCGATCCGGAAGAGCTCGAAGCCCAGCAGCGCCGCTTGCAGGAAGAGCTGCAGCGCCGCTCCGACGAAATGCGCGAGCGCCTTCAGCAGCAGGCCCAGTAAGCCGCTTGCACGGTCTCGCAATACAAAAAAGCCGGGTTTCGCGACCCGGCTTTTTCATTTGGCCGACACCTGCCGGCGCGGCAATGACCTCGAAGAACGGCGCCCGCCTTCAGTTCGCCGTCCCCGGCTTGGGGCGATAGGCACCGTCCGCCTGGCGTTCGAACATGGAGGGAACCATCGGATGGCGCAAAGGCGCGTCCGAATCGTCCGGCACGAGGTTCTGCTCGGAGACGTAGGCGACATATTCGGTCTGCGCGTTCTCGGCGAAGAGATGATAGAACGGTTGGTCCTTGCGCGGGCGCACTTCCTCAGGGATCGCCTGCCACCATTCCTCGGTATTGGCGAATTCCGGATCGACGTCGAAAATAATTCCCCGGAACGGATAATACCGATGCCGGACCACCTGGCCAATTGCGAATTTGGCGACGCGTACTGTCATGCATGACCCCTTTAAATTGAAAATAAGCGCATTCATTGCGGAATCAAAGGCTGTTTCGCATGAAATCCCCTTGCATCAGCGCAAGTTGTGGGTATCCCGGTATGCGTTATTCGCCGGTTGTCGGAACACCTTCCGCGCGCTTAGTGTGACCACCCGCCCGTTTCTTCCCTTGCCCGGAGCGTCGCCGCATGTCCGATCTGATCGGGCTTCTCGATCTGATCGCCCCGTTTTTCGGGCTGATCGCCATCGGTTTCGTCTGCGCGAGGCTCGTGGATCTGGAGAAGGGTGGTCTGGCCTGGATGCAGTTCTTCCTGATCTACATCGCGTTGCCATGCCTGTTCTTCCGCCTCGTCGCCGACAAGCCCATCGACGAACTGGCCAACTGGCCCTTCATCATCGCCACGACGCTCGCCACCTATTGCGCTTTCGCGCTGGCTTTTGCCATCGGCTGGTGGTTCACGCGTGATCTGCCGCAGGCGGTGATGCAGGGGGTGGCGGGGTCGTATTCGAATATCGGCTATATGGGTCCGCCTCTGATCCTCGCGGCACTCGGCCCGGCCGCGACGGCGCCCGTCGTCCTGATCTTCGTCTTCGACAATCTGCTGCTGTTCTCTCTGATCCCGCTCTTGATGGCGATTGCCGGCGTCGAGAACAAAAGCCCTCTGCGGATGGCGGGGGAGGTGGCGTATCGCGTGGTCACGCATCCATTCAACATCGCCACGGTGCTGGGCGTCGTGTTCAGCTATTTCACGCTGAGGGTTCCGAGCACCATCGATACGATGACGGAATGGCTCGCCAATGCGGCCGCGCCCTCGGCGCTGTTCCTGCTCGGCGTCACGGTGGCGCTGACGCGCGGAAGCGGGACGAAGCGCATTCCGCCGGAAGTGCCGTTCCTCGTGGTGATCAAGCTCATCATCCACCCGCTTCTCGTCTGGGTTCTGCTCTCGGCGATCGGCGTGTTCGACCCGATGTGGGTCTTCGCCGCGATCGTGATGGCCGCGCTGCCGCCCGCGCTCAACATCTTCGTGATCTCGACGCAGTACAAGGTCGGCGTCGAGCGCGCTTCGGCCTGCGTGCTCGCCGGAACCGTAGTCTCGGTGGTGACGCTGACGGCCTTCCTCTGGCTGATCCGCAGCGGCTACCTGCCGCACGATCTGTTCCCGATGTGACGGACCTGACTTTGCCCGATGGAATGGATATGATCGCGGGGAGGGGATGACCATGGCGCCGCAGAACGACCCGTTGCCGCTCGACGGCATTACCGTGATCGACCTCTCGACGCTGCTGCCAGGCCCGCTGGCATCGCTGATGCTCGCGGAAGCGGGGGCGCGCGTGATAAAGGTCGAGCGACCCGGCGGCGAGGACATGCGCGGCTTCGCGCCGATGCTCGACGGCGCGTCGGTCCCCTTCGCGATCCTCAATGCCGGCAAGGAATGCATCGCCCTCGATTTGAAGAAACCCGCCGACAAAGCCCGGCTCGAAGCACTGATTGCGCAGGCCGATATCGTGATCGAGCAGTTTCGCCCCGGTGTCATGACGCGGCTCGGCCTCGATCCGGCGGAACTCACCGCACACCATCCCGGCCTGATCTATTGCGCCGTGACGGGCTATGGCCAGGAGGGACCGCGCAGCGAAGATGCCGGGCATGATCTGAATTATCAGGCGCTTACAGGGCTTCTTTCACTTTCGCCGGGAACAGCGGACGCGCCGACGATCCCGCCTGCGCTCACCGCCGACATTGCCGGCGGCGCCATGCCGGCGGTGATCAACATCCTGCTCGCCCTGCGCCGGCGCGACCGGACCGGGCGCGGCTGCCGCATCGACATCGCGATGGCAGATGCGATGTTCACCTTCGCCTGGCTCGCACTCGCCCAGGGCCACGCGCATGCCGCAGATTCTCCCGACGAGGGTTCTCCCGTCGATGATGCGCAGGGGCGCGAAACACGGGATCACGGGTTCCCGGGATCACGGGACACGCTTCTGACCGGCGCGAGCCCGCGCTACCAGCTCTATCCGACTGCGGATGACGCGTTCCTCGCCGTCGGGGCGCTGGAGCAGAAATTCTGGGACGGCTTTTGCGATGCCATCGCCCTGCCGCCCGCTTTGCGCGACGACCGGCGCGATCCGCAGGCGACGCGAGAGGGCGTCGCGCGGATCATCCGGTCTCGGGATGCCGCCCATTGGCGCGCGCATATCGAACCGCGCGATTGCTGCTGCACCATCGTGCGCTCGCTGGCGGAGGCCCGTCACGATCCTCATTTCGTCGCGCGTGGATTGTTTGCGGTCAACGCTCTGCTGCCGGCGAGCGGGAGCGATACCGGCGCGGGGCGCACCGTTCCTCTCGCGACCCTGCCGATCGCGCCGGATCTGCGCCGCCCCCTCACGGATCTCCGCCGGGTCATGCGCCCGGGCGAAGCCGATCCCGGCGAAACCGGCTGAACGCGTCGCTTAGCCTTCAGATGTGCGCGGCTGCGCGCGGGTCGCGGCGCATCAGCTGCGGTGTGGCGAGGCGCGGGCTCACGCCCTCGCGCATCATGATCCGCCGTAGCGGCGTGATCGCGGCGAGTGCGCGCAAACCTGTTCCGCGGAGGAAATCGGCCGGCAGCAGACCGGAAAGCAGGGTGCGGTTGAGCATGTCGACGCCGAGCGTGCGGCTGCGCACGTCGAACCGCCTGCCGCGATCATAGCGCGCAAGCGCCGCCGCGCTCCCGGGATCCGCGCCACCGGCCTCGGTGCCCACCACCGCATCGCGCAGGGCGGCGACGTCGCGCAGGCCGAGATTGAGCCCCTGCGCCCCGATCGGCGGAAAGGCATGCGCCGCCTCGCCGACCAGCGCGAGCCGGGGAGCGGTGAAGCGCGAGACGGAGAGCCCGCCCATCGGCACCACCCCGCGCGGGCCGTCGATCGTCATCTTGCCGAGGATCGCATGCGCCTGCCGCTCGATCGTCAGCGCGAGCGCCGCATCGGTATATTCGCGCAGATGCGCGGCCTTTTCGGGCTCCGTCACCCAGACGAGGCTGGAGCGGCGGCCGGGCAGGGGGACCAGCGTGAACGGGCCGTGGCGGGTGTGGAATTCCGTCGAGATGTCGCGATGATCGCGCTCATGGGCGAGGATCGTGGTCAGCGCCGCCTGCGGATAGGTCCAGCTGCGCGCCTGGATTCCGGCGGCGCGGCGCATCGGCGAGTTGCGCCCGTCGGCTGCGACGACGAGCGAGGCCGCGATGCGGCTCCCGTCATCCAGGGATACCGTGATCCTCTGATCCTGTGCGGTATCCGAAATGCCTTCCTCAGCGTCGACGACTTCCTCAGCGTCGATGCCGGTCGCCATGTTGGAAAAGCACGTGATTTCCGGATGCGCGGCCACGGCCTCGGCGAGGGTTTCGACCAGCGTGGCGTTCTCGATATTCCAGCCGAACGCGTCGAGCCCGATTTCGCGGCATTTGAAATCCACCACCGGGGCGCGAAACAGGCTGTCCGTATCGTCGATCAGGCGCATGATCTCGAGCGGCGCGGCCTGGGGCGCGAGCGCCTCCCAGATACCGAGGCGCTCCATCAGATGGACCGAGCCGTCGAGCAGCGCGACGGTGCGCCCGTCTCGCGGGGCGAGGGCGCGCCCGATCACGGCGACGCGGTAGCCCTCGCGAGCGAAGGTCAGCGCCGCGGCGAGACCGGCGGCGCCGGTGCCGACGATGCAGATGTCGTGGGTCAGATCGTTCGTGGTCTTGCTCATGCTGCGAAACTAGTGCCTTTCGCTATGGAAAGGGAAGCGGCGAAGCGTCGCTTTCGCGCAGCTGTCACCCGCTCAATCCATCACCGCCGCCTTGAGGATGCAGACCATGGTGGCGCGGCCCGGCTTGTCGCCGACGCAGCGCACGGTGTGGGGCCGGTCGCAGCGATAGCGCAGCGTCTCGCCGGTGCCCGCATGCTGGACGACGCAGGCCACCTCGACCTCGAAATCCCCCTCCAGCACGGAGAGCGTCTCGACCGAGCCGCGCTGATGCGCGTCCGATTCGAGCACCCCGCCCGGATCGGCCGAGATATCGTACCATTGCAGCCACTCGACCGTCTTGATCCAGCCGATGATGGCCAGCCGCATCTTGCCGTCCTCGGAGACGAGGATCGGCGTATCGCGGCGGTTGGATTTCTCCAGAAACGGCTCGTCCTCGGCGGTGGCGAGCACGCGCTCGATCGACACGTCGAGCGCCTGCGACAGCCGCCAGATCGTGGCGAGGGTGGGGTTCGTCTCGTTGCGCTCGATCTGGCTGATGATCGATTTCGCCACGCCGGACTGCTCGGCGAGCTCGGACAATGACAGGTTATAGGCCTTGCGCAGGCGCTGGATGGTCTTGCCCAACTGTCCCGATAGTTGCTGCGCGCCCGATTCCAGCTCCCGGGTCCGCTCTCGCCCTTCAACACCCATGATCACCAATTCCACTGGCCCGTTCGTAACAAGGAACGAACGTTTGAAGCTACGAACGCACCATGCCCAATGCGATGGCGCGGATCAAGCGGGAATGGTGGAAAACCAACGCCGTAGCCCGATTTCGCGCGCGCATCGCCGCCGGTGCTAAACGGGTGTTGCGCCCGTGCGTTACCGCGCGTCGTGCCGGCTCGCGGGAGGGTTACGGATCGCTCCAGACCGCCATCAGCGTCCCGCCCGGCTCCCTGAATTCGAACCGCCGCCCGCCCGGAAATGCGAAGATCTCCTTCGTGATCTCCCCGCCCGCCTCGCGCACCGAATCAAGCGCCTTTTCGAGGTCCTGCGCCTTCAGCACCACCAGCGGCGCCCCCGCCGCATCGCTGCGCGCGATCCCCCCACCGATCCCGGCCTCCCGGATATCGCGATAATCGGGCCCATACTCCACGAAGCTCCACCCGAAAGCCTTCGCAAAGAACCCTTCCGTGGCTTCCATCTGCGGAGAATAAAACTCCACATAATCGATCTTCAGATCACCGTCGCTCATGATGTTTATCCTTTGTTCTTTTTGTGGAGGGTGTGGCGGGGTGGGTCAAGGGGGATTTTGGGGGAGGGGCATGAAGCGCCCGCCCGATCTCCCTCCCCTAAGGGGAGGGATTAAGGGTGGGGTGAACCCGCTTTCCGCATTCCGCAGCGCTGATCACCTCCATCGACCTTTCTCCCCACCCTCATTCCCTCACCGCTGGGGAGGGAGGCCAGGGCGCGCCCTTCATGCAGCGCCTGCCCGGTTGTACGCCGATACAATCAAAACCCCTCTTTTCAATCGAAAATACGTGGTCTAATGTCGGGGTTGAGCCGGGGAATTCGGCTCCGGGGCGTCGAAACCCTGCATACAGCGGTCGGTGTCGACCGTATAAAGGCACCTCCTCGACCTTCATGGCCGGGGAGGCGCTGGCGCATGTTCAAGGCTTCGGCCTAAAGGCCAGTGCGGTCGTCTGTATGCGACTTTCGATCTCCCCGGTCACCAGAGCGAACCTCTGGTGACCAAGAAATCCCGGTTTCGGTTGGTTTTCGGGGAGTTCGACGATGGAAGACGTTTCGGCCTGGCAGGCCTTTCTCGGCACGTATCAATCGCTGGCGGACTGGATAAAGGCGCTCTGGCTGATTGTGCCGCCGGCGTTCATCTTGATTTTGACGGCGCTCATCCTGCGTGCTCGGCGCCCCGCGCCGGAGATCGCCGGCGAACTCGTCTACACTGTTCACCGCGACCCATCCGGGCAGTACCGTGTATTGCGCCATGCATCATCCGACGACGCGCCGGCCTTGCTCCCGCTGGAGCAGGAGTACCGGGCTCTGATCCCGCCGGAGCGGCGAGGGTGATGCAGGGCAATCTCCCGCGTGGAGAGGGCCGGGGGTGAGGGGCGGCGGCGAAAAATCAATATCCTCAATGGCATGCGCGCTTCATCACGCGCGCGCTCTATTCTGATACGCCCCTCACCCCCAACCCCTCTCCGCGGCGGGAGAGGGGAGTTCCGGCGCAGTCATCATTGGGGGGGAGCCTTTTCTTCCACGAGCGGCATCCGGTGTGTTCGAGCGCGCGATGCCGCGCACTCTCCCCTCTCCCTCGTGGAGGGTCGGGGGTGAGGGGCGGCGCAGAAAAATCAATATTCTCAATGGCATCCACGCTTCATCACGCGCGCGCTCTATTCTGATACGCCCCTCACCCCCAACCCCTCTCCGCGGCGGGAGAGGGGAGTTCTGGTGCGGCCTTCATGGGGGGCCTTTTCATCTACGAGCGGCATCCGGTGAGTTCGAGCGCACGATGCAGCGCACTCTCCCCTCTCCCTCGTGGAGAGGGGCCGGGGGTGAGGGGCGGCGCAGAAAAATCTACACCCTCAATGACATACACGCTTCATCACGCGCGCGCTCTGTTCTGATACGCCCCTCACCCCCAACCCCTCTCCGCGGCGGGAGAGGGGAGTACCGGTGCGGCCTTCATTGGGGGTGAGCCTTTCCTGCCACGAGCGGCATTCGGTGTGTCCGAGCGGGCGATGCAGCGCAATCTCCCCTCTCCCCCTGGAGAAAGGAGGCGCGGCCTTGATTCAGGGTATCCTGCCCATCAAAGGAGGCGGGTTCTTTCGGCTTGAGCTTCCAACGGGGGGAAGGTTTAGCGTCACTCTTCGGCTGATAGCCGGGTTGATTCTAATCGAAATGCTGGTGAGCGAGGGAGCGGGTTCGGGATGCGCTGGTTTTGCGAAAACCGTCTGTCCGTCCCGGCCCGTGGGGTGCTCGTTCTCGCGGTGCTGGCATTGCTGGTCGGCGGTGTCGTCGGGGCCGTGATGCCGGTGGCGGGGTATGCGTCCCTTGCATCTCATGCGTCTCATGCCCCGGATCACGCCGCCCATGCGATGCACGAGCACCATCACGGCGATCATCATCACGACCAACGATCGTTGGGCGCCCAATGTTGCGACGATGCGGCGGATCCGCCCGGCCTCGACGATTGCGCGACGATCTGCGCGGCCATGGCGGGATGCGCATTGAAATTCCTGCCCGGCGACGCGGTGATCGGGCATTATCAGCGTGACGCCGCACCCGTCGGCGGCGTGAGCGCCTTTCGGGCGGAGTTCGAGCCGGACCCGCTCACCCCTCCACCAAAAGCCGAGGCCTGAACGCATCGCCCCTCGGGGCGCGTGAAGACCCGATCCGATGAACGGACAATGCTCTTGATGGAGAAAGATCATGAAGAACAAGCTGCTTGCGCTCGCCCTCGCTGCGGGCATGGTGACGATGGTATCCGCCCCGGCACTGGCACAGAGCCAAGGTCATCACGGCGATCATCGCGGACACCATGGCGCCCCGGCCGGACAGACCACCGAGGCTCCCGGCAATGACGACGCAACCGCTGCGCAGACCGAAACGCCGGTCATGGCGGATTGCCCGATGATGCCGGCTCGCATGATGCGTGGCCCCATGATGCATGGAATGATGCATGGTGGCATGCAGGGGCAGGGTATGATGCCGATGCATCAGATGCAAGCCGGTGCCGGCCATGATCATGCGGCGGGAACGGATGCCGATATGAGCGCCTCGTCGATCGCCTTCCGGGCGGTGAACGAGGCCATGCATCACGGCATGGATATCGAAATGACCGGTGATGCCGATATCGATTTCGTGCGCGGCATGATCGCCCACCATATCGGCGCCGTCGACATGGCGCGCATCGTTCAGGTCTTCGGCTCCGATCCCGAGATCGCCGCGCTCGCCGAGGAGATCATCGAGGCGCAGGAAGCCGAGATCGCGATGATGCGTGACTGGCTCGAACGCAACGCGCCCGACCACGCCGAGTGAGGCAACGCGGCGCGTCCGCTCCCCGCGTCGTCATTCATCCGGCATACGCGGGGGGCGGGGAGGGGCGTTGCGCAGGCTGAGGCCGCGTTTGACGATGGTCTCGCCGAAGCGCTCGCGCAGGGCGGCGATGGCGGTTTCGCGGCTCTTCTCGCGCACCACCTCGCGATCGGCGAGATCACCGTGATCGGCCAGCGCCCCGTCGACGAGATCGGCGGCGCCGATGCCGATCAGGCGGAAGGCGGTGCCGTCGCACTCCGCTTCGAGCATCTGGCGGGCCGCGGCATAGAGCCGCGTCGCGAGCTGGGTCGGCGGCAGGCCGGAGACCGTGCGGGTACGGCTGCGGAAATCGCGCGTCTTCAGCTTGAGGACGACGGTCCGCCCGGCGATGTTACCGGCGCGCAGCCGCCGCGCGACCTTCTCGGCGAGCTCCCACAGCACCGGTTCGAGCAGCTCCCGCGCGCTGATGTCGCTATCGAAGGTAGTCTCGTTCGAGACGCTCTTCGCCGCGCGCTCGGGCTGGACGCGGCGGGCATCCTCGCCCTGTGCGAGCTGCGCGAGACGCTGGGCGTCGTTGCCGGCGATGCGTATCAGATCGGGCAGTGAACGCCCGGCAATATCGCCGATGCGGCGGATGCCGGCCCGCGCGAGGCGCTCCTGCGCGACCTTGCCCACCCCCGGCAGGATGCCCACGGGCTCACCGGCGAGGAACGTCTTCGCCTCGGCGCGCCCGATGATCGAGAAGCCGCGCGGCTTGTCGCGATCCGAGGCGATCTTGGCGAGGAACTTGTTGTAGGACAGCCCGACCGAGACGCTGATGCCGATCTCCTCCTCGACGCGTTTCGCGAACCGCGCGAGCGTCAGGGCCGGGGGCGCCCCGTGCAGGCGCTCCGTCCCGCCGAGATCGAGGAAGGCCTCGTCGATGGAGAGCGGCTCGACCAGCGGCGTCAGCGCGCGCATCATCTCGCGCACCTGACGGCCCACCTGCGCATAGAGCGCCATGCGCGGACGGATCACCACCGCATCGGGGCAGGCTTCGAGCGCCTTGAACATCGGCATGGCCGAGCGCACCCCGTGGATGCGTGCGACATAGCAGGCGGTAGAGACGACCCCGCGCCGCCCGCCACCGATGATCACCGGTTTGTCGGCGAGCGCCGGATTCTCGCGTTTCTCGACCGCCGCGAAGAAGGCGTCGCAATCGATATGGGCGATGGCGAGCGTGTCGCGCTCGGGATGGATCAGCGCACGCGGCGAGCCGCAGGCGGGGCAGCGCGGGCGTGAGTTGGCGGGAGCGGGGCCGCTCCACAGGCAGTCCCGGCACAGATATCCACGATCATCCGCCGGTTGCGCCATCACGCTCCCCGTATCCCGCGCCCCGCCCTTACGATTCGAAGGGCGGCGGAGCGAGCCGCATCTGCGCCGCGACGATCG
Source organism: Salinarimonadaceae bacterium (assembly GCA_050485405.1). Taxonomy (GTDB): domain Bacteria; phylum Pseudomonadota; class Alphaproteobacteria; order Rhizobiales; family Beijerinckiaceae; genus Saliniramus. The sequence continues at coordinate 60,940 of JBJHBI010000011.1, forward strand.
CCTGGGGATCGGTCTCCAGCTCTTCGGCGACGGCCAGGAGCAGCGGCTCGTAGCCTACCACATGATCGAGCACGGCCTCGAAGAATTGCGGCGTGGTGCTGGCTGCGCGAATCGAATCGGGGCGCAGGCCCGTGAGATCGAAGAAGCGTCCCAGACGTTCATCATCTGCGGCGATGCGCCCGAAGACGGCTATGGCGGTCTCCCGGGCCTGATCCTGCGAGGGCAATTTCATGAGATTTCCGATTCGGTTTGCCATTCGTTCATGGGTGCCGATTTACTATGGTTTGCGGAACGGGAGAATGCCGGTCATCGGGCTTAACGGGGGCCGGCCGGCGAAAACGGGGATCCACCCATGCGCAAGACGGTGCTCATCGTCGAGGACAACGAGCTGAACATGAAGCTCTTCAACGATCTGCTCGAGGCTCACGGCTACGCCACCCTCAAGACCGCGAGCGGAATCGAGGCGATGGAGCTCGCCCGTACCCACCGGCCGGATCTGATCCTGATGGATATCCAGCTCCCCGAAGTGTCGGGGCTCGAGGTCACCAAGTGGCTCAAGGAGGACGAGGAGCTCAAATCCATCCCCGTCGTCGCCGTCACGGCCTTCGCCATGAAGGGCGACGAGGAGCGCATTCGCGAGGGAGGCTGCGAGGCCTACCTTTCCAAACCGATCTCCGTGGCCAAGTTCATCGAGACGGTCCGCACCTATGCGGATGCCGGCTGAGAGGACAGGACATGACCGCCAGAGTACTCGTCGTCGATGACATATTTCCCAACGTCAAGCTGCTGGAAGCCAAGCTGACCGCGGAATATTTCGACGTGGTGACGGCCATGAACGGCCCCGACGCGCTGAGCATCTGCGAGCAGGGCCTGTGCGACATCGTCCTGCTCGACGTGATGATGCCGGGCATGGACGGGTTCGAGGTCTGCCGGCGGCTGAAGAATTCTCCCCAGACGGCGCATCTGCCGGTGGTGATGGTCACCGCGCTCGACCAGCCGAGCGACCGGCTCAAGGGCCTCGATGCCGGCGCCGACGATTTCCTGACGAAGCCCGTCGACGACACCGCTTTGCTCGCGCGGGTGCGCTCGCTCGTACGGCTCAAGGCCGTGACGGACGAATTGCGCACGCGCGCGCTCGCCTCCCGGGAATACGGGCTGATCGGTGATCCGCTCATTCTCGCCACCGCCGAGAACGGGCTCGACGGCAATATTCTCCTGATCGACGACAGGGCGTCCTCCTACGAGCGCCTCGCCGGATCGCTCTCGCAATATCACAAGGTCACCGTCGAGACCGATGCGGCCCAGGCGCTCGCCCGCGCGGCCGAGGAGGAGTTCGACGTCGCCATCGTCAGCCTCGATCTCGTCGATGCCGACGGCTTGCGCGTGGGCTCGCAGCTGCGCTCGCTGGAGCGCACCCGCAACATCGCCGTCCTGATGCTGGCCGAGGCCGATGACCGCAAGCGTATCCTGCGCGGGCTGGAAATCGGCATGAACGATTTCCTCACCCGCCCGGTCGACCGCAACGAGCTGCTCGCGCGCGTGCGCAGCCAGACGCGGCGCAAACGCTTCTCCGACAAGCTGCGCGAGGCCGTGCAGGAATCGATGGAGATGGCGGTCACCGACGCCCTGACCGGGCTGCACAACCGCCGCTATCTCGACACGCAATTCGCCGCTCTGTTCGACGAATCGCAGCGGCGCGGCAAGCATCTGTCCGTGCTCGTCATGGATATCGACAAGTTCAAGCCGATCAACGACACCTATGGCCATGATGCCGGGGACGAGGTCCTGCGCGAATTCGCCAAGCGTGTGCGTTCGCAGACGCGCGGCATCGACATCGTCGCGCGGTTCGGTGGCGAGGAGGTCGTGGTGCTCGTGCCCGATACCGATCTCGACATCGCGCGGATCGTCGCCGAGCGGATCAGGGCGCATGTCGAGGGCGAGACTTTCGCCGTCCATCACGAAACGCGGCGCATTCCCGTCACCGTTTCGATCGGCGTCGCCTCGAGGCAGGCGCGCGACGCCACGCCGCAGGACATGCTCAAACGCGCCGATCTCGCGCTCTACCGCGCCAAGAACCAGGGCCGCAACCAGGTCGTGGCGGATGCGGCGTAGAATACACAATTATTAAGTGTATATTTATATCTTAGCAATCAATTCTGCGTTATAATGACGCATTGGCGATTCGGTAGGGCCTTCCGCGTTTCCGCCCAGATCGCCGCTTTATCTGGCAGGGGGAATTTCGATGACGAAGAAGACGATAGCGGCTTCGGCGCTGCTGATCGGCCTTGCGCCGGTCTCGGGCGCCTCCGACGACGCACCGACACCGAGTGCAATCGATTACGCGCTGTATTTCAATGCCGATGTTCGTGACGCGCCCGATTGCGCGATGAGCGTCGTGGATGGCGAGATCGTCATCGATCCCGCGATCACGAACCCGTCCATGACCTGTCCGGACATGTTCTCGTGGAAGCTCTTCACCGAGGTCGTGTCGCAGGAATTTTGGAAGAACTGGGCCGCCGACCAGCAGACATGGCCGAGCGAGCCCTATGCGATGTGCCAGCCGGGCGACGACGCCACGACCTGTTGCGCACCGGATTCGCTGGAGAATCCCGGCTATGACGATGCCGAGAACCCGGCGCTGCATTGCCCTTATTTTCCGGGCGACCACCGCGCTGCCGGCACGACCCCGCCGCTGCCGCTGGCCCAGCCGCTCTCGAAAGCGCATGCGACCCGTTTCGACGACAATCTGCGCCGGGTCACGCCGCAGCAGATCGATGCGATCGATCCGGGGCGTATCATTCGCCAATCCATGGCGGAGTTCGTCTTCCGCAACAAGCCGATGTTCGATTACGTCTTCGAGCACGATCTCTACAACGCCGACGGTCTCGCGAAGGTGTTTGCGGAGAATGCCCGCGTGATGCGCGAGAACGCGCCGTACCGCAGCGCCAATCCCGGCGGCGCGAGTGCGCGGATCGAATTTCCCGTCGACGCGGTGATGATCAAGAGCAACTGGATCAGCGCCGAGCGCGCCGCCGAGATCGGCATCGAGAACGACCCGGACAACCCCTTCATCACCATGGAGATGAAATCCGCCGTCACCGACAACAACGCCCAGATCTTCGAGCCGGGCGAGCATTGGCTGCTCTCGTTCCACGTGTCGTCGAAGGACATTCCGAACTGGGTCTGGCTGACCTTCGAGCATGTCGATAATCTGGGACGCTGCGACTATACGGGCTGCAACGATTCCTACGGCTTCGCCTCGCCGGACACGGTGCCGGAAAACGCCGCCGACAATTTCACCCGCCCGCATGTGATGAGCGACGATCTGCCGATCTCCTCGCCGATCTTCGATCCGGGCCGGGTCTATGATTCCGGGCCGATCCGCACCGGCCTCGAAGGCGTGCTGGACGGGCTCGATATCGGGACGACCGAGGCGCGCGATCCGACCATGCCGAACGCTTCCGATCGCGCCTGGCGCAGCTATCGCCTCAAGGGCAGTCAGGTGGATTTCGTGCAATCGACCGGCCACCGTATCCTGCTCGGAAACTCGGTCACCGAAGGCGGCTTCATGATGTCGTCTTCCTGCATGACCTGCCATTCGCGCGCCCATGTCGGGCCGGACGGCAAGCCGAGTGTGCTGGGCGTGTTCGAGAACACGGTCGATTCGATCGGCTACGGCGAGGGCTCGCTGGGGACGCCGAACCCCAACTGGTTCATCTCGAGCCAGCAGCCTCCCGCCTTGCAGGCGTTGCAGACCGATTTCGTCTGGGGCTTCTTCTTCGCGAACGATCTGCACGCGCCGGCGGAGTGAACCGCGCCCCATCGCGCTGATCACGAGCAGAATTCCGGGAGGCCGGCGTCACCATGGCGCCGGCCTTTTCCGTTGCGTGGCCATGACCGGGTGTGAAACGCCGGAACTTGGTGAATCGCGCATATGGATGGGGCATCGCGCCCCTTGATCCCTTCATTGCCGGCGAACCAATATGCGATTGGTCACGTCGGCGAAAAGATCGACGGGCCGCGAAATCCGATGAGGGGATCATCGCATATGGCCGAGGCGGACGCCGATACGGCGCGCGAGACCAATGTCAGCGACAATTCGAGCCGCGCGCTCGCGGCCCTGCGTGCGCGGGTGCGTCGAATCGACCAGAATGGCGGAAAGGCCGTGCGTCTGCCGCCGGAGCGTGATCTGGCAACGGAACTCGGGATCGGACGCCGGGCCGTGCGACGGGCTCTGGAAGTGCTCGAGACCGAGGGGCTGATCTGGCGTCGTCAGGGCAAGGGCACCTTCGTCGGTGCGCCGCCCAACGACAATGTCGACATGGTGAGTGCACTCGTCGACCGAACCAATCCGCAAGAGGTTCTCGAAGCGCGCATGCAGCTCGAACCGGCTCTGGCCGGGCTCGCCGCGATGCGGGCCGTCCAGCAGGACGTGCGCAACATGCGAGATCTGTGCGAGCGCATCGCGCGGGCCGATGACGACGATGCCCGCGAATTGTGGGACGAGGCCCTGCATCGCACGATCGGGCGGGCCGCCGGCAACGCGCTGCTCTTCGGGCTCTACGAGATCATCGAGGAGGTGCGCCGCGACGATGCCTGGCGCACCCTTCGCGAACGTGCGCGCTCGAACGCCATGGTCGCCACCTATGTCGAGCAGCACGCCGCCATCGTCGACGCCATCGCCCGCCGCGATCCCGGTGCCGCCGAGCAGACCATGCGCACGCATATCGCGACGCTCAGGCGCAGCATTCTCACTCTGGACGATCAGGAGGCCGGCCTTGTCGGATAACGCGCCCCTTCTCGAAGTCACGGATCTGTCGATCATGATCGGCCGGCAGGCCGAGAATCTGGTCGATGATGTGAGCTTCTCGGTCATGCCCGGCGAGACCTTGTGCATCGTTGGCGAATCCGGTTGCGGCAAGTCGGTCACGGCGCTCGCGCTGATGGGCTTGCTCCAGACGCCGCCGGTTCACATCACCAACGGCAGTGTCCGCTTTGACGGGCACGATCTGCTCGGGCTTTCGGTCGAGAAATGGTCGGATCTGCGCGGCGATCGCATGGCGATGATCTTCCAGGAGCCGATGACGGCCCTGAACCCGGCCTTCACCATCGGCGACCAGATCGCGGAATCCGTGATGCGTCATCGCCGGATCGGTGCGGACGCGGCACGGGCGCGGGCGCTGGAAATGCTGGAGCGCGTCGGTATTCCCGCCGCCAGCACCCGGCTCGACGCCTATCCGCATCAGCTTTCCGGTGGCATGCGGCAGCGCGCCATGATCGCCATGGCGCTCGCCAACGATCCCACGCTCCTGATTGCCGACGAGCCGACGACCGCGCTCGACGTCACCATCCAGGCCCAGGTGCTGCAACTGATCCGCGATCTCCAGCGCGAGAGTGGCACGGCGCTGATCCTGATCACGCACGATCTCGGCGTGGTCGCCGAAGTGGCCGACAAGGTCGCGGTGATGTATGCCGGGCGCATCGTCGAGGCGGCGCCGGTCGATGCGTTGTTCAACGATCCGCAGCACCCCTACACGATCGGCCTGATCGGCTCGCTGCCCGGGCTCGAAGCCGGGGCGCGTGGCAGCCGCCTCGCCACCATTCCCGGCCTCGTGCCAGCACCCGAGAGCATGCCGGCGGGCTGCCGTTTCGCCGATCGCTGCCCCTTCGCCGATGCCGCCTGCGCGACCGCTCCGCCGCTGCGCGAGATCGCGGCGGGCCATAAGGTCGCCTGTCACTACGCCCCGCTCGAAGAGCATTTCGCATCGGAGGAGGCGGCATGAAGGCGCAGATGAGTGCGGAAATCGAAGCCGATGCACCGGTCGCGGAAACCGTCGGCGAGAGCGTGCTGATCGAGGCGCGCGGGCTGCGCAAGCATTTCGTCACCAAGCGCCCGCTCTTCGGCAAGCCCACGGTGGTGCGCGCCGTGGACGGGGTCGATCTCAGCGTGCGGCGCGGCGAGACGTTTTCGATCGTGGGCGAATCCGGTTGCGGCAAGTCGACCCTCGCGCGGCTCCTGATCCGCCTGCTCGATCCGACCGAGGGCTCGGTCGTCTACGATGGCAAGGACATCGCGGCCCTGCCCGAGGGCGAGATGCGGCGGTTGCGCCGGGATCTCCAGTTCGTCTTCCAGGATCCGTTCTCCTCGCTCAATCCGCGTATGACCATCGGCGGGCTGGTCGAGGAGCCTATGCGCGCCCATGGCATTCACGATCCGAAGGAGCGCCGGGCGGAAGTCGCGAAGCTCCTTCGGCGGGTCGGGCTGCGGCCCGAATATGCCGATCGCTATCCGCATGAATTCTCCGGCGGCCAGCGCCAGCGGATCGGCATCGCCCGCGCCCTCGCCACCGGGCCGAAGCTCCTGATCGGCGACGAGCCGGTTTCGGCGCTAGACGTCTCGGTCCAGGCGCAGGTGATCAATCTGCTGGAGGATCTGAAGGAGGAATTCGGCCTCACCCTGATCGTCATCGCCCATGACCTCGCCGTGGTGCGCCACATGAGCGACCGGGTCGGCGTGATGTATCTGGGCGAGATTGTCGAGGTGGGAGAGGCGGAGAGCTTCTTCTCCGCGCCGCTGCACCCTTATTCGCGGGCGCTGCTCGCCGCTATTCCCGCCCCCGACCCCGCACGCCGGCATGACGGCGAGAGGCCGGGGCTGTCGGGGGATATTCCAAACCCCGTCGCGCCGCCACCCGGCTGCCGCTTCCACACGCGCTGCCCCTTCGCCGATACGCGCTGTCGCGAGGAGCGCCCGGTGCTGCGCCCGGCGGGGGAGGGGCGCGCAGTCGCCTGTCATCATTTCGAGACGCTGGAGCCGGCCGAAGGCCTGCCCACGCCGCCCGTGCGCAAACCGCACGTGGAAAAACGCTTCGCCCTCTATCGCGCGAGGCGGAACGAACAGACCCCGCAAAGGGGCAACCCGGAGGGCGCGACCCCCGGGCAGAAGAGCCGCGAGCCGACCGGTACCCATCCCACGGCGAAGCTTTGACGTCGGAAAAATCCCACAGGACCAGAGGAGAGAAACAATGAGATTCATGCAGACAGTCGGGGCCGCAGCCCTGATCGCCGCGATGGCGGCGGGCGCGCATGCGCAGGAACTGCGCATCGGCCTCCAGGACGACGCCGACGTGCTCGACACCGATCAGTCGCGCACCTTCGTGGGGCGCATCGTCTACACCGCCCTGTGCGACAAGCTCGTCGACATCGATCCCGATCTCAACATCGTGCCCCAGCTCGCCACGGACTGGAGCTGGTCGGATGACGAGACCGAGCTGACGATGACGCTGCGCGAGGGCGTCGTCTTCCATGACGGCACGCCGTTCAACGCCGATGCGGTGGTCGCCAATATCGACCGCAGCCTCAACCATCCCGAGAGCCGCCGCCGTTCCGAAATCGCGTCGATCGACGGCGTCGAGGCCGTAGACGAGTACACCGTCCTCATCACCCTGTCCGCCCCCGACGCGACGCTGCTCGCCCAGCTCTCCGACCGCGCCGGCATGATGATCTCGCCGACGGCGGCCGAGGAAATGGGCGCCGATTTCGGCTCGGCTCCGGTCTGCTCCGGCCCGTTCCGTTTCGTCGAGCGCGTCCAGCAGGACCGCATCGCGCTCGAGCGCTTCGAGGATTACTGGAATGCCGACGAGATCCATCTCGATGCGGTCACCTTCCTGCCGATCCCCGACACGACCGTGCGTCTCGCGAACCTGCGCGCCGGTGATCTCGACATGATCGAACGTCTGGCGGCCACCGATCTGACGAGCGCGCGCGGCGATTCCAACCTCACCGTCGTCGACATCACGGCGCTCGGCTATCAGGGCATCACGATGAATGTGGGCAACGGCCCGAATTCGGAGCAGCCCTTCGGCGAGGACGCGCGTCTGCGTCAGGCGCTGAGCCTGTCGATCGACCGCAACGCGCTCAATCAGGTGGTCTTCGAGGGCGCCTTCACGCCGGGCAACCAGCCGGTACCTCCCGGGACGACCTTCTACGACGAGCGCTTCCCGATTCCCGAGCGTGATGTCGAGGCCGCGCGCGAACTGCTCGCCGAGGCGGGCTTCGCCGACGGTATCGAGCTCACGGTGCAGGTCGCCAACAACCCGGTCCAGACCCAGGTCATGGAAGTGGTCCAGGCCATGGCGGGTGAAGCGGGCATCAACATCAGCCTGCGCGCCACCGAGTTCGCCACGCTGCTCCAGCAGCAGACGGCGGGTGAATACGAGGGCAGCCAGGTCGGCTGGTCGGGCCGCACGGACGTGGACGGCAACATCCACCAGTTCGTGACCTGCGACGGCGGCATCAACGATTCGGGCTTCTGCGATCCGCGCGTCGACGAACTCCTCGACCGTGCCCGCACCTCGAACGATCCGGCGGTGCGCAAGGAGGCCTATGATGCCGCGCAGGAAATCCTGAGCCAGGAGCTGCCGATCATCTACCTCTACCACCCGAGCTGGATCTGGGCGATGAGCGCCAATGTGGAAGGCTTCGAGGCCTATCCCGACGGCATGATCCGCCTCGAAGGCGTGCGCTTCACCGACTGAAGCCACCCGTGATGAGACGATCCCGGCGCATCGGGCGCCGGGATCACCCCCGCCCGTCACGGGCGGGCCAGACACGTTCACCGGAAGGCGCCCGTCATGCTCGCATTCATCGGCCGCAGATTGCTGATCGCCATCCCGACGATCTTCATGATCTCCGTCTTCGTGTTCCTGCTGCAGAAGCTCCTGCCCGGTGATCCGGTGCTCGCGCTCGCGGGGGAAGACCGTGATCCGGCGACGCTCGAAGCCCTTCGTGAGATGTACAATCTCAACGAACCCCTGATCGTACAGTATTATTACTGGATCAGCGGGGTGCTGCAGGGTGATCTCGGCATGTCGCTGCGCACCAACCAGCCTGTGACCGCGCTGATCCTCGAAAAGCTCCCGGTAACCTTCCAGCTCGCGGTGATGGCGCTCGTCTTCGCCATCGGCATCGGCGTGCCCATGGGCATCCTCTCCGCCGTCTACAAAGGCAGCTGGCTCGACTATATCGCGAATTTCGTCGCTCTTTCCGGGCTCTCGATCCCGAATTTCTGGCTCGGCATCCTCCTGATCCTGCTGGTCTCGGTGAATCTCGGCTGGCTGCCCGCTTCCGGCTACCGGCCCTTCACGGTCGATCCGGTGCGCTCGATCGAGACCATGCTGATGCCAGCCTTCGTGCTCGGCACGGCGCTCGCGGCCACGCTGATGCGCCACACCCGCAGCGCCATGCTGACCGTCCTGAAATCCGATTATGTCCGCACCGCCCGCGCCAAGGGTCTGCGCGAGCGCGTCGTCATCATGAAACACGCCCTGCGCAACGCGCTCGTGCCGGTAGTGACCGTCTCGGCGCTGCTGTTCGGTGAATTGCTCGCGGGCGCCATTCTGACCGAGCAGATCTTCACCATTCCGGGCTTCGGCAAGCTCGTCGTCGATGCCGTGTTCAACCGCGACTACGCCGTCGTCCAGGGCGTCGTGCTCGTCACCGCCGTCGGCTTCATCCTGATGAACCTGCTCGCCGACACCGCCTACATGATCCTCAACCCGCGCATGAGGGACCAGAAATGAGCACGGTCGTCTCTGCACCAGCCCCCCGGATGCAGCCGCAGGCGGGCGATGTCCAGCCGCAGATCGAGAAGCTGCCGCCGCGCCGCAATCGCGTCTGGGAGAAACTGCGCCGGCGTCCCTCGGCCCTGTTCGGGGCCGTGCTGGTGGGCGTTTTCGTCTTCCTCGCCATCGCTGCACCCTTCCTGCCGATCAGGCCGCCGGCTGCGACTGATTGGGGCGCGATCCGCCTGCCGCCATCCCTCGATCACCCTCTGGGCACCGACCAGAACGGCCGGGACCTGCTCTCGCGCATGATCTGGGGCGCGCAGGCCTCGCTGCTCGCCGGTGTCGTATCGGTGATGATCGCGGTGCTTGCCGGCGTGCCTCTCGGCGTCATCGCCGGATGGCGCGGCGGCTGGACCGATGCCACCATCTCGCGCATGACCGAAGCGCTGCTCGCAGTGCCCTTCCTGATCCTCGCCATCGCCTTCGCCGCCTTTCTGGGGCCGTCGCTCACCAATGCGATGATCGCGATCGGTCTCTCGGCGACACCGATCTTCATCCGCCTCGCGCGCGGGCAGACGCTCGCGGTGAAGACGGAGGATTACGTCGAGAGTGCCCGTGCCGCCGGGGTCGGACAATTCTCGATCCTCGCGCGCTACATCCTGCCCAATATCGCGCCGCCGATCATCGTGCAGGCGACGCTCACCGTCGCCACCGCGATCATCGCCGAGGCGAGCCTGTCCTTCCTCGGGCTCGGCCAGCAGCCGCCCGCGCCGTCATGGGGGGCGATGCTGAACACGGCGAAGAACTTCATGGAGCAGGCCCCCTGGATGGCGATGTGGCCGGGAGCCGCGATCTTCCTCGTGGTGCTCGGCTTCAACCTGTTCGGTGACGGGCTGCGCGACGCGCTCGATCCGCGCGAGAGCTGAGAGCGGGCGCCACGGCGCCCGTGATCCAACGACCAACCGGGAAAAAACCCGGTCATCGCAAGGCGCCCGTGAGCGGCGTCGCGATAGCCTCGGAGGAAACATGACGTTCGATCACCCCTTCACCACCCGCCCCGAGATACGCGGGCGCTTCGGCGTGGTGACCTCGACCCACTGGATCGCCTCCGCTGTGGGCATGTCGATCCTCGAACGTGGCGGCAATGCCTTCGACGCGGCGGTCGCGACGGGTTTCGTGCTGCAAGTGGTCGAGCCGCATCTGAACGGTCCCGGCGGCGACATGCCGGCGATCATCTTCGATGCCGCGACCGAGCGCACGCGCGTCCTGTGCGGGCAGGGGCCGGCGCCGGCGGGGGCGACGATCGACCATTATCGCGGCCTCGGCCTCGACATGGTGCCCGGCTCGGGGCTCCTCGCCACGGTCATACCCGGCGCCTTCGATGCCTGGATGCTGATGCTGCGCGATCACGGGACGCTGGAGCTTCGTGACGTGCTCGAACCGGCGATCCACTATGCCCGCCACGGCCATCCGGTGATGCCGCGCGTGGCGCATACGATCGCTGGGCTCGCCGATTATTTCCGGACCCATTGGCCGAGCTCGGCGGAAACCTGGCTGCCGGGCGGCGAGGCGCCGCGCCCGCACGAGGATTTCGCCAATCCCGTGCTCGCGCAGACTTGGGAACGCCTCCTCGACGAGGCCGGGAGCGCACCCTCGCGCGAGGCGCGGATCGATGCCGCGCGGCGGGTGTGGTCGCAAGGGTTCATCGCCGAGCGCATCGACGCCTTCCTGCGCGAGGCGGAGGTGATGGACGTGACCGGGCGCGCCCACAAGGGCGTGCTCACCGGTGCCGACATGGCCGGTTGGCAGGCGCATTTCGAGGCGCCGGTCTCGCGGCGGTTCAAGGGCTGGGAGATATTCAAGACGGGCGCCTGGGGTCAGGGGCCGGCCCTGTTGCAGGCGCTCGCCATTCTGGAGGGCAGCGGGCTGGAGGATGCCGAACCGGCAGGACCGGAATTCGTGCACGCCGTCACCGAGGCGATCAAGCTCGCCTTCGCCGATCGCGAGGCCTATTACGGCGATCCCGACCATGCGGTGATCCCCCTGGATACGCTCCTCGGCGATGCCTATGCCAAGAGCCGCCGGGAGCTGATCGGGCCGCACGCTTCGCTAGAGCAGCGCCCCGGCGAAATCCCGGGCTTCTACAATCAGACGCGCATGGCGCTCGCGAATGCCGCCCGCGCGTCCTTTGCGGCGCAGGCCGGTGGGGCGGGGGCGGGCGAGCCGACCATGGCGCATCTCACCGAGAAGCGCGGCGATACCGTGCATCTCGACATCATCGATCGCCACGGCAACATGGTCTCCGCGACGCCGTCCGGCGGCTGGCTGCAATCCTCGCCCGTCGTGCCGGGGCTCGGTTTCGCGCTCAATACCCGCGCGCAGATGTTCTGGCTGGAGGAGGGGCTGCCGACGAGCCTCGCGCCGGGGCGCCGCCCGCGCACGACGCTCTCGCCCAGCCTCGCCATACGCGACGACGGCACGCGCCTCGCTTTCGGCACGCCCGGCGGCGATCAGCAGGACCAGTGGCAGATCGTGTTCTTCCTGCGTCACGTGCTCTACGGCGAGGGCCTGCAACAGGCGATCGACGCGCCGCTGTTTCATAGCGGGCATTTCCAGGAATCGTTCTATCCGCGCAACCTGCGCCCGGGCCATCTCGTCATCGAGGAGCGCTTCGGGGCGGATACGATCGCGGCATTGCAGGCGCGCGGACACAACGTCGAGGTGGCCGGACCGTGGAGCGTGGGACGTCTGACGGCGGCGCGGCGCGAGCCGGACGGGCGGCTGCGCGCCGCGGCCACGCCACGTCTGATGCAGGCTTATGCGATCGGGCGGTGAGCCCGCAAAAACCGGTTCGAAAGGAGTGAGACGAAAATGACCTATTCCATCGTCGCCCTGTGCCCCGAAACCGGCCATCGCGGCATCGCGGTAGCGAGCCGCTTCTTCGCCGCCGGCGCGATTGTTCCCTATATCCGCGGAGGGCGGGCGGCGGTTGCGAGCCAGGCCTTCATCAATCCGCTCTGGGGCATGGAGGCTTGCGAGCGTTGTGCGACGGGAGAGCCGGGCGAGGAGGTTCTCGCCGATCTCATCGCGCGCGACGGCGGCTCGGATCACCGGCAGATCCATCTGATCGACGCGCATGGCACCATTGCCGCCCATACCGGCGCATCATGCGTCGACTGGGCCGGCCATGTGAGCGCGCCCGGCGTTTCCGTCGCCGGCAACATGCTTGCCGGGCCGCAGGTGGTGCAGGCGACGCTCGATGCCTTCCTCGCCGCGACCGGGCCGCTCGCGGAGCGCATGATGACGGCGATGGAGGCGGGGGAGGCCGCCGGCGGCGACAAGCGCGGGACGCAATCGGCGGCTCTGCGCATGCATCGCAGCGAGGATTATCCCTGGTTCGACCTGCGCGCCGACGACCATCTGGATCCTCTCGCCGAGATCCGCCGGCTCTACGCCGTCGCGCATGAGCGCTTCATCCATTTCGCGGAATCCATGGGCACCCGCGCAAATTTCGAAGGCGCAATCGACCGCGCCCCGATGGATCGCGCCATCGCGGAAGCGGAAGCCGCCCGCATCGCCCGAGGCGAGCCGTCGCGCTCCTTCGCACGCGAGCGCAGCGGGGGGTGATCCCAGCGCCCCCGGGCCGCGGCGCCAAGGCGTCGCGACCTGCCTGATGCAATTCGCGGATTTGACGGGCGGGGATGTGGCGACCACCCCCGCAGCCGTCAGGTCGGAAGTTGCTGTTGCAGCGTTCTGGCAGCGCGGGTCAGGCTGTCCACGGTGCGTTCGACCTTGTCGACGCCGAGACGCGTGATCAGCGCCGAGATCGAGAGTGCGCCGCGCAGCCGGCCGGCGCGATCGAAGACCGGGACCGAGATCGCGGCGACGTCGCGGTCGCGCTCGCCTTCCGAATGGTAATATCCGCGCTTGCGGGTCTCCTCGAATTCCGGCCCCTCCGTTCCATCGAAGGCTAGAAGGACCTTGCCGCTCGCGCCGCGATCGATGGGAAGCATCACGCCCTCATCGAGGTGATGGCGAATCGGCAGGGGAGAATTCAGGCGATAGAGGCACAGGCGCTTGTCGCCCGCGCGGACGTAGAACGCGGCGGTCTCGTTCGTCTCCGCCACGACGTCGCGCAGGACGGGGCGGACATACTCTCCGAGATCGAAGGCCTTGCGCGAGAGCGAACCGAGGCGCCACAGGCTCGGTCCGAGACGAAACCGCCCGTCTTCGTTCCGCGCGAGATAACCGAATCGCTCCAGGGACGCGGCGAGCCGCAGGATGGTGCTTTTATAGAGCCCCGTGCGCGCCGAAAGCTGCGCGAGCGTCAAAGTGGGCTCTTCTTCGTTGAACGTCTCGAGGATGGCGAGCGCACGCTCGACGGATTCGACGCGCTGCTCTCCGGTCTTGGTCGTTTCCGCTTTCACCGCCGGTTACCTCCGGACAATTCCGAGACTGAGCTTGACAGAACCATGAACATTCTTTTCAATAGAATGCAAGTTCTGTTAGTCAGAACGTTTTCAAGCGTCACGAAGCGGAGCCAATCCGCCGATACCGGGAGAAGCCGCAAACATGGCCGAATTGCTCAAGGGCATCCGCGTGCTCGACCTCACCAATGTCCTCGCGGGGCCCTTCTGCTGCTACCAGCTCGCGCAGATCGGGGCCGACGTGATCAAGGTCGAGCAACCCGGAACGGGCGATCTCGCCCGGCAGCTGGGCGCGGATACCGAGTTGAACGACAGGCTGATGGGGGCATCGTTTCTCGCCCAGAACGCGGGAAAGAGGTCGATCACGGTCAATCTCAAGCACCCCGAGGGCCGCGCCCTCTTCATCCGCCTCGTCGCCACCGCCGATGTGCTCGTCGAGAATTTCCGGCCCGGCGTGATGGAACGGCTGGGGCTCGGCTACGAGACGCTCGCCGCCGAGAATCCGCGCCTCGTCTATTGCGCGATCTCGGGCTTCGGCAAGGACGGGCCGATCGCCCATTATCCGGCCTACGACCAGATCATCCAGGGGCTCTCCGGCGTGATGAGCATTACCGGCGATGCGGAATCGGCGCCTTTGCGGGTGGGTTACCCCGTCTGCGACACGGTGGGCGGCATGACCGCCGGCTTCGCCATCCTCGCCGCGCTGATCGATCGCGGTCGCACAGGCAAGGGGCGGATGGTGGATGTGTCGATGCTCGAGGCGACGCTCGCCACGCTCGGCTGGCAGGTCTCGAACTGGTTGATCGCGGGCGTCGAGCCCGGGCCGATCGGCAACCAGAACATGACGGCGGCGCCCTCGGGCGCGTTCCGCACGGCGACGACCCTGCTGAATATCGCGGCGAACAAGCAGGAGCAGTTCGTCACGCTCTGCGGGATCATCGAGCGTCCCGATCTCGCGACGGATCCGCGCTTTGCCGATCGTGACGATCGCAAGCGTCATCGTGCGGCCCTGACGGAGGAGATCGAAGCCGCTCTGATGCATCGCCCCGCAGCCGAATGGTCGCGCCTTCTGAACGCGCGGGGCGTTCCGGCGGGCGAGGTGCTGAGCGTGCCCGAAGCGCTCGATCATCCCCAGATCGCCGCGCGCAACATCCGCCGGACCTTCAACGACGTGGCCGATCGTGATGCGGTGACGGTGCTGCGCGCGGGCTTTCGTCTCAGCGACGGCGATCCGGGTCCCGAGCAGCCACCGCCGGAGCTCGGCCAGGACACCGACACACTCCTCGCCGAACTCGGCTACGCGGAGGAAGAGCGCGCGAAACTGCGGCAGGAGGGCGCGATATGAGCGCGAATGATCGTAATGCCAGCGAGAACTGGTGGGAGACCGGCATCATCGAGATGCAGCCCGGCATGATCCGCTATCACGGCTATGCCATCGAAGACCTGATCGGGCGGGTGAGCTTCCCGGCGATGATCTGGCTGATGCTGCGTGGCGACCTGCCGAGCGACAGGCAGGCCGAGCTCCTCGGCACGGCGCTCATGGCCGCCGTCGATCACGGCCCGCAGGCGCCCTCCATCGCCATTGCCCGCATCGCCGCGACCTGTGGCGTGGGGATCAACAACGCCATGGCCTCGGCGATCAACGTGCTCGGAGACGTGCATGGCGGCGCGGGCGAGCAATGTGTCGGCCTGTTCGGTGCGATCGCCGCGCGCCGCGATGCGGGTGCCTCGCTGGACGAGGCCGTCGATGCCGAACTCGATGCCTTCGCGAAGGCGGGCGGGCGTTATGTTCCGGGCTACGGCCATCGTTTCCACCCTGTCGATCCGCGTGCGCCGCGCCTGCTCGAAGTGCTGCGCGAATCGGAGGGGCGCGACGGCGTCACTCCCGGCTTCGCTGATATCGCCGAGGCCGTCGCCGCGCGGGTTGCGCTGCGCAAGGGCAGGGCGATCCCGCTCAATATCGACGGCGCCACCGGAGCGATCTACGCGGCTCTCGGCTTCCCGCCGCCGGTCTGCCGGGGGTTGTTCGTGCTCTCGCGCGCCGTGGGCACTCTGGCTCATGCCTGGGAGCAGATGCAGCGGCCCGAGCGCAACAAGGGGCCGATCCCGCGCGACTATCTGTGGACCTATACGGGCCATCCGCCGCGCGACGTGCATTATGACGCGCGCCGCGACGGCGAGCCGGACGGGGAGGGCGGTGCATGAGCCACACCGTTCTCGTGACGTCTCCGGGCCTCGATGCGAGCGCGCAATCGGCTCTGGAGAATGCCGGATACCGGGTCGTCAGTGTGCCCGAGGGCGGCGGTGTCGCGGAGCTGCGCCGGATGCTCGCGCATGAGCCCGTCGCGGGGCTGATCGCCTGGAAGCTTCCCGTCGACGCCCGGACGATCGCCTCGGCGGGACCGGCCCTTCGGGTCATTTCGCGGCACGGGGCGGGGGTCGACAATGTCGATGTGGCGGCGGCGAGCGCGCGCGGTATCGTCGTCACCCGAGCCCCCGGTGCGAACGCGCAGGCCGTGGCCGAACTCGCCATCGGACTGATGGTCGCCGTGGCGCGGAACATTCCCGCAAACGATGCCGCAATCCGCGCAGGCCGGTGGCCCGGAACGTCCGGGCGCGAACTCGCCGGGTCGAGGCTCGGGCTCGTCGGCTTCGGCGACGTCGCCCGGCGCGTCGCACGGATCGCGCAAGCGATCGGCATGGTGACCCGGTTCTACGATCCCGCAATCACCGAGGAGCAGGCCTGCGCCGCACGGGCGCCCTCGCTCGATGCGCTTCTCGCGGAATCGGACGTGCTCTCGCTGCATTGTCCGCTGATGCCGGCGACGCGCGGGCTGATCGACGCTGCGGCGCTCGCCCGCCTTCCGCGAGGTGCGCTCGTGATCAACACGGCGCGCGGACCGGTGATCGACGAGGCTGCGCTGATACACGCGCTCGAGGAAGGGCATGTGGCGGGTGCGGGGCTCGATGTCTTCGCCGAGGAACCGCTGCCCGCGGGGCATCCGCTGAGCAAGCTGCCGCAGGTCGTGCTCTCGCCTCACGTCGGCGGCTCGACGGGGGCGGCGCGTCGCGAGGCGGCGCGGCAGGCGGCACAGAACGTCATCGCGGTCATCGAAGGCGGGCGATTGCCGCCCGGGGCCGTCGTGAACCCGCAAGTCCTCGCAGGAGAACCCGCGTCATGAGCGCCACGGACGGGCTCTGGCCCCCGGGCTATGCCCTCAACCCTTCCCCGCCGCGTCCCGATCCGCAACTCATCGCGGCCTTCAGGACCGTCGCCGTCGCCCATGCCGGGGACGTCATGGGGCGCAATGTCGGAACGATGGGGCTGCGCGCCTATCACGGGAACGAGCCCGCGACAATGTGCGGCCCGGCCTTCACCGTACTCACACGGCCTGGCGACAATCTGATGGTGCATCTCGCCGTCGGCCTCGCGGAGCCGGGGGACGTGATCGTGGTGGATGGCGGTGGATCGCTCAGTGCGGCCCTCGTCGGGGGCCTGATCCGCACCACGGCGATCGCCCGCGGGCTCGGCGGGATGGTGATCGACGGGGCCGTGCGCGACGTTTCGGAATGGGCCGAAGGCGGCTTTCCGATCCACGCCCTCGGCCATACCCATCGCGGTCCCGGCAAGGACGGGCCGGGCAAGACCAATGTCCCGATCACCTGCGCGGGTCTCGCGGTGGCGCCGGGCGACCTCGTGCTCGGTGACGCGGACGGGGTGATCGCAATTCCTGCCGGTGATCTGGCAGGCGTCCTCGCAGCGTGTCGCGCACTCGCGGCGCGCGAGGATCAACAACGGGCGAAGAACGCGTCCGGGGCCTTCGACCGGTCTCGTTTCGACGAGATCCTCAGAGCCAAGGGGTGTCCGGTCTGACGACCGCGAATACGAAATCTACCAGTGGAGGAAACAATGAAAATCACACGTCACTTCCGTTCCGTCGGCATCGCGCTCGTCGCAGCCGTCGCGTTCCCGGCGGCGGCCGTCGCCGAGTATCCCACGCAAGGCATCGAATTTCTCGTGCCGTTCAATGCCGGTGGCGGCACCGATTTCACGGCCCGCACGTTGACCCAAAAGCTCACCGAGATGCATGGCTGGGACTTCGTGATCGAGAACCGCGCGGGTGCGGGCGGGGCGGTCGGCCTGACTTATCTGTCGACCACCGAGCCCACCGGCTACCACCTCGGCATGGGGCAGACGTCCAATCTCGCGATCAACCCGTCGCTGATGGATCTGGATTACGACCCGCTCACGGATTTCACGCCGATCGTGATCGTCAACTCCCAGCCCATGGCGGTCGCCGTGCATCCGGATTCGCCCTTCGAGGATCTCGCCGCCCTGATCGAGGCGGCCCGCGCTGATCCCGGCGGCGTCACGATGGCGACGCCCGGTGCTGGTACCGTGAGCCATCTCGCGCTGGAACTTCTCGCCAACATCGCCGAAATCGAGTGGCTGCATATTCCCTATACCGGCGCCTCCGCAGCAGTGACCGACGCGATGGGCCAGCAGGTCGATTTCGTCGTCGGCAGCTTGCCGAGCATCCTTCCGCATGTGCGCAGCGGCAGTCTGCGCGGCATCGCCGTAACCTCGCTCGAACGCAATCCCGCCATGCCGGACGTGCCGACGGTGGTCGAGTTCGGCTATGATGGCTTCGAAGCGGGCGACTGGAAGGCCGTGGTCGGGCCGGCCGGCCTCTCCGCCGAGATGGTGGCGACGGTCAATGAAGCCGTGAACGCGGCGCTCGCCGATCCCGGCCTGATCGAGACCTTCGAAGCCGAAGGCTCGACGATCGTCGGCGGTTCGGCCGAGGAGTTCGAGGCCTATCTGCGCAGCGAATACGATCGCTGGGCGGAGATCGTCGAGCTCTCCGGCGCTTCGCCGAACTGATTGCGATACCGGTTCCGGCCCGTTGCCGGGGCGCCGTCCGCTTCGCCGGATCGGCGCCTCGTCGGGCCGGTATCGTCTCGGGGAGGAAGGGATGCAGCGGCGCAATTACGCGGATGCCGTCACCGGCCTCGTGCTGGTAAGTTTCGGCCTCGCCATCGCATTTTACGTAACCGCCAATCACGATCTCGGTACCCTGCGACGCATGGGGCCCGGCATGGTGCCGATGGCACTCGGCGGGCTCCTCGTCCTGCTCGGGGCGATCCTCGCGCTCGGTGGCATGCTCCGCCCGGCTGAAGATCTGCCCGAATTGCAGATCAGGCCCTTCGTCTTCGTCCTGCTCGCCGTCGCCGCCTTCGCGCTCACAGTGAGGACGCTCGGGCTTGTCCCCGCAATCGTGCTGCTCGTGGGCCTGTCCACCCTCGCCGACAAGGAGGCGCGATTTCGCACGTTCCTCGCGCTCGCGGCGGTGTTGTGCGTCATCGCGGTACTCGTCTTCCGCGTCGGTCTCGGGATGAACCTGCCGCCATTCCGGTGGCCCTTCTGATGGATTTCTTCGACAACCTCACCCTCGGTCTATCCGTCGCGCTCACCGGCGAGAACCTGCTTTATTGCTTCGTGGGCGTGCTGCTCGGAACGCTTCTCGGGGTGATCCCCGGCATCGGCGTTCTGGCGGCGATCTCGATGCTGTTTCCGCTCACCTATTACCTCGAGCCGACGACGGCGCTGATCATGCTCGCCGGGATCTGGTACGGGACGAGCTACGGCGGCAGCACCGCCTCGATCCTCCTCAACGTGCCAGGTACCCCGGCGAACGCCATCG
>JBJHBI010000012.1:0-78507 GCA_050485405.1 Salinarimonadaceae bacterium
CTCGACCTCGTCGAGCGGATGTTCGGCGCGATCGTCTTGAAGCAGCAGCGGGGTCATGATCATCCGTCGAAACGCGTGCGGGCGGTCGTATTGGGCAAGACGCATCACCGATGCGCGCAGCCGGCGCGTGAAGATGTACGAACCGCGCGACGGGTATCGCCGCAGGCGCGAATCACCTTCATCTCGACTATATCCCGCGCGACTCCCGTCGATCAAAGTGCTTTCCGGGGTCGTGAATCGACTATCGACAGCAATCGGACCACCCGCCCCGGGACGGCACGATGGCGGGACACGGCGAAATCGCGCCCGATCGTCCGCCAAACGCCTGTTTCGGCAAGGCGCGCGGCGATCGCGAATCCGAACGGGACTCGCAAGGGCCGATCGGCGCGCATGAGACTTAGCGACACAGCCGTTGCAGAAATCTGGGGAAATCCGTCTCGCCCGCTTTCGGGCACGCCGCGATCAGTCGCCGGCGCCCTCGCGCGACAGCGCCCGCCAGCCGATATCGGAGCGGCAGAAGCCCTCCGGCCAGTCGATCGCCGCGATGCCGCGATAGGCCCGCTCGCGCGCCTCGCCCACATCCGCGCCGAGCCCGGTGACCGCGAGCACGCGCCCGCCATGGGCGGTCAACCCGTTCTCGCCGAGCCGCGTGCCGGCGTGGAAGACGAGGGTATCGGGAAGCGCACTCGCCGCCTCGACCCCGCGAATGGTGCTGCCGTTCTCCACCTTGCCCGGATAGCCGCGCGTGGCGAGCACCACGGTCAGCGCGGTCGCCTCACGCCAGCGCAGCGGCGGCAGATCGGTGAGCTTGCCGTGAGCTGCGGCCATGAAGAGCGTGGCGAGATCGCTTTCGAGGCGCGGGATCAGAACCTGCGTCTCGGGATCGCCGAAGCGGACATTGTATTCGATCAGTTGCGGCCCGGACTGCGTGATCATCAGCCCCGCATAGAGGATGCCGGTGAACGGGGTGCCGCGATCAGTCATGGCGCGCAAGGTCGGTTCGATGATCTCGCGCATGACCTGCGCTTCGAGCGCCCGGGTCATCACCGGTGCCGGCGAATAGGCCCCCATACCGCCGGTATTGGGGCCTTCGTCACCGTCGAAGGCGCGTTTGTGATCCTGAGCCGAGGCGAGCGGCAGGGCGGTCCTGCCGTCGCAGATCGCGAAGAAGCTCGCCTCCTCGCCTTCGAGGAAATCCTCGATCACGACGCTCGCCCCCGCCTCGCCGAGGCCGCCGGCGAACATGAAATCCACCGCTTCCTCCGCCTCGGGCAGGCTCATGGCGACGACGACGCCCTTGCCGGCGGCGAGCCCGTCGGCCTTGATCACGATCGGCGCGCCGCGCCGACGGATCTCCGCCATGGCGCTCTCGCGATCGTCGCAACGGGCATAGGCGGCGGTGGGGATGGAATAGGCCGCGCAGATTTCCTTGGTGAAGGCCTTGGAACCCTCGAGCTGCGCAGCGGCGCGGCGGGGTCCGAAACAGGCGATGCCGGCATCGCTCAGCGTATCGACGAGCCCGTCGACCAGCGGCGCTTCCGGGCCGATCACGACGAGATCGATCGCCTGTTCATCGCAGAAGGCGCGAACCGCCGCGTGATCGGAAAGCGGCAGATCGCGATTCTCGCCGAGTGCCGCCGTCCCGGGATTGCCGGGGGCGATGAAGAGCCTCTCGCAGAGCGGGCTGGCGGCGAGGCCGTGGGCGAGCGCATGCTCGCGGCCACCGGAACCGATCAGCAGGATCTTCATCGCATGGTCTCCCGTATCGCGCCCGTGACGGCGCGCCGAATCAGCCGCCGATGCGCCCCAGAGCCGGATAGACCCGGTGCACGCTGGTGGCAACAGAGGCCGCCGCCACGGCCTTGATCAGATCCCCCGGCACGAAAGCCATCGACCCGGTCGCCGCGGTCCAGAGCGGCACACCGGCAACGAGAGCGAGCCAGGCGATGCCGCCCGCATAGATCACGACGATACCGCCGACGACGCTCGAAAGGAATGCGGGAACGAAGGCCCCTTCACGCCCGTAGCGCTCCGTCAGCCAGCCGACGACGAAGGCGCCGATCGGCCAGGAGAGCAGGAAGCCGGCGGTCGGCCCCATGAATACGGCGAGCCCGCCGCGTCCGCCCGGCAGCAGCGGCATGCCGATGGCGACGAGGGCGAGGAAGGCGATGACCGCCAGACCGCCCCGGCGGCTGCCCAGCACCGCGCCGGCGAGCATCACGCCCAGCGTCTGCGCCGTGATCGGCACCGGCAGGAACGGGATCGGGATGGCCGGAACGAGGCCGAGTACGGCGATGATCGCGGCGAACAGGGCGATCCGCGCCAGATCGAGAGTGCGCATCACTTCTGCAGGGCGCGAACCGGGCTCGGGGGGCTGCTGGTCGGGGGAATGGGGCATCGGAATCTCGCAAATGATGTCGGAAATGCCCCGGTTGCATATGGCGAGGCATGGCCTGCGTCAATTGTCGCGCCTGCGAAATCGCACCCGCAGCGGGCGAAATCACCGCGTCGGGATCCTATGTTCTTCGAAGACGATGCCCGAATCGCGCGAAATGAAATGCCGTTTCGCTTGGGCTGACGATCATCGAAGGGAGAAACCATATGCCGATGAACCGCCGCTGGGTCCTCGCCGCCCGCCCGCAGGGGGAGCCCTCCCCCGACGATTTCCGGCTCGAAACGGCTGAAATCGACGCCTCCGCGCCGCCGGACATGGTGCTCATCCGCAACCGCCATCTCTCGCTCGATCCTTATATGCGCCTGCGCATGAACGACGAGAAATCCTACGTCCCGCCCTATCAGATCGGCGAGACGCTCGGCGGGCAGACCGTGGGCGAAGTGGTGGCCTCGGGCAGTGCCGATTTCGAACCCGGCGACAGCGTGATCGCCACCGGCGGCTGGCAGGATTACGCGCTCGTGCCGGCGAAGATGGTCCGGCGCATCGACCCGGACCGCATCCGCGCACCGGCGTGGCTCGGCGTGATGGGGATGCCGGGCTTCACCGCCTGGATCGGGCTCGATCTCGTGGGCGGCGTCAAGCAGGGCGAGACCCTCGTCGTCGGCGCGGCGACGGGACCGGTCGGCTCGATGGTGGGGCAGTTGGCCAAACGCGCCGGTGCCCGCACGGTCGCGATCGCCGGCGGGGCGGAAAAATGCGCGCTTGCCCGCGAGACCTTCGGCTTCGACGCTGCCATCGACCACCGCGATCCCGATTTCCCAAAGCGTCTGGCCGAGGCCTGCCCGGACGGGATCGACTTCTATTTCGAGAATATCGGCGGTCCCGTCCTCGAAGCCGTGCTGCCGCTTCTCAACGATTTCGCCCGCATTCCCGTCTGCGGGCTGATCGCGCATTATAATGAAAGCGCGCCCTCCCCCGATGCGAGCCCACTCGCGAAGGTGATGCGCAAGGTTTTGGTGCAGAGGCTTCACCTGCGCGGCTTCATCGTCTCGGATCACTTCGCCCGCTATCCCGATTTCATGCGCGAAGTGGCCCCGCTCGTCGGCAAGGGCGAGATCGTGGGGCTGGAAGACGTGGTCGACGGGCTGGAGAACGCACCACAGGCGTTGATCGGATTGCTGGCCGGGCGCAACCGCGGCAAATGCGTCGTCGCCATCGACTGACGAGGAGGATCGCAAGCGCGGTAGTCTTCCACGGAAAATCGCTTCTGCACGCCCGCCGGTGATTTCATCGGCGGGCGAAAGGCACTATCCAGTCGCCATGACGGCGCCTCTCCCTGATTCGTCAGAATTCCTCGACAAGGCCCGCGCGACCATGCGCGAGACCTTCGGCTATCCCGATTTCCGCCCGGGCCAGGACGAGGTCATCGCCGCCGTGCTGGAGGGGCGCGACGTGCTCGCGGTGATGCCCACCGGTGCGGGCAAATCCATGTGCTACCAGCTCCCCGCCCTGGTGCGCGACGGCCTCACCGTAGTGGTCTCGCCGCTGATCGCCCTGATGCGCGACCAGGTGGCGCAGCTGCGCACCAACGGCGTCGCGGCGGGCGCGCTCAATTCCGCCACCGATCAGGAAGAGAACGACCGGGTGCGCGACGCCCTGCGCGCAGGGTCGCTGCAATTGCTCTACATCTCGCCGGAGCGGCTCGTGAACAACGGCACGGCGGAATGGCTCGCCCGCGCCGGCGCCCGGCTGCTCGCCATCGACGAGGCGCATTGCGTCTCGCAATGGGGGCATGATTTCCGGCCCGAATACGCGGCTCTCGGCGATGTCCGCAAGCGGCTCGGCGACATCCAGACCATCGCGCTCACCGCCACCGCCGATATCGCGACACGCGGCGACATAGCCGGCCAGCTCTTCGCGCAGGAGCCCACCACCTTCGTCCACGGCTTCGACCGGCCCAATCTCTATCTCGCCATGGAGCCGCGCACCGATCGCACGCGCCAGATCCTTCGCTTTCTGGAAAAGCACCACGGCGAGAGCGGCATCGTCTATTGCGCCTCGCGCAAGGCGACGGAGACGCTCGCGCAGACGCTCTCCGACAAAGGCGTCACCGCGCTCGCCTATCATGCGGGCATCGAATCGCAGGAGCGTTCGCGCCGGCAGGACCGGTTCCTGCGCGAGGACGGGATTGTCATGGTCGCGACGGTGGCCTTCGGCATGGGGATCGACAAGCCCGACGTGCGATTCGTGGTGCATGCGGCGCTGCCCAAATCCATCGAAGCCTATTATCAGGAGATCGGCCGCGCCGGGCGCGACGGCGCCCCCGCCGATACGCTCACGCTCTACGGGCTCGAGGATATCCGGCTGAGGCGCATGCAGATCGAGGATTCCAACGCCTCCGACGAGCAGAAGCGTATCGAACGCCAGCGCCTCGACGCGCTCGTCTCGCTCTGCGAGGCGCCGCAATGCCGGCGTCAGACGCTGCTCTCGTATTTCGGCGAGAGCGCCGAGCCCTGCGGCCATTGCGATCTGTGTCTGGGCGGCGTGACCCGGTTCGAGGCCACGATCGAGGCGCAGAAGATCCTCTCCGCCATCGCGCGCACCGGCGAGCGCTTCGGCGCCGAGCATATCGTCGCGATCCTCGTCGGCGAGGAGAGCGAGCAGGTGCGCCGCCACGGCCATCACGGGCTCAAGACCTTCGGCGTCGGCAAGGACCGCCCCAAACAGGCCTGGCGATCGCTGATGCGTCAGATCTACGCCGCCGGGCTGGTCTCGATCGCGCTCGACGATCACGGACGCTGGCGCATCACTGAACGCGGCGACGCTGTCCTGCGCGGGCGCGAGCGCATCACCCTGCGCTCCGATGTGCTGGAGAGCGGCAAACGCGGGCGTGGCGAGAAGGCTCGGCGCGCCGGCGCCATCGCGGAATCGGGGATCGCGCCGGACGATCCCGTGCTCGCACGGCTCAAAGCCCTGCGCATGCAGCTCGCCCGCGAGCAGGAAGTGCCGGCTTACGTCATCTTCACCGACCGCTCCCTCGTCGACATGGCGCTCACACGCCCGCGCGACCGCACAGAACTCGCCGCCTGCCACGGCGTCGGTCAGGCCAAGCTCACGCGCTACGGCGACGTGTTCCTCGAGGCCCTGCGCGAAGTGCAGGCGTGAGGGGTCACTCGTAACTGCGCTCGTCGGCGATCACCTTGCCGTCATTGGGCAGGCTGCCCAGGGCGGTGAAGGTGACCTTGCCGCGCAGCTTGAGGATGGTCTGCAGGCTCGTGCCGACTTCCTGCGCGAGCGCCTCGTCGCCGGATTGCACCTCGCATTGCAGCGTCATCGCATCGCTTTCGCCCTCGCGGGTGACGACGAGGCGGGCCTTGCCGATCTGGGGATGCGCGGCGAGAACGGCGGCGATCTGCTCGGGGCGCACGAACATGCCCTTGATCTTGGTCGTTTGATCGGCGCGCCCCATCCAGCCGCGAATGCGGATATTGGTGCGCCCGCAGGGGCTCGGCTCCTCCATCTGCGCGGTGAGATCACCGAGCGCGAGACGGATCACGGGGTGGTGCTGGTCGAGGGTGGTCACGACGATCTCGCCGACTTCGCCGGGCGCAACGGGGTCGCCGGTGCCCGGGCGCACGATCTCCAGAATGATGTCCTCGTTGACGACGAGCCCGTCATGGGTGCCGGTCTCATAGGCGATAAAACCGACATCCGCCGTGGCATAGGCCTGATGCGCCACGATCCCGCGCTCGGCGAAGGCCGCCTGCAACGATTTCGGGAAGGCGGCGCCGGACACGCCGGCCTTGACGATGGAGGAGACGTCGCGGCCCTTCTCGGCGGCGGCATCGAGCAGGATCTTCAGGAAATCCGGCGTGCCGGCATAGACGTTGGGACGGAACGCCTCGATCAGATCGAGCTGCGCTTCCGTATTGCCGGGGCCGGCCGGGATCACGGCGCAGCCCAGCGCGCGGGCGCCGGAATCCATCAGGAAGCCGCCCGGCGTCATATGATAGGAGAAAGTGTTGAGCACGATGTCGCCCGGGCGTAGCCCCATCGCATGCAGCCCGCGCGCGGCGCGCCACGGATCGTCCTCCCGGCCTTCCGGCTCGTAAATCGGACCCGGCGAGGTGAACAGCCGACCGAAGGCGCCCGGCGAAGCCGGCACGAGGCCGCCGAAGGGCAGGGAATTTTTTTGCATCGCCGGCAGATCGCTCTTGCGCAGGACGGGCAGGCGGGCGAGCGCCGCGCGGTCGGTCACCGTGGCGGTGTCGATCTCGCCGAGATGGCGCGCATAGGCCGGCGCCCGCATGGCGGCGTCGAGGGCCTGCGGCAGGCGGGCGAAGAGTTCGGTCTCGCGCTCGGCATGCCCGCGCGTCTCGCGCGCGTCGAAGAACTGGCTCATATTCGTCTCCCTCATCGGCGCGCGTCTCGCGCACGCGCTCTGTCTGGTGCGTCAGCGGCCGATCAGATCGCGCGCCACGATCAGGCGCATGATCTCGTTGGTCCCCTCCAGGATCTGGTGCACGCGCAGATCCCGCACGATCTTCTCGATCCCGTAATCGGCGAGATAGCCGTAGCCGCCATGCAGTTGCAGCGCCTTGTTGGCGACCTCGAAACCGGTATCGGTGGTAATGCGCTTGGCCATGGCGCAGAGCCGCGTCGCGTCAGGCGCCTTCGCATCGAGCGCAGCGGCGGCGCGCCACAGAAACGTGCGCGCGGCCTCTAACTCCGTCGCCATGTCGGCCAGGGTGAATTGCAGCGCCTGGAATTGCGCGATGGCGCGCCCGAAGGCCTTGCGCTCGCGCATATAATCGAGGCTGCGCTCGAGTGCGGCCTGCGCGCCGCCCAGCGAACAGGCTCCGATATTCAGCCGCCCCCCATCGAGACCGGCCATGGCGATGCGAAAGCCGATCCCCTCCTCACCGAGCCGGTTGGCGACGGGCACGCGGGCATCCTCGAAGATCACCTGCCGGGTCGGCTGGGCGTTCCAGCCCATTTTCTTTTCTTCCGCGCCGAAACTCAGGCCGGGCGTGTCCTTGTCGACGACCAGCGTGGAGATCCCGCCGGCGCCCTCGCCCCCGGTGCGCACCATGGTGACGTAGAGATCGGAGGTGCCGGCACCGGAGATGAACTGCTTCACGCCGTTGACGACGTAATGATCCCCGTCGCGCACGGCGCTGGTCTTGAGCGCGGCGGCGTCGGACCCGGCACCGGGCTCGGTCAGGCAGTAGGAGGCGAGCAGATCCATGCTGCACAGGCCGGGCAGCCATTGCCGGCGCTGGGTATCGTCGCCGTAACGGTCGATCATCCAGGCGGACATGTTGTGGATCGAGATATAGGCCGAGATCGTGGGGCAGCCGCGCGCCAGCGCCTCGAAGATCAGCGCGGCATCGAGCCTCGTGAGCCCCGATCCGCCGACATCCTCTCCGACATAGACCCCGCCCATGCCCAGCGCTGCTGCCTCGCGCATCACATCGACGGGAAAATGCTTCTCCTCGTCCCAGCGCACTGCATCCGGCGCGAGCCGCTCGGCGGCGAAAGCCTCGGCCATTTCCCGGATGGCGACCCGGTCCTCGTCAAGGGCGAACATGTGTCCTCGCGTTTCCTGCCGGCGGTTTTCCGCCCTTCGATCGCGCCCCGGATCATCCTCCGACGCGCTTTGGGCGGATCATAGCCGAGGCATCCGCGCGCGCAAACACCACCCTTCGTCGCGTGAGGCGGCGCATTGAGGCCGGTTCACCGGCCCGCGCGACTCGCGATGGCAACGCCGACGGCGGCGATCGCCATACCCGCGATCTGGACGGGGGCGAGGGTCTCGCCGAAGAGAACCCAGGCCATCAATGCCGAGCAGGGCGGCACCAGATAGAGCAGTGCCGCCACGCCCGCGACGGCCCCGCGCCGGATCAGCGCAAGCAGCAGGAAGATGCCCCCGATTGACATCACCAGCACCGACCAGGCCAGCCCGAAGATCACGTCCGGGACCATCGGCACGCGGTTCTCCTCGATGAGGAAAGCCACCGGCAGGGTGACGATCGCGGCGCCGATGAAATGCACCACCGTGTTGGTGCGCACGTCCTGCGCGCCGCCGGTGCGCTTCTGCCAGATCGTGCCGAGCGTGATCGAGAGCATCGAGACGAGCACGATCCCGACGGGGCCAGGCGGCAGCCCCGCCTCGACGCCCAGACGCGGCAGGATCACGAGGAGCGCGCCGGCAAAGCCCACCGCGATGCCGATCCAGCGCAGTGGCGAGACCCGCTCGCCGAGCGTCAACCCGACCAGCATCGCGGTGGCGAGCGGCTGCAGCCCCACGATCAGTGCCGCGATCCCCGCCGGCAGCCCGTCGGCCACGGCCCAGAACACACCGCCGAGATAGATCCCGTGCAGGAGCACGCCGGCGATCAGCCCGTCGCGCCAGTCCCGCGCGGTCGCCGGCCATTTGGCGCCGAACCACCAGGCGACCGGCGCGAGCAGCGCGATCACGAGCACGTAGCGCATCGAGAGAAAGCTCAGCGGATCGGCATAGGGGGCCACGAGCCGCGCGATGACGAAACCCGTCGACCAGATCAGCACGAACAGGGCCGGCGCGAGGAAAGCCAGCGTATCCTGCGCGGCGTGTGTCGCCGGTTCGCCGCCTGCCGGTCTCGCCATGGGTGGTCTCCGCTCCGATTGCATTCCGGCGCAGGGTGTAGCAGGTCGCGACGAGCGCGCCCATGCGCAAGGCTGCACGATGCACAGATCGCAAAAAGCTTGCACAGCGCGCCCCCGTGGCCCATTTGCGGTGCAGGAGATCACCGACCTTGCATCTGTTGCGCCAGATTTTCGCGATACTGATTCTCGCCTATAACCGCATGAACCTGCATGACGGTTGGGCGATCGCGAGCCATATCGCGCTCTCGGCTTTGTTTTCCTTCTTTCCTTTCCTGATCCTGCTGACGGCGCTCGCGAGCTTTTTCGGCGCCGGCGCGCTCGCCGACGACGCGGCCGGGCTCATCCTCCAGGTCCTGCCCAACGAGATCGGCGTGCCGATCGCGCAGGAGGTGCGCAACGTTCTCACCGAATGGCGCGGTGACCTGCTCACGATCGGCGCGGTGCTCGCCCTGTATTTCTCCTCGAACGGGATCGAGGCTCTGCGGGTGGGGCTCAACCGCGCCTATGGCGTGCGCGAGAACCGCTCCTTCGTGGTGACGCGTCTGGAATCGATCTTCTACGTGATCATCGGCGCGGCGGTGATGCTCGCCTTCGCCTTCGGGATCGTGCTCGGGCCGCTGGTCTGGGGCACTTTGTTGAACTATTTCCCCGACCTGATCGACTTCACCCGCGTCGTCGACATCGTGCGCCTCGGCGGTACTTCGGTGCTGGTGGTGGTGGCGCTCATGATCACGCACAAATTCCTCGCAGCCGGGCGCCGCAGCTTCGCGAGCGTCCTGCCGGGCGTCGCGGTGACCTTGTTCCTCTGGCTGCTCGGCGGCTTCGCCTTCGGCTTCTACCTCACCCAGTTCCCCCAGGCCTATGCGACGACCTATGGCGGGCTGGCGACGGCGATGATGTCGCTGATCTTTCTCTATACGCTCGCCGTGATCTATATCTTCGGCGGCGAGATCAACGGTGCGATCGCCGCGATGCGGCGCGCCGCGGCCAAACGGCGCCGCTCCCGCGCCACGCGCTACGAAGACGGGTTCTACTGGTGAGGATGACGATGGGCAAAGCCGTGGATCACAACGACCTCAAGGCGCCCGATCAGGCCGCGATCCAGGCGATCGCCGATGCGGCCTTCGCCGATCTGCCGGAGGAATTCCGCAATCTGTGCGGTGAGATCGTCATCCAGATCGCCGAATTTCCCGCCGAGGACGTCCTGCAGGAACTGGGCGCCGAATCACCCTTCGACATTCTCGGCCTCTTCCAGGGGATCGGGCTCGCCCAGGGCGGGGGCATCGACGGCATCTTCTCCGCCGGTCACGAGCCCAACCTGATCTGGCTCTACCGCCGGCCGATCCTCGATTACTGGGCCGAGCACGACGAAACGCTGGGCGCCATCGTCTCGCACGTCCTCATCCACGAGATCGGCCACCATTTCGGCCTGTCCGACGAGGATATGGAAGCGATAGAGGCCGCTGCGGGGGATTGATCAGCGGCCGGGCTCAGAGACTGAGCATGTATGCGATGATGTCGGCGCGGTCCTGGTCGTCCTCGGCATAGTGATCGGGCAGGAAGGCCTCGAGCGCTGCGGCGCGCTCGGCGTCATCGGTGCCGGCGACGCGGGCTGTTATCCGGGCTGCATTGGCGTGGCAGGAGGCGCAATTGGCCTCATAGGCCGCCTCGCCGCGGGTCACGTCCCCTTCTTCGACCGCATGAGCCGGCGCGAGCGGCGCCGCTAGCGTGAAGGCGAGTGCGATACCGGCGACGGTCGCAAAGGTCGTGACGCTTCGATGCGTCCGGGTGCGCAGGTTCTCCAAGATTGCTGAAATCATGATTGTCTCCCCTCATGAAAATTCGACGGTGACGCCGCAACGCATCCGGCGTGGCCACGGTAAGCGATGCGGACAGGTGAAGGGTAAACCGGATCGCCCGTCACGCAAGCCGCACTTTCCGGCGGGCCGGGCGCGCAACGAAAAACGCGCGGGATGCACTCGGCATCCCGCGCGTGAATTCAGCATCGCGCCGGCGCGATGATCACGCCATGGCGGGCGTGGCGCCTTCGAACTCGCGGATATCGACGAAATGACCGGCGATCGCCGCTGCCGCCGCCATGATCGGCGAGACCAGATGCGTACGGCCCTTGAAGCCCTGACGGCCCTCGAAATTGCGGTTCGAGGTCGAAGCGCAGCGCTCGCCGGCTTCGAGGCGATCGGCATTCATGGCCAGGCACATCGAGC
This sequence comes from Salinarimonadaceae bacterium, assembly GCA_050485405.1. Lineage (GTDB taxonomy): Bacteria > Pseudomonadota > Alphaproteobacteria > Rhizobiales > Beijerinckiaceae > Saliniramus. The sequence continues at coordinate 11,269 of JBJHBI010000012.1, forward strand.
AACCCGGCTCGCGCCATTCGAAACCGGCCTCGATGAAGATCTTGTCGAGCCCCTCCGCCTCGGCCTGCAATTTGACGAGGCCCGATCCGGGCACGACCATGGCCTGCACGGTATCGGCGACCTTCTTGCCGGCGACGATGGCGGCGGCGGCACGCAGATCCTCGATGCGGGCATTGGTGCACGAACCGATGAAGACGCGGTCGAGCTTGATGTCGGTGATCTTGGTGCCCGGCTTCAGGCCCATATATTCGAGGGCGCGCCATTTGGAGCGGCGCTTGTTCTCGTCGGCGATATCGTCCGGATTGGGGACTTCGCCGGTGACGGAGATCACGTCCTCGGGGCTCGTCCCCCAGCTCACGATCGGCGGGAGGCTCGCCGCATCGAGGCGGATCTCCTTGTCGAAGACGGCGCCGTCATCCGTCTTGAGGCTCTCCCAATAGGCGACCGCCCGATCCCAGGCCTCGCCCTTGGGCGCCTTGGGCCGATCCTTGAGATAGGCGTAGGTCTTCTCGTCGGGCGCGATCAGCCCGGCACGTGCACCGCCCTCGATCGACATGTTGCAGATCGTCATGCGGCCTTCCATCGAGAGTTCGCGGATGGCTTCGCCGGCATATTCGATCACGTGGCCGGTACCGCCTGCGGTCCCGATCTCACCGATGATGGCGAGGATGATGTCCTTCGCGCCCACGCCCGGCGGCAGCTTGCCGTCGACGGTGACGCGCATGTTCTTCGCCTTGCTCTGGATCAGCGTCTGGGTGGCGAGCACGTGCTCGACCTCGGAGGTGCCGATGCCCTGGGCGAGCGCACCGAAGGCGCCGTGGGTCGAGGTGTGGCTGTCGCCGCAAACGATCGTGGTGCCGGGCAGGGTGAAGCCCTGTTCGGGCCCGACCACGTGCACGATGCCCTGGCGCGCGTCGCGCTCGTCGTAATATTCGACGCCGAACTCGGCCGCGTTCTGCGCGAGCGTCTCGACCTGCACACGGCTCTCGGGATCGGCGATGCCGGCGGAGCGATCGGTGGTGGGGACGTTGTGGTCGACGACGGCCAGCGTGCGCATCGGCGCGCGCACCTTGCGGCCGGCATTGCGCAGCCCCTCGAAGGCCTGCGGGCTCGTGACCTCGTGCACCAGGTGGCGGTCGATATAGATGAGGCAGGTCCCGTCGGGCTGGGTCTCGACGACGTGGTCGTCCCAGATCTTGTCGTACATCGTGCGGGGCTTGGTCATCCTCGGTCTCTCCTCGTCCTCCCGGCTGCGGCTTCGAAACGGCCCGGTGCCGGGATTGAAATCCGTCGTGAACCTTTTAGTCGCTCAGTCTCGCGACGATCAAGGGCGAAAGCATGGCGTGCATGCGCAGGGTGGGGCGCGCAAAACGAAAAACGGCGCGGCCTCGCTGGAAGCCGCGCCGGATATAACCGAGGGCGGATCGCGCCTCATTCGGCCGCGGACGTACCCTCGGCAGCAGCGGCGGCGGCGGCCTTCTCGGCAGCGATGCGATCCTTGCGCGAAACGCGATTGCGGTCGACGCGCTCGGCGATGCGGGCGGACTTGCCGCGACGGTCGCGCAGGTAATACAGCTTCGCGCGGCGGACCTTGCCGCGACGCACCAGCTTGATCGACTCGATCAGCGGCGAATACAGCGGGAAGACGCGCTCGACACCCTCGCCGTAGGAAATCTTGCGGACGGTGAAGCTCTGGTTGAGCCCGCCGCCATTGCGCGCGATGCACACGCCCTCATAGGCCTGCACGCGGGTACGCTCGCCTTCGCGAACGCGGACATTGACGATGACCGTATCGCCGGCGTCGAAATCGGGGATTTCCTTGCCGAGCTTTTCGACCTGCTCTTTCTCGAGCTGTTCGATGATGTTCATGGCGCTTTTTGCTCCAGCCGTTGTATGGCCGCGACGATCACGGCATACGGGATTTCGGCATCCTGTTTTCAGTTGAGGGCCGGGCCATAACCCAATCTGTGCCGGTTGTCGAGCACAATCGAACACGCGCAGCGAACGGCCCGATCCGCAGAGCTTGCCTGTGGCCGTGGCGCAGGGCAATCTCGCGCGCCCTTTACGTATCTGCAATGCCCGAGAGAGCCTCCAGCACCACCATGATCCGTCCCGTCCTCGCCTCCCTCGCCTTCGGCATCGCTTTGACCGCCCTGCTCTTTGCGATCTTCCTCTGGCTCGGCCCGTTCTTCTTTCTGGATGGCCGCCGCCCGTTCCAGATCAATTTCACGCTCGGTGCCCTCGCCGGGCTGCTGATCGGGATCGCGCTCGCACGATCGCGCGTCATGGGCGTGATCGGGGGATTGCGGGCTCTGGCACTCGTCGCGATACCCGGCATGCTGGTGATGGCGGCGGTGGCCTCGCACTTTCAGGTTTTCTTTCCCGCACTGGATCCGGCCCTCGACAAAGTCTTCGGCTCGTGGATGCTGTGGTTCTACGGTTTCCTCATGATCGGCGGCGCGCTCGCGGATGCGTTGCGGCGCAGCCGATCATGAGAACGGCAATGCGAACAAAACATAAGAACGAGGGAGGATGACGATGGCGCATATCGGTTTCATCGGTCTGGGGAACATGGGCGGCCCAATGGCGGCCAATCTGGTCAAGGCCGGGCATCGGGTGACGGGTTTCGATCTCGCGGCGGCATCCTGTGACGCGGCCCGCGCCGCCGGTGTGGCGATCGCGAAGGATGCGCCCGGCGCCGTGGCGGGAGCGGAAGTGGTGATCACCATGCTCCCCGCCGGCCGGCACGTGACGGGCGTCTTCGCCGAGATCCTGCCCGCGATGGGCGCCGGCGCGCTGATCATCGATTGCTCCACCATCGATGTCGACAGCGCCCGAAAGGCCCATGCACTCGCCGCCGAGAAGGGCTGCCTCTCGCTCGATGCGCCGGTTTCCGGCGGTGTCGGGGGTGCGCAGGGCGCGACGCTGACCTTCATGGCGGGAGGTTCCGCAGAGGCCTTCGCGAAGGCCGAGCCGATCCTCCTGCAGATGGGACGAAAGGCGGTGCATTGCGGCGAGGCCGGGGCCGGCCAGGCGGCGAAGATCTGCAACAACATGATCCTCGGCATCTCCATGATCGGCGTGGCCGAGGCCTTCGTTCTGGCCGAGAAGCTCGGACTGTCGCATCAGGCTCTGTTCGACGTCTCATCCACCTCGTCGGGACAATGCTGGTCGCTCACGAGCTATTGCCCGGTCCCCGGCCCGGTGCCGGCGAGCCCGGCCAACAACGACTACAAACCCGGCTTCGCGGCGGAACTGATGCTCAAGGATCTCGGGCTCGCGCAGGAGGCGGCGCAGGCGAGCGGCGCGACGACGCCGCTCGGCGAACATGCTCGCGCCATCTACGAGCGCTTCACGCAAGCCGGGAACGAGGGCGTCGATTTCTCCGGCATCGTGCGCCATCTGCGGGAGGGACGCGATTGAACCGACGGGCCACCATCGCCGGTCGACCGGCATGAGCACGAGCGAAACCGACACCGCCCGCGCGGCGGCGGAGCTGCCGGCACATCTGCGCCCCTTCGACGCCACGGCCTTCGTGCTCTACGCCGCCGTGGTGGGCTCGTGGGGGTTCAGCTGGATCGGATTGCGCATGCAGCTCGGCGTGGTCGCGCCGGAAGTCTCGATCCTGTGGCGGTTCATGATCGCGGGCGTGGTGATGTGGGTCTGGGTGCTCGCCACCCGCCAGCAGATCGTCTTTCCCGCGCGCCTGCACGCGGCTTTCGTCGCGGTGGGCGTGACGATGTTCTCGTTCAATTTCATCATGTACTACTATGGCGGCATGACGATCCCCTCGGGGCTCCTCGCGGTCGTCTTCTCGCTCGCAGCGGTGGGCAATCCGCTGATGGCGGCGCTCTTCCTGCGCCAGCCGATCGCGCCGCGCGTGGCTCTGGGCGGAATGATCGGGGTGCTCGGCGTCGCCTTTCTCTACTGGCCCGAAATCGCGGGATCGGGCTTTTCCGCCGCCGCCGCGACCGGCCTCGCCCTGTGCCTTCTGGGCACGTTGAGCTTCTCGACGGGCAATATCGTCTCCGGCATGATCGGCAGCCGGGGCGTACCGCTGATCCCGGCGATCACCTGGAGCATGACCTATTCGGTCGTCTTCCTCTTCTGCCTCAATCTCGCGCGCGGCCATGAATTCATCATCGAGCCGAACCTGCGCTATCTCGGCTCGCTGGTCTTTCTGGCGGTGATCTCCTCGGTCGTCGCCTTCGCCGCCTATATCGCGCTCCTGCGCCGGATCGGCCCCGGGCGGGCGGGATATGCGACGGTGATGTTTCCCGTCGCGGCGCTTTCGGTCTCGACGGTGTTCGAGGGCTATAGCTGGACGCTGATCGCGGGAATCGGCGCCGTGCTCGCGCTTCTCGGCAATCTCGTCGTCCTGCGCAATCCGAAATCGGCCTCTTGAACCGAGCTCAGCGCGCGAGTTCGCGCAGGTCTCGTCAGCGCGCGAGTTCGCGCAATCCCTGGCGGATCAGCACCTGCGTCGTGGCATCCTCGCCGGCGGATTTCATCGCGGCTGCAATTGCGGCGGAAGCCTGCATCTGCGGATAGCCCAGATTGACGAGCGCCGAGACGGCATCCGCCACCGCCGAGGGTGCCGCCCCCTCATCCGATCCCGCCTGCGCCACGCGTGCGAGCGACGGATCAATCGGGGTGAAGGCCGGAGCCTTGTCCCTGAGCTCCGAAATGATGCGCGCGGCGAGCTTGGGGCCGACCCCCGGGCCGCGCGCGATCGCCGCCTTGTCGCCGCTCGCCACCGCCTGCGCCACTTCGCCGGGTTCGAGCACCGCGAGAATGCCGAGCGCCACTTTCGCACCCACGCCCTGCACGCTCTGGAGCAGGCGGAACCATTCCCGCTCGGCTTCGCTGCGAAAGCCGTAGAGGCGGATCATGTCCTCGCGCACATGCGTCTCGATAGCGAGCACCGCCGCCTCCCCGGCACCGGGGAGCTTCTGCAGGGTGCGGCTCGAGCAATGCACCAGATAGCCCACGCCATGCACGTCGAGGATGAGGTGATCCTCCCCGATCGTGTCGACGACACCTTTCAGCTTTCCGATCATGCGGGGTCAGGCTCCGGCAGTGCCCGTTGCAGCGCGGCGCGTCATCTCTGCGGCGAGATTGCGCGCCTTGCGCTGATGCGCATGGGCGATGGCGATGGCGAGTGCATCCGCCGCATCGGCGGTGGGCGGGGTCGATTTCGGCAAAAGAATACGCACCATGGCCTGGACCTGTTTTTTATCAGCATGGCCGACACCGACCACGGTCTTCTTGACCTGATTGGCTCCGTATTCCGCAACGGGCAGACCGGCGAGAGCCGGTACGAGCAACGACATGGCGCGGGCATGGCCGAGCTTGAGCGTGGCCTGCGCATCTTTGTTCACGAAGGTCTCCTCGACCGAGACCTCGTCGGGCGCATAAGCCCGCACGATCTCCCAGATCCCGTCATGCAGTGATCGCAGCCGGCTCGCGAGATCATCCTTGCCGTCGGAGGTCACGACCCCCGATGCGATATAGGAGAGCCTGGTACCCGTGGCGGCGATCATGCCCCAGCCGGTATTACGCAGGCCGGGATCGAGGCCGAGAATGCGGATCGTGTCGCTCACGCTCTGTCCTGATTCGCCGAGAAAAGCCGATTTCATAGAAGTCGCGGCTTCCGTGCGCGGGGTCAAGCCGGCTTGACAAACTCGCTACGTTATAATGTTACATATCCAACTTCGAAACCTTCCGACTTCGCGGAGACACGCATGACATCCGATCGCCGCCTGCCCGTCACCGTCCTCTCCGGCTTTCTCGGCGCCGGCAAGACGACGCTGCTCAACCATGTGCTCAACAACCGCGAGGGGCGGCGCGTGGCGGTGATCGTCAACGACATGAGCGAGGTCAATATCGATGCCGATCTGGTGCGCGAGGGCGGCGCGGATCTCTCGCGCACGGAGGAAAAGCTGGTCGAGATGACCAATGGCTGCATCTGCTGCACCCTGCGCGACGATCTGCTCGCCGAGGTCAAGCGCCTCGCCGCGGCCGGCAAATACGATTACCTCCTGATCGAGGGCACCGGCATCGCCGAGCCTTTGCCCGTCGCCGCGACCTTCGATTTCCGCGACGAGAACGACGAGAGCCTCTCCGACGTGGCGCGGCTCGACACCATGGTCACGGTGGTCGATTGCATCAATCTCCTGCGCGATTACGGTTCGAACGAATTCCTGCGCGATCGCGGCGAGACGGCGGGGGAAGGCGACGACCGCACGCTGGTCGATCTCCTCGTCGACCAGATCGAATTCGCCGACACGATCGTGCTCAACAAGGTCTCTGACGCCACGCTCGAGCAACGCGAACTCGCGAAGAAAATCATCATCGCCCTCAACCCGGATGCGAGGCTGATCGAGGCGGATTACGCCCGTGTGCCGATGGCGGAAGTGCTCGATACGGGGCGATTCGATTTCGAGAAGGCGCAGGAGCATCCTTTGTGGTTCAAAGAGCTCTACGGCCATGCCGAGCATGTGCCGGAGACCGAGGAATACGGTGTCGGCAGCTTCGTCTACCGCGCCCGCAGGCCCTTCCATCCTGAGAAGTTCAACGCCTTCGTCAACCGTTCCTTCCCCGGCCTCGTGCGCGCCAAGGGCCATTTCTGGCTCGCGACGCGCCCGGACTGGGTCGGCGAATTGTCGATTGCCGGGGCGGTGTGCCGGGTCACCGCCATGGGTTTCTGGTGGAGCGCCATCCCCAAGAGCCGCTGGCCCGATCACGAGGAATGGCGCAAGCTGATGAACCGCCACTGGTCGCCGGTCTGGGGCGACCGCCGGCAGGAGCTCGTCTTCATCGGCATCGGCATGGACGAGGCGGCGATCCGCGCCGAACTCGATGCCTGCCTCGTCGGCTCGTCGACGGCGCCGGCCTTCGAAGCCGAGGCCTGGTCGAGGCTCCCCGACCCGTTCCCGGCATGGCGCAGCAACAGGGCGGCGTGAGGCGCCGTCAGAACATGAAATACCTCTGCGCCAGCGGCAATTCCTTCGCCGGCTCGCAAACGAGCAGTTCCCCGTCCGCCGTCACCGCATAGGTTTCGGGATCGATCTCGATCTGCGGCGTGGCGTCGTTGTGGATCATCGACTTCTTCGAGATGCCGCCGCGCACGTTGCGCACCGGCAGGCAGGTCTTGGCGAGGCCGAGTGACTGGGGCACGCCCTTGTCGATCGCCGCCTGCGAGAGGAAGGTGAAGCTCGTGCGTTGCAGCGCCTTGCCGAAGGCGCCGAACATCGGGCGGTAATGCACCGGCTGCGGGGTGGGGATCGAGGCGTTGGGATCGCCCATCGCCGCGGCGATGATGGTGCCGGCCTTGATGACGAGCTTCGGCTTCACCCCGAAGAAGGCCGGGTCCCAGATCACGAGATCGGCGATCTTGCCGGCCTCTATCGAGCCGATATGCGCGTCCACCCCATGCGCGATGGCCGGGTTGATGGTGTATTTCGCGATATAGCGCTTCACCCGGAAATTATCCGCCCCGGTGCCGACATCTTCCGCGAGCGCCCCGCGCTGGGTCTTCATCTTGTGGGCGGCCTGCCAGGTGCGGGTTATCACCTCGCCGACGCGGCCCATGGCCTGGCTGTCGGAGGCCATGATCGAGAGTGCGCCGAGATCGTGCAGGATGTCCTCCGCCGCGATCGTCTCCTTGCGGATGCGGCTCTCGGCGAAGGCGAGGTCTTCCGGGATCGACGGGTCGAGATGGTGGCAGACCATCAGCATGTCGAGATGCTCGTCGATCGTGTTGACCGTGAAGGGGCGGGTCGGATTGGTCGATGAGGGGATGACGTTTTCGAGCCCCGCGACCTTCATGATGTCCGGCGCGTGCCCGCCGCCCGCGCCCTCGGTATGGAAGGCGTGGATAGTGCGTCCCTTGAAGGCCGCCACGGTATCCTCGACGAAACCGCTCTCATTGAGCGTGTCGGTATGGATCATCACCTGGATGTCGTATTCGTCGGCGACGGAGAGACAGCTGTCGATCGCAGCCGGGGTCGTGCCCCAGTCTTCGTGCAGTTTCATGGCGCAGACGCCCGCCTCGATCATCTCGACCAGCGCGCCGGGCAGGGAGGCGTTGCCCTTGCCGGCGAAGGCGAGGTTCATCGGCAGGCCCTCGGCGGCTTCGAGCATGCGCGCGACGTGCCAGGGGCCGGGCGTGCAGGTGGTCGCGTTGGTGCCGTCGGCGGGGCCGGTGCCGCCGCCGAGCATGGTGGTCAGCCCCGACATCAGGGCATCCTCGACCTGCTGCGGGCAGATGAAATGGATATGCGCGTCGAAGCCGCCGGCGGTGACGATCTTGCCCTCGCCCGCGATCGCCTCGGTACCGGGCCCGATGATGATGTCGACGCCCGGCTGGATATCCGGATTGCCGGCCTTGCCGATCCCCGCGATGCGCCCGTCGCGGATGCCGATATCGGCTTTGACGATGCCCCAATGGTCGAAGATCGTCGCGTTGGTGATCACCGTATCGACCGCCCCCTCGGCGCGGCTGCGCTGGCTCTGGCCCATCCCGTCGCGAATCACCTTGCCGCCGCCGAACTTCACCTCCTCGCCATAGGTGGTGAAATCGCGCTCGATCGCGATCACGAGATCGGTATCGGCGAGCCGCACCGTATCGCCGGTGGTCGGGCCGAACATGGCGGCGTAATCGGCGCGCGGGATGCGATAGGGCATGGTGTTTCTCCGGCGGTTTCCTCTGATGCGGGAGCATACACGAACCGTGCCAGAAATCCCCCTCGGCGCGCCGATCCGCGCTCCTCATGCCCGTGAAATCGCAAATTGTCATGTGGACGTCATCGTCGTGATGGCAAACTGTATGCGGCAAAGGATTGCCGTGGGACAATGCGACCGTCGCAGATCGAGACCTGTGAACGGAACAATTCGGCGGGCGAGAGATGAAACATCCGGGCGAGAAGAGCGTGGGCTGGGTGCTGATGCGGGCGGCGCGCCTGCATCGCGCGCGCATGGGAGAGAAGCTCGTCGCACTCGGGCTCTATCCGGGGCAGGAACAGGTGCTCCAGGCGCTCGCCACCAAGAGTGCCGAGAAGAGTGCGGACAAGGGCGCAGACAGGGCATCCGACAAAGGCGCCGACGGCCCGTCGAGCGCGGCGAACGGTGACGCGCCACCCTCGGGCATGAGCATGGGCGAACTCGCGACCATCCTGCAGGTCCGCCCGCCCACCGCCTCGAAGACGGTCTCGCGCCTCTCCGCCATGGGTCTCGTCGCCCGCCAGGATCGCGACCGCGACGGCCGCGTCGTGCGCGTGGCGTTGACGGAGGCCGGACGCGCGCGCGCCGAGGCCATCACGGGCTTGTGGGACGAGGTCGAGGACGAGTTGCTCGCAGGCCTCGACGGCAAGGACCGCAAACGCCTGCGAAAGCTTCTGCGCAAGGCCGGACGCAATCTGGCCCGCCTCGCCGCCGCCGACGATTCGGCCCTCGCCGACGCGGATGACGACGAGGACGAGGGTGAGGATACGCCCGATTCCGTCGTCGTCGATCCGCGTACACCGGACCGGGATCCGGTTTCCGCCTGACGCGCGGACGCGTTTCTCGAATTGAAGCGCGAACGCGTTTTTCGAAACTTCCCGATCGCCCTGTGCGCAATCGCCCTGTCGGCGCAAGGCGGGCGGGTTTATGCTCGCGCCATGGACGAATCCGCCCGCCGCCCCAAGCCTTCCGGCAATCTCGACGCCCCCGCCTCCCCGGAGGAGCGGCGGCGCAGGCTCGTCGCGATCGGCCTGATGAGCGGCGCGCTGGCGTGTTTTTCGTGCCTCGACGCCACGGCGAAATGGCTCGCGGGCCAAGGCGTCGATCCGCTCCAGACGGTCTGGGCGCGCTACATGGTCAGCGTGGTGCTGGTCTCGTTCTTCGTCAATCACTGGACGAGCCCCGGCGTCCTGCGTACGACGCGGCCCATCCTGCAGGTCGCCCGCTCGGTGCTGCTTCTGGCCTCGACCATCCTCAACTTCATCGCCTTGCAATATCTGCAACTGGCCGAGACCATCTCGATCCTCTTCGCGACGCCTTTCCTCGTGGCTTTGCTCGCCGGGCCGATCCTCGGTGAATGGGCCGGGCCGCGCCGGATGATCGCCATCGGCGTCGGTTTTCTGGGCGTGCTGGTGGTGACCCGCCCCGGCTTCGGCGGCATGCATCCCGCCGCCTTCCTCTCGGTCGCCGGCGCGGTCTGCTACGCGCTCTACGGCATCTCGACGCGCATGCTCGCCGCGACCGATTCCTCGCGCACCACCATGGTCTATTCCGGCCTCGCCGGCGTCGCGCTGATGACGCCGATCCTGCCCTTCGTCTGGCAGACGCCGCAGGAACCGCTGATCTGGCTGATGCTGGTCGCGATCGGTTTCTATGGCGGGTTCGGGCACTGGCTCCTGATCCTCGCCCATGCCCGCGCGCCCGCGCCCGTCCTGGCCCCGTTCATCTACAGCCAGCTGATCTGGATGCTGCTTCTGGGCTATTTCATCTTCGGCGACTGGCCCGATCCGTGGACGCTCGTCGGCGCGAGCATCGTCATCGCCTCGGGGCTCTATCTGCTCTATCGCGAGCGGGTGCGCCGCTCCGGGTGACGGGCCGGATACCGCCCGCGCTTGACGCAAGGGCGGGCATGACGCCTAAATCTCTTGCAGGAGAATGACCGGACCATGACCATCCGCCCCCGCCGCAGCGCGCTCTACATGCCCGGCGCCAATCCCCGCGCGCTCGAGAAAGCGCGCGCCCTCGACGCCGATGCACTGATCCTCGATCTCGAGGATTCGGTCGCGCCGCAGATCAAGGATGACGCGCGCGAGGCCGTCTGCGCCATGGTCGCGCAGCGCGCCTATCCCGGGCGCGAGACCGTGATCCGCGTGAACGGGCCGGGCTCGCCCTGGTTCGAAAGCGATCTCGCGGCGGCCTGCGCGGCGGGTCCGGATGCGATCCTGATCCCCAAGGTCGAGACCGCATGTACCTTGTTCGACATCGCCATCCGCCTGCGCGAAGCCGGTGCCGCGCCGGATGTGCGTATCTGGGCCATGATCGAGACGCCCGGCGCGATCCTGCGCATCGCCGAGATCGCAGCCTGCTCGGATGATCCGGCGACGCGGCTGGACTGCCTCGTGATGGGCCTCAACGATCTCGCCAAGGAGACGCGGGCGCGGTTCACGGCGGATCGCGCCGGCATGCTGCCCTGGTTGCAGACCGCGCTGATCGCCGCACGCACCTACGGGCTCGATATTCTCGACGGCGTCTGCAACGCGATCGGAGATGTGGCGACTTTCGAAGCGGAATGCCGGCAGGGGCGCGATCTCGGTTTCGACGGCAAGAGCATTATCCATCCGAGCCAGATCGCACCGGCCAACGCTGTTTTCGCGCCGGACAGCCAAGAGATCGCGCAGGCGCGCGCAATCCTCGACGCTTTCGCGCTGCCCGAGAATGCCGGCAAGGGCGTGATCGCCCTCGACGGGCGCATGGTCGAGCGCCTGCATGCGGAGATGGCCGCGCGGGTCGTCGCCCTGGCCGATGCGATCGGGGAACGCGCGGCGGCGGCGTCTCAGTCGGGCAGCTGACGGGCCTCTTCGGGCAGCATGATCGGGATCCCGTCGCGGATCGGATAGGCGAGCCGCGCCTGTTTCGAGATCAGCTCCTGCTTCTGCGCATCATATTCCAGCGTTGCCTTGGTGAGCGGGCAGACGAGGATTTCGAGGAGCTTGGGATCGATCCCCGGCGCCGGGGTCGGGGCCGCTTCCGGCGCGGTGTTTTCCTGCGGTGTCGACATGTCGCTCGGTTCCTTCACACCCGGTTGGGGCGCTTCATTGCATGGTCGGCGAGGAATCCTCGTCGTCGTTGCTGCCGCGCAGCACCTCGATCTCGGTGAGTGCGATCAGCGCTTCGGCGCGATTCTTGAGATCGGGCGCTTCCAGCAGCGCCTGCTTTTCGGCGGAGCCGAACGGGGTCATCATGCACAGGGCATTGACCAGCGCCTCGTTGGGCGCCTGCTCGACGCCGCGCCAATCGACCTCGATCTCCATCACCTTGACGAATTGCCGCAAGGCCGCGATCAGGCGCTTGCGGTCGACCTCCTCCTCGCCGGCGCGGGCGACGAAGTCGGTGGCGAAGGGTGAGAAATCCGCGCGCACCTGACGATAGGGCGTCATCACGGTGAGTTCCTCGGCGACGCGGAACCGCGCAATGCCTGTCAGCGTCAGGAGGTAGCGCCCGTCGCCCGTTTCGGCGATCTGGGTGATGCGCCCGGCACAGCCGACCCGGTAGAGCCGCCCGGGCGAAGCGTTTCCGCCCTCGCCGGAGCCGGGGATGCCGTCACCTTCCGGCTGCACCATGCCGATCAGCCGCTCGCCGCGTAGCGCATCGTCGATCATCGCCATGTAGCGCGGCTCGAAGATGTTGAGCGGCATCTGGCCGCGCGGCAGCAACAGCGCGCCCGGCAAGGGGAAAACCGGGATCACGTCCGGGCAATCCTGCGGCCCGCGATAGACGACGTTCGTGGGCATGGCGCCCTCCGCTTATCTGAAGAGCACCGCCGAAAGCTTGCGGCGCCCGGCGATGCTCGCGGGATCCTTCGGCCCCCATGCCTCGAAGAATTCCAGGAGCTGCTTGCGCGCGCCGTCCTCGTTCCATTCACGGTCACGCTTCACGATTTCGACGAGATGTTCCGCCGCCTCGAGGCGGCGATCCGCACCGGCGAGCGCGATGGCGAGATCGAAGCGCACCTGATGATCGTCGGGATCTGCGGCGAGCTTCGCTTCGAGCTCGCCCGTATCGCCGAGCTGCTCGGCCTGCTCGGCGAGTTCGAGCGCCTTGCGCACGGCGGTGATGGCGGGATCGTCGCTTTTGTCTTCCGGCACCATGTCGAGGAAGCGCCGCGTGCCCTCGAGGTCCTTCAGATCGAGATGCAGCCGGGCCATGCCCGCGATCGCCGGGGCGTTGTCCGGCTCCTGCTGCAGGACGCCCGCATAGAGCTGTGCCGCGCCCTGGACATCGCCCGATTCGGCGAGCGCCTTCGCTTCTTCGAGCCCCTGCTCGACCGGCGAGGGGCCGGGGGCGCCACCCAGCTTGGCGATGAAGGCATCGACCTGGCTCTCGGGCAGCGCGCCCATGAAGCCGTCGACCGGCTGCCCGTTCTTGAAGGCGATCACGGCGGGGATCGACTGGATGCCGAGCTGGCCGGCAATGGCGGGGTGATCGTCGATATTCATCTTGACGAGCTTCACCTTGCCCGCAGCCTTGGTCACCGCCTTCTCGATGATCGGCGTGAGCTGCTTGCAGGGGCCGCACCAGGGTGCCCAGAAATCGACGAGGACCGGCTGGCTCATCGATTCGGCGATCACGTCCTCGCGAAAGGTCGCGGTGGTCGTATCCTTGATCAGGGCGCCACCCCCCTGCCCCGCTGCGCCGGGTGCGGGAGTCGCCTGTCCCGTCATCGAATTGCCGAACATGCTCGTCTCACTCTTCGGTTCGTTCGTCGGTCGGTTGTTCTCAAGATGGGATCGCCGCGTCGTTTTGACCAGCCCCGGAATCTGCGGATTCGCCGGCGGGTGCGGGCAGATCCAGAATACGGGTCTCGTGGCCGTGTTCGGCGAGGAAGGCGATCAGATCGGTCACCTTCATCGAGGTGGTCATGGTGTTGATCAGCGGATGCGCGTTGATGATCTCCTGATCGGCCAGACGCCGGTCGAGCACGAAGGAGATCTTTTCCGGTGCCGCGTTCACCAGCGCGAGCGGCGTCACGGAGCCCGGCTCCACGCCGAGCAGTTCCCCGAGCAGCTCCGCCGAGCCGAAGGAGAGCCGCCCCGAGCCGCCGATCACGGGATGCAGCCGCTTCAGATCGACCGCGCTCTCCGATTCCGCCGTCACGAGGAAGATGCGGCTCTTTTTGTCCTTCAGGAAGAGGTTCTTGGTGTGGCCGCCGGGAATGCGCGCCTTCACATGCTGCGATTCGGCCACGGTGAACACGGCTTCGTGCTCGGTCGTGGTGGTTTCGTAGCCGCGTTGGTCGAGAGCGGCGAGAAGCTGCTGGGGTGTCATCATGGCCTCGCTTGTAACCATGCATGCGCCCGGGCTCAAGGCGGGGAATGCACGGGGAATGCGATTGTACCGGCTTGACGTTGCGTCATGGCGATGCCTACGGCTCCGCTCTCGCGGCCCGGCGGAGGAAGCCGCGCAGCAGCGGCGCAACGTCTACACCCGGAATCGCTTTCGGAATTCGAGGTGGAGCTCCACGCGGGATTTCTCTCGAAATTCCTCTCAAAATTCCTCTTGCAAAGCCCGCGCGTCTGGTTCATATGAGCGCCATCGACGCGGTGGCGACACCGCCGGCGCCCCGGAAGGGTCGCCACGGAGCGTGCGGGTGTAGCTCAGGGGTAGAGCACAACCTTGCCAAGGTTGGGGTCGTGGGTTCGAATCCCATCGCCCGCTCCAATTTTCCTTTTCCCGATCAGAATACCGCACAGCGCAGATCCTTCGATCTGCGCGCAGACGCTTGCGTTATCCGCTCAGATCGCAGTGGTGATCGCATATCCCGGTCGGTGGGACTGGGTGACGAGGGTGACGGGTTCGTCGCCGATCCAGGTGATGCGCTCCATGGTGAAGATCGCCGCACCCGGCTCGCAGCGCAGCGAAGCGGCGCAATCCGCATCGGCGGAGGCGGCGGAAAGCGTGAGTTCACCGCGCGTGTAAGGCACGTTCTGGACGAGCCAGGCATTGGCGCTGTAGTGCGCGAGATCGACATCCATGATCTCCGGCACGGCCTTCGGATTGATCCAGCGATCCTCGTAAGCATGCGGCAGCCCGTCCGCGAGATGCAGCGCACGTGCATGCAACAGCTTCACCCCCGGCGACAATCCCATCCGGCTGCGCACGTTGAGTGGTGCGCTCGCGAGCGCGCGGCTGATCAGCGCGTAATCGTAGCGCGCGCCCCGCGCCTCGACCTCCTGGCGGATGACGGGAATGTGCAGGGTCGCGCGACGCAGCGGATTGAGCGCCACGCGGGTGCCGGCCTTGCGGCGCCGGTCGATCAGCCCCGTGGCGGCGACTTCGCGCAAGGCGCGGTTCACCGTGGAACGGGCGCAGCCGTATTCGGCGGCGAGTTCCGCCTCGTGCGGGATCAGTTCGCCGGGCGGCCAGGCGCGCGAGCGGATGCGGGCGAGGACGTCGTCGCGGATCGTTTGCCATGTCGTCGTCGAGCGGCGCGGGGTATCGCCCGCCCCAACGCCCGGAGGGTTCTTGGTCGTATCGTCAGATCGCATCGCTCAGCCGTAGCAGGGTTTCGCGGTAACGTCGCGTGATCGCATCACGGGCCACGTGCCGCCCCGCTTGTACCAGATGCCGCCCGGCGGACCAGACCTCGCGCACCATGCGGTCGTCGCCGGCGAATATCCAGGCATCGAGGATCGTATCCCCGTTCTTGCCCGCGAGATCGACCGCATCGCCGTCGAGCGCCATCAGATCGGCGAGCGCGCCCGGCGCGATCACGCCTGAATCGCGCGCCGCCGCCTGTGCCCCGCCGCGCGCCGCACCTTCGAACAGAACCCGCCCCGTCGAGGCGTCGGGCCGGGCGAGCGCGGCGCGGGAGCGGTCGCGCAGGCGCTGCGAATATTCCAGCGTGCGCAATTCCTCGCTGAGGCTGATGCGGATATTGCTGTCGGAGCCGACCCCGAAGGCGCCGACGGAATTCATCCAGCGCACGCCGTCGAATATTCCGTCGCCCAGCGAGGATTCCGTGATCGGGCACAAACCCGCCACGGCGCCCGTCGCGGCGAGCGCCTGCGTCTCGTCCGGCTCCATCTGCGTGCAGTGGATGAGGCACCAGCGTCGATCGACCGGCATCGTCGCGAGCAAATGCCGCACGGGCCGCGCGCCGTGATGGGCGAGCACTTCCTCGACCTCGCCGACCTGCTCGGCCAGATGCATATGGACCGGCCCGTCATGAAGACCGGGAACCGCTTCGAGCGCCTCCGGCGTCACCGCGCGCAGGCTGTGCGGCGCGAGGCCGAGGGCCGTATCGGCGGGGAGCGGCGACAGGGCCGCGCGCGCGCCCTCGACGAGGCGGGCGAAACGGTCGAGATCGTTGCCGAAGCGGATCTGCCCCGGCCCGAGCGGGCGCCCGTCGCAGCCACCCTGCTGGTAGAGCACGGGCAGAAGCGTCAGGCCGATGCCGCTGGTTTGCGCCGCGGCGGCGATGCGCCCCGACATTTCCGCGAGATCATCGTAAGGCACCCCGCCCGGCTGGTGGTGCAGATAGTGGAACTCGACATTGCAGGCATAGCCGGCCTCCAGCATCTCCATTTGCACGAAGGCGGCGATCGCCTCGACATCATCGGGCGTGAGCCTGTCGAGGAAGCGGAACATCAACTGCCGCCAGGTCCAGAACGTATCGCGCGGATCGGGGCCGCGTTTCTCCGTGAGACCCGCCATGGCGCGCTGGAAGGCGTGCGAATGCAGGTTGGCGGGCGCGGGCAGGAGGATCGCATGGCGCGCGGCGCCAGCGGGCGCGGCACCGGCCTCGACACGCGCGATGCGGCCATCGGCGCCGATCTCGATCACGACGTCGCGCGCCCAGCCCTGTTCCAGAAGCGCCTGTTCGGCAAACAGCACGGCCATGCCGCCTCCCCTTTCGAAAACGATTGACACGGTTATTATGTACAGTCTTATTATCGAAACATACAGACATAAAAACGAAAAGAACAGCCAGCAGGGGATTCCGGTGTGACGCAGCAATGCCTCGCCAACGCGAAACTCGCCACGCTCGACGGTGAGGGTTACGGCCTCGTCGAGAGCGCCGCCATCGTCATCGAAGACGAGCGGATCACCTGGGCCGGCCCAGAAGCGGCGCTGCCATCCGCCCATGCCGACATTCCCCGCCGGGATATGGGCGGGCGGCTCGTCACGCCCGCGCCGATCGATTGCCACACCCATCTCGTCTTCGGCGGCGACCGGGCCCGCGAATTCGCGCTGCGGCTCGAAGGGGCGAGCTACGAGGAGATCGCCCGCGCCGGTGGCGGCATCCTCTCCACGGTCAAGGCCACGCGCGAGGCCGACGAAGAAACGCTTCTGGCGCGCGCCCTGCCCCGGCTCGACACGCTGATCGCGGAGGGAGTCACCACGCTCGAGGTGAAATCCGGCTACGGGCTCGATCAGGAGACGGAGCTGCGCATGCTGCGCGTCGCCCGCCGCCTCGCGGATGAGCGCCCGGTGCGCATCCGCACCACGCATCTGTGCGCCCATGCCTGCCCGCCGGAATATGCCGGTCGCAAGGACGCTTTCATCGACGAGATCTGCATTCCCTCCCTGCACGCCGCACACGCGGAGGGGCTCGTCGACGCGGTGGACGGGTTCTGCGAGGGCATCGCCTTCGACACGGCGCAGATCGCGCGGGTCTTCGATGCGGCGCGTGAACTCGGCCTTCCGGTGAAGCTGCATGCGGAGCAGCTCAGCCACCAGGGCGGCACGGCGCTCGCCGCGAGCTACGGCGCGCTCTCGGCAGATCACGTGGAATACGCGACCGAGGCCGATGCGCGCGCCATGGCCGCATCCGGCACGGTCGCGGTGCTCCTGCCCGGTGCGTTCTACACCCTGCACGAGAAACAGGCCCCGCCCGTCGCCGACTTCCGCGCGCATGGCGTGCCGATGGCGCTCTCCACCGATTGCAATCCGGGCTCCTCGCCGCTCACCTCGATCCTGCTCGCCATGAATATGGGCTGCACCCTGTTTCGCCTGACGCCGGCGGAGGCCCTGCACGGTGTGACCGTCAATGCCGCACGCGCCCTCGGGCTCGACGATTGCGGGCGTATCGCTCCGGGTCTGCGCGCGGATCTCGCGGTCTGGGACGTGGACGATCCCGCCGAACTCGCCTGGCGGATCGGCTTCAACCCGCTCCATGAGCGGATCTTCGGAGGTGTTTCATGCTGACGCTCACTCCCGGCGAAACCGGGCTCGCGACGCTGGAGCGTCTGTGGCGCGAGAGCCTACCGGCGCGGCTCACCGATGCTGCGCGCCCCGGAATCGAGGCGGCGGCGCAGAAGGTGCGCGAGGCAGCGGAAGGCGGCGAGCCGGTCTACGGGGTGAATACGGGTTTCGGCAAGCTCGCCTCGGTGAAGATCGCGCCGGGCGATACCGCCACGCTGCAGCGCAATCTCATTCTCTCTCATTGCTGCGGCGTCGGCGAACCGCTCGATGTGCCGACGACGCGCCTGATGATGGCCCTGAAGCTGCTCAGCCTCGGGCGCGGCGCCTCGGGCGTGCGCTGGGAGGTGATCGCGGCGATCGAGGGCATGCTCGCGCGCGGCGTCACGCCGGTCGTGCCCGTCCAGGGCTCCGTCGGGGCCTCGGGCGATCTCGCGCCGCTCGCCCATATGACGGCGGTGATGATCGGAGAGGGTGAGGCCTTCTTCGAGGGCGCGCGCACGAGCGGTGCCGCCGCGCTCGCGCAGGCGGGGCTCACACCCGTGACGCTCGGCCCGAAGGAAGGGCTCGCGCTGATCAACGGCACGCAATTCTCCACTTCCGTCGCGCTGGTCAACCTCTTCGAGGGCTGGCGCCTCGCGCAGGCGAGCCTCGTGACATCGTGCCTTTCCACCGATGCGATCATGGGCTCGACCGCGCCCTTGCAGGAAGAAATCCACGCCCTGCGCGGCCAGCCCGGCCAGATCGCGGTGGCGCGCGCCATGCGCGATCTGATGGCGGGCTCGGCCATTCGCGAGAGCCATCGCGACGGCGATACCCGCGTGCAGGATCCTTATTGCATCCGCTGCCAGCCGCAGGTGCTCGGTGCGGCGGTGGATCTCCTGCGCTTTGCCGCGGCGACGCTGGAGCGCGAGGCGAATGCCGTCACCGACAATCCGCTGGTGACGGCGCAGGGCATTATCTCGGGCGGGAACTTCCATGCCGAGCCGGTCGCCTTCGCCGCCGACATCATCGCGCTCGCGCTCGCCGAGATCGGCGCCATCGCGCAGCGGCGCATCGCCCTGATCGTCGATCCCACGCTCAGCTTCGACCTGCCGCCCTTCCTGACGCCGGAGCCGGGGCTCAATTCCGGGCTGATGATCGCGGAAGTGACGACGGCGGCGCTGATGAGCGAGAACAAGCATCTGGCCAATCCCTGCTCGACCGATTCGACGCCGACTTCCGCCAATCAGGAAGATCATGTCTCGATGGCGGCACATGGTGCCCGCCGACTGGGCAGAATGGTCGATAATCTCGCCGTCATTCTCGGCATCGAGAGCCTGTGCGCCGCGCAGGGCATCGCCTTTCGCGCGCCGCTCGAGACCGCGCCACCCCTGCGCGCGGCGCTGGACGCCCTGCGCGCGGTCAGCCCGCCGCTCGCCGCCGACCGTTATCTCGCCCCCGATATCGAGGCGGCGACGACCCTCATACGTGACGGCGCCCTGGTGCGCGCCGCCGGGCTGGACTTCCCGCTGTGATGCCGCCGCGCCCTGTCCAAACCGCGCCTTTGCCGCCCCGATGGCACGATCCGTGCTTCGCCTCCCGCATCGCCGGCGCGCGAAGGTCCACATCACTCACGCCTTCTCCCCACCACGACATTGCGAGTGAACGAGCATGACCGATCCGCGCCACAACATCCGCGACGTCTTCCCCCCGACCGGCCTTGAAATCAGCGCGAAGAGCTGGCTCACCGAAGCCCCCCTGCGGATGCTGATGAACAACCTGCATCCCGATGTGGCCGAGAACCCGCACGAGCTCGTCGTCTATGGCGGGATCGGGCGCGCGGCCCGCACCTGGGAGGATTTCGACGCGATCGTCGCCGCCCTGCGCCGACTCGACGACGATCAGACTCTCCTCGTGCAATCGGGCAAGCCGGTGGGGGTGTTTCGCACCCATGCGGATGCGCCGCGCGTGCTGATCGCCAATTCGAACCTCGTGCCGCATTGGGCGACCTGGGCGCATTTCAACGAGCTCGACCGCAAGGGGCTGGCCATGTACGGCCAGATGACGGCGGGGTCGTGGATCTATATCGGCACGCAGGGCATCGTGCAGGGCACCTACGAGACCTTCGCCGAGGCCGGGCGCCAGCATTACGGCGGTGATCTGAAGGGCCGCTGGATCCTCACAGCCGGGCTCGGCGGCATGGGTGGCGCGCAGCCGCTCGCCGCCGTGATGGCGGGGGCCTGCTGCCTCGCCGTGGAATGCGACGAGACCCGCGCGGATTTCCGCATCCGCACCCGCTATTGCGACGAGAAGACCCACGATCTCGACGAGGCGCTTTCGATGATCGCGCGGTGGACGAAGGCCGGCGAGGCGAAATCCGTGGCGCTGATCGGCAATGCGGCGGAGATCTTCCCCGAGCTCGTGCGCCGCATGCGCGATGGCGGTCCGCGCCCGGACATGGTCACCGACCAGACCTCCGCGCATGATCCGATCCACGGCTATCTCCCGATCGGCTGGAGCGTCGCCGACTGGCGCGCGAAGCAGGAGAGCGATCCGGCTGCGGTCGAGGCGGCGGCGCGCGCGAGCATGAAGGCGCATGTCGCGGCCATGGTCGATTTCTGGAACGAGGGCGTGCCGACCCTCGATTACGGCAACAATATCCGCCAGGTCGCCAAGGAAGAGGGCCTGGAAAACGCCTTCGCCTTCCCCGGTTTCGTGCCGGCCTACATCCGTCCGCTCTTCTGCCGGGGCGTCGGCCCCTTCCGCTGGTGCGCGCTCTCGGGCGATCCGGAGGATATCTACAAAACCGATGCGAAGATGAAGGAGCTCTTCCCGGAGAACGAGCATCTGCATCGCTGGCTCGACATGGCCCGCGAGCGCATCGCCTTCCAGGGACTGCCGGCGCGGATCATGTGGATCGGGCTCGGCGACCGGCATCGGGCCGGGCTCGCCATCAACGAAATGGTGCGCAGCGGCGAATTGAAGGCGCCGGTGGTGATCGGGCGCGACCACCTCGATTCCGGCTCGGTCGCCTCGCCCAACCGCGAAACGGAGGCGATGCTGGACGGCTCGGATGCGGTGAGCGACTGGCCGCTCCTCAACGCGCTGCTCAACTGCGCCTCGGGCGCGACCTGGGTCAGCCTGCATCACGGCGGTGGTGTCGGCATGGGCTTCAGCCAGCATTCGGGCATGGTGATCTGCTGCGACGGCTCCCACGACGCCGACCGGCGCATCGCCAACGTGCTCTGGAACGACCCCGCCACCGGCGTCATGCGCCACGCCGATGCGGGCTACGAGATCGCGCGCGACTGCGCCCGCGAGCACGGGCTCGATCTGCCCGGAATCCTGAAGGACTGACTTCGCCCCCACGAACCGAACAACCAGAGGAGAACACAATGGAAAGAAGAACTTTTCTCAAGACAGCCGTGGCCGGCGCCGCCGGCGTCGCGACCGCTTCGACCCTCGCCGCCCCGGCCATCGCGCAGGACGTGATCCGCTGGCGCATGGTCTCGGCCTGGCCGCGCAACCTGCCCGGTCCGGGCGTCGCGGCGCAGATGATGGCCGACCGCATCGTCACCCTCTCGGGCGGGCGCATCGAGATCGAATTCTTCGCCGCCGGTGAAATCGTGCCCGGGCCGGGCGTGTTCGACGCCGTGGCGGAAGGCACCGCCGACATCTTCCACGCGGTGCCGGCCTATTGGGGCTCGAAATCGCAGGGCATCCTGCTCTTCGGCAGCCAGCCGCTCGGGCTCAACGCGATCGAGCAGCACGGCTGGATGCTGCATGGCGGCGGGCAGGCGCTCTATGACGAGATGTATGCGCGCTTCAATCTGAAGCCGTTCCTGTGCGGCAATTCCGGGCCGCAATGGGCGGGCTGGTTCCGCAACGAGATCAACAGCGTCGACGATCTGCGCGGTCTGCGCTACCGCACCACGGGCATCAATTCCATCGTGATGTCGAAGCTCGGCGCAGCCGTCGAGGCGATGTCCGGCCCGGCCATGTTCCAGGCGCTGCAATCGGGCGCGCTCGATGCCGGCGAGTTCATCGGCCCCTGGACCGATTCGACGCTCGGCTTCCAGCAGGTCGCGGATTACTACTACGACAACGGCGTCGGCGAGCCTTCGTCGGCGGAGGAGATCGCGGTCAATCTCGACAGCTGGAACAGCCTGCCGGACGATCTCAAGCAGGTCGTCGAATTCGCCGCCGAGAGCCTCTACAACCCGGTCCTGACCGAGTACAACACCAACCACGCCAAGGCCCTGCGCGAGCTCGTCGCCGGCGGCACCCAGGTGCGGGAATGGCCGGAGGAGATCATCATCGCCATGGGCAACGCGATGGGCGAGGTGATGGACGAGATGCTCGCCGACGAGGACGAACTCGTGCGCCGCATCACCGAGAGCTTCCTCGACTATCGTGAGCTGATGGTGGAATACATGGTCCATTCCGAGACCGCGCAGCTCGCCGCGCGCAATCTCGATTTCGACTATGGCGGTGGCGACCGCTGACGATACGACCGGCGGGTGCCTCGTCGCACCCGCCGCCTTTCCGACGAGGCGGAGACGAGAGATGGCGCGTGTCGCCGATGCACTGGACTGGATCAACCGGATCGTCGGCAATGTCGTGATGTGGTTCGCCCTCGCGATGGTGCTGCTGCAATTCTCCCTCGTCATCCTGCGCTACGTCTTCGGGATCTCCTCGATCTTCGCGAGCGAGGGCGTGCTCTACCTGCATGCGGGCCTGTTCATGCTGGGAGCGGGCTACACCATGCTCTTGCAGGGCCATGTGCGCGTCGACATCTTCTACGCGCGACGCTCCCCACGCGGACAGGCGATCGTCGACATATTCGGCCATCTCGCGCTTCTGGGGCCGTCCCTGATCATTCTGCTCTACTGGTCCTGGCCGATGGTGCGCCGCTCCTGGGCGATCCTCGAAGGGCCGATCTCGGTCGGCGGCATTCCCGCCTCCTTCCTGCTGAAATCACTCGTACCGGCATTCTGCGTGCTGCTGCTGATCCAGGGGGTGTCCGCCCTGATCCGCGACCTGATCCGGCTTCGTGAGGATTCCGATGCCGCTTGATCTCATCATGTTCGCCGCGCTGATCGTCGTGATCCTGCTCGGCTATCCCGTCGCCTTCGCCATTGCCGGTGTCGCCACCGCCTTCGCGCTGCTGGGCTGGTGGCTCGACGCCTTCTCGATCGGCATGATGGGCGCGCTCGGCCAGCGCTTCTTCGGCATCATGACGAACCCGGTCCTGACCGCGATCCCGCTCTTCGTGCTGATGGGGGTGGTGCTGGAGAAGTCGCGCATCGCCGAGGATCTGCTCGAGACAATGGGCCGGCTGTTCGGCACCGTTCGCGGCGGGCTCGGCGTCTCGGTGATGCTGGTCGGCGCGCTGCTCGCCGCCTCCACCGGGATCGTCGGTGCGACCGTCGTGGCGATGGGGCTGATCGCGCTGCCGGCCATGCTGCGCAACGGCTACAATCCGCGTCTCGCCGCCGGATCGGTCTGCACCGCGGGCACGCTCGGCCAGATCATCCCGCCCTCGACGCTGCTGATCATCCTCGCCGAGGTGATGTCCTCCGCCTTCCAGCAGGCGCAATTCGCCATGGGTCGCTTCACCGTGGAGACCATCTCGGTCGGCCAGACCTTTGCCGCAGCTTTGGTGCCCGGCCTGATGATGGTGGGGATCTACATTCTCTACATTCTGGGGCGCGCCTTCCTCGTGCCGGGCGACGCACCTGCGATGCAGCGCCCGGAAAAGCCTGTCGCCACCGCCGAGATCCTCGGCGCCGTCGCACCGCCGATCCTTCTGATCATCGCTGTGCTGGGGGCGATCCTCGGCGGCATCGCCTCGCCCAACGAGGCGGCGAGCGTGGGGGCGGTCGGGGCGATCCTGCTCGCGGGCTACAAGCAGGGCGCGCCGCGCTGGCTGATCCTGACCGGCGCGCTCGCACTCGGCCTGCTCGCGGTCGCCGCCGGCATGCATCCGGTGCGTTTGCAGCGCTCTGATGCCGGGGCGTTCGAATTCACGCTCGGTGCGCTCTATGCGGCGCTCGCGCTCGTGGGCGTCATCGCGGTGGCGAGCGCCCTGCACACGCTGTTTCGCCGGCAGGTCGTGGTGCCGGCCATGCGCCAGACGCTGGTCGTGACCGCGATGATCTTCGCCACGATCCTGATGGCCTCGTTCTTCAGCCTCGTCTTCGTCGGGCTGGGGGGCGAGCACCGGGTCGCGGCGATCCTCGACGCGCTGCCGGGCGGGCCGACGGGTGCGCTAATCTTCGCCATGCTGTTCGTCTTCGTGCTCGGCTTCTTTCTCGATTTCGTGGAAATCTCGGTGATCCTACTGCCGCTCCTGATCCCGCCGCTGATCCTGATGGGGCATGATCCGATCTGGCTCGCGGTGCTGATCGCGATCAACCTGCAGACCTCGTTCCTCACCCCGCCCTTCGGATTCTCGCTGTTCTATCTGCGCGGCGCCGCGCCGAAGGAGGTGACGACGGGGATGATCTATCAGGGCGTCGTTCCCTTCATCCTCCTCCAGGCCTTCACCATCCTGCTGATCTGGCTCGCACCGCCGGTCGCGACATGGCTGCCGCGCGCCTTGTTCTGACGCCACGACGCGCATCGATGCCGGCGATCGCCGATCAGCTTCCGGAACGGCGCAGGACGCGATAGGCGTAACCGTAGCGCGCGGCGAAGCCGAGGCTGCGATAGAGCGAGATCGCGGGCGTGTTCGTCTCGAGCACCTGGAGATAGGCGGCCTTCGCCCCACGGCGCGCCGCCTCCGCGAGCATCCCCGATACGAGCCGGCGACCGAGGCCGCGCCCGCGCAGGCGCTCGTCGATCAGGATGTCGAACAGCCCGACATGGCCGCGCTCGATCACCGCGAGCCCGTAGCCACAAGGCGCACCATCCTCAACGAGCGTGGCGTAGAACGCTTCGACGCGGATCGCCGCGAGCATGGTGGTGAGGGTGGGGCGAATGCCGGTGCCGTGGCGGTTGCCGGCGACGAATCCGGCGAGCCAGGTTTCGTCGGGCTGCGCCGCGAAGCGCAGAGCGCGATCATCGGGCGCCGACAACTCGTGCCCGGGATCGGGCCGGACCATGATCGCGGTCGGCTCGATCCGGGCGTAGCCGCGCGCATCGAGCCAGGCATCGTCGGCGGGCGTCGCGAAGGGGTTCAGGCGAAAGATCGGCGACTGGCCGTTACGGCGATAGAGATCCTCGATCGCCGGCCCGACCCGCTCCAGCGGCGCCGCGCCCGCCGGCAGCGCACAGGCGGAATTCGCGCGTTTGGTATAGCCATCGGCAAAACGCAGGAGCCAGCCGTCGACGATGAGGCTCTGAAGGGCCGGCCAGGCGTTGAGCGCGCGCTCTTCGAGACCCGCCGCCTCGGATTGGTCCGCGCTCACGCCCCGCCCCGGGGCACCGGCCTCCAGTCCGGCGGGGCCATCTCGAAACCGGCGAAGTCGAAGCCGGGCGCCACGGTGCAGCCGACGAGCGTCCAGGCGCCGAGCGAGGTCGCCGTCTGCCAGTGATGGGCGGGTACGATGATCTGCGGCTCCTGGCCGTGCACCAGATCGGGGCCCAGATGGCGCGCCTGCGCATCATGGCCGTTCGGCGAGATGGTGATCACCATCGGTGCGCCGGCATGGTAGTGCCAGATCTCCGTGGCATCGACGCGATGCCATTCGGAGACCTCGCCCAGCCCGAGCAGATAATAGATCGCCGTGGAGACCGCGCGTCCGCCGGCATCGGTCGCAGGATCGCGGAAGGTCTCGCGAAAATAGCCGCCCTCCGGATGGGGTTTCAGATCGAGGCGCCTGATCACCTCCTCCGCCGTGAGCCCGCCGATGGCATGCGCCATTGCCTATCCCCTGTTCTTCCATTCTCTCAGGGCGCGGAATACCGCGTCCGGCGCGCCGCTGGCAATACCGACCGCATCGGCCACCGCCGGTTCATGCGCACGCAGGAACGGATTGGTCGCCTTCTCCTCGGCGAGGGTGGTCATGCCGAACAGGTCCTTGGCCTCGGCTCGCGCCTGCGCCTCCCGCAGGCGATCGGCGAGAGCGGCATTGCCCGGCTCGACCTTCTGCGCGAAACGCGCATTCGCGAGGGTGTAATCGTGGCCGACGATCGCGACCGTCTCGTCCGGCAGCTCCCGGATGCGCTCAAGCGCGCGAAACAGCGCATCGTAATCGCCGCCGAAGACGCGCCCGCAGCCCATCACGAAGAGTACGTCGCCGGCGAGCAGCAGATGATCGGTGGCGAAATGATAGACGATGTGATCGGCGCAATGCCCCGGAGTCTCCCAGATCGTCGCCGCCATCTCGCCGACGCAGACGCTGTCGCCCTCGCGCACGATCGTATCGGCCATCTCGGCGACGTCACCGGCGGAAGCGGGCGCGACGATGCGGCAGCCGGTGCGGGCCTTGAGCGCCTCGAGCCCCTGCACGTGATCCCAGTGACTATGCGTCACGAGGCAATCGGTGAGTTCCCAGCCGGTCTCGCTCAGAGCGGCGGCGATGGCCGCCTCGTCGGGGGCGTCGACACTCGCGCAGGCGCCGCTCGCCGGATCGCGGATCAGCGCGCCGATATTGTCTTCGAGACAGCGGAAGTGGTGGATCTGTGCGGCCATGATGTCCTCCCTTCACATCTTCGAGGGATGCGCGTTTTTGTGTCCTGATTCTCTCGCAAGCATCGCCCCGCGTCCAGTGCAATTGGAAATAGCGCTTCAGGCGCAAGGCGCCACTGTGGCACCGGCCTTGCGAAACCGGGCATTTACAGGCAAATGAAGGCATTCCACGCAGCGAGGGAGAGCGGTGATGACGAAGGCTGTACTCGGAGTGATCGGCGGCTCGGGGGTCTATGACCTGCCGGGAATGGAAGACGTGCGCGAGGAGCGCATCGCCTCGCCCTGGGGCGAGCCCTCCGACGCCCTGCGCTTCGGTCGCATCGGCCAGACGCAGATCGTCTTCCTGCCCCGCCACGGGCGCGGCCACAAGGTCTCGCCCTCCGATATCAACTACCGCGCCAATATCGATGCGATGAAGCGCGCCGGCGTCACCGACATCGTCTCGCTCTCGGCCTGCGGCTCCTTCCGGGAGGTGCTGCATCCGGGGCTGTTCGTCCTGGTCGACCAGTTCGTCGACCGCACCCACAAGCGCGAATCCTCCTTCTTCGGCAAGGGCTGCGTGGCGCATGTCTCGATGGCCCATCCCGTCGGCTCCGCTTTGCAGGCCCGGCTCGCCGCCGCCGCCGATGCGGAGGGCATCACCTATGTGAAAAACGGCACCTATGTCTGCATGGAAGGGCCGCAATTTTCATCCTACGCCGAATCCATCACCTACAAGAACCTCGGCTATGACGTGATCGGCATGACCAACATGCCCGAGGCCAAGCTCGCCCGCGAGGCCGAGATCACCTACGCCACCGTCGCAATGGTCACCGATTACGATTGCTGGCATGACGGGCATGACGCGGTCGACGTCGCGGCCGTGGTGAAGGTCCTGCGCGCCAATGCCGAGAACGCCGCGCGGCTCGTCGCCCGCATGGCACGCGACTTCCCCACCGAGCGCGAGTTCTGCCCGAACGGCTCGCACAACGCGCTCGAAGTCGCCATCATCACCGCGCCGGAAGCGCGCGACCCCGAGCTGATGAAGAAGCTCGACGCCGTCGCCGGGCGCGTTCTGCAAAACTGAACCCGCCCGTCCCGAGACCGACAATCCGCGAGAGAGGAAGCGATATGGATCAAAGCTTCGAAGCCGCCCTGAAGAATTCCGTGCGCACCATTCCCGATTACCCCAAGCCCGGGATCATGTTTCGCGACATCACCACCCTGCTCGGCGATGCCGGCGCCTTCCGGCGCGCCGTGGATGCGCTCGTGCACCCCTATGTCGGCGGCAAGGTCGACAAGATCGCCGGGATCGAGGCGCGCGGCTTCATCCTTGGCGGCGCCGTGGCGCACCAGCTCTCGGCCGGCTTCGTGCCGATCCGCAAGAAGGGCAAGCTGCCCCACCGCACGGTGAGCGTGGCCTATGCCCTCGAATACGGCACCGACGAGATCGAAATGCATGCCGATGCGCTGGTTGCCGGCGAGAAGGTGGTGCTCGTCGACGATCTCGTCGCCACTGGCGGCACGGCGGAAGCGGCGGTGAAGCTCCTGCGCGGTCTCGGCGCGGAGATCGTCGCGGCCTGCTTCATCATCGATCTGCCGGATCTGGGCGGCGCGGAGCGGCTGCGGGCAATGGATGTCGAGGTGCGCACGCTCATCTCCTACGAGGGGCATTGATCGGGGACATCGAGGCGGAGCACTTACGCAGGGTCACTTGTTGGCGGCGCTGATGACGGCTTGATGACAAACGTGACGATTTCCCGCAAATTGCGGGCGATTGTCGTATTGCTGTCGCATGAGCGTGTTTTCGTGAGCGTGAATATGCTTCCCGAATCACTTTCGCCCTCCGGCCTTGCATGCGCGGTCATGCACCGAGGCGGGGACAGGCAGTGACGAGGCGGGGAGCGGGAATGCGCGAACAGGAACCGGGTGAGCCGATGAACCAGTATACGCCGCCACCCGTCCTGCCGCCCGGCCCGATCGCGCAGACGGGCCCGCAGCAGAGCGGCGCCCCGTCGAGCCCCCCTGAATCACGCGCCCTCGAACAGGCCGCGATGCGCGGCGCGGCGATCGGTGCGGCGGTCGCGAGCGCCGCCCTGCTCGTGACCGCGACCGTCTTCTACGGATTCAGCCCGATCCTGATCGCCGTCGCGGCCGGCGCGACCGCACTCGCGCTCGCCATCGCGGTGACCCGCGCCCGCACGACCCGCCGCCGCCTCCAGGTCACCGCGGATCAGCGCATCGCCGTGGCGGAGGCGCTTCTGGCCAATATCCCCGATCCCGTGATCCTCGTCGACCGCAGCGCGCGCGTGCGCGAAGCGAATTCGGCGGCGCAGAACCTCTTCCCGGCCATGCGCAAGCGCGCGCCGATCGCCTATGCCCTGCGCGCGCCGGAAGTGCTCGGCGGGATCGAGCAGGTCCTGCGCACGCGCGCGCCGACCCGCGTCACCTATACCCAGCGCCTGCCCACCGAGCGCGCCTTCGAATTGCTGCTCGGCCCGCTCGACATCGCATCCGGCCCGGAGCAGGACGAGGAAGCGGTGATGCTGTATTTCCGCGACCTGACCAACGCGCACCGGATCGAGCGCATGCGCGTCGATTTCATCGCCAATGTCAGCCATGAATTGCGCACCCCCCTCGCCTCCGTGCTCGGCTTCATCGAGACGCTCGAAGGCCCGGCCCGCGACGATGCGGCGGGCCGCGCACGCTTCCTCGCCATCATGCGCGAGCAGGCCCTGCGCATGACGCGCCTGATCGACGAGTTGCTCTCGCTCTCGCGCATCGAATTGCGCGCCCATCTGGCGCCCACCGAGGCGATCGACCTGATGCCTGTGATCCGCCAGATCCTCGACACCCTCGCGCCACTGGCGAAGGAGGAGGGCGTCACCTTCCACCAGGATCTGCCGGACGGCCCCGCCATGGTCTGCGGCGATCGCGACGAGCTTCTGCGCCTCGTCGAGAACCTCGTCGAGAACGCGGTGAAATACGGCGGATCGGGCGGGCGCGTCGATATCGCCCTGACGCCGCCGGAGGGTGCGGGTCGCGCCTGGACGCTGAGCGTGCGCGATTACGGACCCGGCATCGAACGCGACGACCTGCCGCGTCTCACCGAGCGGTTCTACCGCGCCGATATCGCGACGAGCCGCAAGAAGGGCGGCACCGGGCTCGGCCTCGCCATCGTCAAGCATATCGTCGCGCGCCATCGCGGGCGGCTGAGCATCGAGAGCGAGCCCGGCGAAGGTGCGGTCTTCACCGTGACCCTGCCGGATGCGGGCGCCGTTCGCGAGCCACTGCCCTTGCATTGATCCGGGTACTTTTCCCACCGGTTTCGTATCGCGGCTGCGATCATTTGGATTCGCGACCATCATTTGCATTCACGACAATGACACCTTGCGGCCCTGGCGTTGTGTTTTGACGATGCGCAAGTTTTCCTGCATGACGACAAGCAGGAGTGAAACGCCATGCAACTCACCGGAATTCATCATCTCACCGCCATCTCCGCCGATGCGCCGGCAAACCATGCCTTCTACACGCAGGTTCTGGGCATGCGCCTCGTCAAGAAGACGGTGAACCAGGACGATACCTCGGCCTATCACCTGTTTTACGGTGACGGGCGGGCGAGCCCGGGCAGCGACATCACCTTCTTCGAATGGCCCGTCCCGCGCGAGACCCGCGGCACCCATGCCATCACCCGCACCGCCTTGCGCGTCACGGGGCGCGAAGCGCTCGAATACTGGGTGAAGCGCTTCGACGAACACGGCATGCCCCATAGCGGGATCATCACCCGCGACGGGCGCGAGAGCCTCGATTTCGAGGATCCGGAAGGCCAACGCCTCAGCCTCGTCGACGATGGCGGCGCGGGGACCGGCGAGATCTGGGAAAAGAGCCCGGTTCCCGCGCAGTTCCAGATCCGCGGCCTCGGCCCGATTACCTTGAGCGTCCCCGACCCGGCACCGACCGATCTCGTCCTGACGCGCGTGCTCGAAATGCGGCGCGTGCGTGAATTCGAGGAGAACGGGCGCAAGGTCGGCGTCTACGAGATGGGCGAAGGCGGGCCTGATGCGGAAGTGCTGCTCGTCGCCGAGCCCGATCTGCCTCCCGCGGGCCAGGGCGCCGGCGGCGTCCACCACATCGCCTTCCGCACGCCCGATCGCGCGCAATACGATGCCTGGGCACAGCGCCTGGCTTCGATCCGCCTGCCTTCGAGCGGACCGGTCGACCGCCACTATTTCCGCTCGCTCTACTTCCGTGAGCCGAACGGTATTCTGATCGAGATCGCGACGGACGGCCCCGGTTTCGACGTCGACGAGCCGATGGAGACCCTCGGCGAGCGGCTCGCCCTGCCCCCGTTCCTCGAAGACCGTCGGGAGCAGATCGAGGCCGGGCTGAAACCTTTGTGAACCGGTACTGATTCGCAGTGCGATAGTATGCCGCGCCCCGGAGCCACCACTTCCGGGGCGTTTCTCTTGCGATTACGGCAACTTCCTCCGCTCGTCGCCGGAACTGCCGCAATTTGTTTTTTCCATCTCCCGGCGCCTCCGGGACGGCTCGCTCGATTCCATGAATTCCTTGCGCACTACGGCGTTCACGCGCGTGAAGCTACGCAACGCAGCGGGTTCGACCGTCGATTTACTCTTGGTATCCAAGAGAGCGCCGAAAAAATGAGCGTGAATTTTATTTCGCTCCTCTTGAAGAAAAAGATTTTTTGACATACTTGTCGGAGCAATACGCCAATTCGCGCTGATTCAAGCAATGTTTGGAAGCGCAACACCACCCGTCGGTTGATAACCGGTAAATGAAAACGGGTCCTAACTTTGAAAGAGGTTCGTAACGATGAGTGAAACGGCGCAGGACAACGCCCATATCGAGCTGGCTGTAGAGATCGTATCTGCTTACGTCAGCAACAATTCTCTGCCTACGGCCGAGCTTCCGGGGCTGATCGAAGCCGTGCACGGTACGCTGCAGAAGATCGCCACCGGCGCGCAGGAAGAACAGGTGGAAGCACCGGTTCCGGCCGTTCCGATCAAGAAGTCCATCACGCCGGACTTCATCATCTGCCTCGAAGACGGCAAGAAGTTCAAGTCGCTGAAGCGCCATCTGCGCACCAAGTACGACATGACGCCGGAAGAGTATCGCGCCAAGTGGGGCCTGCCGGCCGATTATCCGATGGTCGCGCCGAACTATGCTTCGGCCCGCTCCGAACTCGCCAAGGCGATGGGTCTCGGCGCTCAGCGTCGCAAGGCGCCCGAGGGCGAGAGCGCCCCGCGCGGTCGCCGCTCGCGCAAGGTCGCGTGATCACACGTGCCTGAATGATTGCAGGCATCGCGCCTGAACGGACAAGGCCGCCCTCGACGGGGCGGCCTTTTTCATGCGCGAAGCAGTCGCGCTCGAAGCCATTGTTCGATGCATCATTTTATCCGTCAGCCGGTATCCACCTGACGGAATGATGCATTATCGATCCCACGGATCCTTGCGTTCGGGATCGAAATGCTTCTTCAGCCCATCCCAGCAATCGATATAGTTGTCCTGCACCTCCGGAAGATCCGCCGCATAGCGGGTGATGCGCTGGGGAAAGCGGGTCTCGAACATGAAGGCCATGGTGCCCGTCAGCTTGACGGGCTTCAGCTCGCCGTTCGAGGCATGTTCGAAGGCCTGCTCGTCCGGCCCGTGAGCGAGCATGCAATTGTGCAGGCTGAAACCGCCGGGCGTGAAACCTTCCGGCTTGGCGTCGTAGACGCCGTAGATCAGCCCCATGAACTCCGACATGATGTTGCGGTGATACCAGGGCGGACGAAAGGTGTTGTCCGCCACCATCCAGCGTTCGGGGAAGATGACGAAGTCGATATTGGCCGTGCCCGGCGTCTCCGACGGCGCGGTCATCACCGTGAAGATCGACGGGTCCGGGTGATCGAAGGAAATCGCACCCACCGGCGAGAAATGCCGCAGATCGTATTTGTAGGGCGCGTAATTGCCGTGCCAAGCGACAACGTCGAGCGGTGACTGGCCTATCTCCGAGAGATAGAGCTCGCCGCCCCACTTCACATAGAGCTTCGAGGGGACCTCGCGGTCTTCATAAGCCGCAACGGGGGTGAGAAAGTCGCGCGGATTGGCCAGGCAATTCGCCCCGATCGGCCCGCGATCAGGCAGCGTGAAGGCGCCGCCGTAATTCTCGCAGACATACGCCCGCGCCGGCCCGTCGACGAGTTCGGTGCGGAAGATCACGCCGCGCGGGATGATGCAGATCTCGCCGGGTTCGATCTCGATCACCCCGAACTCCGTGCAGAACCGCAGCCTGTTCTCCTGCGCCACGATCAGCAATTCGCCGTCGGCGTTGAAGAAATACTCGTCGCGCATGTCGCGGGTGACGAAGAGGAGATGCGCGGCCATGCCGACCTGCGTATCCGCGTCACCCGCCGTCGTCACCGTGCACAAACCCTCGACGAAGCTGACCTTCTCGTCGGGCATCGGCACCGGGCTCCAGCGCATCTGGCCGATCGGCGTATCGGTATCCTCGCGGCAGGGGGCGGTGCGCAGATGGCGCTTGTCGACCTTGCGATAGCGCCCGGAATGCTTCACCGCCGGGCGGATCCGGTAGAGCCAGGAGCGCTGGTTCGTCGCCTGCGGCGCGGTGAAGGGCGAGCCGGAGAGTTGCTCGGCATAAAGGCCGTAATTGCATTTCTGCGGCGAGTTCCGGCCGACCGGCAGGGCGTCGGGCAGTGCCTCGGTCTCGAAGCTGTTGCCGAAGCCCGACATGTAGCGTGGTTTCATCTGACACCTCCCGTCTCACCGGCGCCTTGGGCGCTGGGCAGAAATTGGTTGCTTGTGGGACGAATTTTGTGGCAGATTGGTTGCACTGTCAACGAACAGTGCGAGGATGCATGTCGGTTTCCGCTGCAGCAAACGACAGCCGGGCCCTGCTCAAGCTGGAGGAGTTCCTGCCCTACCGGCTGGTGATCCTCTCCGCGCGTACGTCCAACGCCGTGGCGCGCATCTATGCCGAGCGCTTCGATCTCACGATCCCGCAATGGCGCGTCATCGCGACGCTGGGCCAGTACCCGGTGCGCACCGCCCGCGACATCGCCCTGCACGGCATGATGCACAAATCCACCGTGTCGCGCGCCGTCGCCGCGCTCGTCACGCGCGGGCTGGTGCGCAAGGAACCCAATGCCTTCGACATGCGCGAGGAGCATCTGCGCCTCACCGACGAGGGTCGCGCCATCTACGAGGAGGTGGTGCCGCAGGCTCTCGCCTTCGAGGAGGAGATCACGGCGGCCTTCAATGAGCAAGAGCGCAAGGAATTCGTCAGGCTGATCGAGAAGCTCGACGCCCATACCCGCAATCTCGCACCCGATCCGGACCCGGATGCCTGAACCCGGCGCCCCCACCCAACAGGAGGAAACCATGGGCCCCTTCCCCCACGATGCCCCGCCCCCGGAGATTTCCGAAGAAAATCCCATGGGCACGAACGGATTCGAATTCGTCGAATTCTGCCACCCCGATCCCGACGAGCTCGATCGCCTGTTCAAGGTGATGGGCTTCACCCCCGTCGCGCGGCACCGCTCGAAGAACGTCACGCTCTACCGGCAGGGCGACATCAACTTCATCCTCAATGCGGAGCCCGAGAGCTTCGCCGCGAAATTCGCCCAGAAGCACGGCCCATCGGCGCCGGCCATGGCGTTTCGCGTCGTGGATGCGCGCCATGCCTATGAACGCGCGCTCTCGCTCGGCGCCAAACCGGCGCAGACGCAGGTCGGCCCGATGGAGCTCAACATTCCGGCAATCGAGGGGATCGGCGGCTTGCAGATCTATCTCGTCGATCGCTACGGCGCGAAGGGCTCGATCTACGACGTCGATTTCGAGTGGCTCGGCGAGCGCGACCCGCATCCCGAAGGCGTCGGTCTGCATTACATCGACCATCTGACTCACAATGTGCATCGCGGACGCATGAACGAATGGGCGGAATTCTACGAGAAGCTCTTCAACTTCCGTCAGATCCGCTATTTCGACATTGCCGGCAAGCTCACCGGCCTGCATTCGCGCGCGATGACGAGCCCGGACAACAAAATCCGCATCCCGATCAACGAGGATGCCGGTGAGTCAGGCCAGATCCAGGAATATCTCGACGAGTACAAAGGCGAGGGCATCCAGCACGTGGCTTTGGGCTCCACCGATCTCTACCGCTCCATCGAGACCCTGATCGATAGCGGGCTCGAATTCATGCCCGCGCCCAACGACATATACTATTCGCGTATCGGGAAGCGCCTGCCCAATCACGAGGAATCGGTCGAGCGCCTGCAGAAGAACGGCATCCTCATCGATGGCGAGGGCGTCGTCGAGGGCGGCTATACGAAATGCCTGCTCCAGCGCTTCTCCAAGACCGTGATCGGGCCGATCTTCTTCGAATTCATCCAGCGCAAGGGTGACGAAGGCTTCGGCGAGGGCAATTTCAAGGCGCTCTTCGAATCGATCGAAGAAGACCAGATCCGCCGCGGCGTTCTCAAGGAAAATGCCGGCTGATCAGCGCGCACAAAACGGCGGCGCGGGGCGATCAACCGCCCCCGCCACCCCAAAACGCCACCCAAGCACCCTGCCCGAACGCTCCGCTCAAACGCGTCAGGACTTGCCCTTCGGCTTTGCTCCCGGGGGACGGTCCGCCGGATCCGGCAGCGGGGCGATCTCGGTTGCGGGTGCCGCATCGCCCGGATCGGACTTGCGCGCGGCCTGCCACAGGCGCCCACCGAACACCTTCACACCCTTGGCGACGCCACGCCCGGCACGCCCCAGATTCTCGCCGAAACGCAGCCCCTGCGGGCTCTCCAGCCGCCGGCGGTTACGCTGGGCCATCAGCGCTTCGCCGAGCTGGGCGGCGATGGCGTTGTGGAGCGTATCGAGATTCCACGAAGGCGGCTTTGCGCAGACCGGAATCGGCGGCCTGTCCCCGAGCGGGCCGGCGAAATCCTTGCGCAGGGCGGCCACCGCCTTGCCGATCACGGCCTGCGCCGCCTCGGGCAGGCGGTTCTCGGTATAGGGCCAGTCGGGCAGGAGCGCATCCGCCGCAGTGGCGACGGGGATGATCGGCGGGATCCGGCGCGCCGCATCCTGCGCATACCAGGCCATCACCGCATCGCGCAGACCGATATCGACAGCGCGTCCGGGACGGTTGGCGCGCAAGGCCCAGAGCACCATGTCGGCCTGGGTGATCTCCTGCGCGAGAAGCTCCTGCACCTTCGCCGAGCCGTCGAGACCCATCGTGTCGACGAGGCGGCAGGTGATGTCGTCGATGACGAGTTCATGCGCCGTCAGCCGATCCGTGGTGGGGGCGAGATCGGTCTCGGCCACGCCGTCTCCGGCGAGCGCGTTGATCAGCGTCGACTTGCCCGCCGAAATCTGACCCACGACGATGATCCGCACCGGATCATCGGGCCGCGCGAGGCTGCGCCGGTCGCGCAATTCCGAGCCGAGCTGGATTTCGATCAGTTCCGCATCGGAGAATTTCAGCCGCCCGGAATAGAGATCAACCGCCGCCTGCGCGACCTCCTCGAGCAGGATCGCCTGCGCGTCACGCACCACCTGATCGGTGAGCCGATCCTGCAATCCGGCCGTCGCGGCGCGCTCGAGCTCGCGCAGGACGCCGACCGGCGGGTTGAAGGCGAGGCGCAGCCCGCGATAGGCGAGATAGCCGTATTTCCAGGCGGCGCGCGCCTGATCCTGCCGGCTCCATAGCCAATGCACCGAGCGCATCGAGAACTGATCGGAAAACGGCACGTGGCTGCGGAGGAATTCGCGGTAGCGCAGCGCGACCCGGTCGATCAGCAGAAGTGCTTCCGGCAGGGTGAAATCGAGGGCGCCGCGTTTGCCGTCGGACATGCGCCCGGCGACATCCTCGACGACGGCTACGGCGTGCTCGGGCAGGCTCTCCCATTCGACGGGGGCGGGAAGCCGCTCGGCAATCGCGGCGCGGGCCGCCTCGTAGATCGCGGTCTCGCGTTCGCTCCATTCCGGATCGATCGGGGGATTGGCGAGCCGTTCGCGCAGGCCGGCGGGATCCTCCGCCTCATCGTCCGGCGGGATCGTCTCGCCGCGTGCGAGCGCCTCCGCCCGCGCCTTGCGCCTTTGTTGCCAAGCCAGGCCGAGCCGCCCGCTCCAGATCCCCCCGGCGAGCGCGACACAGCCGAGCACGAAATAAAGCAGCATGCCGCGATCATGCAGCCAGAGAAAACCGAGCAGCGACGTCACCGCGAAGGGCAGCACCAGCAGACCGGCGGCGCCGAGGCGGCTCCAGCGCAGATAGGCCCGGCGCAGACGCTCACCGAGAGACATCGCGCGCCCTCGCGAAGGCTTCCTCGTAGAGCCGGCGCAGATCCGCCGCGCTGGCATGCTCGCCACGCGATTCGCGATCGAGCCAATAGGCCGCCGCACGTCCCAGCGCGAAGGTCGTGGCGAAGCTGATCGCCGCCGCGCTCGCCGCGCCGAGCGTCTGTCCGACGACGGGGACGAGCTTCGCCGCCTGCCGCGCCGCATGCGATCCGGCAAAGCGCAATAGCGCCCCCGAGCCGAGCGCTCCGGCGAAGGCACCCGCACGCTGCGCGTTCCATGCCACGCCGTAGCGCCCGGCCATGGCGTGAAGCATCGCCCCCTGGATCGCCGGGACGCCGACGGCTCCGATCACCGGGGCGACGTCGCTCGCGGCTGCGGCGCCGGCATACCACATCACCAGCGGCTTGATCTCGGCAAAGCGCGCGGATTCGGCGTCGCGCGCACCTTCGCGCAGAATGAGCAGAGCCGCTTCCGGCAACAGCTGCGACAGAGCCGCGCGCAGATCGTCGAGCCCCTCCTGCACGCCATCGCCTGCGGGAAGCGCGAGGGTGACGGCGGGAAGCGTATCGCCGGCGGCTTCCTCGAACCGCGTCTGGTTGGCGGCGCGGGCACGGGCGCGCACGCCGTCGTCCTCGGCGAGATCGGCGCCGGTATGGGCGATCAGCACGGGAAGGGAGGTGCGGCGGCGGCGCAATTCACGCAGGATGTCGGCGACGGCGCCCTGCACCGGATCGTCGAGACGCGCCACGACGACGAGGGCGTGGCTGCCGCGTTCGGCCTCCGCGAGATCATCCTTGGGATCATAGCCGACTTCGCCGATGCCGCGCGTATCGAGAAAGCGCAGGACGGGGCGCCCGGCTGGATAATCATAGGCCATGGCGGTGCGCGTACAGGGCTCGAAACCCTCGCCGATATCCGCCTCGCCCGTCAGCGCACGCACCAGCGACGACTTGCCCGCCCCGGTCTTCCCGAGCAGCCACAGGGTGGGCGTCGGCACCGCCTGCCCCTCGATCACCGGCGGCGATACAGCCGCGCCCTTGCGCAAGATGCGCCCGATATAATCACGCACGATTCATCGCTTTCCGCGAGGCAATGCTAGAGCCATACCCGCCCCGCCCCGCGCGATCAAGGTTTCAGCCCGTCAGGAGGCGAACGTGGCGGGAGGCCGCGCGTTCCCTTCGGGAATACCCGCCACCCACTCATGGGGCAAGGAGAGGCAAGAGGAGGCAAGACGCCACATGCGCAGATCGGCTTTCCGCCGATGCGGTGAGGCCGGCCCATTCCCGCTTGCGCAAAGCGCGCGTTGATCGGAGCGACCGCTTCCCGGAATATCGTCGAAAAAGCGAAAACCGAGGGAGGGATGGAACGATGAGCGCGGACGACATCACCGTCGTGACGGGCGGGGCGAGCGGAATCGGGGCGGCCTGCTGCGAAGTACTCGCCGCGCGGGGAGGCAGGGTGGTCGTGCTCGACCGCGACCCGGACAAGGCGAAGGAGCATGCCGCACGCATCGGAGGACATGCCTGTGCCGGCGATGTCGGCGTGGAGGCCTCGCTCACCGAAGCGGCCGCGCGCATCGAGACGGATGTCGGCCCGATCACGGGCCTCGTAAACAGCGCCGGCATTCTCCAGCGCCCCGTTCCGCCCGACGATCTGTCGATGGAGACCTATGACGACGTCGTGGCGATCAACCAGCGCGGCACCTATCTCGCCAGCGTGATCTTCGCGCGCCCCATGATCGGGCGCGGGCGCGGCGCGATCGTCAATATCGCCTCGGTGGCCGGCATGCGCTCCATGCCGCTGCATTCCTATTCGCCGACGAAAGCCGCCGTCATTGCGATGACGGCCTGCCTCGCCGCCGAATGGGGCCCGTCCGGCATCCGCGTCAACGCGGTTTCGCCGGGCTTCACCCTGACCCCAGCGCTTCAGGCCGAAGTCGATGCGGGGCGGCGCGATCTCTCGCTGGCCGAGGCGCAGGCGGCCATGGGCCGGCTCGTGAAGCCGCAGGAGATTGCCCATGCCGTCGCCTTCCTGCTCTCGAAGGACGCTTCCGCGATTACCGGGGCGAACCTGCCCGTCGATTGCGGCTGGCTCGCGGGCACCTCATGGGCGACCCATGGGGGCGTGCGCCGGGCGTGAATTCGCCGCAAGCAGATCGGAATCGAGCGGATCGGGATGAAGGGAAGACATACATGAGCGCGCAAGCGGCGGATTACGACGCGTTGATCATCGGGGCGGGATTCGCCGGGCTCTACCAGCTGCATCTGCTGCGCGACCGGCTCGGCCTGTCGGTGCGCGTGATCGAGGCGCAAGCCGGGATCGGGGGCACCTGGCAGGCCAACCGCTATCCCGGCGCGCGCTGCGATTCGGAGAGCCATTCCTACTGCTATTTCTTCTCGCCGGAGATCTACCGGGACTGGGAATGGAGCGAGCGCTATCCCGGTCAGGCGGAGATCCTGCGCTATCTCGAATACGTCACTGAGCGTCTCGACCTTATGCGCGACATCAGCCTGGGCGTGAAGGTCACCGGGGCGCGTTTCGACGATGCGGGCAATCGCTGGATCGTAGAGACTGATCGCGGCGAGAGCCTCACCTGCACCTGGCTGATCACTGCGGTGGGCTGCCTGTCGAGCGCCAATATCCCCGATATTCCGGGCCTGAGTGGTTTCGCGGGCGAGTGGTACCATACCGGGCAATGGCCGCATGAGGGTGTGGATCTCGCCGGCAAGCGCGTCGGCCAGATCGGAACCGGTTCGACCGGCATCCAGGCCGCCCCCGCCATTGCCGGCGAGGCGGCGCATCTGACCGTCTTCCAGCGCACCGCGAACTACTCCGTCCCCGCGCGCAACGCGCCCCTCGACGACGCGCGCAAGCGGTATTTCATCGATCATTTCGAGGAGATTCGCGACGTCGTGCGGCGCACGCCAAACGGCCATCCCTTCGAGATCGCAAAGCGCAAGGTCTTCGATGTGGGTGAAGACGAGCGCCTCGCGCTCTACGAGCAGGCCTGGGAGACCGGGGGCTTGCGCTTTCGCGCGGTGTTTCAGGATCTGCTCGCGAGCGAGGAAGCCAATGCCACCGCGGCGGAGTTCATCAAGGGCAAGATCCGGCAGATCGTGCGCGACCCGGACAAGGCGCGGATTCTGTCCGATATCGACCACCCCTATGCCGCGAAGCGCCCGCCGATCGACACGGAATATTTCGAGACCTTCAACCGCGACAATGTCGATCTCGTCGATCTGCGCGCCGAGCCGATCATTCGCATCACCGCGAAGGGCATCCTGACGGAGAAGGCCGAATATCCGCTCGACGTGATCGTCTTCGCCACCGGGTTCGATGCGATGACGGGGCCGCTGCTGCGGCTCGGGCTCGCGGGGCGCGACGGGCTGCGTCTCGACCAAGCCTGGGCGGCGGGGCCGGTGACCTATCTCGGCCTCCAGATTCCGGGCTTTCCCAATCTCTTCACCGTGACCGGACCGGGCAGCCCATCCGTGCTGGTGAACCTGCCGATCGGGATCGAGCAGCATGTGGAATGGATAGCCGGGTGCATCGCCTTGATGCGCGAACGCGGCGTCGCCCGGATCGAACCGCGCATGGAGGCGGCACAGGCGTGGGGGGCGCATGTGGAAGAGGCGGCGGGGCGCACCTTGCTGCCGCAGGTGCCCCATTCCTGGTATCTCGGCGCGAACGTGCCGGGCAAGCCGCGCGTCTTCATGCCGTATACCGGCGGCATGGTGCGCTACCGCGCGATCTGCGACGACATCGCCGCGCGCGGCTATCCCGGCTTCATCCTCGACGGGACGGCGCAGCCCGCCCCGGTCGCGACCGATTTCGACGCGCCGGTCTACGCGCCGGGGGTGTGAGCGGCTAGCGCGATTCGCATTGCGGGTTTGGCCTTTCCGTTCTTGGCCTTTTCGTCCTTGGCTTCGCGGCTGCATGCGCCATGCTGGTCGCAATGATCGAGAACGAAGCGGAGGAAGCGCAATGAAGCCGACGATCCTGAGCTGTGCCGTCACGGGGACTTTCCCCACCCGCGAGCATAACGAGAACCTCCCCGTCACCCCGGAGGAAATCGCCACCGCCTCGATCGACGCGGTGAAGGCCGGCGCCGCGATCTGCCATATCCACGTGCGCGATCCGCAGACCGGGCGCCCTAGCATGGCGCTCGAATATTATCGCGAGGTGATGAAGCGCATCCGCGAGAGCGGCGTCGACATGATCGTCAATCTGACGACGGGGCCCGGCGGGCGCTATGTGCCCGATCCCGACGATCCGGCGAAGGCGGCTCCGGCCACGACCCTGACCAATGCGCGGATCCGCACCGAACACGTGGTCGAGCTCAAGCCCGAAATGTGTACCCTCGATCTCAATACCATGTGGTTCGGCGGTGGCGCGGTGATCAATTATCCCGATTCCGTGCGCGAGATGGCCGGGCTGATCTACGAGGCCGGGGTCAAGCCCGAGCTCGAGGTCTTCGATACCGGCGACATCAAGCTCGCGAAGGCGCTGATCGCCGACGGCACCCTGCGCCTGCCCGCGCTGTTCCAGCTGGTAATGGGGGTCGATTACGGCATGCCGGCGACGCCGCAGGCGCTCGCATTCTTCCAGTCGCTCCTGCCGCAGGAATGCGAATGGGCGGCTTTCGGCGCGAGCCGCATGGCCTATCCGATGCTCGCCCAGGCCTTCCTGCTGGGTGGTCATTGCCGCATCGGCATGGAGGATACGGTCTATCTCGCGCGCGGCGTCAAGACGCCGGACAATGCGGCACTGGTGGAGAAATCCGTCAAGCTCATCGACCTGCTCGGCGGGCGCGTCGCGAGCGTCGCCGAGGCGCGCGAGATGCTCGGGCTGCACAAACGCTGAGCAGAAAGACCGGGCGAAACGAGCCCTCGCGCAAAGACGCATTGCGCAAGACCGAACGGGCAAAGCCTGCTATTCCTCGCACCCTGATTTATCGGCGCCGCCATGCGGGCGGCTCCGATTGCGTGGCCGCAAGCAGGGGATCGACGAGATGAAGCTGCCGTCGGATCGGCCCGGGCGGACGACCATCGCATGACCGAGCATGAAGAGAGCCGGCGCGACGGCAGTTCCGGGCCGGCGCAGGCGCCCGTCAGCGCACATGCTCCGATGAGCTTTCGCGAATTCGTGCTCATGGTGGCGGGACTGATGGCGTTGAACGCGCTCGCCATCGACGTGATGCTCCCCGCCCTTCCCGATATCGGCGCCGCCCTCGACGTCCTCCGCGACAATGACCGCCAGATGGTGCTGTCGACCTATCTGATCGGATTCGGGCTCGGACAGATCGTGATCGGCTCCGTCTCCGACCGGTTCGGCCGGCGCGCGGTGCTGATCGGCGGGCTCGCCTGCTACGTGATCACCGCGCTGATCTGCGCTGCGGCTCCCACCTTCGCCACGCTGCTCGTCGCCCGATTCGTCCAGGGCCTCGCCTCGGCGGCGCCGCGCGTGATCACGACGGCGATCGTGCGCGATTGCTACGAGGGGCGGCGGATGGCGAGCGTGATGTCGCTCGCGATGACGATCTTCATGGTCGTCCCCGTCGTCGCACCCGCGATCGGCCAGGTGATCATCCTCGTCGCGCCGTGGCAGGCGATCTTCCTGCTGCTCGCGTTCTACGGCTCGCTGATGGCGCTGTGGGTGATGAAGCGCCTGCCCGAGACGCTGCCCGCGAGCCGTCGGGAAGTCGTCTCCCTGGGCCGGATCGCATCGGCCTATGCCACCGTCTTTCGCAGCGGGCAGACGATGGGTTACGCGCTCGCGGCGGGCATGATGTTCGGGGCGATTTTCGGCTTCCTGATGTCGGCCCAGCAGATCTTCACCGAGATATTCGGCCTCGGCGTCTATTTCCCGCTCGCCTTCGCCGCGATCGCACTCGCCATGTCGCTGTCCTCCTTCATCAATGCGCGGCTGGTGGGGAGGCTGGGAACGCGGCTTCTCTCGCATGGGGCGGTCGCCGTCTTCACCCTGCTCGCCGGCATTCTCGCGCTGACGGCGCATCTCGATATTCTCGGCTTCGTGCCGTTCATGATCCTGCTGGCCGGGATGCAGTTCCTGATCGGCATGATCTTCGGCAATTTCGCCGCACTCGCGCTCGAAACACAGGGCAAGTTCGCCGGCACGGCCTCGTCGCT
Organism: Salinarimonadaceae bacterium; assembly: GCA_050485405.1. Lineage (GTDB taxonomy): Bacteria > Pseudomonadota > Alphaproteobacteria > Rhizobiales > Beijerinckiaceae > Saliniramus. The sequence goes on from JBJHBI010000012.1 coordinate 54,256, forward strand.
GTTCGGCTCGACCACGACGATCCTCGCGGCATTGATCGGCTACGGAGTGGGGCAGGCCTATGACGGGACGCTGGTTCCGCTGGCCAACGGCTATGTCGCATTCGGTCTCGCAAGCCTCGCGATCATCGCCGTCACGGAAAAGGGCAGATTGTTTCGATGATGCGCGGTATCCGGGCCAGAACGAAGAGGTGATGCGGTGACGACGGGACAGCCCGGGCAGAAGGCCGACGATACACAGACCGACGAGGAGAACCGCGAGGCGCCCGGCGCCCGGATCGCGATCTTCTCGTGGTACGGTATCGGCGTTGCGCTCGCCGCCGTCGCCGCGGGCGCCTGGTACGGCTTCGCCGCGCCGGTGATCCTCGGTGCGCTCGTGGCGGGGACCGGGCTCGTGGCGCGCGGCTGGGCGGCGATCTGCCTGTGGGGCGTCGTGGCGCAAAGATCGCTCGGCGGTGCGCGGGCCTTTCCCGGTGACGCGCTCGCCATCGAGATCGCCCTCGACAACGGCAAGCCGCTGCCGCTGAGCTGGATCCGCGCGCGCCAGAGCGTCCCGGACGGCCTGCGCCCCCTGCCCGCCGAAGCGCTCGACGCGGACGATACCGCGATCGAGGCGACGGAGGGGGGCATTGCCCTGACCGTCGAGACCGCGCTCGGCCCCTATCGGCGCGCGACGCTTTCGCGCAGCCTGCTCTGCGAGCGACGCGGCTATTATCCGCTGCCGCCGCTCGTCGTGGAGAGCGCCGACGTGTTTGGTCTCTTCCTGCGCCGGCGCAGCGAGAGCCCCGCGAAATCCGAAGCGGATGCCGTCATCGTCTATCCTCGCCTCCACCCCGTCACCGATTTCGGCCTGCCCGCCCGCCATCCGCTCGGCCCCAATCGCGATCCCCAGCGGCTCTTCGAGGATCCGGGGCGTCCCGCCGGAATCCGCGAATACGACGGCAACACCCCCTTCAAGGCGATCGCCTGGAAAGCGAGCGCGCGCACGGGGTCGTTGCAGGCCAAGATCTTCGAGCCGACCGTGACGCTGGAAGTCTCGATCTGCCTCGCCGTCGACGGCTACGGCGCGGGTGACGCCTTCGAGGCCGCCGTCTCGCTCGCGGCGTCGCTGGTCCATGCCGAACTCGCCGAGCGACGCGCCGTCGGGCTCTATGCCAACGGCGTGCAGGCACCCGGACTTGGCCCCGTCGAGCTTCCCGCCGGGCGTCAGCCGGGACGCGAGATGGCGGCGCTGGAGAGCCTCGCGCGGCTCCAGCCGCAACCGGCTCTCCCCTTCGTCGATTTCCTCGACCGGGTGCTCGCCCGCGCAGGCCTCGGCGCGACGCTCGTCGTGATCGCGGCAACGCCCGAACCAGCGCTGCTGGCGCGCCTCGCACAGCTGTCGCGACGCGGCAAGCCCGTCGTGCTTCTGCTCTCGGGCGAGGGTGAGACGCCGGCATTGCCGTTTCCCTGCCGCAGGGTCACGGCTGCCACCGCAGGGAAGGCAGCCACAGGGAAGGCCGCTGCAGGGAAGGCCGCCGCATGACGGGGCTCGTGCTCTTTCTCGTGATGGAAGGCCTGTGGATCGGCGCGCTCGCCGTGCTCGCGGACGGACTCGTCACCGGTGTCGCACGCCTCGAAGCCGCGCTCGTCGTGCTGGCCTATCCGGTGGCGCTCGTGCTCGCGAGGCCCATATCGCGCATCCGGCGGCTGCCCTGGTGGCTCGCGTTGCAGGGTCTGGCCTTCACCATCGTAGCGGCGATCCTGATCATCCTCCTCGTGCCCGGCTTCGCACCATCGGGCATGGGCGCGCAGGGCGCGTGGGACTGGTTCATCGGCGATGCCGATGCGCAGCGCGCGCTGTTTCTTCTGGTCGTCGCCCTGTTCGCCTGGACCCGTGGCGTGATGCTGGCCGGTCATCGCGTCGATGCGCAAGCCGTGGCGCTCGGTTTCCAGATCGGGCTCGCGGCGCTCGTCATCGTCCAGATCTGGGCTTATGCCGTCGATCTCGCACTGCCGGGAGCAGTCGCGGTGAATATCGGCTTCGTCTGTGCGGCGCTGCTCTCGCTCTGGCACGTGCGGGCGGCAAAGCGCAGCGGCGTCGCCTCGCCGGTTCTCGCGATCTCCCTCGTGCTCGCCTGTGCGGGCCTCGCCTCGCTGGTGCTCAATCCGGGCATTCTCGCCATGATGCTCGATCTGCTCGCGGCGGCGTGGCGCGTGCTGCGCGATGCCGTCCTCGCACTTTTCGCGCTGCTGCCCGAGCCGGATCACCGCAGCGCCGATTTTCCGCCGCCCACCGGCGGCGCCATGCCCGAGGCCGGAGCGCAGCCCCAGGCCATGTTCCAGCCGATCGCCTGGCTGCGCATGCTCGTCACGATCCTCTTCGTCGGCGGCATGGTCCTCATCGTCGGCACGATCCTCGTGGCCAATCTGCGCGGCCTGCTCGCCTGGCTGCGCCGGCGGCTGAACGAGACCCCCGGGATCGCGCATGATCGCTCGAAGCGAAGCCTCGGCGATACCTTGCGCACGATCTGGCGCGAATTGAGCGAGTTGCTCGCGCGCACCGTGAGCAAGGCGATGCGTGAGTTGCGCGCGATGCTCACCTTCAGCCGCGACGCCGACGTGATCGAGCGCCGGCGCTATCGCACCCTCCTGCGCGGCCTCGACATGCGCGGCTGGCCGCGACACCCGCACGAGACCCCGGCCGAATACGCGCAGCGCATGCGCAACGACGTCTGGCCCGGACCGGGTGGAGATCTCGTCACGATGTCGAAAGCCTATGCCGCGAGCCGATACGGCGGCGTCAGGCCCGAGGAAAATCGTTTCGCGCGGCTTTGGCAGAAGACCCGCCGCTCACTTCGAAAGGTAACGAGCAAGCAATGACCGGCCATACCACGACGACCGCCACCGTGATCGATCACGCCGACCGCCCTTCGACCGGCGAGGCCTCCGCCCCGAGCGGCGAGGATGCGGCACGCGAGGTCCGCCCCGCCGCCCTGCGGCTCATCGAGGCGGTCGAGCAGGTCATCGTCGGGCGCCGCGACACGATCACCCTCGTCGTCGTGGCGCTGCTCAGCGAAGGGCATGTCGCCCTCGAAGACATTCCCGGCATGGGCAAGACGCTACTGGCCAAGGCCGTCGCGCGGTGTCTCGACGGGGCCTTCCGGCGCATCCAGTTCACGCCGGACCTCCTGCCTTCCGACGTGACGGGCATCAATCTGTTCGATCCGCGCGATGCGAGCTTCCGCTTCAGGCCGGGTCCGGTTCTCGCCAACGTGGTGCTCGCCGACGAGATCAACCGGGCCACGCCGCGCACGCAATCCTGCCTGCTCGAGGCGATGGAGGAGCGCCAGGTCACGGTCGATGACGAGACCCACCCGCTGCCGCGCCCGTTCCTGGTGCTGGCCACGCAGAATCCGGCCGAGCAGGAGGGCACGTTCCCCCTGCCCGAGGCCCAGCTCGACCGCTTCCTGATGACGCTCGGCCACGGCTATCCGAGCGAGGAGGAAGAAGCCCGGATCGTCCTGCGATTCGAGCGCGCGAACCCGCTCGACGCGATCGAACCGGTGATCACCGGAGACGAACTCATGCGCCTGCGCGATCTCTGCCGGCATGTGCGCGTCGAGGAGAGCGTCCTGCGCTACATCATCAAGGTGGTGCGCGCCACACGCGAATGGCCCGGCATCCGCCTCGGCGCGAGCCCGCGCGCGACCCAGCGTCTGCACACGGCCTGCCAGGCGCTCGCAGCGGTCCGGGGACGCGGCTACGTCATTCCCGACGATGTGAAGACGCTCGCCATCCCGATCCTCGCCCATCGCATCGCGCCCGGTGCGGATGCGAGCCTCAAGGGCACGAGCCGCGCAGACCTCGTCAAGGCGGCGATGGAAAGCGTACCGGTTCCGACCGAATGACGAGCCCGCGGAGCCGCCTCACCCCTCGTTGAAGAACGCGTGCACGGCCCGCGCCGTCGCCGCATTGACGCCGGGGGTGCGGGCGAGATCGTCGAGGCTCGCGCGGCGGATCGCCTTGACGGTACCGAAATGGTGCAGGAGCGCGCGCTTGCGCGCCGGGCCGATGCCGGGGATCTCGTCGAGCGGGTTCTTCGTCAGCTCGCGCTTGCGCTTGGCGCGATGGGCGCCGATGGCGAAGCGGTGGGCCTCGTCGCGCAGACGCTGGATGAAATAGAGCGCCGGATCGCGCGGCGGCAGGCGAAACGGCGCCTTGCCCTCGACGTGGAAGAGCTCCCGCCCCGCCTCGCGATCGGCCCCCTTGGCGACGCCGATCACCGGGACATCCTCGACCCCGAGTTCACGCATGATGGCGCGCACGCCCGAGACCTGACCCGCACCGCCATCGATCAACACCAGATCCGGCCAGGCGGGGAATTCATCTGCGGAATCGTCGGCGAAGGCGGGATCGTCGGGGGGGCGGTCCTGGCCGGTATCGCCTTTCCCCTCGGGCTTGTTCTGCGGCTGCTCCTTCACCAGCCGCGCGAAGCGACGGCGCAGCATCTCGCGCATCATGGCGAAATCATCGCCGGCGGTGACCTTCTCCACCGGCATGTTGAAGGTGCGGTAATGCGTCTTCATGAAGCCGCCGGCACCGGCGACGATCATCGCGCCAACCGCGTTGGCGCCCTGGATATGGGAATTGTCGTAGACCTCGATCCGGCGCGGGCTGCGCGCCAGCCCCAGCGCATCGGCGGTGAGATCGAGCAGGCGCTGCTGCGAGGCGGTCTCGGACAAACGTCTGCCGATCGCCTCCTTCGCATTGCGCTGCGCATTCTCGACGATCTGGCGGCGCTCGCCGCGCTTTGGCGTGACCACCTCCACCTTGTGGCCTGCGCGCACCGCGAGCGCGGCGGCGACCACCTCGCGCTCGGGGCAATCGTGCGAGAGCAGTATCTGCTTCGGCGGCGGCTTGTCGGAATAGAATTGCACGAGGAAGGCGGTGAGCACTTCCTCGACGCTCATCGACTTGTCGGCCTTGGGAAAATACGCGCGGTTGCCCCAGTTCTGCCAGTTGCGGAAGAAGAACACCTCGACGCAGAACTGCCCGCCCTCTTCCGCGATGGCGACGACGTCGGCCTCCTCGACGCTCTGGGTGTTCACGCCCTGGCTCGACTGGATGGCCGAGAGCGCGGCCAGGCGGTCGCGGTAGCGCGCGGCGCGCTCGAATTCGAGCGCATCGGACGCCTCCTGCATCTCGGCGGCGAGGCGCTCCTTCACGCGGGTGCTCTTTCCCGAGAGGAAATCGACGGCCTCGTTGGTCAGTGCGGCGTAATCCTGCGGCGCGATCTCGCCCGTGCACGGTCCCGCGCAGCGCTTGATCTGATAGAGCAGGCAGGGCCGGGAGCGGTTGTCGAAATACGAATCCGAGCAGGTGCGCAGCAGAAAGGCGCGCTGGAGTGCCGTCATGGTGCGATTCACCGCCCAGACGCTGGCGAAGGGGCCGAAATAGCGGCCCTTGCGGTTGCGTGCGCCGCGATGCTTGGTGAGCTGTGCCCCGCGCTCGTCCTCGGTCACGAGGATATAAGGCAGCGACTTGTCGTCGCGCAGGAGCACATTGTAGCGCGGGCGCAACTGTTTGATCAGGTTGGCCTCGAGCAGGAGCGCCTCGGATTCCGTGTCGGTGGTCACGAACTCCATCTGCGCCGTCTCGGTTATCATCCGGATGATGCGGTTGGAATGGCCCTGGCCGCGCGCATAGGAGCCGACGCGGTTCTTCAGGCTCTTCGCCTTGCCCACATAGAGCACCTCGCCCTGCGCATCGATCATGCGATAGACGCCCGGCGCGTTCGGCAGCGTCGCCCAGAATCGGCGAATCACCTCCATGCCGGTGCCGCCGACGAGCGCCTCGGCATCCATGGCGACATCCGGTGCGGGAGCATCATCGTGCGAATCGGTGGCGTTCGTGTCGGGCGTTCGGGTCATGGCGCAGATGTAGGCTATGCGCATGCGCGGGAAAAGATGTGCCGTGACGGCACGGCGCCGGGGCACGAACCCTTCGGCAGCCCCAATCAGGCCGAATCACCGTTGTGCGACCATGGCACAATGTTGTTCATGATTAATAACCGCTAAACATTTTATAAAAACAAGTATTCCACAATAATACACCCAAACAAATTAAAGCATACTTGCCATGGAACGATAGCTTTATTACTTCGCTTGAACATTCGCTGGGTGGCGCGGGAATCGACGGGTGGAGGTGGCGATGTGGATTTTCGATCTCTGGCGCTGGCGTGTGACGCGGCGCCGCGTTGCGAACGAAGCACGCAGATTGCTCGACGAACATGGCATACGCGCCTTCTTTCGCGCGCATGAGAAAGCCTGGTCTGCCCAAGGGAAAGGGCGAGATCGGGAGGCGCGTTTTCATCGCGAGGTCTGCTATGCGATCTCGCGGCACCTGCAACGCCGCGCCGTTCTGGAAGCTCTGTTCTCGTCGAAGGCCGCCCGGAGCTACGATTCGGGCATCGCGGCGAGCCATCGGGCCGGGGGCACGGAAGCGGGGCCGCAATCGGGCCGCGACACGATGCAGGCGGTCCATGCCCGCTTGCTGCGCGACTTCGCCTGAGACCGGATGGCGCGATGCCGCCGGCGCCGTTTCGCGCAGACGAGGTTGGGAGGGGCAATGGTTGCCTCGCCGGGCCGGCCCGGCTTACCAAGGGCCAAAGCGACCGGCCTCCGCCGGCCCGCCACGAGTTCTGATTGAGGATAAAGCCATGCTCGATTCCAGCGCAAAAGGCGTCTACGTCATCGCGCCGACCCCATTCCACGACGATGGCCGCGTCGACGACGCCTCCATTGACCGGATGACGGATTTCTTCCTCGAAGCCGGCTGCACCGGCGTCACCGCGCTCGGGATGATGGGCGAGGCCCCCAAGCTCGACGGCGAGGAAGCCCGCGCCATCGCGACCCGCATCATCAAGCGTGCCGGCAAGACGCCCGTCGTGATCGGCGTCTCCGCCCCGGGCTTCGCCGCGATGCGCACGCTCTCGCGCTCGGTGATGGATGCCGGTGCCGCAGGCGTGATGATCGCCCCGCCCTCCTCGCTCAAGACCGATGACCAGATCGTCAATTACTACGCCCAGGCGGTCGAGGCGATCGGCAGCGACGTGCCCTTCGTGATCCAGGACTTTCCGCTCGCCATCGGCGTGGTGATGACGCCGGGCGTGATCCGCCGGATCGTGCAGGACAATCCCTCCGCCGTGATGCTCAAGCATGAGGACTGGCCGGGTCTCGAGAAGATCTCGACCCTGCGCGGTTTCGAGGATGACGGCTCGATGCGCCACATCTCGATCCTTTGCGGCAATGGCGGGCTGTTCCTCGATTTCGAATGCGAGCGCGGTGCCGACGGCGCCATGACGGGCTACGCTTTCCCGGACATGCTGGTCGATGTCGTGCGGCTTTCGCAGGAAGGCAAGCGCGACGAGGCGCATGACCTGTTCGACGCGCATCTGCCCATGATCCGCTACGAGCAGCAGCAGGGCGTCGGCCTCGCCGTGCGCAAATACGTGCTGCAGCGGCGCGGCATCATCGCCTCGCAGGCCCAGCGCAAGCCCGGCGCGGCGATCTCCGCCAAGACCCGCGCCGAGGTGGATTACCTGCTCGCGCGCCTCGCCAAGCACGACCCGCGCGCCGGCAAGCTCGTCGGCTGAAGCGACGCTACGACGATGCGCCCGGATCGCGAGACCGGGCGCATCCTCCGGCCGGTACATCGCCGGTCGGGACGCTATTGCGAGAGAATGATCTCGGAATGCGGCCCCACACCATCGGGGACCGGGACGTCAGTCGCCGCGTAATCCGTATTGAGCACCAGCTGCGAACGCTCCGCGATCCGGATCTCGCGCGCCACGACCACGGTATAGGCGGATTCACCGGCAACCGGTCGGTCCGCATCGACCACGAAGGTCGAGCGCGGCAGATAGATCGTGCCGAGCAGGGTCCGAGCATCGTTCGAACTGATCCGGAAGGTCCCGGGCCGCCCCGTACTCGTTTCGATGAAGAGTATGCCCGCGAGCGGCCCCTCCCGGCTCGCTGAGAAATGCAGGGTCGAATCGGCTCCGAAATAGGCGCCCGCACCCTCGTGGAACACGAAGCTGACATCGGTCGCCGTAAGGCGCGCGCCGGAATCGACACGGGTTCCTTCGCCGCCGATATGATAGGTGCCCGGCATGAAGGCGATATGGGCCGCACTGCCGATATCGATGCCGCCACAATATTCGCCCGGATACAGAATCGTCCGACCGCGCACCCGGTAGACCTCCTCGTCATGGCCGCAGATCCCGGCATTCGACACGGCATTGGCCCGGTGTTCGAGCGGATCGCCGATACGCGGGCATCCCGTCACGGGGGCGGGCGTCACCTGGCTGCTGCTTGAGGCGACCCCGCCATTCACGCAGATCAGGCTCGCCCGGATCTGCACGCCCGCATCGAGATGGAGGGCATCGGCGGCTCCCGAATCGACGTAGATACCGCAATCCTCCGCTTCGAGCCGCGCCGCATCACGCAGCGAAAGCCCCTTCGAGCGGCGCCTCGCCGTGCTGATCATGCAGATCGGCTCACGTCCCGCGAGGAGTGCCGTGGCGCGCACCTCGACCTCGGTGAGGCCGGTATTGAACAGGCTCGAGAAGATCGGGCTGACCTTGCTCGCCACCGCGACCGTGACCGAATCGCGCTCCTGCGAGACCTCCGCCGTCACTTGCGCATCGACGACGAAATTCGCCCCGGCGGCAATCACGGTCTGCGCATAGAGCCGTGCGGCTTCTTGGAGTACGTCCGATGAAACCGTGCCGATACGCAGTTCTCGCGCACTGACGATGGCCGCACCATCCGCGATCTTCTGCAATTGCGTGCGCGCGGCATGCCAGGTGCTGACATCGACGGCGAGCGCGATGCAGCCGAGCAACGGGATCAGGGCGAGGGAGAAGAGCATCCCGATTCCGCCACGACGATCCACGGCGAAACGCCGCATTATCGGTCTTGGCCGATCATCTCGCGCGGTCTGCTTCACGGTGGTTTCCTTCGCTGATGACGGCGGGTAATTGCGCGCCCGCTTCATGATCGTCCGCCCGCCTTGAAGAAGCCGAAGGCACGCGCGGGGCTGGCGGGCGCGGCCTGCGGCTCGGTGCGGGTCTCTCTGAGTTGCGCACGCATTGCTGCGACCGGGTTCGCGACGCCGGCACGCGCAGCCTCCCCGTCATCCCGGATGCTGAAAACGGGAGCCTCGCGCGAGGCGGCGGGCGGGTCATATACGGTGGGAGTGTTCGCGGGTGGGGTGGCCTCGGTCGAGAAGACGGCGTCGCACTGGGTGGATGCGGGGTCGTGACAGGTCGTCTCGACATCCGCTCCCGCGAGTTCGGCATAACGGCGCAACGCCGTGCGCGCCCCTGGCTCGTCTGTGATCTCCGCAACGATCCTCGCGATCTGCTCCAGGGGCTGCACGAGCACTATGCGCAGGCACGTTTCCGGATCGGGAGAAAGCGCGGGAGACGAAGCCGGACCGGTATCGCGCAGAGTGCGCAGGACGTAGCGCAGCTGGTAGCCGAGCATCCGCCAGTTCACCGGTTTCGTCGCGAAAGACGTCGCGCCGACCTCGTAGGCACGATCGATGGCGAACATGTCCTCGCGCCCGGTGAGCACCACGACCGGCAGGCGTGCGAAGCGAGGATCCTCGCGGATCGCGGCGCACAGCGCGAACCCCGTCATGACGGGCATTTCGAGATCGCTGATGACGAGGTCGAAACCGGGATCCGCATCGAGGATTCCCCAGGCCTCGCGCCCGTCACGGGCCGTCACGACGTCGCCGCCGGGATGGCTGAGCTGCGCCACGGCCATCTCGCGCATGATCGGGTCGTCATCGACCGCGAGAATGCGGACAGGCTCGTCGAAGACGTAGATGAAACCTTGTTCGGTTCGTCCCAGCAGCATTTTCTCGGATCCCTTGGCTGTCCTCACATACAACCATAAATCTGACTATCCGCTTAAATGCGTCGGTTAATGGCTCGCTTACGGAAATCAGGGATAGTTCTGCCGCACCGTCACACTGCAATGGTCGTGGACCAGGAGCGCGCGTGAGCAAGTACCGGTCGATCAATTTCAAGCTGGGACGCCTCGTGCTCGTCGCCGTCGGCATCGCTTTGATCTGCGGCACTTCGGTCAGCCTCTGGCGTGAGATCGAGCGCTACGGCCAGCAGCGGCACGTACAGCTCGACACCACGGCCCATATCTTCGCGATCGCCGCCTCGGATGCGGTGGAGGACCGCGACCGCACCCGGATTCTCTCGGTCATCCGCGCCATCGGCGAGGTTCCGCAGATGAATTATGCCGGCGTCCACGATGCCGATGGCAGGCTGCTCGCGGAACTAGGATCGGCGATCCTGCTCGACGACGACCGCGACATCATGGTCGGCGCCGGAGAGAAGGTCGATGCGCTGCGCCTGATACGCAGCCGCAGCCTCGGCACCACCGTACCCGTCGTCAATGGCGGTAATCCGGTGGGGACGCTCACACTGATCAGCGATACCGGCGATCTCGCCGGGCGAATCCGGGACGTGCTCCTCGTCGCGCTCGTCGCCGCGGCACTCGCTGCAGCCGTCGGCCTCGCGATCTCGATCAAGATGCAGCGCCACATCACCCGCCCGCTCGTGAGCCTGTCGCAGACCATGGCGGGTATCCGGCTCAGCCATGATTACGAAGCCCGTGTCGCGGCGGAGAGCGACGACGAAATCGGCAATCTCGCCAAGAGGTTCAACACCATGATCGGCGAGATCCGCAAGCGCGACACCCGCCTCGCCCGCCAGCGCGACCAACTCGAACAGGATGTCGCCGCGCGCACCCGCGAGTTCCTGGCCGCGAAGGAGGCAGCGGAACAGGCCAATCGCGCCAAGTCCGACTTCCTCGCCACGATGAGCCACGAGATCCGCACACCCATGAACGGCATGCTGGTCATGGCCGAGTTGCTCGCACGCTCGGATCTCCCCGAGCGTCAGCGACGCCAGGCCGAGGTGATCAGCCGCTCGGGGCAATCCCTGCTCGCCATCATCAACGACATCCTCGATTTCGCGAAGGTCGAGGCCGGCAAGCTCGCCCTCGAAGCCGTGCCCGTCGATCTCTACGAAGTCGCCGACACGATCACCGCCCTGTTCGGCGCCCGTGCCCGCGAGAGCGGGGTCGATCTCGCCGCGATCATCGCCCCCGGTACGCCGCGCCACGTTGTGGGCGACCCGACCCGCCTGACGCAGATCATCTCGAACCTCACCGCGAACGCGCTCAAATTCACGCGCACGGGCCATGTGATCATACGGATCGGCTATACGGACGGCATGCGCACGCATTTGCGTGTCGCCGTCGAGGATAGCGGTATCGGTATCGCGCCCGACAAGCTCGCGACGATCTTCTCCGCCTTCTCCCAGGCGGATCAGAGCACGACGCGCCGCTTCGGCGGAACCGGGCTCGGGCTGACCATCTGCAAGCGCCTCGTCGAGGCGATGGAGGGCGAGATCGGCGCGACGAGCGAGATCGGCAAGGGCTCGGTCTTCGGCTTCACCATTCCCCTGCGCATTCCCGTCGAGGCGGCACGCGATCCCGTGACGGCGCCCCGGCTCCACGCCCTGCCGCTTCTGCTCGACAGGACCGGCGCCGGCACCCGTCAGGCGCTCGCGGCGATCGCCTCGCGCTCCGGCTTCGCGCTGGTGGAAGCCCCTATGGACCCGGACGATCCCGGCCATAGCGGGAAGCCGGCATCGGGGCGGGCGATAGCCGGGTTCTGGCTGGTCGATGCGGAACGGCTCGTCGCTCGGGGGGCGCGTCCTAAAGGCGCGCGGGCCGTGATCGCCCTCGCCGCGATCGGAGCGGAAGCCGGCGAGACCGCACTCGCACGCGGGCTCGCCGATACGGTGATGCGGCTTCCCGTCAGCATCACCGAGGCGCAGACCCTGTTCGCGCGTCTTTGGAACGGAGAGCCGCTCGTCACCGATACGGCGCCGTCGATCGATGCGGCGGCGGCACTCGCGCAGTATTGCGGCGCGCGCGTCCTCGTCGCCGACGACAGCCCGGTCAACCGCGAAGTCGCATGCGCGGCGCTCGCGCGATTCGGGATCGAACCCCGGCTCGTGAACGACGGCGTGGAGGCGCTGCGCGAGGCGCAGACGGGCGCCTACGATCTCGTCCTGATGGATGTGTCGATGCCGGAAATGGACGGATACGAGGCCGCGCGGCGCATCCGCCTGGAAGAGGAGCGCAACGCCCGCGAGGCGAAGCCGATCATCGCGGTCACGGCGCATGTGGTGGGTGCCGATGCGACGGGATGGAAGGATGCCGGCATGGACGGCGTGCTGCACAAGCCCTTCACCATCGCCCAGCTCGCGGATGTTCTGTCGCGCCATCTGGGAACGTTTGCGACGACGGCTGCCCCCGTCGAACTGCCCGCCGCGCCGCCGTCATCTTCACAGGAAACGACTCCCGATGCGGCTCCCGAGACGGTACTCGATGCGGATCTCGTGGCGCAGCTGAGCGATATGGCGCGATCGACCGGGCCGCAATTCCTGCGCCGCGTGCTGCATCTCTATTTCGAACACGCGCCGGAGACGCTCGCGGAGCTGCGCGCAGCCGCGGATGCGAACGATCCCGGAGCCAGCGCCCGCGCCGCCCATGCGCTCAAATCGATGAGCGCGAATATCGGCGCTCTTTGCCTCGTCGACCGGCTGGACCGGATCGAGGCAGTGGCGAAAGGTGATCGACACTGCCCCGATCCCGCAACGCTCGAGGCGCTCGCCGGGATGCTCGATCGCGTCGTCGCGGCGCTACGCGAAAGGTTCCCCGAGGCGACCTCCGACGATACGGAAGCCACCCCGGGCGCTCTGCGTGCCTGATCTCACCAACGCCGGCGCGGGCGCCGCCAGTCGCGGTCATAGCCGTAGCGCTCGGGATCGTACCAGCGCGGCGGGTGAGGCGGCTCGTGCCGCTCGTCGCGACGCGGCAGAAGCGCGCCCAGAACGAGCCCTGCAGCGAGGCCGAGCGCACCGACGGCGAGGGGGTGGCGGCGGGCGAAGACCCGGCTCTGGCGATAGCCGCGCCGGCCCGCATCGAGGGCGTCCTCGTAATGCTCATTGGCCCATTCGCGGGCATCTTCGTAATGCTCGCGCGCCCATTCGGCGGCGTCTTCCATCCCGTGCTCGGCCTGCTCGCGCAGATCGTCATAGGTGTCGGCGGCGCTGTCGCGCAGGTCGCGATAGGCTTCCTGAGCACGACGGCGCGCGGCGTCGACGGCCTCGCGGGTCGCCTCGTCGGCGCGTTCCGCATAAGTCTCGAGCTGCGCGCGCAGGGACTGGATCTCTTCCTCGACCTCCCGGCGTGCCTCGCGACGCGCCTTGCGGGCCATCCGCGCGGCGGTATCGCGGGCCTCGCGGGCCGTCTGGCGCACCCGGGCCGAGGGATTCGCGGAATAGGTCCCGGCCGGATTGGGAATCTCCTGCCCGGTTTCGGCCGCGCCCTCGCCTTTGCCCTTGTCGTTGTCGTCTTTCCTGGCAGCCATGCCGATACTCCCTCGTTCGATGCTCAATCGCGCGAATGCGGCGCGGGGTCTGGGCGCATGCGGGGTCGGGCAGCCTCGTCGTAATCCTCTTGCGACGCCCCCGGTGGTTCCGCCCGCGCCTTTCGTCTGCGAGAGAACGCATGGGAGCGCGAAGGGTTCGGTTCGCGCGGATCATGCGCGCGCCGTTCCGCTTCGGCATATGCGCGATCAGCGAAATCTTGATCGTCGATATCCTGCCTGCGGCTCCCGGCCCGCCCGATCAGCCAGCCGATCCCGGCCATCACCGCGAGCACCGGCAGCGGATTGTCGCGCAGGACGCCCATCGCCCGGTCGACCACGTCGCCGTGGCGGGTGCGCCGGAGCGAGGCGAGCGCGTCGTCGACCATGCCCGAGGCCGAGAGCTTGTGTTCGATATGCCGCAGGGTCTCGTCGAGACGCGCCCGCGAGCGCGCCACCTCCGCCTCGATCTCCTCGATCCGCCGCCGGCTCATTTGCGCCTCCGGTTAGAGAACACGTCGCCGTCGCGGCTCACCGATTCGCGCGTGCGCCTGGGATCGAGCGTCGTCAGCGAGAGGCGGGAGCGCGCGATCAGGGCGAAGACGATCGCGAGCGCGAGCGTCACCCCGGCCACGATCAGCGCGGCGAGGGCGGACGAGCCGACGAGTACCGCAATCCATTCGACCAGAGCCGCCGTGAGCAGCACGATCGTCGCCACGCCGAAGATCGCCGCGGCCATCAGCATCACGATACCTGCGATCAGGCGGCGGATGTTCTCCGAGAGCTCGGCGCGAAACAGCGCGAATTCGCGGCTTGCGAGTTCGCTCGCCTCGCGCAGCGCATCGGCGATCAGCTGGTAGAGCGCGCGGGGGCCGCGTTCGTCACCGCCGCGATCATCGCCGCCCGGGCCGCGCCGGCCATTGCCGGGACCAGAGCCCGGGCCGGGGCTGAAACCTCGCCCGGGGCCGGAACCTGGGCCGCCGCGCGGATCATGCTCTGTCATCGGGGTCTCTCCGCTCATGCCTCTCTTGCCACTCAGGCCGCTCTCGCCACTCATGCGCATCGGCGAAATCATCGGGGGGCGGGTGCGATGATGGCGGGCGCGATGAAGCCACGTGCGGGCGTGGACGTGTCAGCCAGCGCGCGATGGCGAAGCCCGCGAGCCCCGCCGCCGCGGCGACGAGGAGCGGGCGCCTGCGGGCGAAGTGCTCGACCTCGCCATACATCTCGCGAAAGCTGCGGGTGCGGATGTCGTCGGCCAGATTCTCCAGCCCGAGCGCCGCCGCATCGACGAAATCGCGGATATGAGGCCGGTCGTCGAATGCATGCCCGGAGGCGCGCAACGAGCGCGCGATATCCGCCACGGACCGCGCCGCATCTCCCTTGCGCCGTTGCGCGTAATCCGCCGCATGCCCTCGCGCCGCTTCGAGGAATTCCCGCCCGCGCCCGAAGAGCAGATCGTCTATGAAAGCCGCAATTTCGTCATCGAAAGGCGAATGCCGGCGCGCGCGATCGCGGTCGCGGTCGCCCCGCCCATCATCTCTCCCGTCCTCACCCCGATCATGCAAAGCCATCATCCTCCCCCAAACGCAACCCGGTCACCCTGAGCTAACCGCAGCTGTGGTGCGGGGGTCAACATTTGTGGAGGGGGATGGGTTCCGGGGGGGGGCAATAGGATGCGCTTATCAATCAGGACGTTTGCTAAAACACTCTATCGCTCGGCGCCTATAGGGTCGGCCCTGGAAAGCCGTATAGGGAGGCGAGCGGCTTCACCGTCGATTCTCATCTTCGATTCCGCGAGATTGTCATCTCTTGCACCGGGCGCAGGTTCATATTAGAGCCGCGGTCACAGAGGCAGACGAGTTAGCCACGTCGTGAATGCGAATAGGTTGAGACCAGCCTGTCAGGCATTAGTATTTCGAACGCTATTGCTAAAATACGCCGGTGGGGGGCATCATGCAGGACCGAAATCGAAGCTCGAAGGCGGCAGTCATGAAGCTATGAGCGCACCATACGATCCTAGAGCCATTGCGAACCTCATGCTGGATGAGGCGGATCGGCGTGGATGGAGGATTTCAAACCTTGCCCTCCAGAAGCTACTTTATTTTGCCCATGGGATTCATCTGACCCGGACAAAGCGCCCGCTAGTGTCCGGGTACTTTGAGGCTTGGCAATTTGGACCGGTGCATCCTTCCGTATATCGCGCGTTTAAACCTTCCGGTTCTGCGCCAATCCTCACACGCGCCGTAGCAACAGATATACTCACCGGACAGACTCGCGATCTACAAAAGCCCACTGAAATTGAAATTATTGACCTCGTATCGGATGTGATGAGGTCATATGGCCACCTCTCGCCTGGTCGGCTTGTCGATCTTTCGCATGCGAAGGATTCGCCTTGGTACGAAGTTGTGCACAAAGCACGAACAGACGTTGCATTTGGGATGCGCATACCGGATGATATTATTCTAAAGCGATTCCGGCACCACAAGGTGTCGATCGGCACCAGTCCTCTTGCAGGAGAGCCACCTAGTGACGATACCCCTTTTGCCTGAAATTGACCTTGCCCGTATTGCGCCGCAACGCGATGACATGAAGCGAAAAAGCTTGGAGCAGATGAAAGTCGGTTTCTCCACGTTCTCTTATAAACCTGTTCGTTCTTGTTTTGCTGACATTTTCAACGTCCAACCAGAGTTGGATTTGGGTATAGCAAAACCAACCCCATGGAACGTAATCGAATCGGCGTTACGGAAGAAAAGCAGATCGGAGAACGAGTTCACCTATAACCGGCGCGTTGCCATTGGCCTGCATGAATTCGCGACTTCTGGCCGCGTTTTCGGTCGCAAGCACGAGTTTTTTCCTCTTTCGATGGGTATGGGGCGGAAAGTCACTTTCTGGCTCCCGATGATCCTTGCTATCGACAATGAGGCAAGCGCGCTATTCATCGAGCCACGCCGCACAAGAGGACTAAGTTCTCAGGGTCGCCGATTTGCATTTTCGATGATGCATGAACGCATACGTGCCGCTGATGAAGACTTTGCGGGAGTGAAGCTAACCATCGCACAATTTAGTGATCCGGCAGGAGATCGCCGTGACGTGACGCTACACACAGATGAGGGCGTTGATTTGTACTCGCGTGAAGAACTTGAGTATATGGTCTCTTCAACATATGAAATGTGGCGTGAGGTCCATGAAGAGCGCGAGCGTAAGACGCGCGGACGTGATACCGGCACCGGCCCTTTAATTTGATTTAATTCGGAACTCACGATCCAGAATCACGTAGAAAGCTATGCATCCACTATCACCTGACGAGCACATTTTTCTGCAATTAGATATTCTTCACTTGAAAAAGCGGCATATAAAGCTATGGCTGCGGCAAAAATGTCGCAATAAGAGCTCTTTGAATTAACTCACGTGGCATGTTAGCGAGGACACGATGAAACAAAAGATATACAAATACTTATCAAGCAATGTAATTGACCTTGTGTTTCAGCGTGAAGGCTACGCTGGAATTAAATTTTCTTTTCCGAGCGACTATAATGATCCATACGAATTATTTCTAGGTGTCGATACAAATGTAGACTCTGCCCTGATGGCATCTTATCAGGATATTGTACAAGAAATACCACAATGGCCAACAACCTGTTTTTCCGTGGCACCAGTTATCACACCCATGTGGGCTCATTACGCGCAGAATCATTCCGGTTTTGTACTGGAGTTCGACATTAAATCACTGAAAAATTTTTTTGATGAAGCGATAATAAATGAAATTGAATACAAAGACTCTCCTGATAAAGCTATATCAGAAAGCCTTCGTAGGGCTGCCATGACTAAGAAACCCCGTCATGCAACCTGGCTTACCCAAACAGTATTTTCAGAGGCATACTTTTCCAAGCAGTCAACTTGGTCATACGAAAGAGAATGTCGATTTGTTGACACTCACGGATATACTGAAGAAATTCTTGGAAATATGATTCTTTTTGCCCCAATTGAGTGCATATCAAGTATTATTATTGGAAAAAATTCATCAACTGAAAGTATTGATAAGCTAAAAACGATATCAGAAACATTTAAAGTCGAGCTGTATACGTGTCAAATCGGTAGATCATATCCATATCCCTTTTTTAATAGCGCGTCTAATGATGTGTTTTTGTTTGAAAATGACAGAATTTCAAAAACGGATATTGTTTGTGAAGACTGCTCTGAGCCATTAATTCAAGATTTAAGACTCTGCGCATGGTGTAGAATCACGGAAGCTGATCGTCAAGATGCCGCATCCGCGAATCCGTTTCGGATTTTAGACCATCACGGTCTATTAGGAGATTATTTTCAACAAGTTGCAGAAATAGAAAAGAAGCGAAGATAGCTTTGTAATTAATTCAATTTATGATAAATGTATAACTATTCAAAACAATTGGATATTATTTTTAACGCAAGTGATTTTTAGAGGGCAGAGCTTACCTCGATACTCGAATGCTGAGCATGAAACCTAGTGGTTTCACCATCTGAAGATTGGCGCACTCATTGAATAGTGCTTGAAATTTTATTTTGAACTGATGCGGTAAACCGCAGTCAAATGAACGGCTTGGCTTCATTTGGCGAAAAGTCTATCCTATCTTTATCCCCACCCCACCCTCACCCCCGCACAACGCGCCCCCCCTCATCCACCCGACACGTCACCGCAAACCGCCCCTCCATCCCCGCGAGCGCGCGCAATTCCTCCACATCCCGCCCGTCGAACGTCTCGATCGAGATCAATACCCTTCCGCCGCAGCATTGGCCGAGATCGGGGCCGAGTGCGTAGTCGAGGAAGTGGGCGGGGCCTCGGCCGGCTTCCAGGGCCTTGCGGCAATCGGTGAGGACGTCCCATTCGAGGCGGCCTCCGCCGATCGTGCCGGCGAAGGCGCCGTCGGGGCGCACCGCGAGCCAGGCGCCGGCTTCGCGGGGGGCGGAGCCCTTCACCTTGTGGATGCGCGCGAAGGCCGCCGCGCCGGCTTCCTCGACCATGGCGGCGAGGCGGGCGAAGGGGTTGGCGGCCCCGCTCACGGCTGCGCTCCCGCCTCCAGCGCGTCGCCCTCCAGCCCTTCCCCCTGCAAGGCGGCACAGGCGCGCAGGACCGCCTCCGGCGTCGCCGGCGCGTCGAGGGGGATGCGGGCGCCTTGCGGGGCGACGGCGCGCACCGCGTCGGTGATGGCGCAGAAAGCGGCATTGGCGAGCATCAGCGGCGGCTCGCCCACGGCCTTGGAGCGGTAGATCGTGCCGGCGCGGTTGGCATTGGGGTAGAGCCTCACCTCGAAATGCTCCGGCACGTCGGACGCGACGGGGATTTTGTAGGTCGCGGGCGCATGGGTGCGCAGCCGCCCCTCATCGTCGTAGACGAGCTCCTCGGTGGTGAGCCAGCCCATTCCCTGGACGAAGCCGCCCTCGATCTGGCCGATATCCACCGCCGGATTGAGCGATTGGCCGACATCATGGAGGATGTCGATGCGGGTTATACGGTTCTCGCCGGTGAGCGTGTCGATCACCGCCTCGACGCAGGCCGCGCCATAGGCGAAGTAGAAAAACGGCTTGCCTTGCGCCTTTTCCCGGTCCCACCAGATTTCCGGCGTGCGGTAGAAACCGGCCTCGGAGAGCTGCACCCGGTTCATCACGCAGGCGCGGGCGAGCTCGGGGAAGGTCACGCTTTCATTGCCGATGAAGACGCGGTCATCGCGAAAATCGATCTGGTCTTCCGGCACGCCGTATTTTTCGGCGGCGAAGGCGGTCATGCGGCCCTTGATCGCCTCGCAGGCGATCTTGGCGGCCATGCCGTTGAGATCGGAGCCGGAGGAGGCCGCCGTCGGGGCGGTATTGGGGACCTTCGCCGTGGTGGTCGCGGTGATGCGCACCCGCTCCATGGCGATGCCGAACTCCTCCGCCACCACCTGCGCCACCTTCAGATAGAGTCCCTGCCCCATCTCGGTGCCGCCATGGTTCAGATGCACCGAGCCGTCCTGATAGACATGCACCAGCGCCCCGGCCTGGTTGAGATGCATCAGGGTGAAGCTGATGCCGAATTTCACCGGCGTGAGCGCGATCCCTTTCTTGAGGACCCGCGACGACGCGTTGAACGCGTTGATCTCCGCCCGCCGCGCGCGGTAATCGGCCGTCTCGGCGAGTTCGCCGACGATGGCATGCAGGATCTGCGGATCCTCGACTGTCTGGCCATAGGGGGTGACGTCGCGCCCCGCCGCATAGAGGTTGGCGAGCCGCACATCCAGCGGATCGCGGCCCGTGGCCCGGGCGATCTCGTCCATCACCCGCTCGATGGAGAGCATGCCCTGCGGACCGCCGAAGCCGCGAAACGCCGTGTTCGAGACGGTATTCGTCTTGAGGCGCCGCGTATCGATGCGCACGGCGGGGAGATAATACGCGTTGTCGGAATGGAACATGGTCCGGTCGACCACGCCTTGGCTCAGATCCGCCGAATAGCCGCAGCGCACCAGATGCGCGATCCGGTAGCCTTGGATGACGCCGTTCTCGTCATGGCCGATTTCGTAATCGCAGCGCATGTCGTGGCGCTTGCCGGTGAGGGCGAAATCGTCGTCGCGGTCGAGCCTGATCTTGCAGGGCCGCCCGGTGATCTTCGCCCCGAGCGCCGCGATCGCGGCCCATTGCGTCGCCTGGCTCTCCTTGCCGCCGAATCCGCCCCCCATGCGCCGGACCTCGCAGGTCACATAGGCATCGGGCAGGGCGAGGACGCGGGCGATGACGTGCTGGACTTCCGTGGGGTGCTGGGTGGAGGAGGTGACGTGGATATCGCCCTCCTCGCCCGGCACGGCGAGCGCCGCCTGCCCCTCCAGATAGAAATGCTCCTGACCGCCGATGCGCAGCGAGCCGCTCAGTCGATGCGGGCTCGACGCGATCGCCGCATCGGCATCGCCGCGCCCGAAGCCGTAATCGGCGAGCACGGTCTCGTTGCGGGCCTCGGCATCCTCCACCGTGACCGAAGGACGCTCGGCATCGATCTCCACATGCGCCTTGCGCGCCGCGCGCCGGGCGGCGTCGCGCGTCGTCGCCACGACGGCGAACAGCGCCTGGCCGTGAAATTCGACGCGGCCCTCTGCGAACATCGGATCATCGCCCATGGCCGGGGAGACGTCGTTGGGGCCGGGAATATCGGCGGCGGTGAGCACCGCGACGACACCGGGTGCCTCCCGCACCGGGCCGAGATCGAGCGTGGTGATGCGCCCGCGCGCCTTCGGCGACATGCCGATGGCGATATGCAGCGTGCCCTCGGGTTCGCGGATATCGTCGATATACTGCGCATTGCCCTGGACATGCCGCAGGGCCGAATCATGCGCCAGCGCCTGCCTGACATGCCGCAGGGGCCGGGACGCATCGCCCGTCGCCTGATCCGCCCCCGCCTGCGCCGTCTTCACGCCATCCATCGCCGAACCCGTTATCTGATTTTCCTTGAGGATAATGCGATTTCGCGCGGATGCCAGAGGCGTTTTCCTCAGGGGAACGGCAAACGGGTGAAGGCGAAGCCGTCCCCATCGCGGCGGATATGGCCGATACTGGGCAGGCCCCAGTGATAGGCGCCCGTGAGGCAATTCTCCTGCGCCGCCATGGCGAGGAGGCGAAGCCGCGTCTCGCGGGCAGCGTCGGGATCCATGTCGAACATCAGCTGCCAATCGGGGTGGCGCACGAAGAGCTCCGGCAGATGCGCGGCATCGCTGAGGAAGAGCAGCGTTTCACCGCCGCAGGTTATGCGAAACGCCATATGGCCGGGCGTGTGGCCGTGAGCCGCCAGAGCCCTGACACCGGGCGCAATCTCGTCGCCATCCTCGTATTCGCGCATCGCGAGCGCCGGCTGCGCGGGATTGTCGAAGATACGGCGGACATTGGCGAAATTGCCCTGCCAGAACTGCGAGGCCCGTGCCGCTTCATCCGCATCGAGCCAGAAAGCGAGGTCTTTGCGCGGCACCAGGATTTCGGCCTGCGGGAACAGCGGATTGCCCGACGCGTCACGCAGACCATTCACGTGATCGCCGTGGCAATGCGAGATCACCACGGTGTCGATCTGTTCGGGGGCGACGCCGATCGCGCGCAGGTTGGGCAGGAGCAGGCCGAACCCGGTCCCGTCCTCCTGCGGCCCGTTGCCGGTATCGAAGAGAATGAGCCGGTCCTCGCGGCGAAGCAGCAGCGGCGAGAAGGTGTTCGTGATCGTATCGCGCGGGCGCCCGGTCGCCGCCAGCGCTTCCGCCACGGTTTCGCGCGGGACGTTGCCGACGAAGCCCTCGGGCAGGGCCATCGTGCGCTTGCCGTCGAAGATCGCGGCGATCGTCGCGTCACCGAGCCGGGTGGCGAAGGCGGGGGTGGGGGTGGGGGCGATGTCGGGCTTGCGCTGCGCGGTCATGAACCATGCCTCCTGATGCGCGCCGGGCGGGCGTCGTTGATCGGGCATGTGCAAGCTAGCGCATCATTCCGTCAGGTGGATACCGGCTGACGGACAAAAATGATGAGCCCGAACCCGGTCATCGCGCGCGGGTCGGTGCGGCGACAAAAAATCCCCCGGACGGAGCCCGGGGGATAATCGATTCGTGACGGATCGGAAGTGTCAGGCGCGGTATTCCGGCGCGCCATCCTCGCCGAGACGGCCCCAGATCTTCTTCTTGGTGAAATACAGAAGACCCGCGAAGACGATGAGGAACAGCATCACCTGGAAGCCGATGCGCTTGCGCTGCTCGAGATGCGGCTCCGCCGTCCACATCAGGAAGGCGGTGACGTCCTCGGCGTATTGCGCCACGGTTTCGGGCGCGACCGGGCGGTCGGAGCCTTCCGGCGTGTAGGAGATGCCGCCGTCGAAAAGGACGTTCGGCATGGCGACGATCTGGCCGGGATAATAAAGGTTGAAGTGGTTGCCCGCGAGAATTTCGAGATCCTCCGGCGGATCGACATAGCCCTGCAGGAAGGCGTTGATGTAGTCGACGCCGTTCTCGGTATATTGGGTGAACATGTCGGTGATGAACCAGGGGAAACCACGCTCGAAAGTCCGGGCCTTGGCCATCACGGAGAGATCGGGCGGGGCCTTGCCCGCATTGGCGGCAGCCGCTTCCTGCTTGTTGCGGAAGGGATTGGGCCAGCGATCCGACAGCTCGCCGGGACGCTCGAACATGTCGCCTGAGGAATCCGGACCATCGACGATGCGGAAATCGGCGGCGAGCGCCTCGACCTGCCCGACGGAGAATTCCGGCCCGCCCGGCTCGGCCAGGTTACGGAAGGAGACGTATTGCAGCCCATGGCAGGACGCGCAGGCCTGGCGGAACACGAGGAAGCCGCGCTGCAGCTGCTCGCGATCGAAGGTGCCGAACGGCCCGGAGAAGCTCCAGGTATGGCGCGGCGGCGTCACGTAATCCCCGGCAGCGACAGCGGCACCACTCGGCATGGCGAGGGCGGCGACCAGAGCGCCGGCGAGGAGGAGGGTCTTCTTCATTGTCACGAACCCTGATTTTTCATCTGTCCCGTCGCGACCGCGCCTCCCGGAAGGGGGCGCGGTCAGGTGTGGCTGACCTCACGCGTCCTGAGGCTTCGCGGCGGCGCCCTGCGGCATGCCGGATCCGCTCTTCTTCAAGACCGATTCCGCGATCGAATTCGGCAGCGGCTTCGGCTTCTCGAGCAGCCCGAGCAGCGGCAGGAAGACGAAGAAGTGCGCGAAGTAGAGGACCGTCAGGATACGCGCCCAGATCACGTAGATCCCTTCCGCCGGCGCCGCACCGAGATAACCCAGCCCCAGATTCACGGCGACGAAGAGCCAGAAGAAGAGCTTGAAGAGCGGACGGTAGGAGCCCGAGCGCACCCGCGACGTATCGAGCCAGGGCAGGAAGGCCAGCACCGCGATGGCGGCGAACATGGCGATCACGCCGAAGAGCGCATTCGGGATGGCACGCAGGATCGCGTAGAACGGCAGGAAGTACCATTCGGGCACGATGTGCGACGGGGTGATGGACGGATCGGCCGGCACGTAGTTGTCGGCATGGCCCATGTAGTTCGGCATGTAGAAGACGAACCAGCACAGGACCAGGATGAACAGCGTCGCCGAGAAGGTGTCCTTCACCGTCATGTAGGGATGGAACGGCACGGTGTCCTTCTTGGTCTTCACGTCGATGCCGGCGGGGTTGTTGTTACCCGGCACGTGCAGCGCCCAGACGTGGAGCAGGACCACGCCGAAGATCATGAAGGGCAGGAGATAGTGCAGCGAGAAGAAGCGGTTCAGCGTCGGATTGCCCACCGAGTAACCGCCCCAGAGGAAGGTCACGATGGTGTCGCCGACGACCGGGACCACCGAGAACAGGTTGGTGATCACGGTGGCACCCCAGTAGGACATCTGGCCCCAGGGCAGCACGTAGCCCATGAACGCCGTGGCCATCATGAGCAGCAGGATGATCACGCCGAGGATCCAGAGCACTTCGCGCGGCGCCTTGTAGGAGCCGTAATACAGGCCGCGGAACATGTGGATATAGACCGCGACGAAGAACATCGAAGCGCCGTTGGCGTGCAGATACCGCATCAGCCAGCCGTATTCCACGTTGCGCATGATGTGCTCGACCGAGGAGAAGGCCAGGTCGGCATGCGGCGTATAGTGCATGGCGAGCACGATGCCGGTGACGATCTGCAGGACCAGCATGATCATGAGGATCGCGCCGAAGGTCCACATGTAGTTCAGATTGCGCGGCACCGGATAGGCCACGAAGGACGAATGCACGA